>DATAWL010000013.1:0-22063 GCA_036267215.1 Solirubrobacteraceae bacterium | reverse complement strand
GTCGCTGCGACACCGGACCTACTGGCTGGGGCGCGCGATCGTGCTGCTGGTGCTGCTGATCGTCCTGGCGGCGATCTGGATCGTGCTGCACTCGACGGTGCTCAACCACTGAGAGTGGCCTCGGGGCGCGCGGTCGGGCGGGGCCGGCGTTACCGGCCGGCGCGGCGGGTTGCCGGCCGTGCCAAGGCTGCCCTGGGTCGAAAAACGGCGGGCAACGATGGGAAGGGCAGCGAGGTGCCGGCGCGACCTGCACTCCAGACCACGGTGCTGGTCGATCCCGGATGCGTGGTCTGAGGTGCGCGGAAACCGCGCGTTCTGAACCACCGTCGCGCGAAACGGGCGATGCCCGGTCCAAAGCGCGGGTTTCGTTGCCCATCACGCAACACCAGAGACGCAAACCGACACCACACACCACACCCCCACCGGGTCGGGGACGTCTGGTCTCAAACACCCCGGAATCCGCGACGCACAGACCACACGTCCCGCCAAAAGAGGGGGTCTGGTCTCTGACGTCGGTTTCGTTGCCCATCGCGCAACACCCCACGCTCCACACACCCGGCAGCGACCGTCCGATCTACCACTCGATAGCCGCCGTTGACATCCGCCGATACCCCTCTCACCGCCTCACGGACGACTACCCACCAAGAAGGCAACGACGACGGCTACGCGGCGGCCTGCTCGGCCCAGTCGCGATACAGCTCCCAGTAGCGCCCCTCGGCGGCCAGCAGCTCGTCGTGGGTGCCCTGCTCCACGATCTGCCCGTGCTCCATGACCAGGATGAGCGAGGCGTGCTGGATGGTCGACAGCCGGTGGGCGATGACGATCGCGGTGCGCCCGGCGACCAGGCGGCGCAGGCCCTGCTCGATGATGCCCTCGGTGTGGACGTCGACGTTGGCGGTGGCCTCGTCGAGGACGAGGATGCGCGGGTCGGCGGCCAGCGCGCGGGCGAAGGCGACGAGCTGGCGCTGGCCGGCGGAGAGCTGGACGCCGCGTTCGCCCACCTCGGTGTCGTAGCGATGGGGCAGAGCCATGATGAACTCGTCCGCCCCGACGGCGCGGGCGGCGTCGCGGACCTGCTCGTCAGTGGCATCGATCCGGCCGAAGGCGATGTTCTCGCGGACGGTGCCGCTGAACAGGAAGCCCTCCTGGGGCACCATGCCCATCTGGGAGCGCAGCGAGTGCGCGGTCACCGTCCGCAGGTCGTGGCCGTCGACGAGCACCCGCCCGGAGGTGGGGTCATAGAACCGCGCCACCAGCTTGGCGAACGTCGACTTGCCGGCGCCGGTCTCGCCGACCAGTGCGACGGTCTGGCCGGGCCGCACGACGAGGTCGATGTCGCGCAGCGCCCAGGCGCCGTCGTCGTCTGACCCGTAGCGGAACGAGACGTCGTCGAAGGTCAGCTCCCCTCGGATCGGGGGGAGCTCGGAGGCGTCAGGAGCGTCGACGATCTCGGGCTGCTCGTCGAGCAGGCCGAAGATCTTGTCCAGCGCAGCCATCCCCGACTGGTAGGTGGTGTAGAGCTGGGAGAGCTGCTGGATCGGGTTGAAGAAGTTGTTGAGCGCGGCGATGAACGCGAACACCACGCCGGTCGAGGTGCGGCCGTTGATCGCCTCGATGCCGCCGATGACGAGGATCTCGACGGTGACCAGCGCCGACAGCAGCTCGACCGCGGGGAAGTAGGCGGCGTTGAGGTAGACGGTGGTCAGGTTGGCCCGGCGGTTCTCCTCGTTGAGCGCCTCGAACTGCTCGATGTGACGCCGCTCCTGCCCGAACGCGCGGACCACGCGGATGCCCGAAAGGCTCTCGGCCAGGTAGCCGGTGATGGTGGCGATCTTCTCCCGGGTCAGCCGGTAGGCGCCGGCCGACGCGATCCGGAACGCCAGCGCGCCGACGAACAGGAACGGCAGGGCGATGAACGTCAGCAGCGCCAGGTGGAAATCGAGGACCATGAGGATCACCACCACGCCGATGAGCGTCAGGCTGGACTGGATCAGGGTGGCCAGGCCGTCCTCGACCAGCTGGTCCAGCGCCTCGACGTCGTTGGTCATGCGGCTGATGACCACGCCGGCGATGTTGCGGCTGTAGAAGCCGATCGACAGCGCCTGAAGGTGGGTGAACAGCCTCAACCGCAGGTCCTGGAGCGCCCGCTGGCCGACCCAGCCGACCAGATAGGTCTGCAGGTAGGTGGCGACGCCGTAGACGATCGCCGAGATCAGGAACACGACGACGACGACGTACAGCGTGCCCATGTCGTGGCGCTCGATGCCACGGTCGATCGCGACCTTGGCCAGCACCGCCGGCGCCAGCGCGGCGGCGGTGGCCGCCACCAGCGAGGCGAACATCGCCGCGACGCGCCAGCGGTACGGAGCCATGATCTCGATCAGCCCGCGTAGGCGGCGGCCGTTTCCGCTCGTCTCGCGCAGGCGGCGGCGCAGTTCGATGCGTCCGGAGCGCACGCTCATCGTCCGGCCACCTCCAGCGACTGTCGGGTCATGAAGACCTGGTCGGGCATGCCCTTGGCGACGATCTCCTGATAGAGCGGCGAGCACTCGAGCAGCTCGTCGTGGCTGCCATCGGCGACGATGCGGCCGTGCTCGAGCACGACGATCCGGTCGGCGAGGGCGATCGTCGACAGGCGGTGGGCGATGACGAAGGTGGTGCGGCCGGACAGGTGCTGAGCCAGCGCCCGCTTGATCTGAGACTCGGTCGAGGCGTCGACCGAGGAGGTGGCATCGTCGAGGATGAGGATCCGCGGGTCGGCCAGGATGGCGCGGGCGATCGCCAGGCGCTGGCGCTGCCCGCCCGAGAGCGTCAGGCCGCGCTCGCCGACGCGAGTGTCGTACCCCTTGGGCAGGCGCTCGATGAACCCATCGGCCTGCGCGGCGCGGGCGGCGGCCCGGACTTCCTCGCGGGTGGCACTGGCGCGGGCGTAGGCGATGTTCTCGTGCACCGTGGCGGAGAACAGGAATGGATCGTCGTTGACGACGGCGATCGCGGCGCGCAGGCTGTCGAGCTGGACCTCGCGGACGTCGGCGCCATCGATCGACACCGAGCCGGCATTGACGTCGTACAGGCGAGGCAGCAGCTGCACCAGGGACGACTTGCCCGATCCCATCGCGCCGACCAGCGCGACCACCTGGCCACCGGGAACGTCGAGGTCGATGTCCGTCAGCGCCGGCTGGGCGGCGCCCTCGAAGGTCAGCTCCACGCCGCGCAGCGTCACGTGGCCGTCGCCGGCCGGCAGCGGCGGCGCTCCTGCCGGGGTCTCGATCTGCGGCGCGCGATCGAGGATCTCGAAGATCCGCGCGCCCGACGCGGTGGCGCGCTGAGCGGCGCCCAGCATGTAGCCGAGCGTCTCCATGGGGGAGATGAGCATCAGCAGGTAGGCGTAGAACGCGGTGAACGCGCCGAGCGTCAGTGAACCGTGCATGACCTCGCGCCCGCCGAACAGCAGGATCGCGGCCAGGCCCAGGTTGGGCAGAAACGAGATCATCGGATTGAAGAACGCCTGGATCTTGGTGGCCTTCACCTGCTGGTCGAAGACGCGCTGCACGGAGTGGCGGAAGCGCTCGAGCTGGCGGTCCTCCTGGGCGAAGGCCTTGACGACGCGTACGCCGGAGACGTTCTCCTCGGTGTCAGCGGTCAGCTCGGCGATCCGCTGCTGGGCCTCCTGCATCGCCGGGCGTGAGCGGTGCCCGTAGCGGTTGGCGATGAGCACCACGAACGGCACCGGCGCCAGCGAGATGGCGGCCAGCCCCGGCTGGAGCGCGAACATGGCGACGGCCGCCAGCAGGATCGTGACCAGCGACTGGGCGATGAAGATCAGCCCGTAACCGAGGAAGAAGCGCACGGACTGCAGGTCGACCGTCGCCCGGCTCATCAGCTGGCCGGTCTGCTGACGGTCGAAGAAGGACAGCTCGAGGCGCTGAAGCTGGCCGTACAGCGCATTGCGCATGTCGACCTCGACCGCGAGCGACACCTGTCCGGCCACCAGCCGGCGCAGGACGCTGAACACCAGACGCGCCAGGCCCGCCGCGACGATCGCCAGCGACAGCATGATCAGCTCGTGGTGATTGTGAGCGCGGACGGCGTTGATGGCCACGCCCGTCAGGAACGGGATCAGCACGGTCCCGATCAGCGCGCCGAACGCGAGCACGAACGACCAGATCGCCGCGCGACGATAGGGGGCGAGGAACCCGAGCAGGCGCCGGAAAGTTGACATACTTCACAAAGTATAGTGGGGCGTTGGCGCTACTTGCCCAGGCGCGCGCGCACGTAGGCGTCGAGCATGACCCGGCACTCGGCCAGCAGCTCGGGGTCGCCATCGGCCGAGCGCCGGAACGCCTCGCGCAGCAGCCCGTCGCCCGCGACCACCACCATCCGCGCCACGGTCGCGCGGCGCCGCGGATCGGCCTGCGGCCAGTGCACGGCCAGGATCCGCGCCACCGACGCCGCGATCGCCTCCCGGGTGGAGCGGGTGACGTCGCGGATGCGCTCGGTGCGCAGCCCGCCGAACCACAGCGCCAGAAATCCCGGGCGGGCCCGGAAGCCGGCCGCCAGGGTCTCGAGCAGCGCCCCCGCCGGATCGCCCAGAGGCTCGCGCTCGTCGCGGTCGGCGGCGGCCGCCACCAGATCCTCGAAGTCGCTCCAGTAATGCCTCGCCAGCGCCTCGACGATCGCCTGCTTGTCCGGGAAGTAGTGGTACACCGACCCGACCGGCACGCCGGCCACCTGGGCGATCCGGGTGGTCGTGAAGGCCGCCGCGCCGTCGCGGGCGAGCACCTCATCGGCGGCGTCGAGGACCCGTTGCAGCCGCTCGCGGCTCCGCGCCTGAGTGGGCACGTGCCGTAGGTTGACTCCGGGATCCGAGGGGGTAGGGTTCGCCAAAACGTGAAAGTGAGGTTGGGTTCATGTTAGCCACGATGACGGCATCGCAAACGCCGCCGGCGGTGCGCCGATGAGCGCCCCCGACGTCACCCGGCGCCGGTTCGTCGCCGGCGCGCTGGCCGGCGGCGCCGCCGCCGCGCTGCCCACCGCCGCCCGCGCGGCGAAGCCCGGCGCCCAGGACGCGGCCGCCCAGCCGCCGCGCGCGGTCGACGTCGTCGTCGTCGGCGGCGGGTTCGCCGGCCTGAGCGCGGCCCGCGCGATCGCGCACGCCGGGCGCTCGGTGATCGTGCTCGAGGCCCGCGATCGGGTCGGCGGCCGGGTGTGGAACCACCCGATCGGCGGCGGCCACGTCGCCGAGCGCGGCGGCACGTTCGCCGGGCCGACCCAGGACCACGTGCTGGCGCTCGCCCGCGCCGTCCACGTCGACACCTTCCCCACCTACGACACCGGCAAGGACCTCTACGTCACCGACGCCACCCGGTTGGCCTACAGCGACAGTGGGCCGTTCGGCACCGCGCCGCCCGACCCGTCGATCTCCGGCGAGATCATCCAGGTCGTCGCCGGGCTGGACGGGATGTCCGGGTCGGTCCCGGTGGCCCGCCCGTGGACGGCCGCCCACGCGGCGGCGTGGGACGCCCAGACGCTGGCCGACTGGCTGCGCAGCCAGGCCGTGAGCCCGGCGATGGAGGCGCTGACGGCGGCGGCGACCCGCCCGATCTTCGGCGCCGAGCCGCGGGAGGTCTCGCTCCTGTTTAGCCTGTTCTACACCGCCGCGGCCGGGGACGCCAAGCACGCCGGGACCTTCCAGCGGCTGTTCGACACCCGGCAGGGCGCGCAGATGTGGCGGTTCGTCGGCGGCTCGCAGGAGATCGCGATCAAGGTGGCGGCGGCGCTCGGCGACCGCCTCGTCCTCGACGCGCCGGTCCGCCGGATCGCGCAGAGCGGCGGGCACGTCAGCGTCGGCTCAGACCGGTTCACGATCCGGGCCAAGCGGGTGATCGTGGCCATCGCGCCGACCCTCGCCGGCCGGATCGACTACGCCCCGCACCTGCCCGCGGCCCGCGACCGGCTGACCCAGCAGTTCCCCCAGGGCACGCTGATCAAGGTGGCGGCGGTCTACGCCAAGCCGTTCTGGCGCCACGCCGGGCTCAACGGCACGGTGACGGCGACCAATGGCCCGGTCAGCATCGCCTACGACGACTCGCCCCCCGGCGGCAAGCCGGGCGTCCTGTTCGGCTTCGTCGGCGGCGACAACGCTCGGGCCCACCAGCGGCTCTCGCCGTCGGCGCGTCGCGCGGCGGTGGTCAAGCAGTTCGTCAGCTTCTTCGGCCCGGCCGCCGCACATCCGAGCCAGTACTTCGAGACCGATTGGAGCGAGCAGCAGTGGACGCGGGGCTGCCCGGTCGGCATCCCCGGACCGGGGGTGCTGCACGCCTACGGGCCCAGCCTCCGCGAGCCGGTCGGCCACATCCACTGGGCCGGCACCGAGACGGCGACCTTCTGGAACGGCTACATGGATGGAGCCATCAGCTCCGGCCAGCGCGCGGCGTCCGAGGTGTTGTCCGGGCTCTGATCGGGCATCCCGCGGGGCGGTCACTGGCGATCGCGGCCCCGCGGGGCCCCGCGCGGCCCGACCCGTGAGAACTTGAAATTGAGCTTAGGTTCATGTTCAATGAACCGGAATGTGGAGGATGAATGCTCGAACGTGAACGAGAGCGCGTCGCGGCGGCCGCGCGGCGGCTGGCGGCCGAGGGCCTGGTCCTCGGCACGGCCGGCAACGTGTCGGCGCGGGCCGGTGACCTGGTGGCGGTGACACCGACCGGGGCCGTGCTCGAGCGGCTGGGCGGCGAGGAGGTCGCGGTCGTCGACCTCGACGGGGCGCATGTGGACGGCCCGTTTGCGCCGACCTCCGAGCTGGGCCTGCACCTGGGCGTCTATCGCCGCTACGCCACCGGCGCCGTCGTCCACACCCACGCGCCGATGGGGACTGCGCTGGCCTGCGTCGTCGACGAGGTCCCGGTCGTGCACTACGCGATGCTCGGCCTGGGGGGCGCCATCCGCGTCGCCCCGTACGCCACGTTCGGCACCCCGGAGCTGGCCGAGCTGGCGCTCGAGGCGCTCGAGGGCCGCGCCGCCGCGCTGCTCTCCAACCACGGGACGATCAACCACGCCGCCGACGTCGATGCCGCCGTCGACGGCGCCCTGCTGCTCGAGTGGGCGTGCACCGTCTACTGGCGGGCGGCCGCCCTGGGGCGCCCGCGGCTGCTCGACGAGGCCGACCTGACCGCGGTGGCCGACGCGATCGCGACCCGCGGCTACGGCGGACTGCAGGGGCCCGCCGGATGACCGGCGAGATGCGGGTGGTCGCCCTCGGCGTCCACGTCGTCGACGTCCTCGCCCGCCCGATCGAGGCGATCCCCGAGGGCCAGGGCGGCCAGCTGGTCGAGCAGATCCGCGTCACCGCCGCCGGCCCGGCCGGCGGGACCGCGGTCACCCTGGCCAAGCTCGGCGCGCACGTGCGCAGCGCCGGCGCGATCGGGACCGACGCGCTCGGCGACGTGCTGCTGGCGCTCCTGGGCGCCGCGGACGTCGACACCGGGCTGCTGGTCCGGCGCGACGACGTCCAGACCTCGGCCAGCGTGCTCCCGATCCGGCCCGACGGCTCGCGACCGGCGTTTCACGTCGTCGGCGCCAACGCGACCTACACCTCCGCCGACGCGCCCTGGGAGGCGATCGCCGCCGCCACCCACCTGCACCTCGGCGCGCCCGAGTTCATGGGCGGCGAGGAGGCGGCGAGGATCCTGGGCTTCGCCCGCGAGCGCGGCGTGGTGACCTCGGCCGACCTCCTCGCTCCGGGCACGCAGGCCGCCGCCATCCTGGAGTGGATCGCGCCGGCGCTGAGCCATCTCGACTACCTGCTGCCCAACGAGGAGCAGGTGCTCGGGCTGACCGGCGCCGACGATCTCGCCGATGGCTGCCAGGCCCGGCGCGAGCGCGGCGTCGGATGCGTCGTGGCCACCCGCGGCGCCGACGGCGCGGTGGTGGTGGACGCCGCCGGCGCGCACGCCGTGCCCGCATTCGCGGTCGACGTGGTCGATAGCACCGGGTGCGGCGACGCGTTCTCCGCCGGCTTCCTGCGCGGGCTGGCCCTCGGGCGTGGACGCCGCGGCGCGGCCGTCCTCGGCTGCGCCGTCGCCGGGCTGGTGGCCGGCGGCCTGGGCTCCGACCATGGCGACTTCGACCTCGCCGCCGCCGACGCATTGGTGGCGACCGCCCCCGACCCGCCCCCGACCAGGAGTGTCGCCCACCCATGAGCACCGACCCAGACCGCGACCAGACCTCGATCACCCGGCGCCGGTTCGTCGCCGGCTCGCTGATCGGCGGTGCCGCGGTGGCGCTGCCGGCGACCGCCGAGGCCAAGCGGCGGTCCAAGCCGGTCCACAAGCCCCACCACAGGCCCGCCAAGCACAGGACGGCGCTGCCCACCGGCGCCGATGTGATCGTCGTCGGGGCGGGGCTGGCCGGACTCACCGCGGCGCGCAACCTGGTCAACGCGGGCCATTCGGTGATCGTGATCGAGGCCCGCGACCGGGTCGGCGGCCGGATCTGGAACCACGACCTGGGCGGCGGTCAGGTGTCCGAGCGCGGCGGGACCTTCGTCGGCCCCACCCAGGACTATCTGCTCGCCCTCGCCGGCGAGCTGGGGGTCGGCACGTTCCCGACCTACGACACGGGCGACGACGTGTACATGGCCGACGGCCAGCGGCTGACCTACTCCGACGGCGGGCCGCTGGGCACCGCGCCGCCGGACCCGACCACGCTGGCCGAGGTCACCGCTGACATCGAGCTGCTGGACCAGCTGTCGACGGGCATCCCGGTCGACGCCCCCTGGACGGCGTCGGATGCGGCCACCTACGACGGCCAGACGCTCGAGACCTGGATCGACCAGCACAGCGTCACTCCGCGCTTCAAGGAGCTGGTCAGCGCCGCCACCCGCCCGATCTTCGGCGCCGAGCCCCGTGAGCTGTCGATGCTGTTCGTGCTGTTCTACATCGCCGCCTCCGGCGACGAGACCAACGCCGGCACGTTCGAGCGCAACTTCGACACCCGCGGCGGCGCCCAGCAGTCGCGCTTCATCGGCGGGTCCCAGACGATCCCGCTGACGATGGCGGCCCAGCTCGGGCATCCGGTCGTGCTCAGCTCGCCGGTGCGCCAGATCCGCCAGGGCCCGAGCACGGTGACCGTCGTCTCAGATCGGCTGACCGCGCGCGCCGAGCAGGTGATCGTCGCGCTGCCCCCGGCGCTGGCCGGCCGCATCGACTACGAGCCGATCCTGCCCATGGAGCGCGACCAGCTGACGCAGCGCTACGGGCAGGGAACGCTGACCAAGGTGGCCGCGGTCTACCCGACTCCATTCTGGCGCGAGCAGGGGTTGACCGGGCAGGCGCTGGCCACCGGTGGCCCGGTGAGCGCGACCTTCGACGACTCGCCGCCCGGCGGGAGCCCCGGGGTGCTGTTCGGGTTCGTCGGCGGCGACTACGCCCGCCAGTACAACGCCATGTCGCCGTCGGCGCGCCAGACCGCGGTGCTCGACCAGTTCGCCGGATTCTTCGGCGCTCAGGCCCAGCAGCCGACCGCCTACTTCGACACCAGCTGGAGCGGCGAGCAGTGGACCCGCGGCTGCCCGGTGGGGATCCCCGGTATGGGGACGCTGCTGGCCTACGGGCCGTGGATCCGGGCCCCGATCGGCCGGCTGCATTGGGCCGGCACCGAGACCTCGACGTACTGGAACGGGTACATGGACGGAGCCGTCCGGTCCGGCGAGCGGGCCGCGTCAGAGGTGCTCGCGGCGCTGTGAACCTCGGCACGCGGCCCCGCGCCGGGAGCGATTAGGGTTGACCGCCCCATCAAGGAGGACGCAGACCGATGACCAGCGTTCGTGAGGCCACGTTCGAGCTGTTCCGCGCGCACGGGATGACGACGATGTTCGGCAATCCGGGCTCGACCGAGCTGCCGATGCTGGCCGACTTCCCGGAGGACTTCACCTACGTGCTCGGGCTCCAGGAACTCGCGGTGGTGGGGATGGCGGACGGGTTCGCGCAGGCCGGCGGGCGCCCGGCCCACGTCAACCTGCATACCGCGCCCGGGGTCGGCAACGCCGTCGGCGGGATCTTCAACGCTCAGGCCAACAAGTCGCCGCTGGTCATCACCGCCGGCCAGCAGGTTCGCGCACACATCACGATCGAGGCCAACCTGACCAACCGCGATGCCGTGCTCGGTCCTCAGCCGTACGTGAAGTGGAGCCACGAGCCGCCGCGGGCGCAGGACGTCCCGGGCGCGCTGGCCCGCGCGATCCACTACGCGTCGCTGCCGCCCAAGGGGCCCACGTTCGTGTCGATCCCGATGGACGACTGGGGCGTCGAGGCCGATGAGGACCGCGCCAACGCGGCGATCGCCCGTCGCGTCGTGGGCCGGGCGACGCCCGACGGGGCCGCGCTCGCGCACGTGGCCGAGCTGCTGGACCAGGCGATGGCGCCGGTGCTGGTGGCGGGTCCGGACATCGACGCCGCCGGGGGCTGGCACGCCGCGATCGCGCTGGCCGAGCGCCAGCGGCTGCCGGTCTGGGCCAGCCCGGCCACCGGTGGCTCCCGGCTGGGGTTCCCCGAGCGCCATCCGAACTTCGTCGGGGTGCTGCCGCCGGCGATCGGCGCGGTGTCCGAGACGCTGAAGCTGCACGACCTCGTCCTCGTCGTCGGGTCCTCGGTGTTCCCCTACTACCCGTACCTGCCCGGCCCCCTGCTGGCCGAGGGCAGCCGGCTGGTGGCGATCACCTCCGATCCCGCCGAGGCGGCCCGCGCGCCGATGGGCGACGCGATCGTCGGCGACGTCGGCCTGGCGCTCGAGCGCCTGGTGGAGCTGGCCGGCGACGCCCCGACCCGCAGCGGGCCCGAGCCCCGCGACGAGCCGGGCGACCCGGCGCCGGCCGATCCGCCGGACCGGCTGAGCGGGTCAGAGGCGATGGCGGCCCTCGCCGATGCCTGGCCCACCGACGGCATCGTCGTGCTCGAGTCCCCGTCGTGCACCCTGTCGCTGCGCAATCGGCTGCGCATCTCGACCCCCGGCAGCTACTACTTCTGCGCCAGCGGCGGTCTCGGTTTCGGGATCGCCGCCGGGGTCGGGGTCCAGCTGGCCCAGCCCGACCGGCCGGTGGTGTGTGTCCTGGGCGAGGGATCGGCCCAGTACGGGATCACCGCGCTGTGGACCGCCGTGGCCTACAAGGTGCCGGTCACCTTCCTGGTTCTGCGCAACGACGAGTACATGATCCTCAAGTGGTTCGCGATGCTCGAGCGGGTCTCGGGCGTGCCGGGCCTGGACCTGCCCGGCCTCGACGTCGCCGCCGTGGCCCGCGGCTACGGCGTCGACGCCATCGAGGTGACCGGGCGTGAGGAGCTGACCGAGGCCCTGCGCGACGCCATCGCCGCGGACGACGGGCCCCGGTTGGTGCAGGTCCCGGTCGCGTCGGGCATGTGGCTGGACTAGTGGCCGCGTCACGGTGATGGCCGCGGCGGACCTCCCCGACGCGATCGTGGTCGGCGCCGGCCTCGCCGGCCTCGTCGCGACCTACGAGCTCGTCAGCGCGGGCCGGTCGGTGCTCGTGCTCGACCAGGAGAACCGCGACAACCTCGGCGGCCAGGCGTTCTGGTCGCTCGGCGGGCTGTTCCTGGTCGATACGCCGGAGCAGCGGCGCATGGGGATCCGGGACTCTCACGAACTGGCCCTCCAGGACTGGCTGGGCTCGGCGGCCTTCGATCGCGAGCACGAGGACCGCTGGCCACGGCGCTGGGCCGAGGCCTACGTCCGCTTCGCGACCGGGCACAAGCGCGAGTACCTGCGGGCGCTCGGCCTGCGGCTTGCCTTCGTCGGCTGGGCCGAGCGGGGTGACGGGCGCGCCCTCGGGCACGGCAACTCGGTTCCGCGCTTTCATCTGACGTGGGGGACCGGGCCCGAGGTCGTGCGCGTGTTCCGCGAGCCGGTCCTGGCGGCCGAGCGGCGCGGACTGGTCCGCTTCGCCTTCCGGCATCGCGTCGACGAGCTGATCGTGGAGGATGGCGCGGTGATCGGCGTTCGCGGGGCGGTCCTGGAGCCGACGGCGCTGGAACGGGGGGTGGCCTCGTCGCGGGTCCAGGTCGGCGCGTTTGAACATCGCGCGCCCGCCGTCCTGGTCAGCTCGGGCGGGATCGGCCACAACCACGACATGGTGCGGCGCAACTGGCCGGTGCAGCGGCTCGGGCCCGCGCCCGCGCACATGATCGCGGGCGTGCCCGCGCACGTCGATGGCCGGATGCTCGAGATCTCCGAGCGAGCCGGTGCCAACGTCATCAACCGCGACCGGATGTGGCACTACGTCGAGGGGATCCACAACTGGAACCCGATCTGGCCCGACCACGCGATCCGGATCATCCCCGGACCCTCCTCGTTGTGGCTCGACGCCACCGGGCGGCGGTTGGATCCCCCGAACTTTCCCGGCTTCGACACGCTGCGCAGCCTGCGCGAGATCCTCAGCACGGGCTATGACTACTCCTGGTTCGTGCTCACCCAGTCGATCATCGAGAAGGAGTTCCAGCTGTCGGGCTCTGAGCAGAATCCCGACGTCACCGGCAAGGACCCGCGACTGCTGCTGCGCGAGCGCTTGTCAGGCGGTGCGACCGGGCCGGTCGAGGCGTTCAAGCAGCATGGCGTCGACTTCGTGGTCCGCGACGGTCTGCGCGATCTCGTCGACGGGATGAACGCGATCGCGCGGGGCCCCCAGTTGGACTACGGCACGATCGAGCGTGAGATCGTCGCCCGCGACCGCGAGGTCGGCAACCGCTACACCAAGGACGCCCAGATCATGGCTGTCCGCAACGCCCGGCGCTATCCGCCGGACGCGCTGACCCGCGTCGCCAAGCCGCACCGGCTGCTGGACCCCGCGCACGGCCCGCTGATCGCCGTCCGGCTCAACATCCTCACCCGCAAGACGCTCGGCGGTGTGGAGACCAACCTGGATTCCCAGGTCATGCGCCCGGACGGCGGCCCGTTCGCCGGGCTGTACGCCGCCGGCGAGGTCGCCGGATTCGGCGGCGGCGGGGTGCACGGCTACAACGCGCTCGAGGGCACGTTCCTGGGCGGCTGCATCTTCTCCGGCCGCGCCGCCGGGCGGGCGATGGCCGGGCTGCCGCGACGATGAAGCCGGCGCCGCCGCCGGCGGGGCTGTGCGATCACTGCCGCCACCAGCAGCTGGTGCGCACCACCCGCGGCTCGGTGTTCTCCCTGTGCCGGCGGTCCAAGACCGAGCCCGAGCGGTTCGTCCGCTATCCCCGGCTGCCGGTCCTCGAGTGCGCCGGGTTCGAGCCGGCTGACGGCCCTACGACGGCGGGAGCGGATCCAGCACGATGAGGCTGGAACCGTCCTGGGCCTGCTGGAGCTGCTCGGAGAACAGGCCGCGCGCGGTGGCCTGATCGACCAGGCCCGCCTCGGGGGCCTTGGGCATCTGGGCCACCGTCGGGGGGATCGCCTCCGGCAGGCTGGCGGCCAGCGGGTGGGTCAGCAGGGGACCAAGCTCCTGGCGTTGGAACAGCACCGCCATGTCGACCGGCTTGCTGGTCGCGGTGGCGTCCGAGGTCGGCAACCGCTTGCTCAGCGTGCTGGTGCTCGTCTGCTCGGTGCGCCCCGGGGGCAGGATGGCGACGACGTTCTGGGTGCCGGGGATGTACTTGAAGGTGTACAGGGCGAGCTCGAGGGCCTCGCGCCGCAGGAGCAGCAGTCGATTGGACGACGGCTGGCCGGCGATGGCGCAGTTGTTGGCCGGGCTCTGGCCGCACAGGTCATAGGCGATGGTGTTGCCGGTCAGCAACGACACGGCGCTCGACGTCGGACTGGGGCGCACCGCGACCTGGAGGCCGCTGGACGGCGTGCTGCCGGCCGAACCGCTGGCCTGCGCCTGCGCCTGCGCTGCCGCTGCCGCTGCGCTCTCCAGGTTCACGACGGTGACGATCGCCAGCTGCGACGCGGCGGACAGGCGGTAGAACGGGGCGACATAGGAGGCGATGTCCCGCGCGCCCAGGCTCCCGCTGTCCGACGGAGACCACTGCGACCACTGCTCACCACCGACAGCTGGGCGCTTGCGGCCGGACTCGGCCAGGGCGCCGGCGATGATCAGCGCGCCGATCCCCAGGCCGACGAGCAGCGCGGTGAACAAGCGGAAGCGGCTGGCGTGCGGGGACGACGGCTCCGAGCGCGCGCGGCCGTGGTTGGACTCGCTGCGCGCCTGGGTCGCCGGCACGCCGGCGCTGACGGCGCCGTCGTCCGTCATCGGCGTGACCTGCTCGTTCACACCCTCGGCCACGTGCGGTCGTCTCGCATGTCGATCTCGGGGCGGACCAGGTCGACGCTCTCCAGCAGGTCGACCACCTCGTCACCGTGCATCTCCCGGCGCTGAACCAGCGTGTTCGCGATGCCCTCGATCGCGTCGCGATTGGCCACCATCAGCGCGTAGGCGGTGACGTAGGCCTCGCCGATCAGCTGCGCGGCGCCGGTGTGCTTGGCGTGGTCGCCCAGCACCGCGCCCAGCGGGTTCTCGGTGAATGGGCCGGCGCCGCTCGCCCGGTTCATGATCTGGCTGCCGATGCGCTCCAGGCGCCGGCTGACGAGCTGGTCCTCGGTGTCCGGAGTCTGGTCGTTGGGGCGCGGACCGGGCAGGATGTCGATCGTCACCGGGTTGGGGCCCATCGCCCAGGAGCCCACCATCGATGCCGCCAGCGAGGTGGCGGTGAACACGTCCCCGCCGACGCCGGCCGAGTTCTCGCCGTAGAACACGTGCTCGGCTGCCATCGCGCCCAGGATGGCGATCAGGCGACCGGTGTAGTAGCTGCGGAAATGAGAGAAGCGCTCCTCCTTCTCCATGCTCTGGAAGTGGCCGAGCGAGCCTCCCCGCTTGCGAATCGACAGGCGCGTGGAGAGGACGTCGTCGCCCAGATAGACGTGGCTGGCGGCGGCGTGGCCGGCCTCGTGGATGGCGACCGCGCGAGTCTCCTCCTGGATGTAGTCGATGTTCTGGGCGGTGCCGGTCTCCACCGTTGTCATGGCGTCCACGATGTCGCGCCAGGCGAACTGACGCCGGCCCTCGGCGTGGGCGATGGTCAGCGCCATCGAGCAGCACTGCTCGATCATCGACGGGGAGTAGCCGTTGGTGATGCGAGCCAGCTCGTCACGGCGGCGGTCCGTGTCCAGATCGGGCTCGTGGTCGACCTTGGCCATGTAGAGGTCGAAGATGTCGCCCCGGTCGTCCTTGGTCGGGGTGCGGAACCAGATGTGGCGGCCCATCCTGCCCGGGCGGGTCAGCGCCGGGTCCAGCGCCTCGATCGGCACGTTGCAGGCTCCGATGAAGTAGATCTCCTCCTTGCGCGGAGACGGGGTGGGCAGTCGCAGCCTGAGCTTGCCGAGCTTGGAGGGGATGAGGAACATCGCGTCCAGGAACGTGTTGAAGCGATTGACGACGAACTTGCGAAACACCGGTGGCTCACCCATGCCGTCCATGACGACCAGCAGCTGGTTGAGCGCCTGACCCTGGTAGCCCATCCCGCCCATTCCGGGCAGGACCGCGTTCAGGCGCGAGCCGACCCGGCCCAGCAGCGACATCGGACCCGGCTCCTGGGCGCTCCGCTGGGTGAACAGCTGGTCGCGCCACTCACGGCTCTCGATGACGAAGTCGCCGCTCGGTGTCAACGAGCCGTTGGGGCCGAAGAACAGGAAGTCGTGGGGCGAGAAGCTCGTCGACCGATCGGTCGTCATCGATGTGCCCAGCGCCTGCCGGCGCATCCCGACGGCGTCGATCTCGTCGATGAACACGATGCACTGGCCGCCCCACTTGCGGGCCAGCTTGCGCGCCTTGTGAGCCAGCAGTTGGACGACGAGCGCGTCCATGCCCATGAACATCTGGGCGAAGCCGGAGCCGGGGATCGTGACGAACGGGCAGTTGAAGTTGGTGGCGATCGCCTTGGAGATCATCGTCTTGCCCGTGCCCGGGGCCCCCAGGAACAGCAGGCCGCGCTCGCGCTTGCCGCCGGCGCGCTCGAAGTCCTCGCCGGACTCCCACAGCGTGATCACTCGGGTGATCTCCTCCTTGGCCTCGGCCTGGCCGCGGACGTCGTCGATCTTCACGCCCCAGCTGGCGTCGCCCGGCTCGTAGCTGCGGATCCCACGGGCGGCCATGAACAAGAACGGGCCGAACAGGATGAAGACGTTGATGAACAGCAGGAGCGGCAGCTGCACGAACACCAGCGCCAGCTGCGGCAGCGTGTCCGGCGGGAAGATCTGGCGCAACCCGTCGAACGGGTTAAAGAACGAGGCGCTGACCCCGGCGAACGAGAACAGCACCTGGCAGAGCCCCAGCAGGATCAGGATCGCCAGGATCCACATCGGCAGCCGCCGGAACTTGGTGCGCCAGAACCAGTACCGGCGGCGGGCGACCAGGTCGTCGGCCATCAGCGACTGATCGGCGCCGTAGAGGCTGGGCGACGGGATCAGCTTGCGCGTGAGCACCTCCACCAGGCCGCGGAAGATGACGACCGCCGCGAAGGTGATGACCAGCGACGGGACCAGGCCCAGGTGGTTGGAGTCATAGAGGATCAGGAAGAACGCGGGCGCGGTCAGGCAGGCGACGAACGTGGCCGCTCGGCCGAGCCGTCGCCACTCGCCGGCCAGCGCGGACGCGTGCTCGTTGATGGGCCCCGTCATCCCCGGACGTTCCTGTGCGTACGCCATAGCGTTGGCTGGAGGGTACAGGGCGGGGAAAGGGGGATGGCCGGTTGGCCGGCCGCCGAGTCCGCCGCGGCTCGGACGGGCGCCGACCTCACCAAACGTGCGGATAACGCACAGATGTTCGAAAAACTGTCAATTGGGTATGTGAGGACTGACACACCTCCGGATCGACTGACTGCGTACCAGCCCTGAAACCCGTGGCCGACCACTCTTCATCGCCGGAGGGCCGTTCGCTCGCTTGGCCGGGACAGATCGCGATTGCCATGTGCCTGATGGCGATCGTCACGGTGCCGACGAGCGGTTGGGGTAGCGCCGAGGTCGCCCTCGGAATGGCGCTCGCGGCCGTGTTCACGGCAGGCCTCATCGCCGTCGGACACGGCCGCCGGGCCCGGCGGGGCCTCGAGCGGCCGCGCGGCGTCGCGGCCCGGCCGGAAGTACTCGCCTAATCCGCCTCGCCGGGCTGCCACAGCCGGCGAAGCGGCCCGTCGGATCCAAACAGCGGGTCGGTCCGCGGCAGCGGCACCGCGTCGATGTTGGCCCTCGCCTCGGCGTACTGCGCCGGGTCCCCGCGCCGCACGTCCCAGTCCATCCCGTCCGGATAGGCGCCCACGACCATCAGGTCGCCGCTCGATCCGTCGTTGCGATGGCCGGTGCCGGCGGGGAGCACGAGCACGTCGCCGCGGGCGACGTCGAACCCGCGCCCCTCCGGGCCGCCCAGCGAGACCCGCGCGGACCCGCTGACGATCGCCAGCACCTCGTGGGCGGTCGAGTGGAAGTGATGGAAGGAGAAGATCCCGTTGCGCCACGCCCCCCGCCAGTCGTTGGCGGCGAACATCGCCTCGGCCTGCGCCGGGTCGCGGGCGGGCTCGACCTCGTGATAGATGAGGACGGGCAACCTCGAGTTGGGGATGCCGCCGTCGCCGGCGAACGTGTGGGTCTCGGGCTCGCCCGCGCTCACGAGCCGGCCGCCGGGCGAGTGGCGGGTGGCGCGGGCGAGGGGTGCGCGTCCGCCTCCGCCTCTGCCTCGACGTCTGCCGGTGCGGGCCGCGCGCTGCGCGTCACCCGGACCGCGAGCGCCAGCAGGATAGCTGCCGGGAGCATGAACGCTCCCACCCCGAGGATGCCCAGCAGCGACTCGGCGGTCAGCAGGCCGATCGCGGTCCACGCCACCGGCTGCGCCGGGCGCCAGCGCTCGCGGTGCTCGCGGACCAGCGCGTAGGCGACGACCGCGCAGGCCAGCATCGGGATCGCGATCAGCGCCACCGCCCCCAGGCCCCTGCTCTGGGCCAGCGTCGACTGGGTCAGCGTCAGCCCGGTCGGGTCCGTCGTCGTGTCGCTGCCAGAGGATGGGACCACCAGCGCCGCCAGCACGAGCGCGACCGACCAGATCGCCGCCACCACCCACAGCCGGATCGCGAGCGCCCGGCGACGCGCCGCGACGCGGGGGCTCAGCGGGCGCCTGGCGGGCTGGGCTTCCGGGCCCGCGGTCGGCGTCCGGCGGGCGGTGAGGCGCGCGCCCACTCGGCGCGCGCGAGCGATGACGGATCGGGGGACTTGCATCGTGCGATAGGTTCCCGGCGTCGCACCCGATTCAAACCGACCCGGGCTCGCGACGCACACCAGACGTTCTCAGCACGCGCTGAGAGGGGAGAGGGATCAGGCCGGACGCGCCGGCGGGCGTGTCCGGCCCGGTCACACGGCCGGCGCCGCGGCGCTCGGCACGGCCGGGCGCCCGCGGCGACGACGATTCCGGCCCCGTCAGAGGTTGACGGCGACGTACTTGGTGTCGAGGTACTCCTCGATCCCCTCGTAGCCGCCCTCGCGCCCGAAGCCGGACTGCTTGACCCCGCCGAACGGGGCCTGGGCGTTGGAGACGATCCCCTGGTTGAGCCCGATCATCCCGGTCTGGAGCTTCTCGCAGACGCGCAGTGCCCGCTTGAGGTCGCGGGTGAACACGTACGCGACCAGGCCGTACTCGGTGTCGTTGGCGGCCGCGATCGCCTCGTCCTCGTCGGCGAAGCCCTTGACCGGAGCCACCGGACCGAAGATCTCCTCCTGGAGCAACTCGGCGCCGTCGGGGATGTCGGTGAGAACGGTCGGCTCATAGAAGTAGCCGGCGCCGTCGCGGGCATGGCCGCCGACGACGGCGGTCGCCCCGCGCCCGATGGCGTCCTGGACCAGCTCGGAAACCTTGGAGCGCTGGGTGTCGTCGATCAGCGGGCCGACGTCGGTGCTCTCGTCGACGCCGCGCCCAAGCTTCAGCGCGCCCATCTTGTCGGCCAGCTTGGAGGCGAACTCGTCGGCCACCGACCCCGCGACATGGAAGCGGTTGGCCGAGGTGCAGGCCTCGCCCATGTTGCGCATCTTGGCCAGCATCGCGCCGGTGACGGCGGCGTCGATGTCGGCGTCGTCGAACACCAGGAACGGCGCGTTGCCGCCGAGCTCCATCGACAGGCGCAGCAGCGTCTCCGACGCCTGGGCCATCAGCGTGCGCCCGACCTCGGTGGAGCCGGTGAATGACATCTTGCGCAGTCGCGGGTCGGCGATCAGCGGGGCGGCGGTCTGGCTCGAGGACGAGGCGGTGATCAGGTTGAGCACGCCGCCGGGCAACCCGGCCTCCTCGAGGATCTTGCCCAGCATCAGCATCGACAGCGGCGTCTGCTGGGCCGGCTTGACCACCATCGTGCAGCCCGCGGCGACGGCCGGGCCGATCTTGCGGGTGCCCATCGCCAGCGGGAAGTTCCACGGGGTGATCATCAGGCAGGGCCCGACCGGCTGCTTCATGGTCAGGATCCGGCCCGCGCCGTTGGCGGCGACCGCGTAGCGGCCGTCGATGCGGACCGACTCCTCCGAGAACCAGCGGAAGAACTCGGCCGCGTAGGTGATCTCGGCCAGCGACTCCTTGACGGTCTTGCCCATCTCGAGCGTCATCAGGACCGCCAGCTCGTCCTTGCGCTCCGTGATCATCTCGAACGCCCGGCGCAGGATCTCGCCCCGGTCGCGGGGAGCCATCGCGGCGAACTCGGGGCCGGCGTCGACGGCGGCGTCCAGCGCCGCCCTGGCGTCCTCGACAGACGCGTCGGCGACGTCGCACAGCGCCTCGCCGGTGGACGGATCCTCGACGGACAGGGTCCCCTTGGCGCCGTCACGCCACTCGCCGGCGATGTACAGCTGCTTGGGGACCTGGTCGACTACCTGCTGCTCTTGGGAGGCGGTGATCGTGCTCATACCCGGAACCTACTACCCCCCGGCGAGCCGCTGACGCTCAGGGCGCGCCGGGGGATGGACAGGTCGTTGGATGTGGGGCAGGCGATCAGGCCGCCGCCGGCTGAGGAGCCGGCTCGAGGGCCACGCCGAGCACCTCGTCGATGGTCATCGCGACGTGGAACGTCATCTGGTCGCGGACCTCCTGAGGCACGTCGTCCAGGTCGCCGCGGTTGCGCTCGGGCAACACCACATCGGTGAGCCCGGCCGCATGGGCCGCCAGCACCTTCTGCTTCAGGCCGCCGATCGGCAGCACCCGGCCCTGGAGGGTCACCTCGCCGGTCATTCCGACGGTGTGCTTCACCGGACGCTCGCTCAGCAGCGAGGCCAGCGCGGTCACCATCGTCACGCCGGCGGACGGGCCGTCCTTGGGGATGGCGCCGGCCGGGACGTGGACGTGGAACGCCTTGTCCTCGAACTGTGCGGGGTCGATGCCCAGCTCGTCGGTGTGGCCGCGGACGTAGGACAGCGCGATCTGCGCCGACTCCTTCATCACCTCGCCCAGCTGCCCGGTCAGGGTCAGTCCGGGCTTGCCGGGCATCGCGGTGGCCTCGACGAACAGCACATCGCCGCCGGCGCCGGTGACCGCCAGGCCGGTCGCCACACCCGGGACTGCGGTGCGGATCGCGGACTCCTGGAAGTGGCGCTGGCGTCCGAGGGCGTCGCGGATCCGCTCGGTGTCGATCTGAACCGGTCCCACCCCGTCGTCGATCTTCTCCGAGGCGATCTGGGTCGCCGTCTTGCGCAGCAGCGTGCCGAGGTCGCGCTCCAGCTGGCGGACGCCCGCCTCACGCGTGTACTCGGTGGTCACGGTCTCCAGCATCTCGTCGGAGATCTCGACCTCCTCGGGCCGCAGGCCGTTGCGCTCCAGCTGTCGCGGCCACAGGTAGCCGCGGGCGATGGCGACCTTCTCGCTCGTCGTGTAGCCGTCGAAGCGGATCACCTCCATGCGGTCCAGCAGCGGGCCGGGGATGGTGTCGGCGACGTTGGCGGTGGCGATGAACATCACGCCGCTCAGGTCCAACTCCAGGTCCAGGTAGTGGTCGCGGAACGAGTGGTTCTGCGCCGGGTCGAGCACTTCGAGCAGCGCCGCGCTGGGGTCGCCGCGCCAGTCGGCGCCGACCTTGTCGACCTCGTCGAGCATGATCACCGGGTTCATCGTTCCCGCGTCGCGCAGCGCGCGCACGAGCCGGCCCGGCATTGCGCCGATGTACGTGCGCCGGTGGCCGCGGATCTCGGCCTCGTCGTGCACGCCGCCGAGGCTCATGCGCACGAACTTGCGTCCCGTGGCGCGAGCGATCGACTCGCCGATGCTCGTCTTTCCGGTGCCGGGAGGCCCGATCAGGGTGAGGATCGCGCCCTCACCCGGCCGGCCCCGGTGCTCGGCGGGGCGGGACTGGTCGCCCTCGTCCTCGCCGTCGGTGTCGGCGGCCCGCTCGGCCGCGCGCTCTGTGCGCAGCTTCTTGACCGCAATGTACTCGGTGATCCGGTCCTTGACGTCGTCGAGGCCCGCGTGGTCCTCGTCGAGGATCTCCCGCGCGTAGGCGGGATCCAGGCGCTCATCGGAGCGCTCGTTCCAGGGGACCGAGAGCAGCGTGTCGAGGTAGGTGCGGATGACGCTCGACTCCGCCGACTGCTCGCCCATGCGCTCCAGGCGGCCGAGCTCCTTGAGCGCCTGCTCTTCGGCCTCCTGAGGCATGTGGGCGTCGTCGATCTTGGTGCGGTACTCCTCGACCACGGAGGCGTCGTCCTCGTCGAGCTCCTTGCGGATCGAGTCCATCTGCTTGCGCAGGAAGTACTCGCGCTGCTGCTTCTCGGCGCCGGACTCGACGTCATCGCGGATCCGCTTGCGGACCTGGAGCTCGGCGAGGCGCTCGCGCTGGTAGCCGAGCGCCAGCTCGAGCCGCTCAGTGTCGTCGAGCGTCTGGAGCAGCTTGACCTTCTGCTCATAGGTGAGGTCGGGGGCGTAGCCGCTCGTGTCGGCCAGCGTGCCCGGATCGGAGATCGAGCGCAGGAAGCCGGCGACCCGGCCGTCCGCGTCGCGGATGTCGAGGATCTCCTCGACGACCGCGCGGTACTCACGGTCGAGATTGCGGGTGCGGCCGTCGACCGG
>DATAWL010000012.1:0-53151 GCA_036267215.1 Solirubrobacteraceae bacterium | reverse complement strand
GACGACGACCTGCTGCGCGCCGCCGAGGAACTCGGCATCGACCTCTCCGGCGTCCGCGCCACCGACGGCGCCGCCACCGACGAGACCACCGAGCACGAGGGCGAGACGGTCGAGGCCTCCGGGGAGGAGACCGAGACCGAGGACCCGGACCTCGCGTCCGGCGAGGAGCTGGAGGACGAGGACTTCAGCTCCAACGACGACCCGATGCTCGACACCGAAATCGCCCCCGGTGACGCCGAGGGCGTCCTCGAGGAAGACGAGGCATAGGCGGTCAATCGCCGCTCACGCCTGTCGATCACCGCTCGTGGCCGCCGGCCGAGATCGTCACCGACATCTCGAGGCCGCCGCCGGGCCGCGGGCGGGCGGCGATCGTCGCGTTGTGAGCGCGGGCGATCGCGTCAGCGATCGAGAGGCCGAGCCCGACGCCGTCGGAGGGGTTGACGCGCTGCTCGGCGCGAGCGAAGGGCTCGAACAGGGCTGGGATCTGTTCGGGGAGGACGCTGGGCCCCGTGTTGGCGATCTCGAATACCGCGCCGTCGGCTTGCTGGAGCGTGCGGATGCCGATCCAGCCACCCGGGGTGTTGTGGCGCACGGCGTTCTCGACGAGGTTGGCGATCATGCGCTCGAGCAGCACCCGATCGCCCCGCGTGAGCGCGGGGTCGAGCGCGGCTTGCACCTTGATCTGGCGACGGTCAATCGCCGCGTGGGTGGCGTCCAGCGCGTCCTCGACGGCCGTGGCGAGGTCGATCGCTTCCTGAGCCGCGGGGCCGAGCTCGCAGGTGGCGAGCGCCAGAAGCGCCTCAACGGTGGCTTCGGCGCGCTGCACTGACCCCTGGACCCGGGCGGCCATCGCCTCCAGCTGCTCGGGCGTCCGCGTCGGCTTGGAGAGCGTGACCTCGATCGCCGTTCGCATCGCGGTGAGCGGCGTGCGCAGCTCGTGGGCAGCGTTGGCCACGAACCGTTTCTGGCTGGTGAACGCGGCGTCGAGCCGCTCGAGCATCACGTCGAAGGTGTCGGCCAGCTGCTTGAGCTCGTCGTCGGGGCCGGTCAGCGCGAGGCGCTGACCGAGCCGCAGCTCCGAAGCCTGCCGGGCGGCCTCGGTGATCGACCGCACCGGCCTCAGCGCTCGCCCGGCAACGAGCCACCCCAGGCCGACGGAGACGATGGCGAGGACGCCGAGGGCGATCACGGAAGCGACGCGCAGGGCAGCCAGGGCGTCGCCCCGCTCCTTCGGTCCGCTCCCGACCCCGTAGATGAGGTGCTTGCATTTCGCCAGGAGAGACGCGGAGGTGGGCAAGGGCTTGCACAGGCCCAGCAGCGCTGTTTCCTGCGGCGGCAGCAGCTTCGGCGGTGGTGCCGCCGCCGGCAGCAGCACGCTGACCATCAACGCGTAGCTCAGCGCCACGAGCACCACTCCGGCCAGCAGGAACAGGAGCGCATAGAAGACGGCGAGCCGGGTGCGCATCCGCCGCGGCCAAACCCGCCGCAGGATCGCGGAACGGGGTGTGGGCGTCATCGCACGCAGTAGCCGGCGCCGACCAGGGTCTCGATGAGCTCCGGCTCACCGAGCTTGCGCCGCAACCGCGCCACTGTCACCGCCACCGTCCGTGTGAACGGGTCGGCGTTCTCATCCCACACGCGTTCGAGCAGCTCCTCGGCGCTGACGACGGCGCCGTCGGCCGCCAGCAGCACCTCCAGCACGCCCAGCTCCTTGCGCGTCAGCGAAAGCTCACGCCCCGCCCGGGTGGCGCGCCGTCCCGCCCGGTCGACCACCACGTCGCCCCTGGCCAGCAGCGGCGGCCCGGCCGGCGCGCGGCGGGCCAGCGCATGCACCCGCGCGACCAACTCCTCGAAGGCGAACGGCTTGGGCAGATAGTCATCCGCGCCGAGGTTCAGACCCTCGACGCGATCGCCGATCGTCGCCGCCGCGGTCAACATCAAGATCCGCGCGTCCGATCCGCCATCGCGCAGCGCCACGCACACGGCGTCGCCGTGCACGCCCGGTAGGTCGCGGTCCAGGACGATCACGTCGTAGCGGTAGACCACGCCCTTGTGCAGCGCGGCCGGTCCGTCGTGCGCAAGGTCAGTCGCGATCCCACGATCGCGCAGCCCCTCAGCGATGTCGCGGGCGAGCTCGACGTGATCCTCGACCACCAGTACGCGCACGCGGACATCGTGCACCACGACACATCACAACGTCGTCACACACCGCCCCCGGTTCGGCGCCCTACGGTCTGCGCGGGCGTGTTGCACTGGTGTGACCAGCGACCGGCTACCACATGGCTCATGCTCAGAACCACGTCACGTCCTCCGATGGCCGCGGCCGCGATCCTCGCCGCGATGGTGATCGCGGCCTGTGGCTCGAACTCGCCCAGCGCGTCCAGCTCGTCACGGTCAGGCGCCCACCTGACCTACGCGCAAGCGCAGCAGGCCGCGGTCAACGTCGCCGGCTGCATGCGCGCGCATGGGGTGACCAACTTCCCCGACCCGACCTCGCCCCGCGCGTTCAAAGATGCGTTCAGCTCGAGCGCCGCCCAGTCGCCCGCGTTCCAGTCCGCGCAGGCGGCCTGCCGCCACCTGCTGCCAGGCGGAGGCCAGCCAAGCCAGAGCAACCCGCCCAGCCACGCGCAGATCGCCGCCGGGCTGGCGTTCGCCCGGTGCCTGCGCAGCCACGGGTTCCCCGACTTCCCCGACCCGACGAACAGCGGCCAGTTGACGCACGAGATGCTCGCCAGCGCGGGAATCAACCTGCATCAGCCGGCGGTGGTCCAGGCCGCGGGCGCGTGCGTCCGCGTGACCCACGGGTTCATCACGACGGCGGACGTGGCCCGCTTCGTCGCGGGACGCTAGGCCGTCGACCTGGGGCGGGCGGCCGCGGGTCGCTAGCCCGTGACCATCCCGGCGCCGCGCAGCGCCGGTCGCGCGGACGCGCGCATCCGCCGCAGCACGCGGCTCGAGACCGGCGTCACATCCGGGTGAACCCCGCCGTTGGCCTCAGCCGCCGCCTGCCAGGCCTCCGCGCGGCGCGCGCACTCGTCCGGGTCGTCGAGCTCGAGGCAGTCCATCCGGTCTGAGTTGGTGTCGACGACGATCGTGTCGCCGTCCTCGATCAGTGCGATCGGGCCGCCGAGGGACGCCTCCGGGGAGACGTGGCCGATCACCAGCCCGACCGACCCGCCGGAGAAGCGCGCGTCCGTCATCAGCGCGATCGTGATGTTGCGCCGGCGGCACAGGGCGGTGATCCGCGACGTCGGGTCAAGCAGCTCCGGCATTCCGGGGGCCCCGCGCGGGCCCTCGTAGCGGATCACCACGATGTCGTGATCGACGAACGAGTCCGGGTCCTCCTCGAGCGCGTCGATCAGCTGCCGCTCGCTGTTGAATACGCGGGCCCGGCCGCGGAAAACGCCGTCCTGGAGCCCGCCCTCGACGCCGGCGATCTTCAGCACCGCGCCGCCGTCGGGCGCGAGGTTTCCGTGGAGCAGCCGCAGCCCGCCGGTGTCCTTGAACGGCCTGGCCGCGGGATGGATCACGTCACCGTCGGGCGCCGGCGGGTCGAGCCGGCGGACCTGCTCGACGAGCGTCTCGCCGGTGCAGGTCAGAGCCTCGCCGTCGAGCAGGCCGGCCTCGAGCAACTCCTTGACGATCACCTGCAGACCGCCTCGGGCATCGATGTCGACCATCGAGTAGAAGCCGAACGGGCGCAGGTTGACGAGCACCGGCAGCCGGCGCGAGAGCGCATTGAACTCGCTCTGGCTGAGCACGTCGTCCCAGAGGTCGAACCCGGCGGCACGCGCGATCTCGACGCTGTGCAACACCACGTTGGTCGATCCGCCCATCGCGATGGTGACCGTCAGGGCGTTGCGCAGCGACGCCGGGGTGACGATGTCGCGCGGGGTGATCCCCGCCTCGGTCATCGCGACCAGGCAATCGATCAGCTCGTCCGGAAACTCCTTCAGACGGCGAGGGTCGTCGGACGGCGGCGCGACCATCTGCAGCGGCTCCATGCCGAGCACGGCGATGAAGGTCTGCATCGTGTTGTAGGTGAACATGCCGCCGCAGCTGCCCTGGCCCGGGCAGGCATGCAACGCGATGCGCCTGCGAATGGCGGGGTCGGGATCGCCGGCGAACTGAAAGCCCGTCACCAGGTCGATCCGCTCGCCGGTCTCGGGGTCGGCGCCGGGCTTGATCGATCCGTCGGACAGCAGCACGGCGGGCGCGTTGTGCTCGAGGATCGCGGCGAGCGTTCCGACGGGCGGCTTGTCGCACGCGACGACGGCGATCAGTCCGGCCATGTCGTTGGCGTTCAGGTGCAGGTCGATGGTCTCGTTGACGAGCTCACGGCCGATCAACGAGAAGCGCATGGAGGGAGTGCCGTTGAGCTGTCCGTCCGAGACGCCGATTGTGTACGCGGGCGCGATCAGCCGCACCGCCAGTTCGTCGCTGCGCACGCGCTGCGACAGGGCGGTCTGGATCGCGGACACCTTCCCCAGCACGCCGAGGTAGCACTGGCTGTCGCCGAGACTGCCCGTGACACCCCAGACGGGATCGTGGATCTTCGCCACGTCCTCGCCGAGGAAGCGCGCGGTGCCGACTCGCTGGACGTCGCGGCCGGGGTTCGCAGACTCAAAGCCGTTGCTGCTCAAGGCCGAGACATTCTAGGTGGCGGCGGAGGCTCGCCGCGGTTCGTCACCTCCGGTGAGCCAGGGACCGCCGGCGCGCGACTCGTGAGAGCACGACCGCCCCGATCAGGACGAGCCCGGTGACGACGTTTGCGGTCCAGTCGGCCGCGTTGGCGACGACGAGGCCGTTGGTGACGGCGGTGATCAGGATCGCGCCGTAGAGCCCGCCGATGAAGGTGAACGTCCCGGTGCGGTGAGCGGCGGCGCCGAGGAACGCCGCCGCGAACGCCGGCAGGACGTACCCGGGACCCACCTCGGGATGACCGCCCGAGAGGTTGGCGGCGAGCAGGACGCCGGCGATTCCGGCGAACGCCGCCGTGCAGACGAGCGAGCCCAGGACATAGCCGCCGACGTTGATCCCGGCCAGCCGCGCCGCCTCCGGGTTGCGCCCGACCGCCTGCAGGTTGCGCCCGGCGGTCGTGTAGCGCATGGCGAGCGCTCCGGCGACGCAGAGCGCCAGCATCACGATGGCGATGTCCGGGATCCCCGCGACGGAGGAGCGCCCGAACTTCGGCAGTCCCTGGGGAAGGATCTGGATGTAGGCATCATTGGTCGCCCACACCAGGACCCCGAGCAGCACCGACTGCATGCCCAGGGTCGCCACGATCGACGGAACGCCGCCGCGGACGGTGAGAATGCCGTTGATGACCCCGACGAGCGACGCGGCGACGACGGCGCCGAGGATCGCGATCCACCACGGCGCGCCGATGTCGATCAGCTTGGCGACGACCACGCCGCTGAGAGCGAGGGTCTCCCCGATCGATAGGTCGAACTGACCGGCGGACAGGCTCACCGAGAGGCCGGCGGCGAGCACCGCGGCGACGCTCGCGTTGCTGAGGATGACGCTGATGTTGCCGCTGGTGAGGAAGATCGACGGGCGCAGGATCTCGAACAGGGCGAGGCAGGCGATCAGCGCCACCAGGCCGCTCAGCTCCATCAGGTGATCGCTCACCCACTGCGATCGCCCGGGACCGGCGGCGGTCGCCTCGGGTGCCCGGGTGGCCTCATCGATGGCCATAACACGCCTCCAGGATCGCTGAGCGCGATACGGACCCAGCCGGTAGGGAATCGACGACGCTGCCCTCGCGCAGCACCAGCGCGGAGCTGACCAGCCCGGCCAGCTCGTCCAGATCCGACATCGCGGTGATCACCGCACCTCCCGCTCTCGCGAAGTCCGACACGATCGAATACAGCTGCTCGCGGCTACCGACGTCGACGCCGCGGGTTGGCTCGTCGAGCAGGAGCAGCTGCGGCCGGCACTCCAGGGCGCGGGCGAAGAGCAGCTTCTGCTGGTTGCCGCCTGACAGCTCCATCACCGAGCCGTTGGGGCTCGCGCCGCGGATGCGGAGGGTCTCGATCCATCCGGCGGCGATCGCCGCCTCGCGATCGGCGCTGACCAGCGTTCCGCGCGGCCAGCCGCCGCCCGGGCGCCCGAGGCTGATGTTGGTCGCGACCGACAGCGTGTCGACCAGCCCCTCGGCGAGCCGGTCCTCGCCGATGAACACGACCCCGGCGCGGCGGGCCCGCCCGACCGACCCGGGCCGCAACTCGCGGCCGGCGAAGGCGATCCGCCCGGCGGCAGGCCGCTGCGCGCCGGCGAGGATCCGCAGCATCCGGCTGCGCCCGCTGCCGACGAGGCCCGCGAGACCGACGATCTCGCCGGGTCTGACCGCGAAGCTCGTCGGTACCGACGTCGGCCGCTGGCGCAGATCGCTGACCGTGAGCATCGCCTCATCCGCTCCGGGCCCGCCGCGGGACGCGCCGCGCACCGGAGCGGCCGGCGCCGACGACGGCGCCACCCGAGACGGCACCGCGGCGTGGTCGCCGACGATCAGCTCCATCAGTCGCGGCTTGCTCATCTCGCCGGCGTCGAGCTCGCCGACGGCGACACCGTCGCGCAGCACCTGGGCACGGTCGCAGAGCTCCATCACCTCGCCGAGCCGATGCGAGACGAAGATGCAGCTCGCGCCCGCTGCCCGCGCGCCGCGGACGGCGGCGAACACCCGCTCGACGTGGGCCTCGTCCATCGCCGCGGTCGGCTCGTCGAGGATGAGGACCCGGCTGCGTACGCGCAGCTCGCGCACGAGCACCGTCGCCCATCGCTGCCACGTGCTCAGCTCGCCGACCGGCCGGCGGACGTCGAGCGCGATACCGGTCTCGGTACAGGCCCGCTCAGCTTCAGCGGTGAGGCGGCGCCAGTCGATTGCGCCCCATCGCCTCGGGCGCGGATGGCCCAGGAAGATGTTCTCGGCGACAGACTGGCTGTCGATCAGCGCCAGCTCCTGATGGATGACCGAGATTCCGGCGGCGCGCGACTCGGAGGGGGTGAGCGCGGCCATCGTCTCGCCGGCGACGGTGATGTTTCCAGCGTCCGGCCGCAGGAGGCCGGCGAGGATCTTCACCAGCGTGCTCTTGCCCGCGCCGTTGGCGCCGACCAGGCCGAGCACCTCGCCGGGAGCCAGCCGCAGGCTCACTCCCTGGAGCGCCCGCAGGCCACCGAACGCCTTGACGACGCCACTGACCTGCAGGACGTCGGCGGTTGCCCCCTCAGCTGCCAACGCCCCAGCGCTTCTCGAACGCGGCCTGATAGTCACCGTAGAGCTGGGTGCCATCGATCACGCCGGTCTTGGGGACGTTCTTCTCGCTCACCTGGACGGTTGGGATCAGCCAATCCGCCTGATGAGGGCGCGCCGCGAAGATGCTGTTGAGCTCGTCCACCGCGAGCCAGTTCATGTATTCGAGTGGGGACGCCTCGGTCGTGATCTTGACACCCTCGCGCATCAGGTTGAGGATCGAAGTCACCCCGTTCTGCGAGTACACCCTCACGTCTTTGTTGGCGGACTGGACCGCCTGCGCGGCACCTACGCACGGCCCGTCATAGGGACACCACACGGCCTTGAGGTTCGGGTACTGCGTGATCCACGCCGAGACGGTCGAGCTGATGTCCGGGACGAGGTTGGCGTAGTTCATCTGATGGGTGGCGACGACCTTGAGCTTTCCGGCGACGTCCTTGCGGAGCTGGAGTTCCGGCTGTAGCCCTTCGGGCGCGAGGTGGTCGACGATGAGCCCGATGTCCGAGCCATTCGGGAGATCGTCCAGCATCCGCTGGTCCAGGGACTTCTCCGCAGCGACGACATCGGTGTTCACCGATCCGGCGAGCACGCCATGAGAGCTTTTGGAGGTGTCCAACGTGCCGGTCTCGATGATCGGCACGTGCTTGGCCTTGGCCATCGCAACCGCCTGCCCGGAGATCCAAGCCGGCTCGACTGACTGCAGGATGATTCCGTTGACCCCCGACTCGAGCAGGTTCTCGACGGCCGGACCTCCCTGAGAGACGTCACCCTGCATGTTGGCCTGCTTGACCGTGTCGCCCAGGGCGCCGGCGGCCTGGCGGATCGCCACCAGCTCGCGCGGGAACACCTCGGACGCCGAGGTGAGGGTGACGACGCCAATCACCTTGCCGTGGACGGCCGGGTTGGAGCCGGCCGGGATGTGCAGCTGCGGGCCGGAATAGAGCCCCGTATCGCTCGACGATCCCGTCGAGGCGGTGGCCGCCGCAGGCTTCGTCGTCGCCGAACCGCTGGAGGTCGAGGAACTCGACCCACACGCGCCCAGCCCAATGGCCAGCACGACAGCGGCGACGGCTGCCGGCGTCACTTTGCAACGGCTCATATCTCGCCTCACTTGGAAATGTCGGTTGACACTCGCCGGTGACGTGTGACAGCAGCCGTCGACCGGCGGGCGGGTTCCGTCTCCGGCCGCAGCTCTCCGGCTGACCACTCTCCTCACTGTCCGGCGCAGCCAGTCTATGAGCGCGCCGCCGCGCCGAACATGTCTGATCGAGGTCAAGATCCCACCCCGGTTTGGTCCGGTGAGCGCAACCCTCAGCGACGGGTGACCCACTCCTCGCGCAGTGCCTGCTTCTGGATCTTGCCGACCGACGTGCGCGGCAGCGCGGTGCGCCCGGCGAAAAACTCTGGCACCCGGAACCGGGCGAGCCGGTCGGCACACCAGTCGCGCAACGCGGCGGCGTCGACCTCGCCGTCGGCGGTGACCACGAAGGCGACGATCGTCTCGTCGCGCATCGCGTCGGGTACGCCGATGACGGCGGCGTCGATCACCGCGGGGTGGCTCATGAGCACGTCCTCGATCTCGCCCGCGGCGATGTTCTCGCCGGCGCGCTTGATCATGTCCTTCGCGCGGGTGACGAATGTGATGAGCCCATCGGGGTCCTCGCGGACGAGATCGCCGGTACGCAGCCAGCCGTCGGTCATCGTCGCCGCGGTCGCCGCGGCATCGTTGAGATAGCCGGCCATCAGCGAGATGCCCGGCACCCCGCCGACGCGCAGCTCGCCGACCGCCCCGCGCGGCACCGCCGCCCCGTCGCGATCGGTGATCACGCACCGGTACCCAAGCGCGACGCGGCCCAGGCTGTTGTGGCGTCGGGATGCCCGCAGCGGGTTCATCAGCGGTGGGCCGATCGTCTCGGTCATACCGTAGAGCTGCAGCAGCGGTGCCCCGACGTTGCGCTCCCAAGCGGCGTGTTCCGCGTCGGTCAGGTTCTGCGCGAAGGCGACGACCCGGAGCCCATGCGACCGCCATTGCGGCCGGCCCGGCTTGGCCAGGATCATCCGGATCGGCGCGGCGAACAGACTGGCGACCGTCGCGTCGTGGCGGATCGCGGTGTCGACCCAACCGCTCGCGCTGAACCCCGCGGCGAGCACGACGGTCGCGCCGGTGACGAGCGCGCTCATCACCGAGTAGTACTGCGCGTTGGCGTGGAAGAGGGGGAGGACGACGAGGAAGCGGTCGTCGGGCACGAGTCCGAGACCCGCCGCCACCGACTCCCCGGCGAACACGTAATTGGCGTGGGTCACCCGCACCCCCTTGGGCCGGGACGTCGTGCCCGACGTGTACATGACCGCGAGGTCGTCGAGCATGTCGACATCCGCCGGTATGGGGTCGGTGCCGTTGGCCTCGGGCAGCGCGCCAGACAGCCACACGGCGTCGCCGACGCCGGCGGCCTGGCGGGCCCGGCGGACGAGATCGATGCCATCACCGTCTGAGACCGACAGCGTCGGGCCGACGTGACCGAGGATGTACTCGAGCTCGGCCGCTGAGCTGGCGACGTTCGTCGGGACGATCACTGCCCCGCGCAAGGCGCATCCGAACCACACGAACAGGAACTCGGGGCAGTTGGGGAGATGAAGGTGGACGTGGTCACCGACGCCGATCCCCGCGCCGGCCAGCGCCCGGGCGACGGCCGTCGCCCGGGCGAGCACCTCGCGCCACGTGAAGCTCCGCACTCCGCCGAGAAGATCGTCGAACACGAGGAGCTCCCGGTCGGGTGTCCGCTCCGCCCCCGCACGGAGCACGTCGGCGACCGTCCGCCGGCCGACGACGCTCAGTACATCCGGATCGCGCATCGAGGGCGATGCTCTCATGGGGCTGCGGCGAGGCACATGTCCCGCCGAGTCAAACTCGCCCCCGGGATTTTCACCCGGTCGACGATGGCCGCCCGGTGAAAATCTCCTCCGTGCTGAGGCCGAGCGAGCCGAGAGCATCAAGCGTTGAAAAGGCGAGCCCCAGCTCGAACTGAGCCCGGGGATCGGACACCGGCCGGCCGAGCAGCTCCGCGATGCGGCCGAGCCGGTACTTGAGCGTGCTCACGTGGATGTGACACTCCGCGGCCGCCGTTGGCTGGTGGCCGCCGCTGCGCAGGTACGCGCGCAGCGTGCGAACGAGCTCGCCGTTGCGGCGGCGGTCGTAGTCGGCGAGCTCACCGAGCACGTTGTCGACCATCGCGCTCATATCGGCGGTTCCGGGCGTGTTGAGGAAGTAGCGCAGCGGGCCGAGCGCGTCGAAGGTCACCAATCCCGAGCGCTGGTTCTCGCGGGCGAGCCGGAGCACGGCCTCGGCCTCGTTGAGGGCGATCGGCAGCTCCCGGCGGGCGGCGCTCAACCCGGCGATCACCGGCACCCCGGCCCGCTGCGCCTTGGCGAGCACCTGCTCGATGATCTCGGCGGGCGATCCGCCGGCTGCGTCGAGGGCGACGAGCACCCGGTCGCCTCGCTTGGCGACCAGCACGCGGCCGTCGCCGGTCCCGCGGTGCAGCGCCGTGCGGACGATCGGCTCGAGATCGGCGGTCGCACCCGCCGCGGGCTCGAGCACCGCGAGCGTCCAGCAGGCGTCCAGGTCGACGCCGAACTGCGCCGCGCGCAGCTGGAGCCCCTCCCCCGGCTCGCCCCGCTCCTGCAGGATCTCCTCGAGCAGCTCGCCGCGCAGACGCCACTCGGCCTCCCAGGCGACGCGCTCCTTGACGATCTCCAGTGCCATGATCGTCGCACCCTGCTCGAGCGCGTTGCGGTCGAAGTCCGACAGCGGCGCGTCACCGAGCACCCCGATCGTCCCCAGCCGTTCCTCGCCGGCGCGGATCGCCACCCCCCCGCCGAACATATCGCCCGCGCACGCGTCGACCCGCGGCGGGACGGCTCCTGGCTCCGGCGACGGTTCGTAGCGCCATGCCCGCGGCTTGGCGGTCTCGCGCACGACGATCACCGGCCGCTCGATCAACCGCGCGACCTCGCCGGCGATCGCGTGCCCATCGGCACCGGCGAGCGCGGCATCGTTGAGCCGGCGATGCAACGACAGCGTCCGCTCGAGCAGGACGTTCTTCTCGGCGAGCGCGCCGTACAGACGCGAGTTGACGATTGACACGGCGGCCTGCGTGGCCAGCGCGGTGAACACCGCGATCGTCGTCTCGCTGAATGAGGTGAGCTCGCGGCTGCCGCCGTACAGGGCGCCGATTGCTCCGCCGTCGAACAGAAGCGGTGCGCACAGCACCGAGACGACCCCCTCGGCGCCGAGCGTCTGGATGACGAGATCGGTCGAGTTGGGCTGGTACAGCCGGTGGTCGGGGACGACGACCGTGCGGCGCTCCTTGACCGCCAGCCCGCCGATGCCGTGGCCGACGTCGATCCACATGTCCACAAACTCAGGCGAGCGCGCGCCGGCGGCGACCTGAATGGCGACGCGGTTCTGGGGGTCGATCAGCCCGAGCCAGGTGACGTCGACGCCGATCAACTTTCGAGCGCGTTCGACGATCAGCCGCAAGATCTCGTCGGTGTTGAGCTCGTCGGCGTGCAACTGTGAGGAGAGCTCGATGAGCGCGTCGTGGGCGGCGAATCGTTCTTGGTCGGCGAGCACGGCGGCGAGCACATCGGCGAGTTCCGGGGCGAGCGCGAGGAGCCGCGCCGGCACCTCGCCGGGGTCGGCGGCGATGCCCCCGAGCAACCGGCCCTGGCGGTCGCGGAGCGCGGCGACGTTGGGCGGGATCGCCGCGTCGCCGTCCACAAGCCACCCCCAAGACGACGCGGGTGCGTCGCCGGCGCGCAGCCAGGTGGGCCGGCCCTCGGCGTCGAGCCATCCGAGCTCGCACGGCCTCTCCAGCGCGCGCGCCGCGAGCCGCAGCGCGCCCTCCAGCTGTCGCGCGACCTCCGTATCCCGTCCGTCCAGCCCGGACTCCTCCAGCACGGCAACGCTCATTGCCTCTCCCTCGCTCGCCTCTCTCCGCCCGGGATCGTAGCCCAGGCCGCGCGGCCTCGACTCGTCTCAGTAAGGCGAGGCCGGCCGTCTGCGTTCAGCTCGATGGGACGAGAGTGTCGGCGAACCGGGTGGCCGGGCGGCCGAGCAGCATCTCGAGGACGCGGCCGCCGCCCGACAGGCCGACATGGTCATAGTGCTCGCACATCGCCGCCATGTCGGCGCGAGCGCTCTCATCCCAGCTTGCCGGCATCGCCAGCTCCGACAGCTCGCCGCTCCGCACGTCGCGGTCCTCGCCCAGCGCGCGGCACACCTGCGCGAGCATCTCCCGGCCGCTCAGGGTCTCGGGGCCGCCAAGTTCGTAGGTGGCGAACTCATGGCCGTCCTGGCTGAACACCAGGGCGGTCGCCTCAGCCACATCGGCGAGCGCGACCGGGGTGAAAAACGTGTCGAGAGAGTAGGGGAGGATCACCATGCCGCCGGGCGAGCGCGCCCAGTAGAGCATGATCGTCGACGCGTACATGCAGGGCTCGAGGATGGTCCAGCGCAGCCCTGATCGCCGGACGATCGCCTCGGCGCTCGACTTGCGCAGGTGATGGCGCACGCCCGGAGTGAACGGGTGCATCACCGAGTGCTGGACAAATCGGTCAATCCCGGCGGCCGCGGCCGCGTCAACGCTCGCCTGCACCTGTTCGGGCTCTCGCGCGCTGAATACGGGCGGGATGTGCAGCACCGCGCCGGCGCCCGCGAACGCCGGCGCGAGCGTGCCCGGGTCGTCGAGCTCGATCGTCGTGACCTCGGCGGCGCCGACCGCGCGCACCGCGTCCGCGTGCTCGTCGCGGTGCACGAGCGCTCGGACGGCCCGGCCGCGGGTGCGAAGCGCGCGAATCGCCGTCAGTCCCGTGGGCCCGGCAGCACCGACGATGGCGATCGGCGCGGACATGGTGCAAACCTAGCGGCGATCGTCGGAGCCGCCATCGCCTCGCGTGGACGAAATCGACACCGTCTGACAGGCCCGCGTGGGCGGCACCGCTCGCCTGTCCCGGCGCGACAGGGAAGCACCCCCGGTTTCGGCTCGGTGCAGCATATGGAGCGGCTCCGCGCGGTGAGACACTCGGCCGGCGTCCGCCGGTGCGAGACTCGACCGGCGACGGCCACGAAACGCGATGAGGAGAGGTCGATGAGGCACAGCAGCGAGCGGATCCTGACCACACACACCGGCAGCCTGCCGCGGCCGCGGGCGCTCACCGAGCTCGTGTTCGAAAAACAGGAGGGCAAGCCCGTCGACCCCGGGGCCTTCGAGGCCGCCGCAATCGAGGCGACCAATGACGTCGTCGCGCGCCAGATCGCCGCGGGGATCGACATTGTCTCCGACGGCGAGATGAACAAGCCGGGGTTCGTCAACTACGTGGGTGAGCGGCTCGATGGCTTCGGCGAGCCCGGCAAGCCGTGGACGCTGTCGGACCTCGAGGATCTCCCCGAGCTGACGATGGCGCTGTACGGCGGCCCCGGCGGCACTCACATCAACATGCCGGCCTGCCGCGGCGAGGTGTCATACAAGGGCCAGGCGCTCGTCGCTCAGGACATCGAGCATCTGCACAACGCGCTGGCCAAGGCGGGCCAGCCCGACCGCGAGGCGTTCATCCCGGCGGCCTCGCCGGGATGCATCTGCAACGGCGCCGAGAACTTCCACTACCCGACGTACGAGGCGTATCTCGAAGCGGTCACCGCGGCGATGAGCGTCGAGTACAAGGCGATCGTCGACGGCGGCTTCATCCTCCAGCTCGACTGCCCCGACCTGCCGATGGCCGCCCACACGAGCTTCTGGGCGGTCAAGCATATGAAGGAGATGGGCTTCGAGCGCTACATCCAGATGCACGTCGATGCGCTGGATCAGTCGATCGCCGATCTACCCGCGGACCGGGTGCGCATGCATCTGTGTTGGGGTAACTACGCCGGCCCGCACACCGACGACGTGCCGATCGAGCGGCTGTTCGACATGGTGATCGCCGCCAAGCCATCTGCGATGTCGTTCGAGGCGGCCAACCCGCGACACGAGCACGAGTGGGAGACGCTCGCCTCGCTCACGATCCCCGACGACAAGATCCTCATGCCCGGCGTGATCGACACGAAGACCAATGTCGTCGAGCACCCCCATCTCATCGCCCAGCGGATCGGCCGCTTTGCCGAGATCGTCGGCCGCGAGCGGGTCATCCCCGGCACCGACTGCGGCTTCGCCACCTTCGCCGGGTTCGGGATGGTCGATCCCGACGTCGCGTGGATGAAGCTCGCCGCGCTCAGCCAGGGGGCCGCCGAGGCGAGCGAGCGACTGTGGTCGCGCGGAGCGGTGACGGCGTGAGCGTCGAGTACACGAAGGGCCTGCACGAGCTCGGGGACGGGCTGTGGGCCTACCTTCAGCCGCGTGGCCAATGGGGCTACAGCAATGCCGGGCTGGTCGCGGGCGACGGCGACTCGTTGCTCGTCGACACGCTGTTCGACCTCAAGCTGACCCGCGAGATGCTCGAGCAGATGAAGCCGATCACTGACGCGCGGCCGATCGGCAGCCTCGTCAACACTCACGCCAACGGCGACCATTGCTTTGGCAACGAGCTCGTTCCCGAGCGGGCGACCATCTACGCGACGGTCGCCTGCGCCGAGGAGATGAGAGAGGTCCCGCCGGCACGGCTGGAGGGCCTGAAGGAGAACATCGCGTTCGCCGGCTGGGCGTTCGGCGATTTCGACTTCACCGAGATCACCGGCCGGGCCCCGGATGAGACGTTCAATACGGAGCTGACGCTCTCGGTCGGCGGCAGGGAGGTGGTCGTCCGCGACCTGGGGCCCGCCCACACCAGGAGCGACTCGGTCGTGCTCGTGCCGTCGGCCCGAGCCGTGTTCACCGGCGACCTGGTCTTCAACGGCGGCACCCCGATCTCGTGGGCCGGTCCGATCAGCAACTGGGTGACGGCGTGCGAGACGATCGCCGGGCTCGACGTCGACTGGATCGTGCCAGGCCATGGCCCAGTCGCGACCGCGCAGGATGTGCTCGACGTCAAGCGGTACTTCGAGCACGTGGTGGCCGAGGCCACCAAGCGCCAGGCCGGCGGCATGGACGCGCTCGAGGCGGCCTTCGACATCGACCTGGGCGAATTCGCCGATCTGCCGGATTCGGAGCGGATCGTCGTCACGGTTCAGACGATCTACCGCGACCTCGATCCGTCGCATCCGGCACCCGATCCGGTCGTCATGTGGCAGAAGATGGGCGAGTACCACCGGCAGAGGGCCAATTGATGCGGCTCGTGACCTTTGAACTGAAGACTCCGCTGGGTCCTGTGCGGCGCACGGGCGCAACCGACGGCGATCACCACATCGTCGACCTGTCGCTCGCCCGCGCCGCGCAGCACGCCGCAAAGGGCCGGCCACGCCATCACGCGCTGGCGGAGGCCGAGGTTCCAAGCGACATGCTCGAACTGCTGGACGGCGGCGCGTACACGCTGGACTGCGCCCGCGAGGCTGTGGACCACGTCATCCAGAGCGGAGACGGCGACCTGGACGGCGCCGCGATCCGCCATGCCGCGTCCGATGTCCGGCTGCTCGCCCCGCTGCCGCGCCCCAACAGCCTGCGCGACTTCCTCGTGTTCGAGGCTCATCTGCGCAACGTCGGCAAGGTGCTCGGACGGCCCGACCAATTGCCGCCCGAGTGGTACAACCTGCCCGCCCACTACAAGGGCAACCCCGACGCGATCTACGGCCCCGAGGACGTCGTGCCGTATCCGGGCTACACGGACAAGCTCGACTACGAGCTCGAGATCTGCGCCGTCGTCGGCCGGCGCGGCCGCCGGGTCAAGGAGGCCGACGCGGGCAGCTATATCGCCGGATACACGCTCTACAACGACTGGTCGGCGCGCGACATCCAGATGCGCGAGTCAAGCGTCGGGATCGGCCCCGGTATCGGCAAGGACATGGCCTCCTCGATCGGCCCGACCATCGCGACTCCCGATGAGTTCAGCCGCCAGCACTCCAGGCTCGAGGCTCGTGTCGACGGGGAGACCTGGTCGAGCGGCACACTGGCGGACATGCACTTCAGCTTCGAGCAGATCATCGAGTTCATCTCCCAGGAGGCCGACATCGTCCCCGGGGACCTCCTCGGCTCAGGGACGATCGGGATGGGCTGCGGATTCGAACGCGACCGGTACCTCAAGCCCGGAATGACCATCGAACTCGAGGCCGAGGGCATCGGCCTGCTCCGCAATGTCCTCGGCGAGAAGGGGCCTCGTTCGGAGATCGGCGCTCCGCGGTAACAGCGGCGCGATGTCGATCGCGGCCTCGGGGGGCGTCAGCCGCCGATCAGTGGACCGCCGCCCGGTCAGTCGTCGTGGCAGACGGTGGCGGCCTGCTTGACCGCGCTCGCTCCCCGGCTGAACGCCGTCCTACGACCCCCGGGCAGCGCCCGGCCCGGGGACTACGCGCGCGCGGGGCGCCGCTGCCCGGACCGCCGACGCGGCCGGCGCCCGCGCGACGCCGGGGCCGGCGCGGGGCCACGATCGGCCGGCGCGCGCCGAGGACCGGCGGTGTGGAGGCCGTGCTCGATACCGAGCTGGCCGGCAAGCTGCGTGACGTCGCGATGCTCCTCCGGGGAGAGGAGGGTGATGCCGATGCCGGGGCGCCCGGCGCGGCCGGTACGGCCGATCCGGTGCACGTAGGTCTCGCTGTCCGCCGGCGGGTCGAAGTTGATGACGTGCGAGATGCGGTCGACGTCGATGCCCCGCGCCGCGACGTCGGTGGCGACGAGGACGTCGACCTGGCCGGACTCAAAGCGTGCGAGCGCCTGCTCGCGCTGACGCTGGGACTTGTTGCCGTGCATCGCCACCGCGGCGACGCCATGGGCGGCCAGCCGTTTGACCAGCCGGTCGGCCCCGCGCTTGGTGCGCACGAACACCAGGCTCAGGTCCCGGTCGCACCGCAGCTCGCCCACCAGCGCCTCGACACGATGCTCGTGCGCGGTCTGGACGAATCGGTGCTCGACCTCCGCGGTCGCGCGGCGGCCCACGGGGCCGTGATGGTGGGTCACCGGCTCATGCGCGTAGCGCTCGGCCAGGCGTCCGGCGTCGCCGTCGAGGGTGGCGGAGAAGAACAGCGTCTGGCGATCGCGCGGACAGGCGGCGACGATCCGGTCGATCGCCGGGCGAAAGCCCATGTCGAGCATCCGATCGGCCTCGTCGAGCACGAGCAGGCGGACGTGATCGAGCGTGAACGCCCGGCGGGCGAGCAGATCCTCGAGCCGGCCCGGGGTCGCGACCAGCACGTGCGATGCGGCGGCGAGCTTGGCCTGCTTGACCAGGCCGACCCCGCCGTACACGGCGGTGACCCTCAGTGCCCGCGCGTGAGCGATATCTCGGAGGTCGTCGACGATCTGGGTGGCCAGCTCCCGGGTCGGCGCCAGCACGAGTGCCGCCGGGCGGCGATCCTCGGCGCGGATCCGCTCCACCAGCGGGATGCCGAACGCGAGCGTCTTCCCGGTCCCGGTCGGGGACTTTCCGATCACGTCGCGCCCGGCGAGCGCGTCGCCGATCACGACCTTCTGGATCGCGAACGGCTCGGTGATGCCGGCCCCGGCGAGGGTGCCGATGACAGCATCGGACACGCCGAGATCGGCAAATGATTCAGTTGACATGCACAACTCCTTGGCGGCATACGGGGCCGCTGACGATTCGGGAGGCGAAGGCTGACCCGAACCGCTGCAAACGGAACCCAAGCAAGCTGCCTCGCGGCCGACAGCGCCGACCGCACGCCTCAACCTAGCAGGCCTCCGCTCAGCGGCCGGGCGATCACGGTCAGCCCAGGGTCCAGTAGCCGTCGGCGCCGGCCGGCGCGAACCGGGCGACCTCGTGCAGCGCGGCGCGCGCCTTCTCGATGCCGGTCTGCATCACGAGCGCCACCTCGGCGGTGGCCAGCGGTTCCGAGGTCCAGCGCAGCAGCTCCTGCACCGATGCCGGCTTGGGCCGCCGCTGGAGGTCGGGCGCGCTGTTGGCGATGGCGATCTCGTAGGCCTCGACCGGGGTGAAGCCGGGGACGACGATGTCGCCGACGATGTAGCTGGGCGCGGTGTAGCGCCGCTCCTGGGCCGGGCCGCCGAGCTTGTGATCCAGCGCTCGGGCGGCGGGCAACGGGTCGCGGGCGCGCTCGAAGTCGGAGCGCAGCTGGGCGTCGACCTCCGGGGTCAGCGCCCACGCCGCCAGCCGGGTGGGATCGAGACCGGCGTCGCGGGCGGCGCCCGCGATCAGCTCCGGGTCGTCGAGGAGCCCGCACTGCATGACGCGAACCCGCAGGTACCGCAGCAAGAGCTCGGCGCTGCGCGGCGCATGCACGCGGGCGGCGACCACGGCGCGGCACGCCGGTTCTGACGACACCGGGCGCGGATACGGGACCGGATCGATCGGCATGCCAAACCGCCTCTGGAGGCTGGGCGCACCCGCGGCCAGCTTCTCAGCCTCCCCCGGCTCGGCGGTCAGCACGATCATCCGCGGGATCCAGCGCAGGCCGTCGCCGTAGTGCCACCGCAGGCGCTGGCGGATCGGCTCCGCGGAGAACGCGAACGGACACGCCGGGTCCGTGAACAGCTCGATCGTCAGCTGGGTCATCGGGGCGCCTCTACGTGAGGTCGTCGAAGTCGCCCCGGACCCAGGCGATGTAGCGGTCAGCCGACCGCCGCACGGCGGCGGACGCGTCGGCGTCGATCCCCCGGCCGAAGTTGTCGTAGAGCCGGACAAAACCCAGTCCCTGCACGGCGCGGGTGATGCGATCGACCACCGCTGGCGAGAGCGGGATCCGGTTGGGATAGCTGCGCAGGAACGTCGTGGTGGCGCGATCCGGGTTGGCGTGGATCGTGTCGGAGGTCAGCAGGACGCCCCGGCCACCCGCGCCGGCGGTCCAGTGCACCACCGAGCTGCCGCTGAAGTGCCCGCCGACCTCGATCAGGGCGAGTCCGGGGGCGATCTCGTGGCGGCCCCGCCACGCCTGGATCGCGGGGTCGGGCCGGCGCACCCACTCCAGCTGGGGCTCGCACACCATGATCGGTACTCCGCCCAGCGCTCGGCTCCACTGCACCTGGACCCCGAACATGTGCGGGTGGCTGGCGGCGATGGCCAGCAGCTCGCCGCGATCGCGGACGGCCCGGACCGCCGCGTCGTCGACGTAGCCGATCGGATCCCACAGGAGGTTGCCCGCCGGCGTGCTCACCAGATGCGACTGCTGCCCGATCCCGACCCCCGGATGCGCGGTGATGCCGACCAGCCCGGGCTCGAGCTCGACGAGCTCGATGCGAGTTCCCGCCGCGTCTCGCTCGGCCAGCGTCGTCCACCGCTGGCCGGTGGCCGGCACCCACTGGCGCTCGTCGGCGCAGATCGCGCAGACCCCGGTGGGATCGGCGTGCTCGACGCCGCAGGTCGCGCAGATCGCGAACGACGTGGCGTCGCCGGTCATCGCCAGGTCCGCGCTCACGGCGCCCGCGTCCTGGCGGTGACGAGGACGTCGATCATCCCGGAGCGGATCGGCCGCCCGACGCGCTCCTGGAGGGCGACGCTCTCGCGCTCGAGAGCGGAGCGCTGGGCGGGCGACAGGGCCAAGTAGAACGACGTCGTGCGCATCAGGCCGTTGAGCTCGTCGGCGGTCTGCTCGATCACCCGAGGCACGGCAGTGGTGAGCTCCGCCTCGCCGAACAGCGCGGCGGCCTGCGCCCGGGCGACGTCGTGGCCGGCGACCCACGACCAGACCTCGGACACGTTGGCGCTGCGCTGCCGCGCGCCCGCCTCGATCGCGGCGAGGTCGCGCAGCGGAGGCCATCTGGCCGCGAGCTCCGGGGCGACCCGCGCCATGGCACCCAGCAGCGCCGCGTGGTCGGAGCGACTGGACTCCTCCTGTAGTCCGCAGTACTGGATGAGAGCCAGCGTACCGGCGGGCTCCAGGAGGTCGGCGGCGCGGCGCCAGCTGACGTCTGGGTCGATCCAGTGAAAGGCCGACGCCGAGAACACGGCCCGGAAGCGCCCGCCGGACGGCATCGCGTCCTCGAACCGGGCGTTGACGAACTCGGCCGGTCCCAGGCGCGCCCGTCGCCGCGCGAGCGCGAGCAGGTTGGCGCCGCGGTCGATCGCCGTCACGTTGAGCCCGCGCGCCACCAGGCTCTGGGTGAGCTGCCCGGTCCCGCAGCCGACCTCGAGGACCCGATCGCCGGGGGCCAGCCCCGCGATCTGGCAGGCCCGGTCGACGAGCTCGTCCGGGTAGGTCGGCCGCACGCGGTCGTAGTCCCCGGCCACCCGGTCGAACTCCCGGCCGTCGCCTCGTGTCGCCGCTCCGGTGCTCACGAGGCCAACCTAACCCGCGTCGCGGACGTGGACCATCCGCGGCGCGTCAGGGTCCTGTCGGCCGCCGCGACCAGTGCGCGAACGCCCGCGAGTGGTCCGCCGCGGAGCCGAGCGCGGACTCGGCGTCGCTCAATCGCGCCTCGACCTCATCGCACACCGCCGATCGCGGGCCGACGTCGGCGATCAGGTCCTGGGCGATCCGGACGTCCTTGGCCAGCAGGCCCAGGGCGAACCCGGTGTCGAACTCCTCGCTGAGCACCGTCGGCATCACGAGCTCGGAGATGAAGCTGCGGCCGGTCGAGGTGTTGATCACGTCGACCATCACCTCCGGTGCGAGGCCGAACTCGCGCCCGGCGATGATCGCCTGCGAGGTGGCGACGAACGCCGACGCGGCCAGGAAGTTGTTGAGCGCCTTCATGGCGTGCCCGGTGCCCACGCCGCCGGTGCGGAACACCTGTCGCGACAGCGGGGCGACGACCCGCTCCGCCAGCTGGGCGGCGGCCTCGTCGTCGCTGCCGAGCATGATCGTGAGCGTCCCGTCCGTCGCCCGAGCGACCCCGCCCGAAACAGGCGCGTCGACGACCGAGTGACCGCGCGCCGCGAGCTCCGCCGCCAGCTCGCGAGTGTCGCGCGGGACCGATGAGCTCATGTCGATGACGACCGTCCCCGGCGCCAGCCCGGCCGCGAGGTCGCCGGCGCCGAGCAGGGCATCGCGGACGATGGCGCTGGTCGGCAACATCAGCACCACCGCGGCCACCGACGACAGATCGGACGGGTCGTGCAGCGGCGCGCCACCCACTTCGCCGACGAACCGCTGCTGGCGCTGGGCATCGGCGTCGCAGGCGATCAGCCGGTGCCCGGCGGCGACCAGGTGGCCGGCCATGGGCCAGCCCATGCGGCCCAGGCCGACGAAGGCGACGGCCGGGAACGCCTCACCGGCGGGCGCGGGCGATGCGTCGGCGGGAGGCATGGCCCACCGTATATCAGCCGGGCTGGTCGCCGTGCACGGCGGGCGGTTCTCAGTCCTCGGGGAGGGCGAGCTCGGCCAGCCGCTGGATCCCCGCGTGCGAGCCGGCGACGACCAGGAAGCGCTTGGCGTGGCAGAACAGCGCGTCCGGGACGCCGGTCACCGCGACGAGGTCGGCGCCCTGGAGGCCGGCCCACCGAGCCGGGAGGTCGCGCCGGTTCTCGAAGGTGCCCAGCTCCCGCGGCACCGCCTCGAGGCCGAATCCCTGGCGCTTGGGGTAGATCACGAACAGCGCGTCCCCGGTCGCCGGCACGAGGGCCTGCTTCCAGGGGGCGTTGACCGGCAGCTCGACGATGCGCGGGTCAGCGGCGGCGGCGATCGCGTCGCGAACGATGCGCGCCGCCCGGCGCGAGGATGCGGCCGAGCCGATCTCCCGCACGAGGACGCCGCGGGCAAAGACGACCGCGGCCTCGAAGCGCTCACGCTCCTGCTCGGACTCGAGCGTCTCGTCCCAGTGGGGGTTGAAGCCGCCGACCAGCCCGGTCACCGTCATCGGGTGCACCCCATCGACGATCACGCGCGACAGCTGCTGGCCGGTGTCGTTGGCGTCGACGGCCTGGACGAGGGTCGCGTCCAGCGCGTCGGCGACCTCGGGGTCGCCGGCGCAGATGCGCTGCCCGAACTCGCGCCACACGAGCCCGAACGACGCGTAGCGGACCCCGTTCTCGCGCGCCCGGTCGAAGTCGCGCTGGTGGTGATCGAAGTCGCCCGTCGACGGGTCGTCCCGGAAGCCGACGTCGACGCGGACGTCAGCCGCCGCCAGCGCCTCTTTGTCGCGCGTGCGGATGACCTCGACGGGCTCGCCGATGAGGCCGAGCGCCGCGACGGCGAACACCTCGTCGGCATGAAACGAGTCATCGTGGGTGGCGATCAGCATCCCGGAGACTGTAGGAAGCCGCCCGCCGATCGCCAGCCTGCATCTCCGAGGAGACAGCGAGACCGGCTGTGAGAGAGCTACTGAGTGATCTTGAACTGCGACACGAGCTGGGACAGCACCGAGGCGTTGCCCGAGAGCTCGTGCGCCGAGGCGGCGATCTGCTCGGCCGACGCGCTGGTCTCCTCAGTCGACGCCGACACCTCCTCGGTCGACGCCGACGATTGCTCGGCGACCGAGGCCACCTCGCCGATCGTCTCGCGCATCGTGCCGGCGGCGGCGGTGATCTCCTGTGCGGCGCCCGCGATCCGCTCGACCCGGGACGCCATGTCGTCGACTGCCTCGCCGATGCTGAGGAACGCCTCCCGGGTGCGCTCGACGACGCCGGCGCCGTCCTCGGTGCGGCGGGCGCCGGTCTCCACGACGCCGACGACCTTGGTGGTCTCACCCTGGATCGCGCCGATCAGGGTCGAGATCTCGTGGGCCGCCTGCTGGCTCTCCTCGGCCAGCTTGCGCACCTCCTCGGCCACCACGGCAAACCCCCTGCCCTGCTCGCCCGCGCGCGCGGCCTCGATCGCCGCGTTGAGCGCCAGCAGGTTTGTCTGCTCCGCGATCCCGGTGATCGTCTGCACGATCGCCCCGATCTGCTCGGACTTGGCCGCGAGCTCCTTGATCGCCGCGGTCACGTCCTGGCTCGAGTCACGGACGGAACCCATCGCCTGGTTGGCCTCGTCGGCGGCGGCGACGCCGTGGGTGACGATCTCCCGCGCGCGGGCGGCGACCTCGGCGGTCTGCTCGGCCTGCTCGGCACTACGGCGGACCGCGTCGGCCACCTCGTCAGCCGCCTGCCCGGCGGTCGCGACCAGGCTCACCTGGCGCTCGGCGCCCTGGGCGACATCGCTGATGGCGTGGGCGATCTCCCCGGTGGCCCGGCCGGCCTCCACGGAGGTGGACGACATCTGCTCCGACGCGCTGCCCACGACGCCGGCGGCCTGGGCCACCTCGCCCACCAGCCGGCGAAGATTCGTGATCATCTCCGCAAACGCCGCGCCCAGAGCGTCCCGATCGGACTGGGGCTCCACGTGGACGCTGAGATCGCCGTCAGCGATCTGCCGGGCGGCGCCGACCATCGTCTGCAGGTACTCGATCATTCGCTGGAAGGCGGCGGCGGTGGCGCCCAGCTCGTCGCGCGACGTCGGGCTGGTCTCCTGGTCGACGTCGCCGGCCGCGATGCCATCGGCGGCGTTCATCATCCTGCGGACGCGGCCGGCCAGCGAGCGGGTCAGCAGGAACGCGGCGGCGGTGCCCAGCAGCACCGCGATCGCCCCGACCAGGATCATCGTCAGCCTCGCCGACGACGCGGTCGAGTCAAAGGCGTCGGTCTCGCGGGTGACGCCGGCGGCCGAGTGCTGCTGGAACTCCGAGAAGGCGGCCATCAGCGCATCGGACACGTCGTTCTGGGCGCCCACGACCAGTCCGCCCGCCCCGGCCGTGCGGCCGGCGCGCACCAGCGCCCACAGGCGGGCGTCGCCCTGGTCAAACCGGGCGGTCGCCGCCTCGATGGACCTGATCAGCGGCTTGTCGCCGGCGGCGGTGGAGAGCTTGACGAGATGCTGCAGCGCGGCCCCGTAGGTGGCGCGATCACCGAGGTAGTCCGAGCGCCCGGCGCGACCCTCGAGCACGTACTTGGTCTCTGAGAAGTGCATGTCCGACGCCGCGGCGCGGGCCTGCTCGGCCGCCACCTGCTTGGGGACGCCCACCGTGACCACATCGTTGTGGGCCGCCGACATGGAGCTCATCCCGCTCGAACCCACGATCACGACGACGACCAGCCCCACGACGAGGAGGGCGAAACAGGCGTATAGCTTGTTGGCCAGCGAGAGGTCGTTGAAGCGGGCCAGCGGCCCCCATCCATGGGTCATGTCAGCACCGAGTCCTTGCGCTTGATCAAAAAAATGGCTTACTGGCGCTATCGGCATGCCGGCAGGCAGCTTGAGACGGCGAACGGCGTCGCTGACAGAGACCTGATGCGCGGCGGCCGACGTCGCGGAAATCCTTGCGACACTGGTCGGCGTGCCGCGCTCGATCGCGATCACCGGCGAGATGATCCGCCTGGGCCAGCTGCTCAAACTGGCCGGCGTCGCCGACGGCGGGGCCGAGGCCAAGGCGATGATCACCGGCGGCGAGGTGGCCGTCAACGGCGAGCCCGAGCTGCGCCGCGGCCGCCAGCTGCGCGACGGCGACGTCGTGATCGCCGGTGGCGAGGAGCTGCAGGTCCAGGCCGGCGGACGCTGACCGTCCACGATGTGCCCGCCGGCTTCACACGCGGCCACCGGATGCCGACTAAGAGACAGACCGCTCGGAGGCCCCATGCCGGCCGCATTCATCGCTCGACAGCCCATCTTCAATCCCCAGCTCGAGGTTGTCGGCTACGAGCTGCTGTTCCGCGGTCAGGGGTATGCCGCGGACGCGCTGGTCGACGATCCACAGCGGGCGACGGCGACGGTGGTGCTCAACTCGTTCACCGAGCTGGAGCTCGAGCGGATCGTCGGCCACAAGACGGCCTGGGTCAACCTGTCCCGGGACTTCGTGCTCGACGGGCTGGTGCGGGCGATCCCGCCCAAGCTGGGCGGCCTGGAGATCGCCGAGCACGAGGTCTTCGACGACGAGCTGGTCGCTGCGCTGAGCGAGCTGAAAGCCCAGGGCTACCGGCTGGCGCTCGACGACTTCCGGGGTCGTCCCGGATCGGACTCGGTGGTGGGCCTGTTCGACGTGGTCAAGCTCAACATGCCCTCGCTGGGGCCGGAGGGCGTGAGCGAGCAGATCGCCCGGCTGCGCCACCACGGCAACCTGCTGCTGGGCGACAAGCTGGCGACCCGCGCGGACCACGACTACTGCGCCGCCGCGGGCTGCGACCTGTTCCAGGGCTTCTTCTTCTGCCAGCCGGCCGTCGTCGGCACCCGCGGGATCGCCGCCAACCGGCTGGCGCTGCTGCAGGTGGTCGCCGCGCTGCAGAACAGCGACGTCGAGCTCGAGGAGGTCGAGCAGCTGATCGTGCGCGACGTCGCGCTCAGCTTCCGGATGCTGCGCTACGTCAACTCGGCGTTCTTCGGCCTGCGCGGCGAGGTCCGGTCGATCGGCCAGGCCCTGGCGCTGCTCGGCGTCGAGAACGTCCGCCGCTGGGCGACGCTGAGCGTGCTGGCCAGCGTCGACGACAAGCCCACCGAGCTGACGGTCACCGCGCTGGTCCGGGCGCGGTTCTGCGAGCTGGCGGCCGAGCAGCTGCGCATCGCCAGCTCCGCGGAGCTGTTCACGCTGGGCCTGTTCTCCGTCATCGACGGGATGATGGACGCGCCGATGAGCGACGTCCTCGAGTCGTTGCCGCTGGCCGACGACATGCGCGACGCGCTCATCCACCGCCGCGGGCCGATGGGGCAGCTGCTGGACTGCGTCACCGGGCTCGAGGCCGGCGACTACAGCGCCGGCGCCATCCTGGCCCGCACCGACGAGCTGTACCTCACCGCCGTGATCTGGGCCAACACGGCGGCCGACTCGCTGTTCGCCGCCGCGGGGCCGGGCGTGCCGGCGCCGGCCGCGACCGATGCCCCCGCGGCCTCGCCGACGGCCTCGCCGGCGGCCTCGATCGAGGTCGATCCCGGCGTCGATGCCGACGCCGCCCCCGCCGCGCCGGCGGCTCGCGGTCCGCTGCGCCGGTTCGTCGCCCGGGTCGCGGGGCTCTTCGGGCGCCGGCCGCGGATCTGACATTTGTCATAGGCAAGTCGTGATCCCCGGCACTACCGGGGCGGCCGGTCGCGTGGGACCCTCTGGGACATGCCCATACGACACGCTTCCGGTACTGAATCCGAGCCGGCCATTGCCGGCGCCGATCTCGACCGCGCCGTCGTCCAGGCGCGCGATCTCGTCCGCCGCTACGGCGAGGGCCAGACCGCCGTCGAGGCGCTGCGCGGCGTCTCGCTCGACGTGGAGCGGGGTCAGCTGGTGGCGGTGATGGGCCCCTCGGGGTCGGGCAAGTCGACCCTGATGCACATCCTGGCCGGGCTGGACAAGCCCACCAGCGGCACGGTGGCGATCGCCGGCACCGAGCTGTCGGGCCTCGACGACACTCGGCTGACCCTGCTGCGCCGCGACCACATCGGCTTCGTCTTCCAGTTCTTCAACCTGCTGCCGATGTTGACCGCGGAGGAGAACGTCGTGCTGCCGCTGTCGATCGCCCACGAGGACGTCGACCAGGCCTGGCTCGACGAGCTGCTGACGCGGACTGGGCTCCAGGAGCCGCGCAAGCGCCGTCCGGCGCAGATATCCGGCGGCCAGCAGCAGCGGGTGGCGATCGCCCGGGCGCTGATCACCCGCCCGACGATCCTGTTCGCCGACGAGCCGACCGGCAACCTGGACTCCCGTACCGGCGGCGAGATCCTCGCGCTGCTGCGCGACTCCACCGAGGCCTACGGCCAGACGATCGTGATGGTCACCCACGACCCGCGGGCGGCCTCGATCGCCGATCGGATCCTGTTCATCGCCGACGGCCAGATCTCCAAGGAGCTGACCGAGGCGAGCCAGAGCGACGTGCTCGCCGTCATGAGCACCCTCGGGGCATGATCACCGTCGCCCTCAAGGGACTGATGGGCCGCAAGCTGCGCTCGGCCCTGACGGCGATCGCGATCATCCTCGGGGTGGCGATGGTGAGCGGGACCTACATCCTCACCGACACCATCAAGGGCGCGTTCAACACGGTGTTCTCAGACGTCTACAAGCACACCGACGCCCAGATCACCGGCCGCAGCGCCATCTCGAACAACAACAGCGGCGGCGGGGTCACGGCGCCGTCGGTGCCCGAGTCGTTGCTCGGGCGTGTCCGCGCGCTGCCGGGCGTCGCCACCGCCTCGGGCGGCATCAGCGACCAGGCCGGCCTGGTGGGACACAACGGGAAGGTCATCGCCCGCGGCGGCGCCCCCGGCCTGGCGTTCAGCTACAGCCCGGCGGGCCAGCGATTCAACCCGCTGACGCTCACGAGCGGCAACTGGCCGGCCAACGCCGGCCAGATCGACATCGACGACGCCACCGCCGGCAAGGATCACTACAGGGTCGGCCAGGAGATCGGCGTGGTCGCCCGGGGGCCCGAGGAGCACTTCCGGATCGTCGGCACGGTCGAGATCGCCGGCGTCTCCTCGCTGGGCGGCTCGACCATCGCCCTGTTCACGCTGCCCGAGGCGCAGCGGCTGTTCAACAAGGAGAACAAGCTCGACTCGGTCTCGGTCGCCGCCAAGTCCGGCACATCGCCCGGGCAGCTGGTCAAGGAGATCCAGCCGCTGCTGCCGGTCAGCGCCCAGGTGCGGACCGGCAAGGCCCAGGCGGCCAACCAGTCCAGCACCACCAGCGGCTTTCTGAGCACGTTCCAGGCCTTCCTGCTCGCCTTCGGCGGCATCGCGCTGTTCGTCGGCAGCTTCGTCATCGCCAACACCCTGTCGATCACCATCGCCCAGCGCACCCGCGAGCTGGCCACCCTGCGGTCGCTGGGAGCGACGCGCCGGCAGGTGCTGCGCTCGGTGCTGCTCGAGGCGCTGGTCATCGGGACGCTGGCCTCGGTGGTCGGCCTGTTCTGCGGGCTGGCCCTGGCCAAGGCACTCAACTCCCTGCTCAACTCGCTGGGCATCGACCTGCCGGCCGCGTCGACGGTGTTCGCCACCCGGACGGTGATCGTGTCGCTGGCCGTCGGGATCATCGTCACGGTGCTGGCGGCGCTGCGCCCGGCCCTGCGGGCCACCCGCGTCCCGCCGATCGCCGCCGTCCGCGAGGGCGCGGTGCTTCCGCCGACGCGCTTTGCCAAGTACGGCACCTACGCGGCGGCGGCGACCGTCAGCGTCGCGGTGGCGCTGATGCTGATCGGCCTGTTCGTCTCCGGGCTGTCGACCGGGCTGCGACTGCTGGCCATCGGCGTGGGCGCTGCCGCGCTGTTCGTCGGCGTGTCGATGTTCGCCCCCAAGCTGGTCCCGCCGCTGGCTCGCGTGCTGGGCTGGCCCGCGGCCCGCTTTGGCGGAGCCGCCGGCTCGCTGGCGCGGCGCAACGCCATCCGCGATCCCAGCCGCACCGCCTCGACGGCCTCGGCGCTGATGATCGGGCTGACGCTGGTGACGCTGGTGGGAGTGCTGGCGGCCGGCCTGCGCACGCGCCTGGACAACGCGATCAACACCCAGTTCCTCGCCAACTACGCGCTGACCTCGACCGACAACTTCACCCCGATCGGCGTCGCCTCCTCCAACGCGCTGCGCGGTGTCCCGGGGGTGCAGGTCGTCTCCGGCGTGCGCGCCGGCCAGGGCAAGGCGTTCGGCGGGACGATCAACGTCTCGGGCGTCGACGGCGACATCACCAAGGTCGTCGCGATCACCTGGAAGCACGGCAACGCTCAGACCCCGGCGCAGCTCGGCGACACCGGCGCGTTCGTGGACACGTCCTACGCCCAGGCGCTGGACCTCCACGTCGGCTCTCCGATCAACGTCGAGGTGCCCAGCGGCCAAACCCTGCACCTGCGGCTGAGCGGCATCTACTCGCCACCCAAGGGCGGGGCGCCGTTCGGCGACGTCACCGTGTCCACGGCGCTGTTCGACAGCGCCTATCAGAACCCCCAGAACGTGTTCACGTTCATCAACACCGCCGGCGGGGTCACCGCCGCCAACACCCAGCGGCTGCAGACCGCGCTGGGCAGCTTCCCCGACGCCAAGCTCCAGACCAAGGCACAGTTCGCCCACAACCAGGAGCAGGGCTTCTCAACGCTGCTCAACCTGCTCTACGTCCTGCTGTCGCTGTCGATCGTCATCAGTCTGTTCGGCATCGTCAACACCCTGGTGCTGACCGTGTTCGAGCGCACCCGCGAGCTCGGCATGCTGCGCGCCGTCGGGATGACCCGCCGTCAGGTGCGGCGGATGATCCGGTATGAGAGCGTCATCACCGCGCTGCTGGGGGCCGCCCTGGCCATCCCGCTCGGCATCATCCTGGCGCTGATGGTCGGCGTGGCCATCGGCTACCCCGCGGTCACCATCCCGGTCGGCACCCTGGTCGTGTTCGTGATCGCGGCGGTCATCGCCGGCCTGATCGCCGCCGTGTTCCCGGCCCGGCGCGCCGGACGGCTGAATGTGCTGGCCGCGCTCCAGTACGAGTAGGCGCGGCGCGCGATGCGACGGCGATACCCTGGCGAGGCGATGCAACCGGTGATCGAGCCCGGCGGTCCGGCGGACGCGGAATGGGTGGCGACACAGCGCCGGTGGACGCAGGGATGGCGGCGCGCCGTGGCCCCCGCGGTGTTCGGGCTCTACATGGTGTTCGTCGTGCAGTCCATCGCCGAGACCACGAGCGGCGCCGGCGCGGTCGCGGGCTACGCGATCCTGGCCACGTTCGCGGTCTGTTATTTCGCCACCGTCGCCCGGCCGCGGCCCGACGCGACCCGTCACTTCTGGCTGCTGTACCTGGCCATGTGGGTGCTGTTCATCGCCGAGCTGCCGTTCGCCCACACCGGCGGGTTTGTGCTCGCCCTCTACATCACGTCGCTGAGCGTGGTGCTGCTGGGCCGGCGATCGGTCCCGGTGGTGATCTTCCTGGCGGTCGCGTCGCTGGTGGTCCCGGTGGCGATGACCTCCTGGAATGAGAGCTTGAAGGCGACGCTGGACACCGCGCTGCCACTGGCCATTCCCGTGGTCGCGCTGGCCACCTTCGGCGTCCTGCAGGTGGTCAAGGGCAACCGGGCACTGGCCGAGGCCCGGGCCGAGCTGGCCCGGCTCACCGCGGAGAACGAACGCTCGCGGATCGCCCGCGACCTGCACGACCTCCTCGGCCACTCGCTGACGACGATCACCGTCAAGGCGGGGCTGGCCGCTCGCCTGGGCCGGACCGATCCCCCAGGGGCGATCAAGGAGATCGGCGAGGTGGAGGTGCTGGCCCGGCAGTCGCTGGCCGATGTCCGCGCCGCCGTCGCCGACTACCGCGACGTCACCCTGGCCGGGGAGCTGGCCAGCGGGCGCGAGGTGCTGCGCGCCGCCGGGATCGTCGCCGATCTGCCCCGTGCCGTCGACGTGGTCGATCCCTCCCACCAGGAGCTGTTCGGCTGGGTGGTGCGCGAGGGCCTGACCAACGTCGTGCGCCACGCGCACGCCAGCTCGTGCGCGGTGCGGCTGTCGCCGTCGTCGGTCGAGATCCTCGATGACGGCATCGGCGGCCCCGACCTCCCGGACTGCGGCCTGATCGGGCTGCGGGAGCGGGTGGCGGCCGTCGGCGGCGTGGTCGTCGCCGGGCCGATCCAGCCCCGCGGCTGGCGCCTGCGCGTCTCCCTGGCGCCCGAGGCCCGCGCCGCATGATCCGGCTGCTGCTCGCCGACGACCAGGAGTTGATCCGGTCGGCCCTGGCCACGCTGCTGGCGCTCCAGCACGACTTCGAGGTGGTCGCCTCGGTCGGGCGTGGCGACGAGGTGGTCGCCGCCGCCCGCGAGCATCACCCCGACGTCGCCCTGCTCGACATCGAGATGCCGGGGATCGATGGGCTGGCCGCGGCCGGCGTGCTGCACCAGGAGGTCCCGGATTGCCGCGCCATCGTGCTGACCACCTTTGGCCGGCCCGGCTATCTGCGCCGGGCGATGGAGTCCGGCGCCCGCGGCTTCGTCGTCAAGGACGCGCCCCCCGAGCAGCTCGCCGATGCCATCCGCCGGGTCGCCGCCGGCGAGCGCGTCGTCGATCCGGTGCTGGCCGCCGCGACACTGGCCTCCGGGGTCTCCCCGCTGACCGCCCGCGAGCGCGACGTGCTCATCGCCGCGCGGCCGGGGACCACCGTGGCCGAGATCGCGGCGCGGCTGTTCTTGTCGGAGGGGACCGTGCGGAACTATCTCTCAGCGGCGATCGCCAAGGCCGGGGCCCGCAACCGCGCCGAGGCGGTCCGCACCGCGGACGAGCGCGGTTGGCTCTAGAGCCAACCGGCGCGGCGTAACGACGCAATTGAGAGTATTGTCCGCGCGGATTTTTGAGCGTTGATCAGCTGCTGGCAGAGGGCGGCGCAAGGATGGCGTTGATGGGATCGCGGGAGGAGAAGCACGGTATGTGGCACGGATTGCGTCCAAACGCCCTCGCGGGCGTCGCGGTGCTCGCGGCGATGGCGATCGCCGCACCGGTCGCCGGGGCGTCGATCACGCCGACGCTGACCCTCAACCAGAGCGCCGGCACCGCCGCGGGCTCGACCGCCAACCTCGGCGTCGACCTCAAGTTCGCCCCGACGGGGACCGACTCGCCCGACGACATGACGCTCAACCTGCCGCCCGGGCTGCTGGCCAACGCGGCGATCGACGGCGGGGCCTGCCTGACCACCGCCGATCTCTCCGACACCGCCTGCCAGGTCGGGACCGGCACCGTCACCGCCGACGCCTTCGGCTACATCCCGATCACCACGCCGGTCACCTTCGACCTGGTCCCGCCCCCGGCGGCCGGCGATCTGGCGGGCCTGGCGGTCAACAGCAGCGGCACCCAGATCGGCTCGACCGCGGACGTCAAGGTCCGTCCCTCCGGCGATCCCGACGGCGTCGGGATCACCATCGACTTCGTCCTGCCGGACAGCTTGTACGGCACCCCCATCTCCATCACCGAGATCAGCAGCACCTTCGACGGGCTGCGCTATCCGACGACCTGCCCGTCGACCCCGCAGAGCTTCGGCGTCTCCGTCGACTCCTACAGCGACCCGACCGTCGACACGGTGACCGCGCCGCTGACGGTCACCCGGTGCTCGTCGCTGACCTACGCGCCCGCGTTCACGGTCACCGCGGCGCGCGACAGCGCTGACAAGCAGGTCAAGCTCTCCACCCAGATCGTGCAGGGCGCCGACCAGGCCCCGTCGAGCTCGGTCTCGTTGAGCTTCCCGCCGGCGGTGCTCTCGCCCAACCTGGCAGCCGTCGAGGTGCTGTGCAAATCGCTGTCAGCCGGGAACTGCACGCCGGTCGGCTCCGCCACCGCCACCTCGCCGCTCTATCCTCGGCCGCTGACCGGCCAGGCCTACTTCACCGGCAGCACCTCCGGACTCTCACTCACCCTGGTGTTCCCGTCGCCGTTCCCATTGACCCTGACCGGCGCGGTCACGCTGGCCACGAACACCACCACGTTCAGCGGCCTGCCGGACATCCCGCTGACCGATCTCGCGGTGACCCTCGACTCCGGCGCCGGCGGCCTGTACCAGACCAACTGCCTCAAGCCGTCAGGGACGGCCAATGCCGTCCTGACCGATCAGAACGGCGACAAGACGGTCACCGCGCCGGACGCCTTCACCGTGGCCGGCTGCCCGGGATCAGGGGCCGGCGGAGGCAGCGGCCCGGCGGTGACCGCGCCCGCGGTGACCGGCCTGAGCAGCGGGCACCCCTCTCTGCACTTCACGCTCAGCGCGCCCCGGAACGCGGCCAAGCTGCGGGCGTTCACGATCGAGCTGCCCGGCGGGTTGAGCTTCGTCGCCCACCGGTCCGGCCGCCGCGCCACCGTGCGGGGCGTGCGCCTGAGCGGCGCCCGGATCAAATCGCTGGCGCTGTCGCACGGGCACCTCGTGGTCACGTTGCGCTCGGCGGTCTCACGCCTACGGGTGACGGTCGGTTCCGCGGCCCTGCGCGAGAGCGCGGCGCTGCGAGCGCGCGCCAAGCGGATCAAGAGCCTGCGCCTGACCGTCCTGACCACCAACGCGAAAGGCAAGCGAGCCACCATCCATGTCGAGATCAAGCACCCCGGCTTGTAACCGGAGCACCGGCATGCGACGAGCGCTCCGCAGACACGCCATCGCCATCGCCGCCGCGGCGGGTGCTCTGGCCGCACTGGCTCCGGCGGCCGGCGCCGCGACCAGCCCCGCCCTGACGCTGGACCAGAGCGCCGGCCACGCCGCCGGCTCGACCGCCAACCTCGGCCTGGATCTGACGTTCGCCAACACGGGAACCGACTCGCCGCAAGACCTGATGATCAACCTCCCGCCGGGACTGCTGGCCAACGCCGCCCAGGATGGAGGCGCGTGCCTGAAGACGGCCGACGTGTCGGGCAGTGCGTGCGAGGTGGGCAGCGGGACCGTCACCGCCACCGCCGATCCGATTCCGGGGCTGCTCAACCTGCCGGTGCCGGTCTCGGTGGCGGTGACCTTCTATCTCGTGCCCCCGCCCGCGGCCGGCGACCTGGCCGGCCTGGCCGTGGAGGGGCTGGGCGAGCAGATCGGCTCGACCGGGGCGATTCGGATCCGGCCCAGCGGCGACCCGGACGGCGTCGGCGTCACGCTGAACCTCGTCCTCCCCGACGAGCTGCCGCTGACGCTGCCGGTCATCGGCCAGGTCAACGCCGCGCAGATCTCGCTGACCGCCATCAGCAGCACGTTCGACAAGCTCCGCTATCCCGCCACGTGCCCGTCCACGCCCGCCGACGTGATCGTGAGCGCCGACTCCTACGGCGACCCGACCGTGCACACGGTGACCGCGCCGCTGACGGTCACCGGCTGCTCGTCACTGGCGTTCGCCCCGGCGTTCGCAGTCACCGCCACGCGCGACGCGAGCGACCGCCAGGTCAGGCTGGCCACCACCGTCACCCAGACCGCCTCGCAGGCGCCCAGCCGGTCGGTGTCATTGGCGTTTCCCACCGCGGTGCTGGCGCCCAACCTGGAGTCGATCAAGGCGCTGTGCCAGAACGTCGCCTCGGGCACCTGCGCGACCGTCGGGTCGGCCACCGCCACCTCCCCGCTGTATCCGACCCCGCTGACCGGCAGGGCCTACCTCACCGGCTCCTCGGCCGGGCTGTCGCTGACGCTGGTGTTCCCCTCCCCGTTCCCGCTGACCCTCACCGGAGCGGTCGACCTCGTGCACAACTCGGCGACCTTCACCGGGCTGCCGGACATCCCGCTGACCAATCTGGGGGTCTCGCTCGACGGCGGCGCCGACGGGCTGTTCCTCACCACCTGCCAGACACCGTCGGGCACCGCGACGGCGACGCTGACCGACCAGAACGGCGATAAGACGGTCACCGCGCCGGGCCGGTTCGCCGTGGCGGGGTGTCCAGGGGTGGCGGGCGGACCGGGCGGCGGCAGCGACGCGACGGGCGGCGGCCCGAACGCTCCGGCGGTGAGCAGCCCGAGCGTCTCCGGGTTGAGCACCGGCCATCCGTCGCTGCGCTTCACCCTCACCGTCCGCCGGCACGCGCCCAAGCTGACCGCGCTGACCGTCGAGCTGCCCCGCGGGCTGAGCTTCGCCGGGCACCGCGTGCGCGGCCGCCTCACGGTGCGCGGGGTCACCGTCCGCGGCGCCAAGGTGCGGTCGCTGTCGCTGTCACGCGGGCATCTGGTGATCACGCTGCGACGGGCGGTGTCGCGGCTGACGGTGACGCTGGCCCCGGCGACGCTGAAGGAGAGCTCGGCGCTGCGGTCAAGCGCCGCGCGCAGCCTCCGGGTGACGGTGCTCACCACCAACGCGCGAGGCCGCCGGGCGACGCTCCACCTGCGGGTCCCGGGCACCCGCAGCTGAGCCCCGTCGCGGGCATCTAACCTCGAGCAGGTGCAGGACGCATCGCTCAATCCGGCGCTCGCCGAGGCCCGGTACTGCCCCCGCTGCGGACAGCCCGCGCAGGTGGAGTTCCCGCGTCGCATCTCGTGCGCGCACTGCGGCTACAGCGCCTACAGCAATCCCAGCCCGGTGGCCGCGGCCATCACGATCGATGACCGGGGGCGGGTCATTCTCCTGCGGCGCGGCTTCGATCCCGGCGCCGGGCTGTGGACGTTCCCGGGAGGATTCGTCGACCTGGGCGAGTCGGTTCCCGACGCCGCCCGTCGCGAGGCGCAGGAGGAACTCGGCCTGGCGATCGAGCTGGAGGGGCTGGTGGGGGTCTATTCGCGACCGGAGGATCGCGTCGTGCTGATCGTCTACCGCGCGCGGGCCGGCGGCGAGCCGCACACCTCCGCCGAGGCGGTCGAGGTGGCCGCGTTTGCGCCGAGCGAGATCCCGTGGGGCGAGCTCGCCTTCTGGTCGACCGAACTGGCGCTGCGCGAGGCGCTCGGGGCCTGAGCCCCGCCTGGGGCCTGAGAGCCGCGCGGGGGCCTGAAGGTCAGTCGCCCGCGGGGCGGTAGCGCAGACCGTCGAGCGCGATGTCCAGGATGTGGTCGACCTGGCCGGGCGCGGTGGTGTGGATCTTGGCGATCCCGCCGACCATCTGGATGACCTCTGACAGGTTCGTGTCCGCGCGAACCACGTGCGCGTTCTGCGCGCGCTGAAGCAGGGGCTCGCCGGCGGCGAACAGCAGGCTGCGACAGCTCACGAACAACGGGGCGTCGCGATCGACGTAGTCGAGCAGCTCCTGGGCGAGCGCCTGCTTGGTGGCGAGGTAGCCGACGACGCGATGCAGCCACCCGACCAGCGCCTCCCACGGCTCGACGCCGTCGAGATCGGCCGCGCTGCGCGTCACGCCTTCGACCTCCTCGACGTACACGGCCTCCAGCAGCGCCTGGCGGTTGGGGAAGTTGCGGTACAGCGTCCCGATTCCGACCCCGGCGCGCCGTGCGATCTCCTCGAGCGACGTGGCGGCGCCGCCCTCGGCGAATGCCTCGCGGGCCGCGGCGATCACCTTGTCGTAGTTGCGCCGCGCGTCCGCGCGCTTGGGGCGGGTGCTGAGGGTCTGGGTGGGGGTGTTTGTGGTGGCCATGTGAACGTCTCGGGAATTCGCTTGTAAAACGGAGGGCACCTCCGCTATATTATCCGGAGGGTTCCTCCGCATAGATCTGGAGGATGCCTCCATTTTACCACCCACCGCCAAACCACCTTTACCGGCCTCAACAGTCTGGACAGAATGAACGTCGCCTCCCACCCCACCGCCGATGTCGACCGCCGCCGCTGGCTGTCCCTCGTGACCGTCTGCCTGGCGCAGTTGATGATCGTGCTGGACACGACGATCGTGAACGTCGCCCTTCCGGCGATCCAGCACGATCTCCACTTCACCCAGGGCAACCTCACCTGGGTCATCAATGCCTTTCTGATCACGTTCGGGAGCTTCCTGCTGCTCGCCGGACGACTGGGCGACCTGCTCGGGCGCAAACGCGTCTTCCTGGCCGGGGTCGTCGTCTTCACCGCCGCCTCGGCCCTCTGTGGCCTGGCGCCCAGCGAGGGCGTGCTGATCGCCGCCCGCTTCATCCAGGGCATCGGCGCGGCCATGCAGGCCTCCGTGATCCTGGCCATCATCGTCACCGAGTTCCCCGAGCCGCTCGATCGGGCGCGCGCCATGAGCGCCTACGTGTTCGTCGCGGTTGCCGGCGGGTCGCTGGGCCTGCTGGCCGGCGGTGTGCTCACCCAGCTCCTCAGCTGGCACTGGATCTTCTTCGTCAACCTCCCCATCGGTCTGGCCACGATCGCGCTGGGCCGGGCGCTCATCCCCGAGGACGACGGCCTGGGCCTGGAGCACGGCATCGACTGGCTGGGCTCGGTGCTCGTCACCGCCTCTCTGATGACCGGCGTCTACGCGATCGTGCAGGCCACCAACCACGGCTGGGGCTCGTCCCCGGTGATCGGCTTCGGCGCGCTGGCGGTGGCCCTGATGGCCGCCTTCCTCGCCGTCGAGGCGCGGATCGAGAACCCGATCATGCCGCTGCGCATCCTGCGCCTGCGCGGCCTGGTCGGCTCCAGCGCGGTGCGCGGCTTCCTGGTCACCGGGATGTACTCCACGTTCTTTTTGGGGACCCTGTATCTGGAGCACGTGCTGCACTTCAGCGCCCTGCAGACCGGCCTGGCATTCCTGCCGTGGACGGTGACCGTCGGCGTGCTGTCGCTGGGCATCACCGCCCGGCTGGTGGCTCGGTTCGGCCCGATGCGGATGCTCGTGTTCGGCATGGTCACGGTGATCGTCGGCCTCGGGCTCATTCACAGCGCCGGCCTGCACACCGCGTTCTTCCCCACGGTGTTCTTCGCCTTCTTGGCGATCGGCCTGGGGATCGGGACGGCATTCATGCCGCTGCTGACGATCGCCATGGCCGACGTGCCGGCGCAGGACGCCGGACTGGGCTCGGGCATCGTCAACGTCTCCCAGCAGGTGGCGGGAGCGCTCGGTCTCGCCATCCTGGGGACGATCGCCACCAGCCACACCGCGACCCTGGTGGGCGAGCACCACGCGCTGGCCGGCGCACTGGTGAGCGGCTATGACCTCGCGTTCACGATCGGCGCGGCCGCCGTGGCCGTCGGCATCGTCGTCGCGCTGCTGGTCCTGCGGGCACCGGCACCGGCGACCGTCGCGACCGACTCCAGCCGCGAGGCCGTCGAGGCGCTGGAGTCGATCGAGTCGATCGGCGTCGAGCCGGGCTTCGAGTTCGACCATCAGGCGGCGTGATGACGCCGGCCTCGCGGGCGCGCGTGACGCGCGCCCGCGAGGCGGTGTTGCCCAGTTGTCACGGGGCTATGCGGTCGTGAGTCACCGGCTGTTGGTGGTGCAGCCCTCGACGCCCAGGTACTGGACGTTGGCCGCGCGCGTCAGGCTGGCGGGGCCGGGGACGCCATGTCCGGTGCCGTCGGTGCCCGACGCGACGACGTAGTAGTACGCGCCGACGGTGAACAGCACGTCGCCGGCCATCACGCCGTTCTCGTTCAGGGTGATCCCGATCGCGCCGGGGACCCCGGGGACGGCGAACTGAGCGGCGTTGGGCATCGACGCGAGCCGGTTGGATTCGTAGCGCAGCTGGGCGTCGGCGCCCGCGGCGGTGCGGTAGCGCTCGGCGGTGGAGACGGCTTCGGCCGGAACCCGCACGCCGTGCAGCTGCTCACTGACGCCGGCGACGAAGCCGATCGCGCGCAGGCGTGCCGTGGTGGAGGTCAGCGAGCCGGCCGGCTCGAGCTTGGCCCACGCGCCGGCGTTGCGGATCACCGACGGGCGCTGGGTCTCGATGAATCCCGGGAAGGTGGTGGGCGGCAGGACCCGCTGCGTCATGGTCATCGGGATGGCCGGGGCGGCCGGCGTCGCCGGAGTGCCGGCGCCCGCGGTGACGGCGGAGTAGATGCCGACGCCGGCCAGAGCCAGCGTCGCGCCCACGATCACGCCGCGGACACGGTCAGACGGATGGGACAGTCGCGGGCGGGGCGTGTCGATGACGACCGCTGAGGACACCGGGCGGCGATACGGATCGGCGAATGACATGTGGACTCCTTTGCGGGCTCCCGGCTGCGGGACGGGAAGCCGGTCTTCGGCTGGGCGGGCTGTGTTCGGCACGCTATGCCCGCCCCGGCGCGGCCTCTACGCCACGCGCGACGCCGCGAATGTGCAATCGGGCACATCCGCCGCGCGAGACCGTCGGTCAGGCGAGCCCGCGTAGTCCGTCGGCGTTGAGCACGCTGATCTGCCGGCGCGCGGTCTCGATCCAGCCCAGCTCGCGGAGCAGGTGCAGCGAGCGGGCGACCGCCTCGCGGGAGGAGCCGGTCCACGCGGCCAGCTCGTCCTGAGTGAGCGGCAGCGTGATCCGGACCCCGTTGGGCCCGGGCTCGCCGGCGGTGTCCGCGAGCTCGAGCAGCCGGCCGGCGACGCGGGCGGTGACGTCCCGGGTGGCGAAGTCGACGAGTTGGCGGTCGGCCTGGGCCAGCCGCTCGGCGACGCGCTCGAAGACGAGCGGGGCGATCCGCGGGTGCTCGGCGACGAAGCGCTGGAACTCGGGCGTGCGCACGGCGATCGCCTCGACCTGCTCGACGGCGGTGACGGTCGCCGCCCGCGGCCGGCCCGCGAGCGCGGCCAGCTCGCCCAGCAGCTCGCCGGCGGCGGGGAAGCCGAGCACGACCTCGCGGCCGCCGACCCCGATCATCGAGATCTTGACCCGGCCCGAGACGATGGCCAGCACGCCTCCGGGGTCGTCGCCCTCGTGAAAGATGACCTCGCCGGGGCCAAAGCGCCGGGCGCGGCCACGCTCGCGAAACGCGGCGAGCTCCTCCGCGGTCAGCGCGGAGAGGAATTGAACCGGGTGCTCGTGCTCGAGATCGGGCATGCGCGGTCAGCTGCGCTCGTCGTCGGCGACGATTCGCGGGCTGTCGACGATCACCCGGCGGCGGCGCAGGGAGGCGAACAGGTGCTCCTGATCGGCGAAGCTGACGAGCGTGGCCACGGCGCGACGGAAGGCGATCGTGACCGACGCGAGCTGGGTGGCGGCGATCTGGCCGTCGATCTCCAGCCGGGCGCCACCGATCCCGCTGTCGACCTCGAGCTCGAGCCGGGCGCCGGCGCCGATCACCAGCGGCTGGCGCGAGCCGCCGTGGGTGGGCAGCGGCGTCAGCAGGTAGGCCTCGGTCTCGGAGGTGAGCATCGGTCCGCCGGCGGCCAGCGTGTAGGCGCTGGAGCCGATCGGAGTGGACACGATGCAGCCGTCGCCGGCCACGCGGCTGAACAGCACTCCGTCGACGCGGCTGGTCAGGCGGATCTGACCGATGCCGGCGCGCACGACGGCGATGTCGTTGAAGGCGAACAGTCCGGGCTGGCCATCGCGGGCGACGTCGAGCGCGGGCAGTCGCCGCGCCAGCCACGCGCCGGCACGGAAGCGGTCCAGCGCATCGGGCAGCTCCGACGGCCCCACTGTGGTCAGGACGCCGAGGCTCCCGCAGGCGACGCCGAGCACCGGCCGGTCGACGGCCACGGCGGCATGGATCGCAGCGAGCATCGTCCCGTCGCCGCCGATGGAGACGATCAGGTCGCAGTCGCCGGGGTCGCCCTCCTCGGCGACCGGCGGCTCCTGGGCGTGGACCGGGATCTGAACGACATCGGCGCCGCGGCTCCCGGCCCACCCGCGCAGCTTGCGCAGCGGGCGGGCGATGCTGCGCGAGGGATGGACGATCACGCCCACTCGCTCCAGCCGCTGACCGGCGGCGATCTCAGACTCAGGGAAAGAGGCCACGCCCGATCATTGTGACGACCTCCGGTCGCGGCTACGGGGCATCGCGCTCGCGCGTGTAGCGAAGGAACAGGTGATCGTCGCGTTCCAGGGTCCACGTCAGCCGCATCGGCCGGGGCGCCGGCAGCGACGGGCCGGCGGTGATGCCCCGCTCGGCGCCGCCGACCAGGACGGGCGACAAGGTCAGAAACAGCTCGTCGGCGAGGTCCTCGGCCAGCAGCGCGTCGAACAGGAGCGGGCCGCCCTCGCACAACACCGACCGTACGTCGTGGTCGCGCCGGAGCGTCGCCAGGACCGCGGTCAGCTCGCTGCCGGCGCCGTCGCCCCCGTCGGCTTTGCCGGCGGCCGGCAGCGGGTGCGCGGTGATCCGGGCGCCGTGATCGGGCACCGCGGTCCCCGGCGGCACGAACACCGCGACATGCGAGCTCGGATCGGCGAACAGGGGGATGTCGAATGGAATGTCGCCACTGCGACTGACGGTGACCGCCAGCGGCTGGGCGGCGCGTCCCTCCGCCGCCCGGATGCCGAGCATGACCTCGCTGGTCACCAGGGGGCCGTAGCGCTCGACCCGCAGGGTCCCCGTCCCGGCCATGACCGCGTCGACCTGGGTGCGCAGCAGCCGGAACAGCCGCTTGTCGCCGTCGCCGCCGAGCGCCCCGGACGTGCCGCCCGCGGTCGCCTTCCCGTCCGCACTGGCGGCGAAGTTGCAGATCAGATAGGGCCGGCCGTCCGGGGCCTTGGAGGCGAGGTCCATGCCGGTGTACAGGCGCTCGGGGGCGACCGCCGGGCCCGGGGGGACCGCCTGCAGGAACTCCATGGCCGGCAACGTCGACATCGGGCTCCTCTCGGGACCGGGGATCAGGCGCCGGAGTCTAGGAGCCTCCGAACCGGCTCCCCGGCTCTGCGACCATGGGCGGGGTGAAGATCCGCTTCGCCGTCGCCCCGCAGGCCGGACCGGTGTCCCGCTCCGGGCTGCTGGAGTTCGCCGACGCGATCGAGGCCGCCGGCTTTGACGGCATCTGGCTGTCTGACCTGCCGGTCGGGCCGGTCGTCGACCCGCTGCTGGGGCTGGCGCTGGTCGCCGGGCGCACCCAGCGCTTGCGCCTGGGCGCCAACGTCGTCCCCCTCGGGCGCAACCCGTTCCTACTGGCCAAGGAACTGGCCCAGCTCGACCAGCTGTCCGACGGCCGGCTGCTGCTCAGCTTCGTCACCGGCCTCAACCAGCCGGGCGAGCGCGCGGCGCTCGGCCTCGACGGCGCGGGCCGGGGCGCCGTGCTGGAGGAGGTGCTGGCGCTGCTGCGCACGTGGTGGGCCGGCGAGCCGGTGAGCCACCGGTCCGAGCGCTGGTCGTTTGACGGACTCGCGCCGGTGGCCCGCCCGGTCCAGGATCCGCTCGAGGTGTGGCTGGGCGGCCGCGGGCCCCAGGCCCTGGATCGCGTCGGCCGGGTCGCCGACGGCTGGCTCGGCGCCCAGCTGGCCCCCGGCGAGACCGGCCCGGCGCGCGAGCGCATCCAGGCCGCGGCGCAGCGCGCCGGCCGCGAGATCGACCCCGAGCACTTCGGGCTCAGCGTCGCCTACGCCCGCGACGCGGCCACGCCGGCCATGCTTCAGACCGTCGCGGCGCGCCGCCGCGAGGCGGACCCGCGCACCCTGCTGCCGGTGGGGGCCGACGGCCTGCGCGCGTTCATCGAGGGGTGCGTCGCCGCCGGGCTGTCGAAGTTCGTCGTGCGGCCGGCTGGGCCGGCCGGGCCGGCCGGCTCGTGGGCGGAGGAGGCGCAGTGGCTGGCCGACGCGATCCTGGACCTCCAGACCTGAGCAAGCGCGGATCCGCACCCCCGACCGTCGGCAAACGTCCCACGCAACCCGCCGCCGAAGCCGCCTGGGGCGTTTGCCGTCCTCACGGCGGCAAACGCCCCACCCAGCTCCCAGCATGCGCCCGTTGGGACGTTTGCCGACGCCGAGGGACACCAGGGGCCGTCCGTGCCACATGCGACCGCCGTCGTTGACGTTCGCCCATACCCCGCTCACCGCCCCACGGACGGACCACCCGCGCTGACCACCCCCCACGGACGACCGGAATGGGGCCGCTAGCGTCAAAGCAGTGAGTGCCCTCAGACAGCGTCTGCACCTGACGCCGGTCCGCCGCTCCCTGCTCGCGCTGGCCCTGGGCGGCTTCGGGATCGGGACCGGCGAGTTCGTGATGCTCGGGCTGCTGCCCAACGTCGCCGCCAGTGAGCACGTGTCGATCCCGCAGGCGGGGCACCTGATCTCGGCGTATGCGCTGGGGGTGGTCGTCGGGGCGCCGCTGCTGACCGCGGCGGCCGTGCGGCTGCCGCGCAAGGGGCTGCTGATCACGGTGGCGCTGGCCATGGCCCTGGGCAACGTCGGCTCGGCGCTGGCGCCCAGCTTCACCGCGCTGCTGGTGTTGCGCTTCCTGTCGGGCCTGCCGCACGGGGCGTACTTCGGGGTCGCGTCGGTGGTGGCCGGCAACCTGGTGGCGCGCGACCGGCGCACCTCGGCCATGTCCGTCGTGTTCGCGGGCCTGACGGTGGCCAACGTCGTGGGGGTGCCGCTGACCACGCTGATCGGCCAGAACAGCGGCTGGCGGCTCGTGTTCGTGCTCGTGGCAGCGGCCGAGGTGCTGGCCGCGGTCGCGGTCCTGGCGCTCGTGCCGGTCGACCGCGCGGACCTCAGTGGCGCGCCGCCGCAGCTGCGCCAGGAGCTGGCGGCGTTCCTGCAGCCGCAGATCTGGCTGTCGCTCGGCATCGCCACGATCGGCGGTGGGGCCCTGTTCGCCACCTTCAGCTACATCGCGCCGATGATGACCCACCTGGCCGGCTATTCGCCGGCGAGCATCACGCCGCTGCTGGTGTTGTTCGGCGTCGGCATGACGGCGGGCAACCTGGTCGGCGCCCGGCTCGCGGACCGGGCGCTGATGCGCACGATCTATGTCGCGATGAGCTGCGAGGTCGCCGTGGCGATCGTGTTCTTCTTCGCCGCCCACAACCCGGTGACCGCCGCGATCATGATCGTGCTGTTCCCGTTCTGCGCGCTGGCGCTGCTGCCGGCGCTGCAGAACCGGATCGTGACCCTGGCCGGAGGCGCGCCCAATCTGGCCGCGGCCTCGATCCATGCCGCGTTCAACGTCGCCAACTCGATCGGGGCCTGGCTGGGCGGGCTGACCATCGCCGCCGGCCTGGGCTACGGGTCGGTCAACCTCGTCGCCGCGGGGCTGGCCGCGCTGGGGCTGTCGGTCGCACTGCTCAGCGGGCGGCTGGACCGCCGCCGGGCCGGCGCGCTTGGCTGGGAGCCGACAAGCGCATAAGATCATCCGGCAATGGGCCGCGCGATCCACCGGGGGCGCTACACGGCACAGCTGCCGGATGATTTCGTCGTGTTCCTGATCGGGACGCGGGTCAACCGACCGTTGCGCGTGGACAAGTGGGGCCCGGTGTTCGTCGCCATGCCACGGATGCTGCGGTGGCTGGACAAGCATCCCCAGGCCGGTCTGCTGAAGTGGTACCAGGGCTGGCTGCACGGGCCGGCGATCGTCCAGTACTGGCGCAGCTTCGAGGATCTGAGCCGGTTCGCACGCGCGGCCGACGAGCCGCACATGCCCGCCTGGAAGCACTTCAACCAGGCGGTGCGGGCCTCGGGCGACGTCGGCATCTGGCACGAGACCTACCGGGTTCGCGCCGGCGAGTACGAGTGCGTCTACGGCAACATGCCGCAGGTGGGACTGGCGGCCATCGGCGAGCACCTCCCGGTCGGATCGACCGGACAGTCGGCGGCGCGGCGGATCGGCGCCACGACCGCCGACGAGCCCGCCCTCGTCCCCTATCCGAACCCCTGACGGGCCGCGAGCCCGTGTGGGCACGCCGCGAACCGTGGCTGGCGGCGCTCGGCGTCACCGTGCTCGCACTGGTCGCCACGGTCCTGGACTTCTCGGACGGGTCGCTGCGGCGCTGGTGGGACGACCACGCGTTCGTGACCTCGCTGGTATGCGGGATCCTCGTGCTCCTGGTCACCGTGCTGGTCGCCGACCGGGTCGTGTCGGCGCGGCAGCTGCGCGACCGCTCGCGGGCGATCGCCGCCCAGGGGGCCATCGTCATGAGCCAGGCGGCGCGGGCGACGCGAGCGGTGATCGCGGCGGTGGACGCCGACGGCGACCGTGACACCGCCGCCGACGAGTTGCGCACCTACATGACGATGCTGCTGATCAGCGCCCCGCTGCTGATCGACGCGGTCGTCTCGCGCGCGTTCCTGGAGCAGGCACAGTCGCTGGCCGCCGAGCTGGCCCGCACGATGGCCGCCCGCCGGGACGGAAAGCCGCTCGACGAACCCCGGGCGCGTCTGGACGGCGCGGTGGACCGGATGCGAACGGCGTCGCGGCCGTTGCTGGACATCCTCAATCCGGAGGAGCGCACCGTCGTCACCGCCGAGGATCCGGGCAACGGTCCGGATCCGGACGCGGCGGGTCCGGGGAGCAGTCCGGATCCGGACGCGGCGGATCCGGGTGCCGAAGCAAGCCCCAGCCCCACATAGACTCCCGGGCGTCGAGGACTGGAGACCCTATGAGCACCGTTGACACCGTCCGTGGCCCCGTCGCCCTCACCGACCTGGGGACGACGCTCATGCACGAGCACATCTTCATCCTGGAGCCGGAGGCGCTCCAGAATTGGGGGCACACCTTCGGCGGCGGCTACTGGGATGAGCAGACCCGCGTCGCCGACGCGGTGACCAGGCTGACCGCGGTCCGCGACGCCGGCATCCGCACGCTCGTGGACGCGACCGCCCCGGGCCTGGGTCGCTACATCCCGCGCATCCAGCGCGTCAACGCGGGGGTCGACCTCAACATCATCGTCGCCACCGGCCTGTACGCGTTCCTCCAGCTCCCCAACTTCCTCACCTACCGCAGCGACGAGGCGATCGCCGCGCTGTTCGTGCGCGAGCTCACCGAGGGCATCGACGACACCGGGGTCAAGGCGGCGTTCATCAAGTGCGCGGTCGAGAGCCACGGGCTCGTCGGCGACGTGCCCCGCATCCTGGCGGCGGTGGCGATGGCCCACCGGGAGACCGGGGCGCCGGTGATGGTCCACACCAACGCCGAGTACCGCACCGGGCTGGACGCGATGCGGGCGCTGACCGATCACGGCGTCGATCCGGCGCGCATCGTGATCGCCCACGCGGGCGACTCCAATGACCTGTCCTACCTGCACGAGCTCGCCGCCGGCGGCGTCTGGCTCGGCTGCGACCGCTTCGGGATCGACCACTTCAACCCGCTGCCCGACCGGATCGAGACGCTGCTCGAGCTGCTGTCCGAGGGATACGGCGACCGGATCCATCTCTCCCACGATGCGGGCACCTTCCACGACTTCATGGTCGACAACCCGCCGTTCGCGGAGGAGAGGCCCGACTACCTGCTGCTCACCCAGCAGGTCGTGCCCGAGCTGCGCCGGGCGGGCGTGACCCAGGAGCAGATCGATCAGCTGATGGTCGGCAACCCGCAGCGCTTCTTCGCCCTGGCCGGGACCGTCGCCGGCCGCGCCGCGCCGGCCGGCGAGCTGAGCGCCGAGGCGGCCGGCTGAGCTCAGCCCGCCGGCGGCGAGACGAGCGTGCAGCCGGCGCCGGGCAGCGGGCTGGCCGGCGCCAGGCAGGCGATCCGCACCGCCGGCTGGACGCGGGCCCGGACGATGAAGCTGTAGTACTTGCCGACGTCGTTGGGGTGGCTGATCGACACGGTCAGCTGCGCCCCGATGCCGAGCTTGTCTCCGGCGAGATCCGGCGTGAGGGAAAGCCCGGTGCTGGTGGCACACGTCGCGGGCTGCGTCGTGGCGCATCGGGGCGCGACGAGCAGGTGGCGGCGGGTGACGAACGGGCAGCCCGTTCCGTGGCAGCCCACCTGCACCGTGGAGCCGTCGGCGACACCGTCCAGCGCGATGCGGACGACCTCGGTGTAGGTCGGCGTGAAGTAGAACGTCCACTTCATCGTCGCGGCGATCCGGCCGGTGACCGCGATCGGCGACACCGTCAAGGACGCGGTGGCCGAGCGGGCGGCGGCGAACGTCGGGTCAGCGGCGTAGGCGGCGGTAATGGCATGCCTGCCGGCCAGGTAATAGGTGACCGAGCAGGTGGCCACCAGCCGGCTCACCGGGCGCCGGGCGCAGCCGGGGATCGGCTTGCCGTGATCGAGGAACGTGACCGTCCCGGTGGGCAGCGGCGAGCCGCTCAGTTGCGCGGGGATCGTCAGACGGGCGGTGTCGGTGGTGCGCGTGCCGGCCATCATCCGGGTGACCGTGTGCAGCGCGATGCGCACCGGGACGTGGGCGACCGGGAGGGTGACCGTCGGGCTGGTGGAGCCGAGCACCGCCGAGTCAGCCGACGGCGCGAAGGTGGCGGCGAGCTGCGCCTGGGGCGGGGCGAAGGCGGCCTGACAGGTGACGGTGGCGCTCTGACCGCCGGCGCTGAGCGGCACGGCGGCGCAGCCGGCGATGTCCGCGCCGTCGTCGGTGAACGTGACCGAGCCCGACGGCACCACATCGGTGGCGTCCGCGGTCACGGTGGCCGTCACCCTGACGGACTCGTCCGCGGTGGCGCTGGCGGTCGAGGTCACCACCTGCACCGAGCTGCCGGTCGCGACCGGCTGGATCGCCGGCGCCCGAGCGCCGGCGCGGGCCGCCGCTCCGGCCGCCCGGCTCACCGCCGGGCCCCCGGCAAGCACGAGAACAATCACGAAGGGGATTGCGGCGCTTCGTGGCGAAGTAATCGGCGAAGCTCGCCTCCAAAAGCCCATTAAACCTGCAAAAACGGCTATTTGGCCCGGTCTAATATTTTGCCAGCGCTTCATTTCCGCCCATGACTCTCGGCTTCAAACGCAACTCCGACGAATCTGCCCCGCCGGCCTCGGCGCAGGTCAGCGCCAACGACGCGTTCGATCTCGGGACCCAGTTCGATCAGCGCGGCGATTTGCCTGCCGCCGAGGAGGCCTACCGCGCCGCGGCGGAACTGGGCCACCCCGCCGCGGCGGTGAGCCTGGGCGTGCTGCTGGAGGAGCGCGACGACCTCGCCGGCGCCGAGCAGGCCTTCCGCCGCGCCGATGAGCGCGGCGACGCCACCGGCGCGTTCCACCTCGCCTGGCTGCTGCAGGAGAACGACGATCACGCCGGGGCCGAGGAGGCCTACCGCCGCGCCGACCTGCGCGGGCACCCGGCCGCCGGGGCCAACCTGAAGATGCTGCGGGCCCCCGCCCCCGCCGCGCCGAAGGCCACCCCCGCCCGCGCCGCGCCGAGGGCCGCCGCGCCCGCGCCCGCGCCCGCCGCGCCCGCCCCGGAAACCGCGCCCGCACCCGCCGCGCCCGCCCCGGAAACCGCGCCCGCGCCCGCCGCGCCGAGGGCCGCCGCGCCCGCCCGGGAGGCCGGCGCGCCGCCGGCCCCCGTGGCCCGGGCGCTGGCCCCCGTCGACACCTACGCCGCGATCGCCGCCAACGCTGCCCACGCTGCCGACGTTCAGCTCAGCCCCGACCTGATCGCCCAGCTCAACCGCTCCGGCCGGGAGTCCCGGGGCGGCCGCTCCGCCGCGCCCCCCGCTCGGCGCGGCGCGGCCAAGCGTCCCGCCCCGCGCGCCGCGACGGCACCGCGCTCAGGCCGGGCGGCGCCCGCCGCTCGGGGTCGTGCCGAGCAGCGCAATACTCCTCAGAAGCTCTCCCGCAAGGAGCGCCGGGCACAGCGGCGCGAGGCCGAGAGCTCCGGTGGCCTGCCGAAGGTGGTCAGCTGGCTGCTGCCGATCCTGGCCTTCGGGGTGGCGTTCGTCGCCGGCGCCGAGACCAAGGCGCAGACCCACGCGCCCGCGCACCTGGCGCCCGCCGCCAACGTCACCGGAGCCAGCGCGACGATCGCCGCGATGACTCCGCTTCCCCAGCCCGCCAAGCTCGTCAAGCCGCCGCCGAAGAAGCCGGCCAAGCCCGCCACCACGACGACCGCGGGCACGGTCGTCCGGCCGGTCCTCCACTACCAGCCCGTCTACCGGGTACCGGTCCGTACCTCGGTGCCGCCGCCCGCCACCCCGACCCAGGGCCCGCGGACGACCACCACCGCGCCGGGCTCGGGCGGGACGCCCGTGGTCACCACCTCGAGCGCCAACGGGACCGGCACCAGCACCGGCAGCGGCTGAGCCGCCGTCGCGGCCAAACGCCCGCCGGCGCCGCCGACCGGCTCCGGGCCAAGACGCCGTCAGTGGACCTCGTAGCCGAACTGGCGCAGGTGCGCGAAGGCGCCATCGAGGGCACGGTTGGCGGCGGCGATCGCCGACTGCGCCCGGGCGTATCCGGCGACGTCCTGGGCGCCGGCGGCCTGGGCCAGCGACCGGTAGGCGGCCGCGTCGGCGTCCAGCGCGCTGACGAGCGCCTGGTTGGCGACGCTGACCCCGATTCCCGAGATGTGGCCGGTCGCCGCCGCCGCGTGCGCGTGAGCCGCGGCCAGCGTCGTCGCCGCGGCCGCCCGCGCCTTGGGATCGGCGTTGCGGAGTCCGGGCCCCGCGGAGCGGCGAACCGCGTTGAGCTGATCGAGGATCCGGTTGAGCGCGAACGCGTAGCTCGGATCGACGCCCAGCGACAGGACGTTGCCGGTCGTCAGCCGGACGGTGGCCAGCACGCGCTCGCAGCTTGCCGTGAACGCGGTCGTCGGACTCTGGGCCGAGCACACCGCCGTCACCGTGCCGATCGTCGTCGGCAGCGCGTAGATCGATTCCCGGTCCGAACCCCCGGTCGGGATGACGTCCAGGTAGCGGTAGAAGTCGGCGTCGCCGAGCGCGACCACCTGCGGGGTGGGCCGGCCGGACAGGGTGGCCGCCAGGCCGGCCGCCAGGGCCCCGGGGCTGGCCGGGTGCGCGGTTCCGATCACCAGCTGCCCGTCCTTGACCTGCGGCGAGGCGAGCGTCAGCGCGTCCGTGAGGGCCAGGCGGGCGTCGGGCGATGCCGACTCCAGGCGCCAGTCCGACGGGTAGTCGACCTTGAGGTCGGCCACCGACGCCTGCCGGTCCAGCGGCGGCGGAGGCGCCGGAGTCTTCTTGAGCCCGTAGTGCGCCCAGCCGAACGCGACCGCGGCAACGACCACCAGGCCTGCCAGGGTACGTGTGAGGCTCCGCATTCCGGCGCGAGCATAGACCGGAGAACAGGAGCCGACCATGCCTGCATGCCACCCGTCAACGGAAGCGGAGCCTGCCTGCTCCGGATATCCGCCGGCGCCGGCGCGTGAGCTGCGACGGCGGCGGTCAGCCGCGAGGGAGCCGGTCGGCGGGCATCGGGCGGCCGATGAAGTACCCCTGCCCGTACTGGATGCCGAGGTCACGGATCGTCTGCAGCTCGCCCGCGGTCTCGATCCCCTCGGACACGACCTTCGCGTCGATGTCGCCGGCGAAGATGACCAGCGCGCGGGCCAGTGAGCGACGCACGCCGTCGGTGTCGATCCCCGCGGTGAAGGTGCGATCGAGCTTGATCAGATCGGGCCCGAGGTTGACGATGTGTCCGAGCGTCGAGAAGCCGGCGCCGGTGTCGTCGACCGCCAGGCGTATGCCGTGGCGCCGGATCGCGGTCAGGCTGGCGTGCAACGGGAGGTAGTCCGCGATGGCCAGGTGCTCGGTGAGTTCGAGCACGACGCGGCGGGCGTCGATGGTGCGCAGCAGCTCGGGCAGCGCGGGCGCGGCGATCACGTCGGGCCCGACGTTGATGGTGAGCGAGACCTCCGGCGGCAGCTGGGGCAGGCAGTCCAGCGCCTTGGCGACCGCGGCGAGCTGGAGCTGGGTGCCCAGGCCGAAGCGCTCGGCTTCGGTGAACCAGACGTCGGTTGGCTGCGCGCTGCGGGGGAAGCGGGCGAGGGCCTCGGCGGCGATGATCTCGCCCGTCGCGACATCGACGATCGGCTGGAACCGCATCTCGAAGCCGTCGCCGTTGAGCGCCCGCTCGATGCGCTGGCGTGCCGCGAGGTCGGCGACGATTCCCGGCCGCAGTACGTTGGCCACGAACTGGCCGATCCGCTCGCGATCCTGCGGGCGGAACCCGCCGGCCCGGCCCAGGCCGGCCCCGGGTGGCGCTTCCACATCGGCGGCGATGCCGTCCAGTAGCTCACTGGTGATCCTCGCCAGATCCCAGACGGACCCGACCGCGACGCTGATGAAGCCGGCCAGCCGGCTGAGCGTCGTCACATCGTCTCGGTCGAATGCTGCCGGGCGCGAGGCGATGATCGTCAGCGCGCCGATCGCCTCGCCCTGGCGCAGCAGCGGCACCGAGACCGCCGAGGCGGCGTTGATCTCCCGGCAGCGCTCGAGGTCGACGCGCTCGTCGGACTCGGTGTCGTCGCACAGGAGCGTCTGCCCGCTGGAGATGGCGTCGCCGCACAGGCTCCGGGACAGCGGTAGGCGCACGCCGGCCTCACCGGCGAGCGTCCCGGAGGCCCAGACGATCGTCAGCTCGTCCTCGATCGCCGTGACGATCGCGGCGCCCTCGGTCGCCGGGATGAGCTCGGCCGCCTCGTCGACCACGCGGCTCATGACCCCGGAAGGGTCACTCGCGTCTTGGATCGCGCCCTGCAGCTGCGTCAGGTTCAGCACGCCGTTCCCTTCTGGCCCGCGGCGAGAGCCCGAGCCGAGAGCCCACATCCGGAAAGCGGGCTCAGATGGTGGTCACCAGAAGGCTTAAGGGATACCCGACGAGGGTCCCGTGAAAGCCCCCGGCCCTCGAGCTGCGCGCGCCAATGCACGTGTGAGCGCGCGCACGCGAGGCGAACCTCCACAGACCTGCGCAAAGCTGTCCATCGGGGCCGCCGCACGCGCGGCGGCGTCATGCCCGCCGGGCGTACGAGGTCAGTGTCCGTCAGGCCTGTCGCCGACGTCGGCCCCGGCGTACTCGATGGTGCCCGCCGGGATGATCACCAGATCGTCGGCCGCGTCCTCCTCGGAGAGGACGCTCCGGCGCCGCCCGCGGCCGATCACCGGCTGGCCCTTGGCCGGGATCAGCGAGGCCAGGGCGGCGATCAGGCAGGCCGCCAGGCCGAAGATGAACGCCGAGGACAGCGCGCTCGAGAACGGGGCCGAGATGACTGACGGGAAGAACGTGTGGCCGAGCAGGATGTGCTGCTGGTGGGCGGAGACCGCGTGAATGCCCGGTCCGAGCAGTGTCTGGATCGGGTTGTAGCCCAGGAACGCCGCGAACAGGGTGGCGACGGGCGGCAGGTTGGCGGCCTTGCCGGCCGCCGCCGGTGAGACGCCATGGGCGGTCAGGCCGTTGTACAGCGAGTGGTGCAGTCCCCCTGAGAGGCCGACGATCATCAGGCTGAAGAAGATCCCGATTGACAGCACCATGGCCGAGTTCATGAACGTCGCCGCCATCCCGCCACCCGCGCCGCGCTGATTGGCCGGAAGGCTGTTCATGATGCTGGCCCGGTTGGGCGAGAAGAACACCCCCATCCCGATGCCGTTCAGGACGATCACCAGCGCGAACACGGGGTAGGAGAAGTTGACGGGCAGCAGCGCCAGCAGCAGGAACGAGCCGGCGGCCAACAGCATGCCGGCGACCGCGAACGGGCGTGGACCGATCCGGTCAGACAGCGCCCCGGCGATCGGCCCCGCGAACAGCATCCCGGCGACGAGCGGGAGCAGGTAGATGCCCGCCCACAGCGGGGTGTCGGAAAAGCTGTAGCCATGGCGCGGCAGGTAGATGCCCTGCAGCCAGATGATCAGCACGAACTGCAGACCGCCTCGGCCGATCCCGGACAGCAGCGACGCCAGGTTGCCCGCGGTGAATGCCCGGACCTTGAACAGATCCAGGTGGAACATCGGCTGCTCGACGCGCGTCTCGATGAAGCAGAACGCCAGCAGGACGAGCAGGCCGCCGCCGATCTCGGCGATCACCTTGGGGCTGGTCCATCCCATCGTGTGGTGCCCGTAGGGCTGGATGCCGTAGGTGATGCCGATCATCACCGCGATCAGGCCGACCGCGAAGGTGACGTTGCCCCACCAGTCGATCTTGGCCGGCTTGCGCTCAGACAGGTCCCGGAGCTTGGCGAAGCCCCAGACCGTGCCGAGGATCCCGAACGGGACGGACACCAGGAACACCGCCCGCCAGGCGACCGGGGCGAGCACGCCGCCGAGCACCAGCCCGATCGACGAGCCGGCGACCGCCGCGACGCCGTTGATCCCCAGCGCGAGGCCGCGCTGGTTGGCCGGGAACGCGTCGGTGATGATCGCGCTCGAGTTCGCGAACAGCATCGCGCCGCCGACGCCCTGCAGCGCGCGCATGATGATCAGCCACATGGCGCCGGAACTGCCCTTCATCCAGGTGACGGCGAGCATGATGCTGAAGAAGGTGAAGACGGCGAACCCGAGGTTGAAGGTGCGGGCGCGACCGTAGATGTCGCCGAGCCGGCCGAGGCTGACCACGAGCACCGCCGTGACGACGAGGAAGCCGAGGATCAGCCACAGCAGGTAGTTGGTGTTGCTCGGCTGCAGCGGGTTGATGTCGATGCCCTTGAAGATCGCGGGCAGCGAGATGAGCAGGATCGACGCGTTGATCGTGGCGATCAGAACCCCGAGCGTCGTGTTGGACAACGCGATCCACTTGTAGTGGTCCGGGACCGGGTTGCCGTGGTGGTCCAGCCGCTGGGCGGTGTCCGGGCGGGCCGGACTCGACAATGCCCCGTTCTCGGGTGCGCCGTTCGTGCTCACAGGTTTCCTCTCACGCTCAAGAAGCACTAGCTTACGTAAAGGTCAGATTTTGTGACCTCAGCTTAG
>DATAWL010000011.1:0-2078 GCA_036267215.1 Solirubrobacteraceae bacterium | reverse complement strand
GAGTGCCCGTGGGATGCCCAGCAGACGCACGAGTCGCTCGCCCCGCACCTGCTCGAGGAGAGCTACGAGGCGATCGACGCGCTGGAGAGCGGTGATCCCGACGCCGTGCGCGAGGAACTCGGCGACGTCCTGCTGCAGGTGTACTTCCACGCCGAAGTGGCCTCCGAGCGGACCGACGGCACCGGGTACACGATCGATGACGTCGCCGAGGGGATCGCGGCCAAGCTGACCCGCAGGCACCCGCACGTGTTCAGCGACGTCAGCGTGTCCGGCGCGGACGAGGTGAAGCTGAACTGGGACGCGATCAAGGCGGCGGAGCGCCAGGCCAAGTCGGGCGGCCCCGGCTCGGTGCTGGACGGCGTCCCGTTCGGGCAGCCGGCGCTCGCCCTCGCCGCCCAGCTGCAGCGGCGGGCCGAGCGGGCCGGCGTTCCCGCCGACCTGGCCGTGTTCGACGTCCCCGGCGAGACGGCGGGCGCTGATGGCATGGCCGGGGCTGGCGGCGCTGATGGCGTGGCCGGGGCTGGCGAGCTCGGCGCGGAACTCTTCGCGCTCGTGGCGCGGGCCCGGGCGGCCGGCCTCGATCCCGAGCTCGAGCTGCGCGCCGCCGCCCGCGCCTACCGCGACCGCGTGCTGGCCTGGGAGGAGCAGGTCCGAAGCCGCTGAGGCCGGCGTGGTCAGTGCGCCAGCCCGCTGCCGCTCCACTAGGCTCCAATGCGGACATGTCATCAGCATCGCCGGGAGTCTTGTTGTCCTCCATCGAAGCAATCCACGCCATGCAGATTCTGGACTCGCGTGGCAACCCCACGCTCGAGGTCGAGGTCGTGCTCGACGACGGCACCCTGGGCCGCGCTGCGGTGCCCAGCGGCGCCTCAACCGGCGCGTTTGAGGCGGTTGAGCTCAGGGACGGCGGCGCCGAATACGGCGGCAAGGCGGTCGCCAAGGCCGTCCAGGGCGTGATCGATGAGATCCAGCCGGTGCTGCTCGGCTACGACGCCGGCGATCAGCGGCTGATCGACCAGGCCCTGGTCGACCTCGACCGGACGCCGGACAAGTCCCGCCTCGGCGCGAACGCGCTCGTCGGCGTCAGCATGGCGGTGGCCAGGGCGGCGGCCGAGTCGGCCGGGCTGCCGCTGTTCCGCTACCTAGGCGGCCCGAACGCGCACGTTCTGCCGGTTCCGCAGATGAACATCCTCAACGGCGGAGCGCACGCGGACAACAACGTCGACGTCCAGGAGTTCATGGTGCTGCCGGTCGGCGCCGGGACGTTCGCCGATGCGCTGCGCATGGGGGCGGAGACCTACCATTCGCTGAAGTCCGTGCTCAAGCAGCACGGTCTTTCCACCGGCGTCGGCGACGAGGGCGGTTTCGCCCCCGACCTCAGGAACAACCGGGCGGCTCTCGACCTGATCGTCGAGGCCATCGGCAAGGCGGGCCTCGAGCCGGGCCAGGACGTCGCGCTCGGCCTCGACGCCGCCGCTTCCGAGTTCTACTCCGAGGGCGCGTACCGGTTCGAGGGCAGCCAGCGGACTGCCTCCGAGATGACCGCGATCTTCGCGGAGTGGCTCGACGCGTACCCGATCGTTTCGATCGAGGACCCGCTGAACGAGGAGGACTGGCAGGGCTGGAGCGAGCTCACCGCCCGGCTCGGCGGCAGGGTGCAGATCGTGGGCGACGACATCTTTGTCACCAACCCGGAGCGGCTGCGCCGCGGCATCGCCGAGCGCTCGGCGAACTCGCTGCTGGTCAAGCTCAACCAGATCGGGACCGTGACCGAGACCCTGAACGCGATCGCGCTCGCTCAGCGAAGCCAGTTCAGCTGTGTGATCAGCCACCGGTCCGGCGAGACCGAGGACACCACGATCGCCGACCTGGCGGTCGCCACGAACGCGGGGCAGATCAAGACCGGCGCGCCCGCCAGGTCTGAGCGTGTCGCGAAATACAACCAGCTGCTCCGGATTGAGGAGCTGCTCGGCGACGCTGCATCCTACGCCGGGAGAGCAGCCTTCCCGCGCTCGGCGGCAAGTGGGCGATGACCCAGCCTGCGGGCCAGCCAGGTCAGGTCGGAGCCGGCCCGCGTC
>DATAWL010000010.1:0-17803 GCA_036267215.1 Solirubrobacteraceae bacterium | reverse complement strand
GGTGCGCAGTGTGGTGCCGTCGCGGCCTGCACTCCAGACCACGGTGCTGGCCGATTCGGGGTGCGTGGTCTGAGGTGCGCGGAAACCGCGCGTTCTGAACCACCGTCGCGCGAAACGGGCGATGCCCGGTCCAAAGCGCGGGTTTCGTTGCCCATCACGCAACACCCAGAGACGCAAACCGACACCACACACCACACCCCCACCGGAGCGGGGACGTCTGGTCTCAAACACCCCGGAATCCGCGACGCACAGACCACACGTCCCGCCAAAAGAGGGGGTCTGGTCTCTGACGTCGGTTTCGTTGCCCATCGCGCAACACCCAACGCTCCACAGCCACCAGCGACCGCCCGTCCAGCCTTCGATAGCCGCCGTTGACGTTCGCCGATGCCTCTCTCACCGCCCCACAGACGACCACCAACGAAGCGAGCAACGCCCACGGACGACCGGCAACCGGCAACCGGCAACCGGCAACCGGCAACCCGGCGCCTACGTCCCCGGCGGCGCCCGGCGCGGAGTGACCTTCCGGACCCGGACCCGAGCCCGACGCCTGGCCGTTGCCGGCGCCGGCCCGATCTGCTGCGTCGAGGTGTAGATCGACTGGATCGTCGAGAACAGCGGCTGCACCGGGTTGCCCTGCAGGTCGATCTCGCCCTTCTCCACGAACGGGGGGTGGGGGAACGGGTCGCCGCCGCTCCACCCCGGTCGGGAGGGGAAGTCCTGGAGCGCGAACCACATCGCGGCGGCGATGTAGGGCTTTGAGGCGAACACGCCGAGGTGGAACGCCGCCTGGGCGGTCTGGTACTGGTAGGTGCCCTTCTGCTCGACCGGGCCGTTCTGGGAGCCCTCGAAGCCGAACTCGGTGATCATCAGCGGCTTGCTGGGGTAGCACGCGTGCAGGCTGTCGAGGAACGGGCTGAGCTCGTCGGGATCGTCGGTCGTGCCGCCGCCGGCGTCGAACCAGCCGAAGTAGTCGTTGAAGCCGACCACGTCCAGCGGCGCGTAGGCGGCCTGGCAGGCGACGCCGGGCCAGTCGCTGATCGCCATGCCCACCGGGCGGGTCGGGTCCAGCTGGTGGGCCAGCTGGGCGGCGCCGGCGATATAGCGCGCCTCGGAGTCGGGGGGCGGCGTGCTCAGCTCGTTGCCGATGCTCCACACCAGGACGGACGGGTGGTTCTGGTTGGTGAGGATGTTGGTCTTGAGCATGGCGTGCGCCGCCGCCAGCCAGCCCGGCTTGCTCAGGTAGGCGGTGTTGACCTGGTAGACCGGGATCTCTGACCACAGCAGGATCCCGTCGCGGTCAGCCGCCTCCTCGATCTCAGGATTGAGCGGGTAGTGGGCGCGGATGATGCCGCCGCCGAGCTCGCGGACCCAGCCGACGAGAGCGGTGAGCTGGGTGGGCGTCAGCGCCGCTCCGGTGGTGAGGTTGAGCTCGTGCAGGTCGAAGCCGCGCAGGTCGAGCACCCGGCCGTTGAGCAGCAGCTGCCCGTTGGGCCCGACCGTGATGCTGCGGATCCCGCTGTAGTCGACGTAGCCCTCGAGCTTGCGCCCGTGGGCGTCGGACACGGTCAGGCTGGCGCGGTACAGGTAGGGGTCCTTCGGCGCCCACAGGTGCGGCGCGGCGATCCGCACCGACGCCTGCGCCACCCAGGTCCCGCCGGCCGGGATCGTGTGCCCGCCGAAGTTGAGCTTGGCCGAGCCGTAGGACCCCTGCAGGACCACGGTCTGCGGGGCGGCGGTCCAGTTGCGGACGGTCACCTGCTCCTGGACGGTCGCGGCGCAGGTGGGGCAGGGGAGGATCGGGCGGATGACCACCGGCGACATGTCGACCGCCTGGACCGAGCGCAGGTAGACCTCCTGGTTGATGCCCCCGAAGTTCCACCACCCGCCGCTCGGGCCGGGCGGCAGGTCGCCGCCGGTGCGGCGGTCGTCGACGCGCACCACCAGCCGGTTGACGCCGCTGCGCACCCCCTTGAGCGGGAACTCGAACGGCAGGTAGGCGCCGGCGTGGGTCCCGATCTCCTTGCCGTTGAGCCAGATGGTCGCGGAGTAGTTGACCGATTCGAAGCGGATGATCCAGCTGCGGAACCGGGCCGGTAGGTACTTGGCGAACGCTCCCTTGGGCACGGTGAAGTCGCGCCGGTACCAGCCGACCGAGCCGTTGAAGCTGGCGGTGGACAGGTCGCCCGCGTTGTAGGAGTTGGGCACGGCGACCGGTGACCAGCCCGACGTGCCGGCGACGTTGCGCCACCAGCCGTCGGTCACGCCGACGCCGGTCGGATCGGCCCGGTACAGCCAGGTCCCGCCCAGCAGCCAGCGGTCGTCGGGCCCGTCGCGATAGAGGGCCCCGTAGGTCGGCGGGGCAGCCGCGGCGGGCGCGGTCGTCTGGGCGTGCGCCGCCGGGGCGGCGAGGGCGGCGGTCGCCAGAGACGCGAGCAGGCCGGTCACCACGAGGTGTCGCACCCGTGTCAGCCGCGCCATGTTGACCGCACGTGAGCGGCCACCCCCGCCGCTACACTCGTCCGCCGATGTCAGCCGTCGACTCGAGGGATTCGGACCCGCCCGCCCCGTCACCGACCGGCTCCGCCGGCTCCCGGGAGTCTCGCGGGGCCTCATTCAGCCACCGCCTGGGTCCGCCGCGCTCGCCGGCGGTGATCGCGGTGCTGTCGTGCACGGTGCTGGCGCTGATCTCGGCGGTGGTCCTGCCGACCGTGCCCAGCTACGACCCGTGGTCGTGGGTGGTGTGGGGTCGCGAGGTCACCGACCCGCACCTGAGCTTCATCGTCAACGGCGGGCCGTCGTGGAAGCCGCTGCCGATGATCTTCACCACGATCTACGGGCTGTTCGGCGGGGCGGCGCCCACCCTGTGGGTCATCACCGCGCGCATCGGCGGCCTGCTGGGCCTGTGGGGCACCTGGAGGCTGACCAATCGGCTGGTCGGCGGCGGCTGGCTGGGGGCGTGTGCCGGCGTGCTGGCGGCGGCGGGCATCGTGCTCACCGGTCTGCTGGACCAGGATTGGTACTACTACTTCCTCCACGGCACCTCCGAGGTGGTCCTGATCGGCGCCACCGTGTGGGCGGTCGATCGCTTGCTGGACGGTCATCACACGCAGGCCTACCTGCTGGCCTGCGCCGCCGGGCTGATCCGGCCCGAGTGGTGGCCGTTCATCGGCCTCTACGCGATCTGGCTGTGGTTCCGCGAGCCGTCCTTCCGCAGCCCGTGGATGCGCCTGCTGCTGATCGCCGGGCTGGTCGCCCAGCCGTTCGGCTGGTTCGTGCCGCCGTGGATCACCACCGGGCAGCCGTTCCTGGCCGCTCAGCACGCCGCCGACTACAACGGTCACCTCGGCTCCGACGTCCTGCGCTCGATCGTGACCCGCGGCATCCGCGACCAGGTGCTGCCCGCGATCATCCTGGCGGTCGTCGCGGTGGTGGTCGGCTGGGTGCGCGACCGCGACAAGGTGGTCGTCGGGATTGCGGCCGGCGCGATCGCCTACTGGGTGGTGGTCGTCGGCGAGACACTCGACGGCTACCCCGGACTGGAGCGCTTCTTCCTGCCGGCCGCGTCGCTGGTCTGCGTCCTGGCGGGCGTCGGCGCCGCCCGGCTGGCCCAGCTGGCCGGCGGACTGGTCCGGGGCCTGCGCACGCCGATCGCCGCGACGGTCATGGTCGCGATCACGGCGATCTGCATCCCCTTCAGCACCGCTCAGCTGGCCGTGGCCAAGGGCGATCAGCGCAACGCCACCGATGGCGTGTGGCTGCTCAACGAGCTGACCAAGGCGGTGGCCGCCGTCGGCGGCAAGACCGGCGTGCTGCCCTGCAAGTCGAGCTTCACCGCCGTCAATCACTCCGCCCAAACGGCGCTGGCCTGGAAGCTGGGCGTGACGCTGCAGCGCGTCGGCACCGCGATGGCGGCCCCCGGAGTCGACTTCATCGGGCCCCATTCGGCGCAGATCGGCGGTCCGGCCGCTGTCGATCCCCGCCTGACCCACGCCCAGACGCTGGCGGTCGTCGGCCCCTGGCGCGTGGTGCGCCTGACCACGCCCGGCCTGTCGACCGCCTGTGATGGCCGCTGACCGCGAGGTCATGAGCCGCCCCGAGCGGATCGGCCGGGCTCGAGGATCATCTGGGCGACCCGGGCGTTCCCAGCGGCCGCGCGGCCGCGCTTCTTGGAGTGCCGGCGCCGCTTGGTCTTGGCGTGCGCGACGATCTTGATCTTCTTGCGCACCACCGTGGTGTTGCCGGCGCGATCGGTGGCGATCACCGTCACGGTGTAGGCGCGCGCGCGGCTGTAGTCGTGGCCGGTGGTCGTGCGGCGGAGCTGGGTCTGGGTCCCGTCGCCCCACTTGACCACCACCGTCTTGACGCCCGACGCGTCTGACTCGGGCAGGCCGCGCGGCGGCGGATCGGAGTAGGTGGCGCGCAGCGCCACGCGGGTCTTGACCGTCAGCGCCCCGCTGAGCTTGAACGACACCCGCGGCGGGACGGTGTCCACGAACACGACGGCGTTGGGGGCGACCGAGGTCAGGCCGGCCTGGTTGACCGCGCTGACCGAGACGACGTGGCGCCCGTTGGAGAGCGGCACCTGGGTGGACTGCCCGGTGGTGACGGCGACCTGAGCGCCGTCGACCCGCACCCCGTACTGGGGCGAGCCCCACAGCTCGGCCGCCGGCGACCAGCCCAGCAGCGGGGCGGCGGTGTTCGCGTACTGGAAGGAGTGGTTGAAGACGAAGCCGCCGGGGGCCTGGTAGAGCTGGGCGGCCACGATCGAGGCCGACGCCCCGGAGCCCTGCACCCACGCGACCGCGCCGTCGCCGGAGACGTCGCCGCCCGCGGCCAGCCCCAGATCGGCGTCGGCCGGGCCCAGCGCCGGATTGGACACGACCTCCTCGGGGCCGAGATCCACGCCGTCGGGGGCGTAGCGGACCCGGATCTCGGCCGGGCCGGCGACGCCGGGGTTCTGCTGCCAGGCGATGAACGTCGAGACCAGGCCGGCGGTGGCCGGAACGGCGTCGGGCGGGTCCCCGTTGGGGAGGCTGTCGACGCGCAGCGTGGTCGCGTAGCCATCGTTGGAGCCCAGGGTGCTGGCCCACAGCTGATGGCTGGAGTCGTGCTCGGAGGTGACGAAACCCTCGCCGTATTCGGTGACCGCGGTGGCCGGCTGGTCGGCGCCCTCGGGACCGCCCATGGTGGCCCCGTCGCCCTCCGTGATCCCGTCGTACTGGGAGGCGTGCAACCGGTTCATCAGCACCCGCGACTCCCGGGTGGACCCGTTGCTGAACGTCTCCTGGAAGGCGACCGAGGCGTAGGTGTCGTCGCCGCCCGCGGCGATCACCGGATCGCTCGAGGACACCTCCGACCAGCCGTCCAGGCTGGACGGGTCGGCCTGCTCGTAGACGACGCTCGGCGTGGTCTTGACCACTCGGCGCGTGTAGATGTGGCCGGCCTCGCCCCAGATGACGATCGCGATGCCGTCGCCGGCGCAGGTGACCTGCGGCCGGCCGGTGCCCGTGCCGGCGGCGTCGGCCGGGTTGGCGTCCAGCGGGGTCGACTCCAGCGCCCATTGCCCCGCGTAGTAGTAGGCGGCCCGCACATCGCCGCCGCCCGCGCCGTTGGTGTCGGTGAACGCCAGGTAGGCCTTGCCGAAGTTCGACATCGAGATCGATGGGTTGGCGGCGCCCGCGAAGATGTCCGCCGGGGCCGTGAATCCCGAGGCTGTGCTGAGCGTCTCGGTGACGTAGAGCTGGCCGCCGTTGATGAACGCGACCTCCAGCGCGCCCTCCTGGCCGGCGGCGATCACCGGCGGCGACGAGGGCCCCAGCAACCCGGGGTCGACCTGGACCGGCGCCTGGAATGACCCGTTGATCAGCCGGGAGACGAACACGTGGGCGACTCCGGCGACGTCCTTGAGATAGGCCACGCCGCCGGTCCCGTCGCGGGCGATCGACATCCCGTCGAGGCTGACCACGCCGGTGTCGGGCCCGTCGATCACGGTGTCGTTGGGGGCCAGCGTGGGGCTGTGTCCCTTGGCGGCCTGCGCCGTTCCGGCCGGGAGCACGATGGCCATCAGGGCAAGCGCCAGCGCGCCCACGACGACGAGCGCCCTGTGCATTCCCCCGGTGCAGACCAATGAACGAGCCGAGACGGTGACAACCCCTAGAACAGCAGACCGGGCAGCAGGTTGCGGCGCCAGGCGTCCCTTGACACAGATCTAACACTCGGGCGGCCAGGCGCGGGGGAGGCGTCCGGAGTCCAACGGAGAATGTCTGCCCATGCTCGTTCTCGGCATCGATCCGGGTACCGCCAACACCGGTTACGGGGTCGTCCGCGGCGTCGGGTCGCGCCTGCAGGCCGTCGCCCAGGGGATGATCGAGACGGCCGCCGGGGTCCCGCTGGAGCGCCGGCTGGCCGACATCCACCAGCGCATCGGCGACCTGCTCGACGAGCACCAGCCCGAGGCGCTGGCGATCGAGGAGCTGTACTTCGGGGCCAACGCGAGGACCGCGTTCGCCGTGGGGCAGGCGCGCGGCGTCATCCTGCTGGCCGCCGGGCAGCGCGGCGTGCCGTCGCGCTCCTATACGCCCCAGCAGGTCAAGGGCGCGGTGTGCGGCAACGGTCGCGCGGCCAAGGACCAGGTCGGGCGGATGGTGGGGCGCCTGCTCGGACAGGCCGCCCCGCCGACCCCTGACCACACCGCCGACGCCCTGGCGGTGGCCATCTGCGACCTCAACCGCTCGCCGCTGGCCCGGGCGGTCGCGGGGGCCTCCGCATGATCGCCCTGATCGCCGGCAAGGTGGCGGTGCGCCGCGGCGACCACGTCGTCGTGGACTGCGGCGGGGTCGGCTACCGCCTGGCGGTCTCGGCCGAGACGCTGCGCCACGTCCCCGCCGTGGGGCGCGACGTCGCCCTGCACACCCACCTGGTCGTTCGCGACGACGCGCTCGCGCTGTACGGCTTCGCCACCGAGGAGGAGCGCGACCTGTTCCTGCTGCTGCTCGGCGTGCAGTCGGTCGGCCCGAAGGTGGCGCTCGCGGTCCTGTCGGGCGCGCCGCCGCGTGAGCTGCTGAAGGTCGTCGCCGGGGGCGATGTCGCCCGGCTGCAGGCGGCGCCCGGCGTGGGCAAGCGGACCGCCGAGCGGATCATCGTCGAGCTACGGGAGAAGGTCGGCGCCGCCCTGCCCGACGACGCCATCTCGGTCACCCGGGGCGACGACCCGACCACGCTGGCCCGTGAGGCGCTGCTCGGCCTGGGCTACAGCGCCGCCGAGATCGACGGGCTGCTCGATGGCGCCGCCGGCGAGAGCACCGAGGATCTGATCGCCCACGCCCTGCGGAGCGCCCGGCGGTGAGCGCCTCGCGCATCCAGGACCCCCAGGAGCTGCCCGAGGACGAGCGCGATCTCGACCGTTCGTTGCGCCCCAAGCGCCTCGAGGACTTCGTCGGCCAGGAGGCGATTCGCGACCAGTTGGCGGTCTCGATCGAGGCCGCCGCCAGCCGCGGCGACGCGCTCGATCACGTGCTTCTGGCCGGGCCGCCCGGACTGGGCAAGACCTCGCTGGCCCAGATCGTCGCCGCGGAGCTCGACGTCCCGTTCATCCAGACCGCCGGCCCGGCCCTGGAGCGCAAGGGCGACGTCGCCTCCTACCTGACCGCGCTCGAGCCGCGCGCGGTGTTCTTCATCGACGAGATCCACCGCCTGCCCCGGGCGCTGGAGGAGACGTTCTATCCCGCCATGGAGGACGGCATGCTGCCGATCACGGTGGGGCAGGGCGCGGGCGCCCGGATCGTCACCCTGCCGCTGCCGCCGTTCACGCTGGTCGGCGCGACCACCCGGACGGGACTGCTGACCACGCCGTTGCGCGACCGCTTCGGCATCCAGCACCGGCTCGAGCACTACGGCCCCGAGGACCTGGCGACCATCGTGCTGCGCTCGGCCCGTCTGCTGGAGGTGCCGATCGAGGACGGTGGCGCCGTCGCCATCGCCCGGCGCAGCCGCGGCACCCCGCGGGTGGCCAACCGGCTGCTGCGCCGGGTGCGCGACTACGCCGAGGTCCGGCACGGCGGCCTGATCACCGAGCCGGTGGCCGCGTCGGCGCTCGATGAGCTCCAGGTCGACGACGAGGGCCTGGACCGGCTCGACCGCGAGATCCTGCGGGCGATCTGCGACAAGTTCGGTGGGGGGCCGGTGGGCCTGTCGACGCTGGCGGTCGCGGTCGGCGAGGAGCAGGACACGATCGAGGACGTCTATGAGCCCTACCTGCTCCAGCGCGGCTTCATCGAGCGCACGCCCCGCGGAAGGGCCGCCACGCCGCGTGCATTCGTTCACCTGGGGCTCGAGCCCCCGATGAGACAGCGCACTCTCATCTGAAAATCGCCACCGGCCGCGCGGCCGATGACCCGGATGTCCTTCACCGACTCTTACCTGCGTTTCTCTATCCTCTCTGACCGCCTGATGAGTCGGGAGCACTACTTCATCTGTCCGCACTGCGGCAACCGGTCGATGGGGACCGATCGCAACGCCGGCTTCCGCCGCGAGGCGCGCGGCTGCGAGAAGTGCGGGTTCGCGTACCTGTTCGAGTTGCTCGACGACTACTACCCCGCGCCGAACGCCGCGTTCTTCGCCTGCGACTCCGATGGGCGGATCGTCGACTGCGGCCGTGGCTCGTTCGAGCTGACCGGGCTCAAGACCGAGCAGGCCATCGGCCGGCCGGTCCACGACGTCCTGGGGCTGCGTTTCGACGACGGTGGCGACCACGTCGCAACCGCGCTGGAATGGGAGGTCCGGGTCAAGGCCAAGCCGGTCGAGGTCAACGCCGAGCACGACCTGCCCGCGCGGGCGGTGGCCGACATCTTCCCTGCGTACGACGACGACGAGGGGGGAGTGCTCGTCGTGCTGACTCCCACCAACCACACGTGATCGTGGCTCCTCGCGCACGTACGTTCGGATTCGAGGCGCCCCCGGCGGCGGCTCCCAGCCACTAGCATCCTGCGTTAGCTGATGTCAGATCGCCAGCGTCACGGCTTCGTCCTGCTCCTGGTCGCCGGGCTGCTCGCCGCCTCGGTGTTCGTGATCACCACCCAGAAGACGATTCTGGGCCTCGATCTCAAGGGAGGAGTCGAGCTCGTCTACCAGGCCGAGCCGACCCCGCAGACCCCGCACGTCACCCAGGACGCGCTGAACCGCGCCGTCGACATCATGCGCTCCCGTGTCGACCAGTTGGGCGTCTCCGAGCCGGAGATCCAGACCACCGCGGGCAACGAGATCACCGTCGGCCTGCCGGACGTCCACGACGTCGCCCGCGCGGAAGACGAGGTGGGCCAGACCGCCGAGCTGTACTTCTACGACTGGGAAGCCAATGTGCTGACGCCCAACGGCAAGACCGTGGCCAGCCAGCTCCAGGCCCAGGACTCGACGGCGGTGGGGATCAGCCAGGGCACCGGCTCGGGACCGGGGGTGCCGGGCGCGGGCGGGGTCCCGCTCTACCAGGCGGTCAAGCTGGCCTCGCAGCAGCCGGTGGCGCCGGCATCCAAGACCCAGTCGCGCAAGGGTCCGCAGTACTACCTGTTCGGGGCGCCGGGCAGCTCGGCCTGCGCCGCGGCGGCCAAGGCCAACGGCACCACCGTGGTGCAGGGCCAGCATTGCCTGCTGGCCGGCCCCGACACGAGCGTCTCCGAGCTCAAGTCAGCGCTGCCGCCCGGCGTCACCTACGCCGAGGGTGAGCTGCTGACGGTCCCGCAGGGCACGGTGGTGCTCCAGGCGGCCAACCTCACCGCCTCAGACCACGTCAACTTCGACAGCCCCAGCGCCGAGTTCTTCGTCCTCAAGGACAACGTCTCGCTGACGGGCAATGACATCACCAACCCGGAGGAGAGCACCGACAGCTCCGGCTCGCCCGACGTCCAGTTCGGCTTCACCTCCAAGGGCCAGAACGAGTTCCAGAACGTCACCGGCCAGATCGCCAGGCGCGGCCAGGACGTCAGCCTGGGCGGTCAGACCAACGACCAGCACTTCGCGGTCGCGCTGGACAACCAGCTGGTCACCGTCCCGTCGATCGATTTCCGCCAGTATCCGGACGGGATCATCGGCGGCGGCGGCGCCGACATCACCGGCGGGTTCACCAGCGCGTCGGCCTCGGATCTGGCCACGCAGCTGCGCCTCGGCGCGCTGCCGGTGACCCTGCGGCGCATCTCGGAGGAGCAGGTGTCGGCCACCCTGGGCCAGCAGGCGCTGCACCAGGGCCTGATCGCCGGTGCGGTGGGCCTGCTGATCGTGGCGCTGTTCCTGATCGCCTACTACCGCGTGCTCGGCCTGATCGCGGTCGTCGGCCTGGCGGTCTACGGCCTGTACTTCTTCGCCCTGATCAAGCTGATCCCGATCACGCTGACGCTGGCCGGCATCGCGGGTCTGATCCTGACCATCGGCGTGGCGGCGGACGCCAACATCGTGATCTTTGAGCGCGTCAAGGAGGAGATCCGCGCCGGGAGGTCGATCCGGGCGGGGATCGCGACGGGGTACAAGAAGGGATTGACGGCGATCATCGACGCCAACGTGGTCACGATCATGACCGCGTTCATCCTGTTCGTGCTCGCGACCTCGGACGTCCAGGGATTCGCGTTCACGCTGGGCATCGGGGTGATCGTGTCGCTGTTCACCGCGGTGCTGGCCACCCAGGCGATCCTGATGACGATGGGCGACTCGCGCACGATCGCCCGGCCCTCGGCGCTCGGTGCCGGCGGCAAGAAGCGCGAGTGGCGCTTTGACTTCATGGGGGCGTCCAAGTACTTCTTCTCGATGTCGGGCGTGATCCTGCTGATCGGGGCGCTGGCCATCGGCGGTCGCGGCCTGAACCTCGGCATCGACTTCACCTCCGGTACCCGGATCACCGTCGAGCTCTCGCACGCCGCGACCGCCCCGGAGGTCAGCCACACGGCCGCCTCGGCCGGGGCGTCGAGTCCGACGGTCCAGCGCCTGGGCACCAAGGGCTCGGACTTCCAGATCTCGTTCAAGAGCGGCCCGGACACCAGTTCCAACGTGCGCAACGCTCTGCAGAACAAGTACGGGATCGCCAACGACTCGTTCAACTCCGATTCGGTGGGCCCGACGTTCGGCGCCTCGGTGGCCCACAGCGCGGTGGTCGCCATCATCGCCTCGCTGCTGGTCATCTCGGCCTACGTGGCCCTGCGGTTCGACTGGAAGTTCGCGGTCCCTGTCCTGATCGCCCTGATGCACGACCTGCTGATCACCGCGGGCGTGTACGCGTTGACCGGGAGGGAGGTGACGGTCGATACGGTCGCGGCCCTGCTCACCATCTTGGGTTACTCCCTCTACGACACGATCATCGTGTTCGACCGTGTCCGCGAGAACATCCCGCGCATGCCGCGGGCCGCCTTCTCGCAGATCGTCAACCGCTCCATGTCAGAGGTGCTGACCCGATCGCTGGCGACGACTTCGTGCACGCTGCTGCCGATCATCGCGCTGCTGCTGTTCGGCGGATCGACGCTGCAGGACTTCGCCTTCGCCCTGCTGATCGGCGTGGCGTCCGGCGCCTACTCGTCGATCTTCATCGCCTCCCCGGTGCTGACGCACTGGAAGGAGCGCGAGGCCATCTACCGTCACCGCCGCCAGCGGATCGAGACCGAGTACGGCGCCGTTCCGGCCTACGCGTCGGCGGCTGCCGACGTCGAGCCGTCGCGCGACCGGTCGCGGCGCCGCGCCGGCCGCCTCACCCAACCCGAGTCGGAGGGGGCCGTTTCCGCCGCCGAGTTCGAACAGATGAAGCGCGACCTCGAGATCGAGGAAGGCGAGCCGGCTCGCCGCACCTCGACCCTGACCAAGCGCCTGGCGCACACGCAGGACGGCGAGACCGGCGAAACCGGCGAAACCGGGCAGACCGGCTCGGGCCGTGGCGCCCGATCCGGGCGCGGAGGCCGGCCGGGCGACGGTCGCGCCGGCCGTGGCGCTGCGGGTGGTCGTGGCGCTGCAGGCGGGCGTGCTCCGGGCGGGCGGCCGGGGCCGTCACGCGGCGGTGCGCCGACGCCGCCGGCCCAGAGCCCGCCGCCCGTGCCCGCGGACGAGCCGCCCAAGCCCCCGGCGACCGACCCGGCCGACATCGACGAGGTGCTGGCCGACCAGAGCTTCGAGCACGCGCCGGACGAGGCGGAGAACGACGCCATCGTCTCGCCCAAGCCTGACCGCCAGTCGAAGCCGCGCTCGCGCAACCGCCGTCACGGGAGGCGTCGCTGATGGGTTTGCTCGCCTGGGTGATGATGGGCCTGGCCCTGTGGCACTTCACCATCTGGCTGCCCGACCGCTACTGGGGCGGCATCGTCGGGGCGTTCGTCGGCGCCATTGTCGGCTCCGCCCTGTTCGGCCTGATCGTGAACGGGTTCTCGATCCCGGGCCGTCACGACACGACGGTCCTGACCGCCCTGGAGGCGATCCCGGGCGCGCTGATCGGCATCGGGCTGATCTATTACGAGGGCGTGCGGCGCGAGCGCGCTGGTTACGCCGGCGCCATCCGGCTGTAGGCCGGACCATCTGACGCTCGCCCGCCCGCCAGGGTCCGCCCGCTCCGCCGCAGCGTGCGCGCGCCCCACGTGGGTTCGCCCGCCCCGCCGCCGGGCGCGCCCGCCCGGCGGGGTCCGTCTGCCCCGCTGCTTACGCTGGCGCGATGGTGGAGGCGGCCCGTCTTGCGCAATCGCAGGTGCCCGCGGCACCGCAGCCGGCGCTGCGCGTCGTCGGCGGCCCGGCGGAGGCGGCGCGGCCGCGGCTCCAGCTGGCGCCCTACGCGCTGGCTGAGGCGCTCGCGCTCGAGCGCGAACTGGGTATCGGCCACGTCCTCGCTCAGATCCTCGTCCGCCGCCGTCTGGCCGACCCCGAAGCCGCGCGGGCGTTCCTGCGTGCCGGCGACGCCCACGAGCCGGGCGCGTTCGCCGGCATCGACTCGGCGGTGCAGACGATCCACCGCCACATCGACGCCGGCGGGCGGATCGTCGTCCATGGCGATTACGACGTCGACGGGGTCTGCGCCACCGCGATCATGGTCCGCGCGCTCCGGGCGCTGGGCGCCGAGGCCGACTGGTTTCTGCCCAGCCGCACCGAGGACGGGTACGGGCTGTCGGCGGCGACCGTGGAGCGCTTGGCCCAGCGCGGAGCGACCCTGATCGTGACCGTCGACTGCGGCATCACCGCCGTGGAGGAGGTGGCGGCGGCGCGAGCGGCCGGCCTGGACGTCGTCGTCTCCGACCACCACGCGCCCCGGCCCGACGGGCGGCTGCCCGACTGCCCGGTCGTGCACCCCGAGGTCTGCGGCTACCCGTGTCCGAGCCTGTGCGGGGCCGCGGTGGCCTACAAGCTCGCCCAGGCGCTGGCCGCGCCCACCGCCGAGGACGACCTCGACCTCGTCGCGCTGGCCACCGTCGCTGACCTGGTGCCGCTCGAGGGCGAGAACCGCCGGCTGGTGCGCCAGGGACTGAGCGCGCTGGCGGCCACCGGCAAACCCGGTCTCCGGGCGCTGATGGCGGTGGCCCGGGCCGATCCCAGCGCGCTGGACACCGGGACCCTCGGCTTCCGGCTGGCCCCGCGGATCAACGCCGCCGGCCGGCTGCGCCGGGCCGATGCCGGCCTGGAGCTGCTGCTGTGCCCGGACCCGACCCGCGCCCGCGCGATCGCCGACGAACTCGACGCGGTCAACGTCGAGCGGCGAGCCGTCGAGCAGCGCATCCTGTGGGATGCCGAGTCCCAGGTCTCGGCGCTGGGCGTGCGCCCCGCGTACGTGCTGGCCGGCGAGGACTGGCATCCCGGCGTCGTCGGGATCGTCGCCAGCCGGATCGTCGAGCACCACCACCGGCCGGCCATCCTGATCGCGCTCGACGGGGATGCCGGCACCGGCTCGGGCCGGAGCATCCCCGGCTTCGATCTGCTGGCCGGCCTGCACGCCGGCGCCGAGCATGTGCGCCGCTACGGGGGCCACCGCGCGGCCGCCGGGCTGACCATCGACGTCGCCCGCATCGACGCGTTCCGGGCCGCATTCGAGGCCCATGCGGCGGCGGTCCTGACGCCCGACCTGCTCGAGCGGGTCGAGCGCGTCGACGCGGTCGTTTCCGGCAGCGAGCTCGGCCTGGACCTGGCCGAGGAGCTCGAGTCGCTCGAGCCCTGCGGGATGGGCAACCCGGCGCCCCGCCTGCTGGTGCCCGGCGCCCGGTTCGACGACGTGCGGCCGATGGGGGAGGGGCGCCATGCGCGCTTCACCGTCAGCTCGGGCGGGGCGAGGGCCCGGGCGGTCGCCTTCGGGTGCGACGGGCGCGTCACCGACACGCCCGGCCGGCCGCACGACGCGACGTTCCGCCTGGAACGCAACGCCTGGAACGGCGCGGTCGAGCCCCGGCTGGTGCTGCGCCACGCCCAGCCGTGCACGCCGGCGGCGATCGCCGTGCTCGCCGGCGGCGCCGACTACCTGGCCGGAGTGCTCGCCGAGGTCGACGCGCCGCTGGCCGGCGCCGACGCGCCCCCGGTCGGCGGCGACGCCACGTCGCCTGGTCCAGTCCGGACCGTCGTGGACCGCCGCGGGCACAGCCCGCTGGCCGTGCTCGTCGACGCGGTGGCAAGCGCCGAGGCCGTACTGGCGGTCTGCGCCGACGTCCCGCGGCGCCTGGGTGGCCTGGGCGATCGGGTCGGCGGTTTCACCCTGGCGTCCTATGGCCAACTGGAGCGCGAGCCCGGCTGCGCGCTGGAGTTCGGCCACGTCGTCGTCCTCGATCCGCCGGCCGGCAAGTCCGCCGAGCGTGCCCTGCGAGCGGGCCACGGGATCCTGCAGCTGGCCTGGGGCGAGCCAGAGCTGCGTTTCGCCCAGCAGGTCCACGACGCCGAATACGGGCTGCGCACGTCGCTGATCGCGCTGTATCGCGAGCTGCGGGCCCGGGAGCGGGCCTCGGGCGCGGAGCTCGAGACGCTGCTGCGCGGCGGCGGCTCGCCGGGACGGTCGGCCCGTCTCGCCGGACGGCTCGTCCGGGTGCTGTCCGAGCTGGAGTTCGTCGCCCTGGACCGGAATCTGCCCGCGCTGGCGCTGGTGAGCCATACGCCGACTGAGCTTGATCGCTCCCCGGCGTTCAGGTTCTATTCTCAGGTGTATGAGGAGGGCCAGCGATTCCTGAGCAGCGCAAGTCTTCGAGCCGCCGTCTGAGCCGCGCGATGGGCCGCGGCGAGGTGGGCGCGAACAGCAAATCGCCCAACCCGGCACCGGGCGCCGAAGGCGACGCGGCCGCGACCGTGCTGGCCTCCGACCGGGCTCCGGTGGACGGCCTGCTCGCCCCGGATGCCGCGACGCGGGTCGAGCGGGCCGACCTCTCGCCGTTCGAGCAGCGGCTGCTCGGCGACCTGTTCGCGGTCATCGAGGAGCACGCCAGCCAGGCGATGCCGATCGACCGCGGCCGCGTCGAGGCCGCGTTCGCCTATGCCTGCGTGCACCACGCCGACCAGCGCCGCCTCTCCGGCGAGGAGTTCATCATCCACCCGGTCGGGGTGGCCAAGATCTGCGCCGGGATGCGGCTGGACACGGAGACGCTGTGCGCCGCCCTGCTGCATGACACCGTCGAGGACACCAGCGCGTCGCTCGAGGAGGTCGGGGCCACCTTCGGCGAGGAGATCGCCGGTCTGGTCGACGGCGTCACCAAGCTCGACGGCCTGACCTTCCAGTCCCACGACGAGGCGCAGGCCGAGAACTACCGCAAGATGGTGGTGGCGATGGCCACGGACATCCGGGTCATCCTGATCAAGCTCGCCGATCGCCTGCACAACATGCGGACGATCTCGGCCATGTCCAAGCAGAAGCAGATCGAGAAGTCGCGCGAGACGCTCGACATCTACGCGCCGATCGCCCACCGGCTCGGCATCCACGCCATCAAGTGGGAGCTCGAGGACCTCGCCTTCCAGACGCTGCACCCCCGCAAGTACAACGAGATCAAGGGCCTGGTGGCCCAGCAGCGCGGAGAGCGCGAGCGCTACGTCAACGAGGCCGGCGAGATCGTCGCCACGGAGCTGACCGAGCTGGGCATCCACGCCGACATGTCCGGCCGCGCCAAGCACTTCTACTCCATCTACTCCAAGATGACCAAGAAGGGGCGCGAGTTCAACGAGATCTACGACCTCACCGCGATGCGCGTGATCGTCGACTCGGTGAAGGACTGCTACGGCGCGGTCGGCGTCATCCACTCGCTGTGGAAGCCGCTGCCCGGCCGGTTCAAGGACTTCATCGCGATGCCCAAGTTCAACATGTACTCGTCGCTGCACACGACGGTCATCGGGCCCGAGGGACGGCCCTTGGAGATCCAGATCCGCACCCGCGAGATGCACGAGCTGGCCGAGTTCGGCATCGCCGCCCACTGGATGTACAAGGAGGGCGCGCCCCCCAGCGACGGCGTGCACGGGCCGCACGACTCCGACGGCAAGCTCAAGTGGCTGCGCTCGCTGGTGGATTGGCAGCAGGACATGGCCGACCCGCGCGAGTTCATGGAGAACCTCAAAGTCGACCTGTTCGAGGACGAGGTCTTCGTGTTCACGCCCAAGGGCGAGGTCAAATCGCTGGCCGCCGGATCCACGCCGCTGGACTTCGCCTACGAGATCCACACCGACGTGGGCCACCGCTGCGTGGGCGCCAAGGTCAACGCCAAGATCGTTCCGTTGTCGTACCAGCTGCGCTCGGGCGACATCGTCGAGGTCCTCACCTCCAAGCGCGAGCGCGGGCCCTCCCGCGACTGGCTGGCGCTGGTCAAGACCACCCGGGCTCGCAACAAGATCAAGGCCTGGTTCAAGGCCGAGTCGCGCAAGGACACCGAGCACACCGGCCGCGAGCAGCTCCAGGACGCGCTGCGCAAGCAGGGCCTGCCCGCTCAGAAGCTGGTCGGCTCCCCGCTGCTGGCCGATGTCATCCGCGAGATGGGCTTCCGCAAGGGCGACGACTTCTACATCGCGCTGGGCGGCGCCAAGATCTCGGCCAACACCGTCGTCAACAAGGTCATGCAGCGCCTCAAGCAGGGCGAGGCGGCCGAGTCCGAGCCCACCGCGGCCGACGATCTGCTCCAGACCAACCGCCGCCGCACCCGGCCCACCACCTCCTCCACCCGCTACGGCATCGCCGTGGAGGGCATCGACGAGGTCATGCTGCGCCTGGCCAAGTGCTGCCGCCCGGTGCCGGGCGACCCGATCGTCGGCTACATCTCGCTCGGCCGCGGCATCACCATCCATCGCGACGACTGCCCCAACGTCGCCGTCCTCAAGAAGGACCCGGAGCGCTTCACCAGCGTCTCCTGGGACGGCGACGCCGAGACCTCCTTCCGGGTCGAGATCCAGGTCGACGGCTGGGACCGCCACCGCCTCCTCGAGGACATGACCCGCACCTTCGCCGAGGCCGGCATCAACATCCTCGATGCCCACTGCGCCGTCAACCACCCGATGGTCAAGAACCGCTTCGTCGTCGAAGTCGGCGATACCCGCACCCTCGACCAGGCGATCAGCCGCCTGCGCAACATCGACGCGGTCTTCGACGCCTACCGCGTCACGCCGGGCGCCGGGGCCTGACGATCCGCTCCGGGGTTGCCGGCCCGCGCGGCGGGTGTGCGGCCGTGCCGAGGCTGCTCTGGGTCGAAAAACGGCGGGCTATCGAGTGGTGGGTGCGCAGTGTGGTGCCGTCGCGGCCTGCACTCCAGACCACGGTGCTGGCCGATTCGGGGTGCGTGGTCTGAGGTGCGCGGAAACCGCGCGTTCTGAACCACCGTCGCGCGAAACGGGCGATGCCCGGTCCAAAGCGCGG
>DATAWL010000009.1:0-63340 GCA_036267215.1 Solirubrobacteraceae bacterium | reverse complement strand
GAAACCTTGGTTTCTTCCAACAGGGCGGTCGTGCCGCAGATCTCCCGGCAAATGGAGGCTTTCTGAGAGCGGACGACGGGGTTCGAACCCGCGACCTTCGGCTTGGGAAGCCGACGCTCTACCAACTGAGCTACATCCGCGTGTGGGAGCGATTCTAAGGGGCGGCGGTGGGGGTGTGCGTGCGGCCGGCGATCGCGGCCGGGGGTGGGGGGTACCGTGGCGGGCGTGGCCGTTGCGAGGTACGTGAAGATCACCGCGAAGCCTGGGTCAACCTCGACGACGTCGAGGACATGGCGGCGAAGGCCGGCTTCGGCGAGACGGGTGATGCCGAGATGCGCCCGGGCTTCTGGCCCACCTGAGAGCTCGCATCGGCCCGGTCGCACCGGGCGCTAACCGGGCCGATTAGAAGAACGAATTGCGTCGCGGCGTCCGGGAGCGCAGCATGTCCGCACACGTGAGCCAGCGAGCGAAAGGACAGGACATGAGCGCAGAGATGACAGCGGTGGGCGACGACAACTTCGCCGCCGAGGTGCTCGAATCCGAGCGACCGGTGGTGGTCGACTTCTGGGCGGCCTGGTGCCCGCCGTGCCGGGTGATGGAGCCGATCCTGGGCGAGCTGGCCGCCGAGCGGCCGGACGTGCGGTTCGTCAAGCTCGACGCCGACGCCAACCAGCGGACGGTCGTCGACCGGGGAGTGCTGTCGATGCCGACGCTGATGGTGTTCCGCGACGGCGCCGAGGTGCTGCGGCTCGTCGGGTCCCGGCCCAAGCGGCGGCTCGCGCAGGAGCTCACCGCGGTGATCGGAGGCGGGCTCAACGCCGCCACGATCTGAGTCGCGCTGTTAGCGTCCCGGCGCGATGGAGCTGCGCCAGCTGGAGTACTTCACCGCGGTCGTGCGGCACGGGCACTTCGGGCGCGCGGCGCAGGACGTGTACGTGACCCAGTCAGCGCTGTCGCAGCAGATCGCGCGGCTCGAGGACGAACTCGGCCTCACCCTGCTGGTCCGCACCGCCAAAGGGGCCGAGCTGACGCCGGCCGGGACCGAGTTTCTCGCGCACGCGCGCGCGATCCTGGAGCAGGTGGCCGAGGCGCGGGCGGCGATCGACGACCACCTGGGCGCGGTCCGTGGGGTCGCCCGGGTGGCGGCGACGCCGTACGACTCGCGGCCTCTGCCCGCGGCGCTGGTGGCGTTCCACCGGGCCTGGCCGGGGCTGCAGCTGGCCCTTCGCCACGGCTCGGCCGCCCAGGTCGTCGAGCTCTTGAGTGCCGGCGCGGTCGACGTCGCCGTTCTCGCCGTTCACGATGGCGAGCCGGCGATACCAGCGGGCAGCGCCAGCCGGGTCATCGCCACCGAGCCGCTGGCGCTGATCTGCGCGCCCCAGGGCCCGCTGGCCGGCCGGACCGACGCCAGCTTCGAGGCCCTGCGCGGCGCGCCGGTGATCATGCCCGAGCGCGGCACGGCGCTGCGCGCGCTGATCGGCGCCGGGTGCGCGGCCGCCGGGTTCAGCCCGCTGCCGTTCTTTGAGACCAGCGACCCCGGGACCGTCCGCGAGCTGGCCGCGGCCGGGCTCGGGGTCGGCGTCGTCCCGCGCTCCTGGTTGACCGGCGCGGATGGCCCGCCGATCGGCAGCGCGGCGTTCGCCGAGCCCGCGCCCGTCTACCGGATCGCGCTCCTGGCCGGGACCAGCGGGCGCCTGCCCGTGCGCGACCTGCTGGTCGAGCACCTCGCCGCCGCGTTCGCAGCGTACGGTGCGCCTAGAGCTTCAGGTCGTAGCGAATGAACCCGAGGAACTCGGCCATCGTGTCGTAGAGCCGGCGCGCGGTCGCGTTGTTCTCCTGCGTCGTCCAGTAGACCTTGGCCAGGTCGCGCTCGCGGGCCCACGCGACCACCGCTTCGATCAGCGCGCGCCCGGCGCCCTGGCCGCGGGCCTCGGGCGCGGTGAACAGGTCCTGGAGGTAGCAGACGTCGGCTGACGTCGTGCTCGGGTGGCGCATGAAGTGCGTGATGCCGACCAGACGGCCGTCGAGCCAGGCTCCGTAGGCGTGCATCCGGGTGTCGTCCTGGATCGCGCTCCACGCGTAGTCGGCGACCTCGTCGGTCAGCACGCGCCCGTAGAACTCGTTGTAGCCCTGAAACAGCTCCTGCCACGCGGGCCGGTCGTCCGCCCCGAGCTGGCCGATCTCGATCACGCTCCGAGCCTAACCGGCGAGGACGGCGCTCCACCATGGACGATCTGTGTCAAACCGTTCGCCGCCGAGGGCCGCGCCGTCGCATGACCCCGCGGGTAATCGCCGGCGGACCCGCCGCTGGAACCCTTGGCCTCCGCACACGTCAACCTCCTGGAGGCACCCATGTCAGACGCCAACGCCGTCGTGGCCGAGTACATCGCCATGTGGAACGAGGCCGACCCCGACCAGCGCCGCGCGCTCGTCGCCCGGGTCGTGACCGAGAACGCCATCTACGTCGACCCGATGATGAGCGGCGACGGGATCGACGGGATCACCGCGATGATCGGCGGGGCCCAGGCCCAGTACCCCGATCATCGGTTCACGCTGGTCTCCGGTCCCGACGCCCATCACGACCGCGTCCGCTTCAGCTGGTCGATCGCGCCCGCGGGCGGCGAGCCGATCGCCGTCGGGACCGACTTCGCCGAGATCGCCGACGACGGCCGGATGCGGTCGATCACCGGCTTCCTGGAGCCGGCCGCCCAATCCTGAACGACGGAATCGGTGCCCCGGAACGACGGCCGCGGCCCGCACGGGCGCGACCGCCGCGGCCCGCACGGGCGCGACGGCCGCGGCCCGCACGGGCCGGCCCGGGCCAGCCGCGCGCTGGTATCGTCGCCGGCCCGTGCAGGACGGCCCACGGACAGGGGACGCACTCTCCGGCATCGGCGAACGGGCCGGCTCGCTGGTGCGGTCGGCGTGCTCGTCAGACCTGAGCCTGGCCCGGGCGCTGCTCCGGGCCGACCCGGCGCTCGATCACCGGGACCTGGCCTGCGCCTGCGTGACCGGCACGGTCGACGCGGTGGCCCAGCGGATCGAGCGCGACCCGGAGCTGGCGCGCACCCCGGTGCCGCCGCTGCACTGGGAGCCGATCCTCTACGCCTGCTTCTCCCGCTTCCTGCGGGCGGACTCAGAGCGGGCGCTGGGCATCCGCGCGGTGGTGCGGCTGCTGCTCGACGCCGGCGCGGACCCCAACGCGTCCTTTGACCACGACGGATGGCTCCAGGTGCCGCTGTACGGCGCCGCCGGCATCGCCAACGACGTCGCGATCACCGAGATGCTGATCGAGGCCGGCGCCGATCCCAACGATGAGGGAGAACGCACGGTCGGGGAGGCGCTCTATCACGCCTGCGAGTTCCCGGACCCGACCTGCGCGGCGATGCTGATCGATGCGGGCACCAAGCCGTCGGTCGTCGAGTACTGCCTGGGCCGGGCGCTCAACTTCCCCAACGAGCCGATGGCGGCGATGTTCTGCTCCCGGGTGACCCAGCCTCGGCCAGGCCAGTTGCACCAGGCGGCATGGCGACGGCGACCGGTGGCCACGGTGCGGGCGCTGCTCGACGCGGGGGCACCGATCGACGCTCCCGACGAGGAGGGCCTGACCGCGCTGCAGATCGCCACCCGGTGGGGCGAGGACCGGGTGGCCGCGTGCCTGGTGCACCGTGGCGCCGACACGTCCGTGGTGACCGACGCCGACCGGGCGCTCGGCGCGTACCTCAGCGGCGCCGCCGGCAGCTTCACCGGCACGGCTGCCCTCGACGAGATGCTCAACCTGGCGGTGCAGGGCGGCCATCTGGACACCGCCAGGCGCCTGCTCGACGCGGGCGCGCTGGTCGACGGCGACCCCGACAGCGCGGACGCCCCGCTCGGTCAGGCCTGCTGGCGGGGACGGGTCGAGATCGTCGCCGAGCTGCTGTCCCGCGGCGCGAAGCTCGAGCTGCAGGGCCGCGGGACCGCGCTGGGCGCGGCGCTGCACGGCTCGCGCCATTGCCACGATCCCGAGGGCGGCCCGACGATGCGTACCGCCGACGAGGTGCCCCGCGAGCCGTACGCTCACATCGTGCGGATCCTGCTCGACGCGGGGGCCGAGATCCCGGAGCGGCTGTGGGACGGCGCGCCGCCGCCGCCGGCGATGATTGCGGCACTCGGGGTCGACCGGCCCAGCTGAGCCCTGGCCGGAGCGCGGCGACCGTCGCCGCGCGCGTCAGAGGAAGCGATGCATCACATGCAGTCCGACATAGCCGCGGGCGGGGTGGGTGAACGCCTCGGGCACGGTCCCGATCACGGCGAACCCCAGGGAGCGCCACAGTTCGACCGCGCGCTCGTTGGTCTCCACCACCGCGTTGAACTGCACCGCCCGAAAGCCGCTGCGCCGGGCCCAGTCCAGCATGTCCTCGCCCAGCGCCCGGCCGATCCCGCGGCCGGCGTGCTGCGGATCGACCATGAAGCTGGCCGAGGCGACATGCGAGCCGGGGCCGGGGCGGTTGGGGTACATGCTGGCCGAGCCCACGACCCGGCCGTCACGCATCGCGACCGACGTCCGCGACGGCGGCGCGACCATCCACAGCCGGCGGCCGTCAGGCTCGGCGATGTGCGGGTCATAGGCGTAGGTCTCGCCGGCGGCCACGATGGACGAGAAGAAGGCCCAGATCTCGGCCCAGTCGGCGGGCTGTGCGTCGCGGATCTCCATCGCCGGCGGCATTATCGGTCAGGTATCGTGGCCGGTGCCGGGCACACCGATGTTCGGCAGCGTGGGGAGGGATGGCGATGGCGGTCGACAGCGGGGTCGGGACAGAGGTGCACGGCGACGGGGCCGTGCTTGACTCGAGGACCGCCGCGGAGCGGGCGGCCGCCGGAAAAGCGGGCCGACGCGGCGTCCCCCGGTCCAGCCAGGGGGCGTTCACGCCGCCGCCGGACCGTCCCGATCCGGTCGGCATCCTGGAGCGCCAGGCGCTCACCCGGGTGCCGGACCTGGTGCCGATCCGCTACGGGCGGATGCTCGAGTCGCCGTTCTCGTTCTACCGGGGGGCGGCGGCGATCATGGCCCACGACCTCGCCGCGACCCCCGCCACCGGTCTGCCGGTGCAGTGCTCCGGCGACGCCCACCTGTCGAACTTCGGCGTGTTCGCGTCGCCGGACCGTCGCTTGGTGTTCGACGTCAACGACTTCGACGAGACGCTGCGCGGCCCGTGGGAGTGGGATATCAAGCGGCTGGCGGTCAGCCTGCTGATCGCCGCCCAGAACAACGACTTCGCGGCGCCCAAGCAGGACCGCGCGGTGACCGACGCGGTTCGCAGCTACCGCGAGGCGATGGCCGAGTTCGCGGCCAAGGACGCGCTGACCGTCTGGTACGCGCGGGTCGAGGTCGATGACCTGGTGGCCCGCTACGGCGACCAGCTCACCCCGCGCAACGTCCGCAAGGGGGAACGCGAGCTGACCCGGGTCCGCACCCGCGACAGCGCGCTCGCGTTCACCAAGCTGACCGAGATCGTGGACGGCGAGCCGCGGATCATCGACCGCTCGCCGCTGATCGTGCCGATCGAGAAGATGGCCCAGGGGGTGGAGCGTGAGGAGATGTTCGATGCGCTGCACCGGATCCTCGTCGCCTACCGCAACACGTTGCCGGACGAGCGGCGGCGCCTGGTCGAGCAGTTCCGGTTGGCCGATCTGGCCCGCAAGGTGGTCGGCGTGGGCAGCGTCGGGACCCGATGCTGGATCGCGCTGCTGCTGGGTCGCGACGACGACCAGCCACTGTTCCTCCAGTTCAAGGAGGCGGACCGGTCGGTGCTGGAGGAGTACGCCGGCGCCAGCCCGTATCCCAACCACGGCGAGCGGGTGGTCGTCGGCCAGCGGTCGATGCAGGCCACCAGCGACATCTTCCTCGGCTGGGTGCGGGTCGCGGATCCCGAAGGAGCCAATGATTTCTACGGCCGTCAGCTCAACGACTGGAAGGGGTCGGCGGAGATCGCGCAACTCGGCCCCGGCGCGCTGGCCGCGTACGGCCGCCTGTGCGGGTGGACGCTCGCCCGCGCCCACGCCCGCACCGGCGATCGGCACGCCATCGCCGGGTACCTGGGTAGCGGCGCCGCGTTCGACCGGGCGATCCTCGAATTCGCTCGCGCCTATGCGGAGCAGAACGACCGCGACTACGCGGCGCTGCAGGCGGCGGCCGCCTCCGGGCGGATCACCGCCGAGCTTGGCGTGTAGGGATCGCGTTCGCGGATCGCGGCCGAGCTCGGCGTGCACTGATTGGGTTTGCGGATCGCGGTCGAGCTCCGTGTGTGGTGATTGGGTTGAGAGAATGTTTATGTCGTCTTGAGGAGACGACGTTTTTCGACGGCTGCGGTCGGGAAGAAATTGATCAAACGGTGCCGTGACTCCCCCGCCGGGATTCGAGAGCGCGGCACCCTGATCCAGCGAATCGACCGATCGAAGACGTGCGGTCCAGCGCCGCTTCCCGCTGCCGCCACGACGATCCGACGCGCTCGCTTTACCGAATCACCAGGAGCAAGATCGTCATGGGCGTCAGTCTGCATAGCGCATTTGCGGGCACCCCAGCCGCGTTGCTGGAAGGTGCCCTGGTCATGCTGCCGCGGTCGAAGCCGTTCCCGCGGCTGGCCCGGCTGCGTTCACCGATATGGACCCTGCTGCTACCGGGATCGATCATCGTCGGGACCTTCGGGCTGCTGCTCGTGCCGTCGATGGCACTCGCGGTCGTGTTCCTCGCCGCGGTGACCAGCCCGCTGCTGGCGCTCGCCGGCGCGACCTGGGTCGCCCGGGCGCGGCTCGTGGTCGTCCCGGCCGCGGCGGTCGCCGCCGTCCTCGCCGTCTGGGCCGGCGGCGTGGACGGCCGGCTGGGAACCGGGGTCATCACCGCCCTGGCCTGTCTGACCGTCGGCACGGCGATCCAGCGCCTGATCCCCGGGCGTTGGCTGGTGGCGGGCGTGGTGGCCATGTCCGTCGTCGACGTCGCGCTGCTGGTCGCCGGCTTCGGCTACCACCAGACCGCGGTGCTGGCGGCGGCCTCCAACAGCTTCCACGGCCCGCGTTTCACCGGAGCCCGGGTGGGTGCCGTGACGATCGGTTATCCGGATCTGTTCCTGGCGGCGTTGCTGGGCGCCGCGCTGGCCGGCAGCCGTGACCAGCGCCGGGCCGCGCTGCTCGTCTCCGCCCTGGCGATCGCGATGGACTCGCTGTTGCGGCGCGGCCTGCTGCTGCCGGCGACGGTGCCAATCGCGCTGGCCATGATTCTGGTCTCGCTGTGGCGCTGGCGCGACGTCCTCCGGGGCCGGCGGGCGCCCGCTCGGGCCTGAATCAGGGTCAATTCGCCCGCCCGGGGTGATGTGCGCTCACCCGGGTGCCCCGTTTGCTGACGGTCACGCGTTGATCGACACACGGAGGCACAGATGCCGGACAGCGAGCGCCCCAACTTCCTGGTCATCTGGGGCGATGACATCGGTATCACCAACCTGAGCTGTTACAGCCGGGGCGTGATGGGCTACACGACGCCCAACATCGATCGCCTCGCCGACGAGGGCATGATGTTCACCGACTCCTACGGCGAGCAGAGCTGCACGGCCGGGCGCTCGTCCTTCATCACCGGGCAGAGCGTGTTCCGGACCGGCCTGAGCAAGGTGGGCGTACCGGGCGCCACGGTCGGGCTCCAGGCGCAGGACCCGACGATCGCCGAGCTGCTCAAGCCGCTGGGCTACGCGACGGGCCATTTCGGCAAGAACCATCTCGGGGACCGCAACGAGTACCTGCCGACGGTGCACGGGTTCGACGAGTTCTTCGGCAACCTGTACCACCTCAACGCCGAGGAGGAGCCCGAGCTGCCCAACTGGCCGCCGGCCGCGGATTTTCCTCATTTCCAGGAGCGGTTCGGACCGCGCGGAGTCCTGCACTGCTGGGCCGCCGACGAGGACGATGACACCGAACACGAGCGCTGGGGTCGCGTCGGCAAGCAGAAGATCGAGGACACGGGCCCGCTGACCAAGAAGCGAATGGAGACGATCGACGACGAGATCCTGGAGCACGGTCTGGAATGGATGGAGCGCCAGAACGCGACCGAGGACCCGTGGTTCATGTGGTTCAACACCACCCACATGCATCTGCGCACGCACCCCAAGCCCGAGAGCATCGGTCAGGCCGGGCGCTGGCAGTCGCCCTACCACGACACGATGATCGACCACGACAAGGTGGTCGGCGCGCTGCTGGACAAGCTCGACGAGCTGGGGATCGCCGAGAACACGATCGTCATGTACTCGACGGACAACGGGCCACACATGAACACGTGGCCGGACGGGGGGATGACGCCCTTCCGCAGCGAGAAGGACACCAACTGGGAGGGCGCCTTCCGGGTTCCGGAGCTGATCCGCTGGCCGGGCCGGATCGCTGCCGGAAGCGTGTCGAACGAGATCATCCAACACCACGACTGGCTCCCAACATTCCTGGCCGCGGCCGGCGAGCCGGACATCGTCGAGAAGCTGAAGGGCGGCCACCAGGTCGGGGGCCAAACGTTCCGGGCCCACATCGACGGGTATAACCTGCTCTCCTACCTCACCGGCGAGGTCGACAAGAGTCCCCGCCAGCTGTTCTTCTACGTCTCCGACGACGGCGACGTGCTGGCGATCCGGTTTGACAACTGGAAGGTCGTGTTCATGGAGCAGCGCGTCCAGGGCACGCTGAGGATCTGGGCCGAGCCGTTCGTCTCGCTGCGGGTCCCAAAGATCTTCAACCTGCGCACCGATCCGTACGAGCGAGCCGACATCACCTCGAACACGTACTACGACTACCTCATCGACAACGACTACATCCTCCTGGCGGCGACGTCGCTGGTGGCGCAGTTCCTGGAGACGTTCAAGGAGTTCCCGCCGGCCCAAAAAGCGGCCAGCTTCACCATCGATCAGGTGGTGGCCAAGCTCCAGGCCGCCCTGACCACGGGCCACTAGCCGGCGAGCGGGTGTGGCGATGACCAGCAGGCGCGCGCCGCCGGCCCCGAGCCCGGTGGCGGGCGAGCGCGAGATGGCGTGGATCCCACCCGGCACATTCCGGATGGGATCCGACGTCCACTATCCGGAGGAGGCGCCGGCGCGCCCGGTCACCGTCAACGGGTTCTGGATCGACCGCCATCAGGTGACCAACCGACAGTTCGCGCTGTTCGTGGCCGTTACCGGCTACGTGACGGTCGCCGAGCGGCCGCTCGAGCCCGGGGACTTCCCGGGCGCGCCGGCGGAGAATCTCGTGCCCGGGTCGCTGGTGTTCGCGATGACGACCGGGCCGGTGGACCTTCGCCACCTCGATCAATGGTGGACCTGGACCCCCGGGGCGAGCTGGCGCCATCCCGAGGGGCCGGGCAGCTCGGTGAGCGATCGCCCGGACGAGCCGGCCGTGCAGATCGCCTACGAGGACGCCGACGCCTACGCCGGCTGGGCGGGGGGACAGCTCCCCACGGAGGCCCAGTGGGAGCGGGCGGCGCGCGGCGGCATCGAGGGGGCAACGTATGTGTGGGGCGAAGATCCCGAGGGTCGGGGGGAGCGCCTGGCCAACTACTGGCACGGCGACTTCCCCTGGCGCGCGGAGTCCGGGTATGGACACCGGTCCGCCGTGGGGAGCTATCCGCCCAACGGCTACGGCCTCCACGACATGGCGGGCAACGTCTGGGAGTGGACGGCCGACTGGTATCTCGAGCATCGCGGCGAGCCGGCCGGCGCACCGTGTTGCATCCCGGTCAATCCGCGTGGCGGGCGGCCGCAGGACAGCTACGACCCCGCCCAGCCCCAGTTCCGGATACCGCGTAAGGTGCTCAAGGGTGGCTCATACCTCTGCGCCGACAGCTACTGCCTGCGCTACCGCCCGGCGGCGCGCCGCCCCCAGATGATCGATACCGGGATGAGCCACGTGGGCTTCCGCTGCGTCCGCAACGAGTGACCGAGCGGAGCCACCACTCGCCCGGCAGGCTGATCCCGCGGATTCGCGGGCTGATCCAGGCGATCCGCGAGGGCGACGAGGCCAGCGTCGAGGCGGCCGTCCTGCGGTTGAGCCAGTCGCGGCGGTGGCTGGCGCCGCTGGCGTTGACCGTCGGCGCGCTGGTGATGCTGTTCGAGGGCCTGCGGCTGGTGTTCTCCAACTGGCGGCTGACGCTGATCCAGGTCATCCCCGCGATGTGGATCTGGCTGGCCATGCTCGATCTCAAGCTGCACGTGCTGCACGGGAACAGCATCCGCGTCATCCGGGGGCCGCTCGCGGCGGCGGTCGTCGTCGCCGTCACCGCGCTCACGGCGGCGTCGTTCTATCTCAACGCGGTGCTCGCATTCTCGATCACGCCCGACGGCGTGTCGACGATCAGGGCCGCACGAGCGCGGACCCGCGAGCACCTGAGGGCAGTGCTGGCCTGGGGGATCGGTGTCGGGCTGCTGCTGGCGTTCACCACGGTGATCATCACCCGCTCGGGACGACCGTGGTTCGGGCTGACCCTGAGCCTCGTGGTCGGGCTGATGATGGTCAGCTACGTGGCGGTCCCGTCGCGGTTGATCGGTGTCCGGCCGGTGAGATCCCGGCGCGACAAGCTCGTGGCCAGCGCGGTGAGCGGGGCGGTCGGGGCGGCCGTGTGCACGCCGCCCTACCTGATCGGCCGGGTCGGACTGCTGATGCTCGGTACGCGCGCGCTGCTGGTGCCGGGGATCTTCGTCGTGGCACTCGGCTTCACGCTGCAGGCCGGCGCCACCGGCGCCGTGAAGGCGATCAAGCTGAGCGCCACGCTGATGGCCGGGTCTCAGCCCGCCGTTCGCACCGCGGTCGTCGGCGACGCCGAGCCGGGATCGGATCCCGGCGTGGGGGCCGACCCGCCGGCTGAGCCGCCCGCCGCCTCGGCGGCCGGAACTGCGACCGCCGAGTCCCTCGACGCATCGTCCCAGCGCACGACGGTCCCGGCCAGACGGTCGTGGAGGCCCCGGCGCTGATCGTCGAACAGCACGGGGATGAACCCGGCCCCGAGCGTGATCGTGCACAGGACCAGCCCGACGAACCGGCGGACGGCGCGGACGAACCCGATCTTCGGGCCAGGGCCGACCACGCGGATCCGCATCATCCGGTCGCCGGGGGTCTGACCGGTGACGGTCCAGAAGGTGACGAAGTAGGCGCCGGACCACAGCAGCCAGGCGAACCCGCCGGCGAGCGCGCCCAGCAGGTTGAGGTTGCCGCTGCCGCCGAGCGCCGAGACGATGATGTTCAGGGCGGCGCCGACGACGAGGGCGATGGCGTCGATCAGCGCGGCGTCGATGAGCAGTGCCACCGCGCGCGTGACCAGGCCGGCGTACCCCGAGTCCGCACGCGATGCGTCGGTCACGGGGTGTCGGTTCGGGGCCGGCGCCGGAACAGCCCGCGCGCGAAGCGCTCGGCGGCGTCGTCAGCGATGACCGTCCGCGAACGGACCCCCTCGGCCATATCGCCGGCCAGCCCGGCTGTCTGGGCCGCCAGGGCGGCGCGCAGCTCCGGTGAACGGGTGACGTGATCGAGGATGAGCCGCATCTCGTCGCTGTCGAGCAGGCGGGCCGTGACCTCATCGATGAGGCGGCTGTCCAGGATGCTGGCGATCAGCCGGTCCACGCCCGGATCGTCGAACGCGCTGGTGATCATCGCCTCGGTCGCGGGATGATTGATGACCACGGTGACGACGTGATCGAACGCGCCGGTGGTGAGCAATCGGTCGATGACCTCGTCGACGACGCCCGAGCGGAGGATCCGCTCGCCCAGGACGCGCACCCGGTAGCCCGCGGTGACCGCGGCCGTCTCGCGCCGCCGCCGGCCGTCGAAAGTCAGCGTTGCCGAGGCATCGGCCGCGCGGCGCCGGAGCGGCGCGGCAAGCGGCGACTGCCACGCCAGCGCCGCGGGCGCGACCGCGACCCCGGCGACCCGCACGCCGAGCGAGACGAACCCGCGGGACCGCCGTTCGGCCGCCGCCGTCGCCCCGAGCAGTAGATAAGGCACATCAGATCGTTCCACGAAGCCCAGCGTATCTTCGCGTCCCGTCGGGTGAGCCGACCTCACCCCGGCCGGGTGATCGGTCACCGAGGATCAGTGCGAGATGATCCGGCGCACCCGGCGCGAGACCCCGCCGACGCGACCATGCACGCCGCTGGTCAGCCCGGTGACGCCCAGTGCGGTGACAAACAGGCCGGCGATCAGCGCCAATACGGCCAGCAGCATCGGCCAGTGCGCCCGCAGGTAGGCGCGCACCCGCACCAGCACGTCCGTGGCCCGATCGCCGGCGACGGTCAGGACCATGGCGATCGCCAGTAGCGGCAGCACGAAGCACAGGTTGTAGATGGCGATCAGGATCAGCTCGTGCACCACGTCCACGCCGGAGGCGACCACGGCGATGATCGCCGCGAAGTACGGGAACGCGGTGGGGAGCTCGACGCCGCCGATCGTCAGCCCCAACAGGACGGCTGACCGTTGCTTGGGCGGCTCGTCGCTCGAGGCCTTCGCGCCCAGTCGCTCGCGATTGCGCCACAGCAGCGCGGCGCCGACGAGCATCGTCACGCCGGCGACCGTCTCGGCGATGTAGCGCACGGTCGGGCCCGGATGGGGAATGAGCGCCAGCAGCGCCTGGCCCGGTCCCACCGTCAACACGACACCACCGGCGAAGAAGATTCCGGCCACCGCTGCGGTGAACTGGAGCACGGCGCGCCGCGGACGCTCGCCGGTCGCCAGGTAGAGCGCGGGCGCCACCGTGCTCGGATTCAGCGAGTCGGCGAGCCCGATCGAGGCGACGAGGCCGATGAGCCGCAGCATGAGCGGGTTCTAGCGGACCGGCGAGCGTGGCAGGCGTGAGATCACCCGGACCGGATGAGGCGGACTCACCCGCCGCTGCCCGACAGTGGCGGGGACAGGGCACGACGCCGCCGCGGGCTGAGCCCGGAGCGGCAACTACCGAGGAGGTTTGGGATGGATCAAGCGAGAGGGATCGGCCGGTCGGTCTTTGCCGCGACGCTGTTGGTGGTGGGGGGCGTGCTCAACATCATCTGGGGCATCGCGGCGATCGGGAACTCGAGCTTCTTCACCCAGAACGCGCACTATGTGTTCTCGAACCTGAAGACCTGGGGCTGGATCACGCTGATCCTCGGGATCCTGGAGCTCATCGCATCGGTCTCACTCGTTCGCGGGGGCCTGTACGGGCGCTGGTTCGCGATCACCATGGGCTGTCTCGCCGCGGTCGATTCGCTGCTGAACATCCCGGCGTACCCGTTCTGGTCGATCGCCGTGTTCGCCCTGAGCCTGTGGATCGTCCACGGGCTGATCATCTACGGGGAAGCCGCGTGATCGACGCGAAGTCCGGGGGCGCCGGGCCGGGAATCACCCCGCCGGGGTGATTCCCGGTCACCCGTTCACCGCCAACCATGGGGGTGGCCGGCGAGGTCCGGCCTCAAGCGCAAACGAACGGAGGGTTTCTGAATGAGTGATCTGGTTGCTATCGCGTACCCGGACGTGGCGACCGCCCGGGATGTCGCCGCGAACATCGTCGAGGCGCAGAAGAGCCATGTGCTCGATCTCGACGACCTGGTCGTCGTGGAGCGCGAGCAGGACGGGAAGGTCAAGCTCCATCAGCCGTCGGCGGCCGCGGGCGGCGCGCTGGGCGGCGCGTTCTGGGGCGGCCTGATCGGACTGATCTTCTTCGTGCCGTTCGTCGGAATCGCGATCGGCGCCGCCACCGGCGCCGCCGCCGGCGCGCTCAGCGACTACGGCGTCGATGACAACTTCATGAAGCAGCTGGGCGAGAATCTCCAGCCGGGTCAGGCGGCCGTCATCGCACTGCTGCGCCGGGTCACGGTGGACAAGGTCCTGCCCCAGATCAAGACCCAGGGCACGATCATCCAGACGTCGCTGGACAACGACACCGAGCAGCGTCTGGCCGACGCCCTGCAGAGCGCCGGCACGCACTGAGACAGACTGCCGGGACAGGCCGGCCGGAGCAACGGCTCGACGATGTCGCCGAGCCGTTGCTCTGGCCGGCCGGCCCCGCGTTCAGACGAGGTTGAGGTGCTTGGCCCGGCGCACCGCGTCGGTGCGAGTCCCGACCCCCAGCTTGCGGTAGATGTTCTTGGTGTGAGTCTTGACCGTGTTGATCGAGACGAACAGCTCGGAGGCGATCTCCGCCTTGGACATCACCGTCGGCAGGTAACGCAGCACCGCCTCCTCCCGGTCTGAGAGGGGATCGAGCAGCAGCCGCCCCTGGTCGGCGACGGGCGCCCCTCGGCGCTCCTCCAGCAGCGCGATCACCTCGCCCGCCAGCGCCCGCTGGGCAGTGCCGGCGCGGATGCGCCGCTTGAGCAGATCGCGCAGCGGCGCGCCGACGGCCAGCAGCGGTAGCCGGAACCCCTCCGGCTGGGCGTGGTCCAGCGCCTGCTCGATGAGCTCCAGCGCGCCCTCGTCGTCGTGGAGCAGGTCCTTGGCCACCGCGGCCAGCGCCAGCGCCTCGATCCGGCACGCGGGATGCTGGGCGGGGGAGTCGGGTGACGCGGCTCGCAGATGGCGCAGCGCTTCGGCCGCCTCGCCGTCCGCGAGCGCCAGCCGCGCCCGGATGATCGCGTCCTCCAGCGGTGCCTCCGACCGCATCGAGTCGCGGGCGAGCGCATCGCGGGACCGGTCGGACTGCCCGGCGTCGGCGAGCAGGACGGCCTCGAAGAAGCCGGCCATCGCCGCCAGGCTGCGGGGCAGACCCCACTCGTCGATGTCGGTCCGTACGGCGTGGGCCACCCGCGCGGCCGCGGGGATGTCCGCTCGCGCGTCGAGGAGGGCCCCGAACAGCCTGATCAGGCAATCGGTCGTCCGCGACTGCGAGCGCCGGGCCGCCCGCGCGGCGCTCGCCAGGTGGTCCTGGGCCGCATCGGGCTCGGCCCAGTTGAAATGGGCGATGGCCAGGGCCAGGAAGCCGGAGGCAGCGCACGGGTGTTCGTCCCATCCGTTGCGGACGGCGATCTGGACCGCGGCGTGACCGAAGCCGGCCGCGTCGTGCAACTCCCCGGCGAGCGCCTTGAACAGCGCCAGCTGGGCCAGGCAGTCCAGCACGATGTACTCGCATGAGTCGCGCCGGGCCAGCTCCAGCGCCTCCTCGAGGCGCTCGGTCGCCGATCCCGAGTCGCTCGTCCAATGCTCGGCGATGCCGAGCGTGACGTGGGCCACCGCCCGGGAGTCCTGGGGCATCCCGTTGAGCTGCTGCGCGATGAGGACCTTGTGGGCCGCCGTGCGGGTCGCCTCGAAGTCACCTCGTACGCGGGCGTCGAGCATGGTCACGATCGCCCGCGACAGCGCGTAACGCGCACGGCGCTTGGTCGGCACCATGCCCGCTCTGGCGTCCGCGAGCTGCTGGTAGCCCTGGGCGCGCGCCAGGTCGCCGGTGACCAGCGCGGCGCCGGCCCCGGCCAGCGCCAGCTCCGCGCTGCCGGCCACGACCCGCGGCGCCAGGCCGTCGACCCAGTCGGCGAGCTCCTGCCCCTCGCCATGGACGATCAACGACAGCCAGTGCTCGCAGACCAGCTCGGCAGCGGCGGTGACGTCTCCGGCGGCCACCGCGTGGCGCACGGCCGTCGCCGCCATGCCATGGGCGGCGAACCACCGCGCCGCTCGGCGATGCTCGAGGGTGAAGGCGTCGGGCATCCGGTAGCGCAGCTGGCTGCGCAGGAGCTCCTGGAACATCGGGTGGTAGCGATAGCGCTGCTGGTGCTCGTCCAGCGGAAGCAGGAAGGCGTTGGATCGCTCGAGCAGCCGGAGCGCCTGGGCGCCGTCCTTACGGCCGGTCAGCGCGTCTGCCAGGTCGGGTTCCAGCTCGTCGACGACGCTCGTGCGCAGCAGGAAGTCGCGCACCGCCACCGGCTGGTGGTGAAGCACCTCCTCGATCAGGTAGTCGGCGACCGTGCGCTCGTCACCGGCGAAGGTGCGCACGAAGGCGTCGGGATCGGGGTGGCCTCGAAGCGACAGCGCCGCGAGGGTCAGGCCACCCACCCACCCCTCGGTGCGCTCCTGGAGCTTCGCGACCTGTTCCGTGGTCAGCTCGAGGCCGTGGAGCTCGAACAGGCGGCCGGCCTCGTCGGGACGCAGGGCGAGATCGCTCGAGCGCAGCTCGGTCAGCTGGCCGGCGAGCCGCAGCCGCTGGAGCGATAGACCGGGGTCGAGCCGGCTGGCGATGACCAGCCGCAGCCCTCGCTGCGGAGATCGCAGGAAGCGGTCCAGACTCTCGATCACGAGCTGTGAGCGGAGCTGCTCGAAGTCGTCGAGCACCACGGTGACCGGTTGGCGCAGCGTTTGGACCGCGCCGCTCAGACCGGCGACGAAGTCGTCGTCGATGTCGTCCGCCGGCCCGCGCACCGGCGGCAGCTCGCCCGCGGTCGCGAGCTGGACGAGCTTCAGCAGTGCGTTCCAGAAACGACCGGGGCGCGCGTCCGCGGGCTCGAGCGCCAGCCATGCCACCGGCCCGGTCTGCGGACGCGCCACCAGCCACGAGCTCAGCAGCAACGTCTTGCCGGCGCCGGCCGGCCCGGTGACCAGCGTCAGCGGTCCCTGCATCCCGTGGTCGAGCCGGTCGAATAACTCCGGCCGCTGCACCGTGGCCCGGGGAGCGGGCGGGCCGCGACGGATCGTGACCACCCCGATCGGACCGTGCCCGGCCGCACCTGTCGACCGCTCGATTGTCGTCTGTCCAGCCGAGACGCCCTCCCTACCGAGGTGCTGGTTGGCTTTCCACCAAGAATGGGACGATTTGGCCGACTCCCCCTTCGGAAACAGTATAGGGTTGTTCGAGGGCCTGCACAATGTCTGTGGAGGAGCGGATGGGAGTCGATAACAGCGCTTTGGTCAGGATCGGAAGCTTCAGCCGCTCCGTTGGCGTCACGCCGGAAACCCTGCGCGCCTGGGAGGATCGCTACGACCTGCTCTCACCGCGGCGATCGAGCGGTGGGTATCGCCTCTACAGCGCGCAGGACGCTCGGCTGGTGGCGGCGATGAAGCGCTGGCTGCAGGCCGGGACGCCGGCGTCGGAGGCGGCGCGCCGGGCACGCGAAGAGCAGGCGGGTGGTGGAGCGGCGGACGGTCCGGAGCCGTCGGAGCTGACCCGCCTGTGCGACGTGCTCGCCCAGGCATGCCTGGCGTTCGACGCCATCGGCGCGCACCGTTCCCTCGACGACCTCCTCGCGCGTTTCTCGCTCGACGCGGTGCTGCGCGACTGCGTCATTCCGCTGGTCGGGCGCCTGGATGCCGATCGGGCCCGCGACGAGATCAGCGCGGCGCAGGAGCGCTTCGCGACGCGACTGCTCGAGGGGCGCCTGCTGGCGATGGCGAGCGGCTGGGAGGTCGGCGCCGGGCCGCTGGCGCTGATCGCGCGCGGGCCGGCCGAGCGTCACATCATCGGCATCACCGGCTTCGGCCTGGCGCTGCGCAATCGCGGCTGGCGGATCGTCAGCCTCGGCCAGGCCGTCCGCCCTGCGGTCCTCGCCGAGGCCGCGGCAGTGCTGTCGCCCGAGGTCGTGGTGCTGAGCATCGGCACGACGCGTCCGTCCGCGCGCGACCGTGCCGTGCTGCGCGGGCTGGCCGGCCGCATCCCGCTCGCCGTGGGCGGCAGGGCAGCGACCCCGGGGCTCCTGTCAGACCTGGAAGCCGGGCCCCTATCGCGCGACGTGGTCGCCGCGGCGACCGAGGTGGCGGCGCGTCATGCCGCCTGGCGGGGAGCCAGGCCGGTTGTGGCGGCGGCCGGCTGACTCGGCAGGCCACGCTGCGGCGACCAGGTCGCGCGACCAGCTATAACGACCCAGCTAGAGCGACGAGCACACCTCGGGGGTCCGGCGCGATCGGATCGTCGAGGTGTGGCGCCGCGGCCCTCCGCCGGCCCGGCGATGCAGCTCGCGGGCCGCCAGCACCGGATCGCGCGGAAGCAGTTCGGCATCGAGATCGCGGGCCGCCGACACCGTCGCCCCGTCGCCGGCGAGCACGAGATGGCGCCGGCTGCTCAGGCCGCGGACGGATTGCCGGACCCCGTCCAGGTCCGCCGGGTCCCGCGCCACCAGGACGACGGCGGTCGCGTCGGTGCCCTCGGCCATGTCGACGGCGGATTGCGCTGACGGGCTGCCACCCAGGTAGGCGATGCGCCATCCCCGGTCACGGAGCGCCAGGCCGAATGCGATGCCCCCCAGCGTGTGCTGCTCCGCGCCCGCGTAGGCGATGACGACGGTCGGTCTCCCGCCGCTGTCCCAACCACTGGCCAGCGCCAGCAACCGCGTCTCGAGCAGTCCGGTCGAGAACTGGACCTGGGCGCGCGCCGAGGCCTCCCAGGCCGAGCCGTGGCCCAGCGCCTGGAGACACGGCAGCACGACCTCCGACAGCGCGGCATCGAGGCTGAGCGAGGCGAACGCCTCGTCCAGAGCGTTGTGGGCGCCCTGCGGATTGACGTTCTCCAGGGAGCGGGCCAGACGCACTCGGAGCTGATCGGCGCGCTCGCTCATCAGGGACTGCTCGTCGCGCTCGTCGTGGTCGTCGTGGTGCTCGTCACCGTGGTCGAGACGGTCTCGGTGCTGGCCGGGCTGGTCACCGTCTTGGCGGATTCCGTTACGGTGGTCGTGGGCTGGGTGACGCTGACGTGGGTGCTTTGTGTCGACTCCCCGTGCTTGGTCCCGGCGGCGGTGGTGGAGGTGACGGTCTTGGCGCCGATCCCGGCCGCGTTGGAGAGGATGAAGGCGACCGCCAGCCCGGCGATGAAGGCGACCACCGCGGCCACCAGCCAGGTCCAGGACCCCCCGCTGCGCCCGCCGACGCTGTGGCCACAGTTGGGGCAGAAGGTGGCCGTCTGGGGGAGGGGGGCGCCGCAATGCGGACACGGCCGCGGCGGCGGGGTGGCCCCGGCGGGGGGCGGCGCGGCCGGGGGCGGTCCGGAGCTCATCGCGCCCCTCGCACGGCGATCCGCGCGAGCGTGCCCACCCCGGACCACAGTCCGGTGGGGATGCCCGCCGACGGCGAGCAGCCGGGATGTCCGGGGGCGATACGGACCCGCAATGCCTGCGGCCGGCTGCGGAAGCGGATCGGCGGGGTCAGCAGTGCGGCCTCGCCGTCGATGCCCGCAGGGACGTCGCCGGCGCCATCAACCTCGATCGACCGCGGCGACGACTGCCGCACGATGCCGCGGTGGCGCCAGTTGCGGGTGCCCATCACCGCCACGCCCAGGCGGCCGGCATCCAGTTGCGGGCGGGTGCCCGATCCGACCAGGCGCCCCAACCGGTAGACGTTGTTGGAGACGAGCACGCCGAGCCCGCCGTCGTGCGCCAGCCCCTCGGAGTCATGCCAGTTGATCGGCGCCGACCGGCCCTCGGGCCCGGCGACGTCGGGAAGCACGTCGAGGATCGTGCGCAGCTTGGCGTCGCGATAGCCCGCCCGCTGGACGGCGTCGCCATACAGGCCGAGGGAGACGTTGTTGACGAACACCCGCCCGTTGACCTCGGCCAGGTCGACGATCCGCTCGCCGCCGTTCACGAACGCGTCGAGTGCGCCGACGACGTCGTCGCGGTCGACGCCGAGGTCGAGCGCGAAGTGATTGCGGGTGCCGGCGGGAATGCAGGCGTAGGGCAGCTCCTCGCGGGCGGCGATCTCGGCGACCACCGCCTGAGATCCATCGCCGCCGGCCATCGCCAGCGCGTCAGCGCCGCGCGCCAACTGCTGTGCGACGGTCGTCTCCAGGCTGAGGTCCAGCGACATCTCCACCGGCTCGATTCCGCGCCGGCGCGCCTCGTCGGCCAGGTGAAAGCGGGTGGCCTTCCCGCCACCCGAGCGCGGGTTGAAGATGAGCACCGGATGGGATGGCCGGTCGGCCGGCGGCAGGCGAACCCGGCTGACCAGGGCCAGGCGGGCGCACTGGACCGCTCCCGCCGCACAGACGACGACCAGCACGGTGATGACGGGGGCGCGGCTGAGCAGGAGCACGACGGCCGCGGCGACCAGCGCCACGGCGAGCACGAGCAGGACCCCGCGCACGACCCGACGTCGCAGCAGGCCGTTCCACGCGGTCGCGACGGCGAGCACCACGAGCGCCAGCGAGAACAGGCCGCGTGGAAAGTTCTGAACCGCGGCGATCACACCCAGCGCGACGGCGGCGGCACCGAGCCCGAGGGCGGCCGCGCCGAGCGCACGCTGCTGCCCGCTCACTGCGGGCGCCGACCGAGATCGATCCGTGACTGGGTCAGGGTGGGCCATGGTCGAAGGCACGGGACGCTGCCAGCATGGGCCACGTTCAGGTGATCTGGCATCACCCGCGTCGGGTGAGATGCCCGACGGGTCAGTCGGGCGATTCGTCGGCGCCGCCACCCGAGACCCGCCGGATCTCGATCAGCTCCAGCCCCAGCAGCTGGATGCGCTCGAGCAGCCCATGGAGGTGCGCTTGATCGGTGATCGTCCCGCGCAGCACGGTCTCTGCGGGCCGGATCGCCGCCTCCATGTCCTCGAACGAGGTGAGGGTGCTGGTTCCGACCCTCCCGCGGATCCGGATCTCATAGCTCGGCGACAAGGTCAGCGACCATCCCACCGAGCGGGGTGAGGTGGCTTCACCCGACCTGGGTGAGTGCGCCGCGCGGACCGCTAGGTGAGCTCGACGACCGCTCCCGAGCCGGTCGGGAAGGCCGGCGATCTTGGCGTCGGGGCCACGCCAGGCCGGTTGAATCTGGGATCACCTTTCCGGGGTGATCCGGACTCACCCCGACCGGGCCCAGAGTGGCCGGCATGGGTCAGGCGATCGGACAGAGCCTGTCGTTCGCGGTCGGCGTGGCGATCAGCCCGGTGCCGATCATCGGCGTCGTCCTGATGCTGGCCACGCCGCGGGCCCGGGCCAACGGGCCGGCGTTCCTGGTCGGGTGGATCGTCGGGCTGGCGATCCTGGGGACGGTGGTGCTGCTGGTCTCCAGCGGGGCCAGCGCATCGAGCAGCGGCAAGCCGGCGACGTGGGTCGGCATCCTCAAGCTGGTGCTCGGCGCGCTGCTGCTGCTCGTCGCGGTCAAGCAGTGGCGCGGCCGGCCGCGCGGCGACGCGCCGGCGGCGCTGCCCAAGTGGATGCGGGCGATCGACGGCTTCAGCGCCGGCAAGGCCCTGGGGATGGGGGCGCTGCTGGCCGACGTCAATCCCAAGAACGGGCTGCTGACCGTGGCGGCCGGCGCGGCCATCGCCCAGACGGGCATCTCCGCCGGCCGGCAGGCGGTGGCGCTGGCCATCTTCGTGCTCATCGCCAGCCTCGGCGTCGGCGTTCCGGTCGGGATCTACTTCGTGATGGGCGACCGGGCGCCCAAGCTGCTGGAGGGAATGAAGGACTGGATGGCCGCCCACAACGCGGCGATCATGGCCGTGCTGCTGCTGGTCATCGGGGTCAAGCTGATCGGCGACGGGATCACGGGGCTGTCGGGCTGAGCGGCGACGGCTCGTCGGTGGCGGCGTCCACCGCCGCCTGCACGCTGGGGTAGACCCGCTGGAGGGGCTCCTCCGAGCCGCCGCGTCGCAGGACGTCGCGGACGGTGCCGATGTCGCGGGCGACGCGCAGCACGACGCCCTCCTCCTGGAGGGTGTCGGCGAGCTCGTCCAGCATCCCGATCGCGGTGACGTCGATGAACGCGATGTTGCTGGCGTCGAGCACCACCGCCCGGGTGCCGGGGCGCCGGGCAGCCTCGCGCACGTGGTCGCGCACCCAGTCGGCGTTGGCGAAGAACAGGCCGCTCTCGACCCGCAGGATGACGATTCCCGGCACCGGCTCGACGCCGTGCATCCGCTTGACGTCAGCGTAGTGATCGGCACCGGGCGACTTGGCCAGCTCGGCCACGCGCGGTCGCGATGAGCGGTACAGGAGGAGGATGAGCGAGACCGCGATCCCGATGAACAGACCGGGCAGGGTGTCGAATACGGTCACGCCCAGCAGCGCCGCGAGGGCGGCGAAGAAGTCAGGACGAGCCGCGACCGCGTAGGCGCGGCCCAGCCGCCCGACGTAGACGTGGTAGAGCCGCACCAGGGCTCCGACGTCGACCAGCTCGACGACGGCCACGATGACCACCGCGGCCAGCGTCGCCTCGGGCAGTTTCTCGAACAGTCCGGTGAGGAACAGGAGCGTGACGATCGTCATCGCCGCCACCACCAGACCCGACACCTGGCTGTTGGCCCCGGCGGAGCCGTTGACCGCCGTCTTGGACAGGCTGCCGTTGACGACCATGCCGCTCGACAGCCCGGCGGCGATGTTGGCGCTCCCGAGCCCAACCAGCTCGCGGTTGACGTCGACGTCGTAATGGTGCTTGGCGGCGTAGGTCTTGGCCGCCCCGAGGCCCTCGGCGAACCCGACGAGCATCACCCCGGCCGCTCCCCCGCCGAGCCGGACGAAGTCATGGAAGCTGACGTCCGGGATGCCCAGCGACGGCAGCCCGCGGTCGATGTGGCCGACGATCTCGACCCCGTGGCGGTCGAGGTGGAACACGACCACCGCGATGATGCTGAGGATCACCACCACCAGCGAGCCCGGGACCGCCGGAGCCAGCCGGCGCAGCGCGACGAGCAGGGCGATCGAGGCCAGCCCGACGACGAGGGTCAGGCCCTGGGTGTCGCCCAGCTTGGTGATCAGGTCCCACAGCTTCTGGAAGAAGTCGCCGGACCCCTTCTCGACGCCGAACAGCTTGGGCAACTGCCCGACGATGATCGTCAGGGCCAGGCCGATGATGAATCCCTTCATCACCGGCTCGGAGATGAAGCTGGCCAGGAAGCCCAACCGCAGCAGGCCGGCGACCAGCGCCACCAGCCCGGTGGTGATGGCCAGCGCCGCCGTCATCGCCACGAACCGGTCGCTGCCCGCGGTGGCGTACGCGCCGACCGTCGCCGCCGAGAGCGCGGCCGTCGCGGACATGGGGCCGGTGACGAGGTGCCGCGAGCTGCCGAACGCGGCGTACAGCAGCAGGGCGCCGGGCGCGGCGTACAGGCCGACGACGGGGGAGACGCCCGCGATCGACGCGTACGCCAGCGCCTCCGGGATGAGGACCGCCCAGACGGTCAGCCCGGCGATCAGGTCGCCGCGGAGCCATTGCGACCGGTAGCCCCGCAGCGACGAGAACAGCCAGGCCGGCATCGGATCTGAGCCGGTTGACGCCGGTGGGGGCCTAGTAGGCCAGCTCGGCCTCGGCCTCAGCGGCTGTCACCAGGCCGATGGCCACCAGGTCGGTGGGGTGCACCCACGCGTCGGCGTGGAGCGTGCCGCCGGCCTCGCGCAGCGCGTCGCGCAGCCCGATCGCCCAGCGGTGCTCGATCAGCGCGACGGTCGCCGCCGTGCCGGGCGGGATCGCCTCGTCGACGTACCACAGGTCGTCACCCAGGGTCCGGCCCTCCTCGGCCGCCTCGGCTCCGGCAATCGCCCCCTGCTCGGCGCCGGCCTCGCCCCCGGCCCCCAAGCCGATGAGCGCTCCGATCGTCGCGCCGAGCTCGACCGTCTCGGCGTCCGAGAGGTCGGAGACCTCGATCCGCTCGACCCGCCCGTCAGCGTGCTTGCGCACGTGCAGGAGATCGATGAGCCGGATCCCCGGCTGGGCGCGGAGGCGCTCCAACTCCGCGCGCAGCCCGGGGTGCGTCTCGTCTGAGTCGTAGCCGATGACCAGCAGTTGCACAGGTCCAATCTGCATGGGGCCTCCTATGCGGCCAGCAGCTTGCGCTTGGCCGCTTCGAACTCGTCCTTGGTCAGCACGCCGGAATCGACGAGGCCGCTGAGCTCCTTGAGCTTGGCGACGAGATCGTCCTGTCCGCCGGCCGTGGGCGCCGGCGCCGCAGCCGGGGCCGGGGCCTGCTGGGTGGCTTCGAGCTGGTCGATCCGCTGGTCCTGATCCGCCTCGCGGTCCGCGCTGCGCGCGGCCGAACGGCCGGCCAGAACGCCCGCGCCGCCGATCATCGCTGCGCCCAGCAGCGGCCGTCTCCGTCGCATGAACATCGTGGGTCTCCTGAAGGTCGAGGACTGCCGGCAAGCCTGGTGGCGAGCCGGGTGAATCGTCGTCACCCCGCCCGGGTGATGGCGGCTCAGGATCCGGGATCCCGCCCCCGCTGGGCACGGGGCAACCACAGGGCCACCAGCCGCGCCACCACGGTCACGAGGAACAACTGGCCGCTCAGCGCCTCGAGCATTGAGAGCGCCCGGCCCAGACCGGTGGCGGGGACGAGATCGCCATAGCCGGTGGTCGTGAGTGTGGTGAAGCTGAAGAAGAGGTAGTCCGACAGGGTGTGGCTGCCGGCCGGGGTGAGGAACGGCCCGGTCTGCAGGCGGGCCACCCCCTGGTAGATGAAGGTGTAGATGAGCCCGAACATCACGTAACAGCACATCGCGCCGAGCAATGTCTGGCCGGTCACCTGAATGTGGCCCGCCACGCGCCGGACGATCGCGCCCAGCGCCCAGAACAGCAACACCGCGTCGATCAGCCCCGAGGCCCCGGTGAGCCGCCCACCCGCGATGGCGGTCACCAGGGAGATGAGCACGGCGAGTGTCGCGGCCGCGATCGCCACCCGTCGCCGTCGCCGCGGCGTCCCCGAGGCAGCCAGGGTGACGACCACCGTCACCCCCTGGAGCGCGGTGAGCGGTATCGCCACCCACTCCTGCGTCGGCAGGGCCGACGCGAGCACGTAGGTGACCACCAGCAGGACGAGGACCAGGCCGTAGCGGTCGGTCAGGGTGTCGATCGCTCGCTCGAACGCCCCCCGCCGCCGGCGGGCCATCACGGCGCGGTCGGCTGCAGCGGCGCCCCGGGTTCAACCCCATCGCTCGACGGCGCCGGGAGCCCGGACTCGGGGAACTCGCGGTCCATCTGCCGGCGCAGCGTCTCGGTCCCCAGCGCCGCCAGGATCACGTACACGATCATGCCGATCGGCTGTCCGGTGGACGGGATCGGCTGCCAGATGAAGATCAGCAGCACGATCATCGCGACCACGAGATACATCCCGACCGGGTGAGCCCGTACGTGGGGGGCAAGCCACCGCCGCGCGGGCACCGTGAACCGGGAGGGACCGGCGAACCAGGCGCATACCGCCACGACGACGCCGATCAGGATGACGGCGCCGGCAACCTGGGTCAGCAGCGTCGTCGCGATCGAGACGACGGCGTTGGCGGCCGGGCGCAGCGACGCGTCCTTGACCAGCGCATTGGCGACATTGGTCACGATCAGCGATCGGAACAAGATCACGATCAGGCCGGCCACGATCCCCGCGACGCCGATCGACAGCAGCGTGCGGCGGCGGCGTCCGATCGCAATGATCATGGTGGCGATGCAGAGCAGCGGCACGATGATGTAGAGCGCCACGGCGAGGCCACTCAGCCCCTGGCCGATGTCCTGGACCAGCGAGAGCTGGTCGGAGCGCAGGACGACCAGGTTGGCCGCCGCCGGGGGCAGCTTGGCTCCGAGGTCGGCCGAGATCCCGAGCCGGCCGGCGACGTCGTTGAGGACGTTGCGCAGGTTGAGGGTGACCGCGCCCCCGTTGACCGACACCGCCCGCCCGCCGCCGTTGATGATCTGGATGAGCTGGGCATCGGCGGCGCGGTTCACCACCCGCCACGCATTCTGAACCACCGGTCGCGACAGGGCCAGCTCGGTGCCGCTGACGGCGGCGCTGCGCAGCGCCCCGGCGATCGGGTCCGCCAGCGGCTTGAGCCGCTGCGGCAGGGCGGACTGCACCTCCCCGGAGACATCGACATTGGCATACAGCTGATCGACGAGATAGTTGGCGGTCGCGGTCCGGATCGTCGGGTTCTGCAGCAGGCTGGTGCTCGTCGAGGCCCAGTTGTCCGCGTTGAGCAACTGCCGGTTGGCCCAGATGGCGACGATGCCCACCACCGTCAGCAGCGTGATGAGCGTGAGCAGCACGTCGGTGACGACCCGCCGGGTCGTCCACCGCGAGCCCGCGCGCGTCGCGGGATGCTCCACCGTGCTCATCGCTGTCAGCATCGAGCGGCGGGGGGTGACCCCGAATCACCCAGGACGGGTGAAATGTGGCGGCGACGGCGCGGATCGGGGCGATACTGGACCGCGTGACCGATGGTCTGCGCACGGAGGGTCTGAGCACGGAGGGTCTGAGCCCGGATGGAGCGAGCACTGATGGTCCGGGCACGGCCGGTGGGACGAGCCGCGGTTGGCTCGACGAGCTGAGCCGGGTCGACCAGGCCGTCTACGAGGCGATCGCCGCCACCCCGACGCCGCGGATGGACCGGGCGATGCGGTGGGTCGCCCACGCCGCCGACTACTCACGGCTGTCGATGGCCGCCGCCACCGGGCTGGCACTGTGGGGCGGCCGGCCGGGCCGGCGCGCGGCGGTCGGCGGGCTGGCGTCCGTCGCGGCGACCTCGGCGGCGGTCAACCTGATGATGAAGCCGCTCGGCCGTCGCCGGCGCCCCGACCGGGAGGGGGCGGAGGTGCCCGCCGGGCGCCAGGTCCCGATGCCGGCGTCGCGGTCGTTCCCCTCGGGTCACGCCGCGGCGGCGACCGCGTTCGCCACCGGGGCCGCGCGGTGGATGCCGGCCGCCGGGGCGCCGCTGTACGCGCTGGCGGCGATCGTGTCCTACTCCCGCGTCCACACCGGGGTGCACTTCCCGGGAGATGTGGTGGCGGGGGCGGTGATCGGCTTGACGGTGGGCAGCCTCACCGCGGGGGTGCTGGCCTCGCGGTGGGGCTAGGGGTTGGTGGGGCTGGCGGGGTTGGTGGGGCTGGCGGGGTTGGTGGGGTTCGTGGTCGTCCGTGTGGCCGTGAGCGGGGTATCGGCGCACGTCAACGGCGGCTTTCGAATGTGGCCCGGACGGTGCCCGGCGGCGCCTCAGCGTATGCAAACGCCCCAACGGGTGGCCGCTGACGATTGCGTGGGGCGTTTGCCGCCGTGACGAAGGCAAACGCCCCATCGGCTTTGGGAAGCGGGTTGGATGGGACGTTTGCCGACGGCGGTTGAATCGGTGTTGCGTGATGGGCGACGAAACGCCGGCGCCGCGGAGCGGCGGGCACGGCCCCGAGCAGCCGCTCGGCGACCCCGTGGCGGTCGCCGTCCAGCGACTCGCACCGAGCGCGATGGCGACCCCCAGCCCGGCGGACTCCACGCCGACCAGGAGCTCGCGCGTCCACGCGGCCCCCGGCGACGCGGCGCTGAGCGCGCCGGCCGCGACGACGAGCGCTCCCGGCAGCCATGCCGGCCGGGGGGCCGCGGTGCGTGGGCGCCTAAGTTGCCCTAGTCCGGTGCGCGGCGAAGAGCTTCAGGGCGCTGGAGCTGGGACGTCATCGTCACGAGCACTTCGACTTCGTGCTGGACACGAACGCGTTGACCGACGTCACGACGGACTTCGCGTTGTTGGCCGCGGTCGCCAGGTCGCTGACGCTGGGGGACGACGGGATCGACTTGATGGTCGTCTGGAGCTGGTTGACGGAGCTGGTGATCGCCGAGGTCTCGCTGGGGAAGTCGCCCTTGGCCGAGGACACCAGGCTCTGAGCCTGGCTCTCGATCGTCTGCAGCTGCGTCTTGAGCGAGCTCAGCCCGCCGCTGACGCTGATGTTCTTGACCGAGTTCTCGAGCTTGGTCCTGTCGGAGCAGTAGGCGGGCTTGCTCGAGCCGCAGCTGGCGAGCCCGACCGCTCCGGCGAGAAGCGCCAGCGCCAGCGCGGCGCGGGCGGAGATCGGGTGATGGTGCGCGTTCACGGTCGTCTCCTGGGTTCGGTCGCGGCGCAGCGGCCGCCCTCGATGAGACGAGGCTGGCGGCGACCGGGGTGAGCTCACATCACCCCGCGGGGGTGATGTGGCACCGAACGGGTTGCCCCGCCGGTCAGCGGTAGGAGCGAGCCTGGAGCTCGAACAGCTCGGCGTAGGTGCCGCCGGCCGCCATCAGCCCGTCGTGGCTGCCGTATTCGACGACCCGGCCGCCGGCCAGGACGACGATCAGATCGGCCGACCGCACGGTGGAGAAGCGGTGGGACACCAGCAGCGTGATCGTGCCGCGGGCCGCCGCCGCCTCGCGGGCGGTTGCCGCGGGCCGCCGCCGCCTCGCGGGCGGTCACGGCATAGCGTGCGAACAACGCGCTCTCGGTGGGGGCGTCGAGGCTGGCGGTCGGCTCGTCGAGGACGACGAGCAGCGGCGCGCCGAACCAGCGCCAGGGCCTCGGCCGGTGAGCGGACCTCGCGTGCGATCCGGGGGTCCAGGCCCCGGGCGCGGGCCGCCTCGAGCACGGCGTCGAAGAGCGCCGGCGCGAACACCCGCGCCAGCGCGATCAGTGGTTGGCCGTCAAGGTCGGCCAGCGTCAGCGCCGGCCGCGTCGCCAGCGGGTGCCCGACCGGGACCGCCACCATCGATGGCTCGTGCCCCAGCGTCTGGTCGACCATCTCCTCCGGCTCGTGGAGCGTCCGGGAGATCACCAGGTCGACATCGAGCCTGCGCAGGGCGGGCACGATCTCGACGAAGTGCTTCTGCGACACGGACAGCTCGATATCGCGGTGGCGCTCGGGGGCGGCCGCCACGAGTCGCGGCAGGTAGGCGGGCAGCGTGCTCCACACGAAGCCGACCGCCACGCGGCCGACGCCGTCGCCGGCCACGGTCCGGGCCCGGACGCGCAGCCGGTCGGTCGCGGCCAGCGCCTCGCGCGCGTCCTCGAGCAGGCGGCGCCCGGTCTCCGTCATCCTCGTATTGCGCGGGGTGCGCACGAACAGCTCGACGCCGAGCTCGGCCTCCAGCGCGCGCACCCGCCGGCTGACCTGGGGCTGGGAGAGTCCGAGGCGGAGCGCCGCCCGGCCGAAGTGCAGCTCCTCGGCCAGGACCACGAACGCCCGCAGCTGAGTGAGAGGGAGATCCATGCGCAAAGCGTATGACACGACAGGGCCCCGAGGGGCCGGGGCGCGGCCGGCCCGAGGCGGCGGATTAGGCTTGGTCGGTGCCGCGAGACGCCACCACCGACCTCTCGATGCTCGAGCGCCTGGTGACGCCGGCCGGCAGGGACGTGGTCGACATCGGCTGCGGTCCCGGGGTCCTGGTCCGCGAGCTGACGGCGCGGGGCGCGCGGATGGTCGGCGTCGAGATCTCGGACGCGCAGCTCGCGACCGCGCGGGCCCGCGACGGCGCCAGCGGCGCCCGCTACCTGGTCGGAACGGCCCAGCGGCTGCCGCTGCGCGACGGGTCCGTCGACGTCGCGGTGTTCATGCGCACGCTGCACCACGTCCCGGTGGCGGAGCTCGGGGCGGCCCTGGCCGAGGCGCGGCGGGTGCTGCGTCCCGGCGGAGCGGTGTACGTGGCCGAGCCGCTCGCCGAGGGCGACTTCTTCGCGCTGACCGGCCTGGTCGAGGACGAACTGGAGGTCCGGCGGGCCGCCCAGGCGGCGCTGGCGGGCGCGGCCACGGCCGGCCTCGAGCGCGCGGTGACGGTCGACTACGACGTGCGTGTGGCGCTGGCCGGCGTCGACGCCTACCGGGCGCGGATGGTGACGGTCGACCCGGCGCGCGCGGCGGTGTTCGACGCCCGACGCGACGAGATCGCCGCGGCGTTCGCCGAGCTGGGGGAGCCGGGCGAACAGCCCGGGGAACGGGTGTTCACCCAGCCGATGCGCGCCGACGTGCTGCGCCCGGCCTGAGCAAACGCCCGCGACGCGGGGGCAACGGGCCACCGCGGGTGGGGCGATCCGGACCGGCGCTCGGCGGCGGGTCGCCGCGGCGCCAGTCGAGCCCGTCGCGGATGACCGGATAGACGGCCTCGGGCGCCCGGATGGCCCAGAACGTGTCGATATGGCCGAAGCCGGGGAGGGCGACGAAGTCGGCCTGGCCGCGACCGGCGGCCTGGTCGAAGAAGTCCCGCGCCCGGCGCTGCCCCTGCCAGCGGAACATGTTGTTGTGGTCGCCGGCGATGAAGGTGATCTGGGCGCGCGTGCGCGGCGGCTGAGTCAGATAGCCGGCGGGCGCGCCGGTCCGGGGCGGGGCGCCGGGCGGGGGCGCCTGGGCCGGGACGACGTAGCCGTGCCGGCTGGACTGCGCCACCTGGCCGATCAGCGTGAGCGGGGTGTAGCCGAGCTCGCGGCCGGCCCACTCGTGAACCGCGGGGGCCACCCAGGGGTCGCCGCGGTCGTCGACGTGGCGGAACAGGACGTCCCAACCGGACCCGTACATGAAGTTCGCCACCTGGCACGAGGGGTTCCCGCACGGCCGCTCCATCCGCTTGGCCGCGGCCGCGAAAACGCCGGCGGTGGGGGTGATCGGCCGGATCCCCCACTGGGCGTCCAACCCGGGGAACAGCCGCTTGACCGCCGGCATGGCCAGCCGCTGCTTGAGCCACGTCGATGCGGTGACGTCGATGAACAGGGAGACGGCGCTGGAGACGATGTGGGTGACCCGCTCGTCGATGAGGCCGGCGACCGCGGCCATCATGAAGCTGATCGAGCCCTGGCAGTGGATCACCGCCTTGAGCGTCACCCGGTCGTGGCCGTCGGTGGCCTCGGCGCCGGTCTCGGCGTTGGTCTCGGCTTCGGTCTCGGTCTCGGCCTCGGCCTCGCAGGTGGCCAGGATCGTGCGCACCGCGCTCGGGTGGTCGTGCACCGCCGCCTGGTCGAGGGTGTAGGGGTTGGGCGGCAGGTCGATCGACGCCCGCCAGGTCTCCACCCACACGTCGTAACCCAGCTCGAGCAGGTACTCGCCCAGCGAGCCGCCGCCCGGCTGGCCGTAGTACATCTCGGCGCGCACCCCGGAGCCGGGGACGAGCAGGACCGGTCCGCACACGGGGTCCGGCGCCCGGACCCGGCCATCGTCGTCGAGCAGGCGCAGGCGGTGCAGGTTGAGCGGGAAATCGAGGTCGGGCACGCGGAAATGGGTGACCGCCCGGGCCAGGCGCGTGCCCGGGACCGGCTCGTAGGCCGGGCCGGCGGAGGCCCCGGGGCCGGTCGCAGCGCCGGGGGGCGGCACCCGCCGCCAGGTCGGGTCCGGCCGGTCCTGGGGAAACGCCGGCCGCGAGCCGCTCACCGGCCCGCCGAGGTATGCCCGGGCGAGGCTGGCGGCGAAGAACCGCTGATAGCGGGCCACCACGGCAATCCGGCGCGGCAGCGAGCCGCCGGTGCCACGGAACGTGGTCAGCTCGCGCAGGAACGCCGGTGGGCTGATGCGCAGGATCCCGGTGGCCAGCGCGGCCGGCGCGCCCGAGCGGCCGATGCGCACGAACAGGGTCGTCGTGTCCGACCACGAGTCGTATCCCGGGTCGTTCTCGATCAGCTTGAAGCCGTCGAGCCGGTAGGGGTCGCCACCGGGCCCGGCGAGCTCCAGGACGTAGCGCATGCGCTGGTGCAGCGCATCGCGCGGCTCCAGGTCGGTGGCGGTGACAAAGGCCCGGAACGTGCCCCCGGTCACCGTCAGCGGCCCGCCGAACAGCGCGTCGCAGTCGATCGTTCCGTCGACGACGTCGGCGGCCCGCGCGGGCGGGGTCAGCACCCCGCCGTCGGCCTGCTCGGCCAGGAACGGCCCCAGGTCGGGAATCCGCACCGTCAATCGGGCGGTGGTCGCCTCCCGGTGCTCGGGCAGCGTGGCCTGGTTGAAGTCGCGCTCGCCGAAGGCCAGCCAGCCCCGGAACGTCTCGGTCCAGCGGACGCCGGGCATCACCCCTGCGCCCGGGCGATGGCGACGTCACGGGCGGCCTTGCCGATCCGGCCGGCCAGCGCGGCGATGGTCAGGCTCGGATTGGGGCCGACCGGCCCGGGCATGATCGACCCGTCGGCGACGAACAGCCCCGGGTGCCCGAAGGCCTCGCCCCGGTCATCGACGACTCCGGTGCCCGGGTCAGCGCCCATCGGGCAGCCGCCGAGGGGATGGGCGGTCAGCCCCCGGGCCAGACGGGCCCACAACGGGGGGCCCAGGCGGCCGCCCAGCTCGCGGGCCATGCGTCCGGACAGGGCCTGCGCGGCCTCGAAATAGCCTCGCGATGGGCCGTCCGGGTCCCAGTCCAGGGCCAGTCCGTCGCCCTCCAGCCGGAAGCGGCCGCCGCTGACGTCCTGTCCCATGGTCAGCATCGGCAACATCGCCGACGACGATGCGGCCGATCCAAAGGTCCGGGCGACGAGCCGGCTGATCCGGCCGCCGCGCCGGCCCAACAGCAGGCTGGGCACGAGATCGCGGGCCGACCACAGGTCGCGCGCCATCTCGCCCGACTGCCAGGCCCACTCCGACAGTGCCGGGCCGCCGGCGTCCTCCATCCACAGCCGCTGGCCGTCGATCTCGGCGGCGGCGTAGGCGGTGATGACCGGGCCGAGGCTCGGCTCCAGGTCCCGCCAGCCCTCGCCCGACCGGTCCCGGCAGTCGCGGGCGAACGTCAGCAGGTCGCCGTTGGTCGAGAACCGGCGGCCCAGCTGACCGCTGAGGCCGGGCAGGTGGGCCCGGCTGCCCAGGAGCAGCCGCGTGGAGCCGAACGTGCCGGCGGCCACGACCACCACCCCCGCGGTGACGCTGTGCGTCCAGTCGTCGCCGGCCTGGTCGGTGTCGGGATCCAGCAGCTCGGCGCCGCCCTCGTAAAAGCGCCGGCGGCGCCGGACCAGCTCCCGGGCGCCGGCGTGCTCGACGTAGCGGACCCGGTAGCCGCCCCGGGCCGGCTCGAGGGCCGTCGCCTCACAGCAGGTGAAGATCCGGGCCCGGTCGCCCCCCGCCTCGAGAAAGCGGCCGAGGTAGGTGTAGTCGAGGCTGTTCTTGGCCCCCTGGTTGCAGCCCAGGTCGCATTCGCCGACCAGCGTGCAGGTGTGGCGGGGCCGTCCGTGGAGGTTGCCCGCCCCGAAGGGCACGCCGGGGACGGCGGCCCCGTCGCCGTCGGGGTCGCGGAAGGTGATCGCCAGCGGCGCCAGCTCGCCGATGAGGCCGGCCGCACCGGCGGCGGCGCGGAACGCATCGGTCTTGACCACGCGGCTGTCGGGGTCGGCATCACCGAGGTACTCGCCGGGCAGGGTGGAGGGGGCCATAACGGCCTCGGCGTCCTCATACTCGTCGGCGAGGTCCCCGTAACCGACCGGCCACGGGATCGACCCGTTGGCGGGATCGGGGCCGAACGTCTCCGGCGGCTTGCGCAGCATCACGTTGGCGTAGATGAGCGAGCCGCCGCCCAGCCCGCTGGCCACCATCGCCTTGACCCGGCGCAGCGACCACAGCTCGAACAGGCCGTGCAGCCCGGCGGATGGATCCCAGAAGTTGGTGCGCATCGCCCGCGGCGTGCGGGGAAACGAGCCCGGGGGGTAGGGGAGCCCCCGCTCGAGCAGGAGCACGCGCAGCCTGGTGTCGCGGACGAGGTGGTAGGCCGCCACCGCCCCGCCGAAGCCCGACCCGATGACCACGGCGTCGTAGTGCCCTCTATCCGATCGCTGGGTGCCCACCCCAATAAGCTAACCCCCACCGTGACCCTCGGAGCTCATCGTGTGCGCCGGCAGCGCTCGCGTAGCGAGAAGGTCACCTACCGGCGGTGGGGAGCCGTGACCGCGGTCACCGCGCTCAAGCGCCACCAGACGCTGCGGCTCCGGGCGGTGTTCGCGTTCGGCAACACGACCACGCTCGCCATCCGCCCGCTGCTGGCGATGAAGGTGATCGCGCTGGCCCGGTGGACGCTGTGGCCCGACGCCCGCCGGCCGACCTATCTGCTGTTCGAGACCAACTGGAGCGGATCGGAGCAGACCTACATCCCGGACTTCGGGCGGATCATGCCGGTCCAATGGCGCAGCATCTGGGGCGCGACGACGACGTTCCCCGGCGCGGTGCCCACGACCTATCTCGACGACTGGGTCGACGTCATCGATGCCGGCGTCGGCCACTTCTGGACCGACTATCGCGACGGGGCGACGACCGGGACGATCGCTCAGGCGCTGGCGCTGGGCCCGGAGGTGGAGCGGTTCGTCGCCGACACCGCCGGCAGCTCGTCGGCCGAGTTTCACCGGCGCTGGCAGCAGTTCATCGTGCGCGCCCAACGCCTGTTGTGACCATGGGGCAGGCCCTGATCATCACCCCGGTCAGGCCCGGCCAGGCGGGCGCGCTGAACCGGTACCTGGCCGAGCTGCCGCGGGACGTCGCCCCGGCCGGACCCGACGACCGGCCCGCCGTCCCGATCTCGCCGTTCACCGGCGTGCTGCCACCCACGCACTTCGCCCGGTTCGTCGTCATCGCGCTGCACGACGAGCCCCACCTGCTGTTCTCCAGCCGCTTCGACGGCGCGGTGAGTGACTATCTGCAGGCGCTGGCCGCGACCCCTGAGGCCGTCCGGATCTGGAGTCACTGTCAGATCGGCGGTCGCGATGACACCGTCGATCACCCGTCACTGGACCGATACCTGTGCGATCCGCGTCACCAGCTGCCGAGCCAGTACGTGGTCAGCGCCATCCCGGTGAAGCTGACGGTGGGCCAGATCAACGCGGCTGTGGCCCTGCGCGAGCAGGTGTCACGGTTCGCCGTCCGAGCCGGTGACCTGGACCCCTGGGCGCTGGCGCACGACTTCCGGCAGCTGCCCGCCATCCGGCGGCTGCTGACCGGCTCATGACCGGCCGGACCGACATCCAGGGCAACATCCTGCGGGGCTACGGGAGTCACAGTCACGCGGCCTACGTGTTCACCCGGGTGACCGATCCCGGCGCCGCACGGGCGATGCTGCGCCGCCTGCTACCCCGCGTCGCGTCCGAGCGCGACTGGGTGCGGCCGCCGCCGTCGCGGCTGAACGTGGCGTTCACCCATGCCGGCCTTCAGGCGCTGGGCGCACCCGCCGAGCCGTTCGCCGGCTACGACGACTTCCGCGCCGGCATGGACGCCCGGGCCCGGGTGCAGCTCGGGGACCTGGGCGCCAACGATCCCGCCCACTGGGATGTCCGGCTGACCGATCGGGCCCACGTGCTGTTCATCGTCTACGGCCACGACGAGGACACCCGCGACGGCGAGGTCGCCCGCGTCCGCGACGCGCTGGGCGCGGGCGGGCTGGACCTTGTTCACCTCCAGCGGGCGGACGTGCGTCGGGGGGCGCGCGAGCATTTCGGTTTTCGCGATGGGTTCTCGCAGCCGGCGCTGGCGGGCGTCTCCACCGACCGGCGGTCGCTGCGGGGCGAGGGCGTCGCCCGGCGGGCGTGGCGGCGGCTGCTCGGCGACCAGTGGCGCCCCATCCGCCTGGGCGAGTTCGTCCTCGGTCACCGCGACGAGGACGGCATCGTGCCCGGCGCCGGGCACCCGCTGCTGCGCAACGGCACCTTCATGGTGTGGCGCAAGATCGAGCAGGATGTCGCGGCCTTCGACGAGTGGGTCCGCGCGTGGGCCGGGCCCGAGCATCGCGCCCAGGAGATGCTCAGGGCGCGGATCGTCGGGCGCTGGCCGCACGGGGCCTCGCTGGTTCGCCGGCCGCCGGCCGGACGCGGCGGGCCCCCGCGGGGCGCGGACCCCGACCGCGACACCGCGCAGCCGGAGATCAACGACTTCGTCTACGGGGGCGACGCGGACGGCCTGCGCTGTCCGCTGGGCGCCCACGTCCGCCGCGCCTACCCCCGCGATGCCCTCGGGTTCCGCACCGAGCGGACCCGCCGCAACCGCATCATCCGGCGCGGGATGCCCTATGCCGACGACGACCCCCCCTCGCGGGGTCTCATCTTCGTCTGCTTCAACGCCAGCATCGCCCGCCAGTTCGAGCAGATCCAGGGCAACTGGCTGATGAGCGGCGATCCGTTCGGGCTGGGCGACGATCGCGACTTCCTCACCGGCGGCCTGGACAACGCGGGCGACGTGACCAGGCTGACGATCCAGGGAGACCGGGCATCGCCCCCGGCGGTGGTGACCCGTGACCGCCAGTTCGTCACCGTGCGGGGCGGCTACTACCTGTTCGTGCCGGGACTGCGGGCGCTGCGGATGATCAGCGAGGGCGGATGATCAGCGAGGGCGGCTGAGTCGCTGGGCCGGGGTCGGAGGTGGCGTGGAGCCGGCTGGCGCGGCGGGTTTGCGGTCGTGCGAGCGGTCGCTGGCAGGGCGCAAAACGGCGGGCAACGAGGGTGGGCAGGGTGGGATCGGCGGCGGGGCCTGCACTCTGGACCACGGTGGCCGTCGATCCCGGGTCCGTGGTGCCAGACGCGCGGAAACCGCGCGTTCTGAACCACCTTCGTGCGAAAGCCGGGTGCGTGGTCCGGAGTGCGGGTTTCGTTGCCCATGACGCAACGCCCGGCGCCAAAACATCGGCAAACGTCCCAAGCAACCGCCTCCGGAAGCCGCCCGGGACGTTTGCCTTCCTCACGACGGCAAACGCCCCACGCAACTCCCAGCGATCATTCGTTGGGACGTTTGCCGCCGCCCAGGGACCGCCAGCCGCCGCCCAGGGACCCGCAGGCCGATGCCCAGAGACCGCCAGCCGCCGCCCACGGACCCGCAGGCGATGCCCAGAGACCGCCAGCCGCCGCCCGTCCTACCTTCGAGAAGGCCGCCGTTGACGTTACGCCCAGGCACGAGCCCTCGGCGCCACGGCAGACCATAAGCGCAGACGGTGGGGGCTCAGGTCCGCGCCGGAGGGGCCAGCTCCAGCTCCACCTCCAGCGATACCGCCGCGTCGACGATCAGGCCCATTCCCAGCCGCTGGGCCAGGTCCAGCGCCTCGCGAGCCCGCTCGCGGATCCGGTCGCGGTCCTCGGGCCGGCCTCGCGCGTGCAATGCCCGCGCCTCGTCGAGCGCGGACAGCGCCACCGTCGGGGTCGCGCCGACCCGCTCGCCGGCCGCCCGGGCGGCGCCGATGTGCTTCAGGGCGGTGTCGATCCGCCCCGCGGCGGTCGCCAGCCGGCCCAGCGACCGCTCCACCGGCCACAGCGTGCACGCCCCGGCCGACACCACCCAGCGCTCGCGGTAGGGCAGCATCCACTCGTAGAGCCAGGTCGCCCGCCGGGCGTCGCCCAGGTCGGCCGCCACTTCGGCGGTCAGCGCCAGCATCAGCGCGTGGGTGCAGTCCTTGGGCAGCCCGTCGAGCCCGTCCTCGAGCAGGCGATCGAGCTCGTCGCGGGCCTCGGCCGCGCGCCCGGCCTGGACCAGCATGGCGGCCAGCGCGCAGCGGTAGCCGACCATCTCCGGCCGGGAAACGGCCAAGCCGCGCAGCGGCGTCTCCAGCTCCGGCAGCCGGCCCTCGAGCAGCCGCAGCATGAGCAGCTGGGCGCTGCCGGCCAGCTCCGAGACCGAGCCGCGGACCTGGCGGCCGATCTCCGCCGACCGGGCGTTGAGCTCGGCGGCCTCGTCGAAGCGGCCCGCCATGGCCGCCCGGATGGCGTGGTGCAGCGGCAGGAACACCATCGCGCGGGGCTGGCGCAGGTCCGACGCCATCTGCTGCACGCGGGCGATCTCCTGATCGACGGCGGCGAAGCGCCCCACCTCGAGCAGCACCGTGATCCGCCAGTTGCGCACCAGCAGCTCCAGCTCGCCGTCGTGGAGGCGCTGGGCCAGGGCGACCGCCTCCTCCGAGCGCTCGAGGTCGCGCTCGGCCGATTGCGGCCCCCAGCGGGCGATCAGATAGCGGGCCAGGACGTAGCCGAGAGTCTCGGCCGCCTCGGGATCGTCGCCGCGGGCCTGCTGCGCGCGGGCCAGCGCGAGCGCCTCCTCGGCCAGCTGCTCGCGGCGGGGGACATCCGCGGTCCAGTAGATGGCCACCGCCAGAAACGCCTTGACCCGGGCCATCAGGCCGGGATCGTCGACGGCCTGCAGCCGGGCGGCCGCCTCCTGGGCCAGCTCGATCATCTGGTCGTCGTTGCCGTTGCTCAACCCCCAGATCCCGCAGCCCAGCACCGCGCGCGCGAACCCGACCGCGTCGTCGCGGCGGCGGGCCGCATCGGCGGTCGCCAGCAGCGTCGCGCGGGCGCCCTGGGTGTCGCCGACCCGCATCTGGGCCTCGCCCAGCGCCTGTCCCAGCGCGATCCGGTCGGGCTCCGCGACGCCCGGCACCCCGAGCGAGCGGCGGTACATGTCGACCGCCTGGTCGTACGCGAACGTCGCCATCGCCCGGTCTCCGGCGCGCCAGGCGAAGGCGACCGCGCGCGAGGCGTCGTAGGCCGGCGCGGCCACCAGGTGGTGGTGGGCGATCTCGGCCAGCCCCTCGCCGGAGACGGCCCCGGGCTCCTGCTCGAGCGCTCGGGCCACCGCGTCGTGCAGCGCCAGTCGCCGGCCGCGGGGGATGGCGTCATACAGCGTGGCCTGGATGAGCCCGTGATCAAAGCTGTAGCCGTCGATCGAGTCGGCCAGCGGGCGCACCAGGCGCAGGCGCACGGCCTCGTCGAGCAACTCGAGCAGCGTCAGCGCGTCCGTGCCCGACGCGACCGCCACGGTGCCGGCCCGGAATCGCTGGCCGATCACCGCGGCCACGCCCAGCACGTCGCGGCCCTCGGGGGTCAGCAGCTGGAGGCGGGCGGTGATCGCGTCGCGCACGCCCACCGGCAGCGGCATCTTGCCGACCGGGCCATCCGCGGCGTCGGCGCGGCGCTGGGCCTCGAGCAGGCTCAGCACCTCGGACACGAACAGGGGGTTGCCGCCGGTGAGGCCGTGGATGCGGGTGACCAGGTCGTCGGTCGCCGGCAGGCTGCGCCGGGCCTCGATCATGCGCCGCACGTCGGGCGCGGGCAGCCCCGTCAGGGTGATCCCCAGCGTGGGGCGGACGAGCTCGCTGAACGGGGCGGCGTCGCGCCGCGTCAGGGCCAGCTCCAGGTCGCGCTGGGTGCCGACGACCAGGATCCGCTGGTCAGCGACCGACCGCGAGATGTAGGACAGCGCCTGCACCGACGCCTCGTCGGCCAGGTGCAGGTCGTCGAGCACCACCACGAGCCCCGAGCGCTGCGCGGCGATCTCCAGCAGCCGCAGGAGGGCGTCGTAGATCCGGAAGCGGCCCTCGTCGGAGCTCGTCGACTGCGCCTCGGGCAGGTCGAGGTCGATCGCCAGGTCCGGGACGATCGTGCGCAGCCACCCGGCGGCCGCGCCCAGCGCCGCGAACACCTCCCGCCCCTCCCGGCGGCCGGCCAGCGCGCGGACGACCTGGATCCAGTGCCAGTACGGGCGGGCGGCTTCGACGCTGGAGCCGACGCCCCACACGGCGGGGATGCCCCGTTGCTCGGACAGCGTGGACAGCTCGCGGGCGAGCGTGGTCTTGCCGATGCCCGCTTCCCCGGCCAGCATCGCGACGCCCCCGGCGCCGGCGACGGCGTCGTCGAGCAGGGCCACCAGATCCTCGGACTCGACCAGTCGCCCGACCATGCCGCGCCCGCCGCGCCGGCGCGACGGCGGCATCGGGCCGATCCCGGGCCGGCGCGACCCGTCGTCGGATTCGCGGCCGGGATCGCCCGACAGCGCCTCCGCGGCCGCCCGGGCCAGGTCCCCGGCGGTGTGCGGGCGGTCGGTGGGGGACTTGGCCAGCGCCGAGGCGATGACCGCGTCCAGCGCCTCGGGCAGCCCGAGGTCCAGCTCCGACACCCGGGGCGGCGTCGTCTCCAGGTGGGCGTAGAGGACTCCGGCGACCGACGTGTGCGAGAACGGCACCGAGCCGGTCAGGCACTCGTACAGCAGGCAGCCCAGGGAGTAGATGTCCGCCCGCTGATCGATGACGTCGCCGCGGATCTGCTCGGGAGCGACATAGTGGACGGTCCCCAGCGGACGCTCGGTCGAGGCCTCCTCGGGGTCGGCGAGCCGGCGACTGAGGCCGAAATCGCCCAGCCAGGCGTGCAGCGGCTGCTCGGCGCCGTGGTCGCCGGCGATCAGCACGTTGCTGGGTTTGACGTCGCGATGGACCAGGCCGGCGCGGTGGGCCGCGTCCAGCGCCCCGGCCACCTGCTCGAGGATCGCCACCGACGCGTGTGCGGAGAGGTGGCCCTCGCGCCGGATCATCCCCTGCAGATCGCTGCCGGGCACGTAGCGCATGGCGATGTACAGGACCCCGGCCACCTCGCCGGCGTCGTAGACGGGCACGATATGCGGGTGGTCGAGGCTGGCGGTGAGGATCGACTCCTCGAGGAACCGCTCGCGGAACGCCTCGTCGCCCGCCTGGTGGGGCTTGAGCAGCTTCAGCGCGACGTCGCGCTGCAGCGTCGTCTGCACGGCTCGGTACACCGTGCCCACGCCGCCACGACCGATCACGGCTTCGATGCGATAGCCCGCGTCTTCGAACGCGGCCTCGACGTCCAGGCGCCCCTCCATGGACACATGGTTCCACGGATGGCAACGCGGGGCAGAGCGTCCGCTAGCGTTGCACCCCGAGATGGCGAACGGAGGCTTGTGGCGATGAGTGACGCGCGCCCCGAGGCGCGCTCGCTCACCGGCGCCCGCGCGCTGCATCGCAGCCCGGCCGAGCTGCAGGCGGTGATCGCCGCCGAGCGTGCCGGCCAGCCCTTCCTCGTCTGGCGCGACGCCGACCGGCGCCAGCGGATCCTGAGCCTCGGCCCCGAGTCCTGGCGGGTGACGATCGGCCGTGACCCGACCGCGGACGTGTCGCTGGCCGGTGACGCCGAGGTGTCCCGGGCGCACGCCCTGATCGAGCGCGTCGGCCAGGGTTGGACGTTCGTCGACGACGGGCTGTCGCGCAACGGCTCATTCATCAACCAGACGCGCGTGCTCGGTCGCCGGCGGCTGGTCGACCACGACCGGATCGCCTGCGGCAACAGCGACATCACCTTCCGCGAGCCCGTGCTCAAGCTGGGCGACTCGACCGTGTCCAGCCGGGGCATCGTGCCCGTGCTGCCGCTGTCGCCGATGCAGCGCAAGGTCCTGATCGCCCTATGCCGACCGGTGCAGCTGTCCGACAACGCGACGCCGGCCACCAACCGTCAGATCGCTGACGAGGTGCATCTCACCGTCGATGCCGTCAAGGCGCATCTGCGGGTCCTATTCGAGCGCTACGGGCTCAGCGATCTGCCTCAGAACGAGAAGCGCGGGCGCCTGGTGGCGACCGTGCTCGTGTCCGGGGCGCTGACCGCCAAGGAGTTCTGAGGCCGAGCGCCCGCGGCGGCGCCGGCTCCGATGAAGAGGAAGCGAGCCGATCGCCGCGCCCCCGGCGATCGGCTCGTTGAAGCCCGGCAAGGTCGGCATTGCCGCAAACGCCGATATGCCCTCGCCGGCGACGCGCTCGTCACGCGCGACGACTTGTGCCCCCGGATGCCGGCTCGCGACCGCGAGCCGGCGTGCCCCCAGAAGCCGGTGTGCCCCCGCAAACCGGCTCGATCGTGGGCATCCCCGCGCCCGCTGGCCTGTGTCTGACATGGAGAGAGATGAATTGACGAATTCATACGGCGGGCGGCGGGAGATGCAGGGATCACAGTAGGCCCGGGCCGGGCCCCGGGAAAGCACCCCTAGGGTGTGAATGACCACACCTTCGGGCGGGGGTGGCCCTACCATGTGGTCCAGCTCGCTGATGCACGATCACGACCGCCAGGCTCTGCGCCAGATCATCCGCACCGCCGGCGGCTTTGGCCATCGCGAGCACCTCGAGCTCGCCTACGGGCTGCTGTCGCGATACGCGATCGGGGACGCGCAGGCGGCGATGTCCGCCGCGCTGCGCGAGGTGGCGGCCGCGCACGGCATGCCGGAGCGCTACCACGACACGCTGACGCTCGCCTGGGTCCAGCTGGTCGCCGTGCATCGCCGCCGCTGGGACGACGGGACGTTTGACGCCTTCATCGAGCGCCCGGAGAACCGCCCGCTGCTGGAGCGCGGCCTGCTCGACGGCCACTACAGCCGCGAGCTGCTGTTCAGCGACCGCGCGCGGGCCGGCTGGGTGACGCCGGACGTGCGGGCGCTGCCGTCAGCGGCGTGAGCTCAGGTCAGCGCATCGAGCGGTAGCGCCGGATCAGCGCGTTGGTCGAGCTGTCGTGCGAGAGCTCGGGCTCGCCGTCTGACTCGAGCTCCGGAATGATCCGCTGCGCCAGGGCCTTGCCGAGCTCGACACCCCATTGGTCGAAGGAGTCGATACCCCAGACGACCCCCTGGGTGAAGACGCTGTGCTCGTACAGGGCGACCAGCGTGCCCAGGATCCGCGGGGTCAGCTGCTCAGCCAGGATCACGTTCGTCGGCCGATTGCCCTCCATGACCCGGTGGGGAATGATCGCCTCGGGGGTGCCGTCGGCGCGGACCTGCTCCTCGGTCTTGCCGAAGGCGAGCGCCTCGGCCTGCGCGAACACGTTGGACATCAGGAGGTCGTGGTGGTCGCGCAACGGGTTCAGCGACTGGCCGAAGCCGATCAGATCGACCGGGATCAGCCGCGTGCCCTGGTGGATCAGCTGGTAGAAGCTGTGCTGGCCGTTGGTGCCCGGCTCGCCCCAGAAGATCGCGCCGGTGTCGTAGTCGACGTGGGTGCCGTCGAGGGTGACGTGCTTGCCGTTGGACTCCATGGTCAGCTGCTGGAGGTAGGCCGGGAAGCGCTTGAGGTACTGCTCGTAGGGCATGACCCCGACGGTCTGGGCGCCGAAGAAGTCGCCGTACCACACCGCCAGCAGGCCCATCAGCACCGGGAGGTTGCGCTCGAAGGGAGTGGTGCGGAAGTGCTCGTCGAGCGCGTGAAAGCCGGCGAGCATCTCGGCGAAGTTCTCCGGTCCGATGGCCAGCATCGTCGAGAGGCCGATGGCCGAGTCCATCGAATAGCGACCGCCGACCCAGTCCCAGAAGCCGAACATGTTGTCCGTGTCGATGCCGAACGCGGTGACCTTCTCGGCGTTGGTGGAGACGGCCACGAAGTGCTTGGCGACGGCGGACTCGTCGCCGAGCGCCGCCAGCGCCCACTCGCGAGCCGACCGCGCGTTGGTCATCGTCTCCAGGGTGGTGAAGGTCTTGGAGGAGATGATGAACAGCGTCTCCTCGGGGGCGAGGTCGCGGGTGGCCTCGACGAAGTCGGTCGAGTCGACGTTGGACACGAGCCGGAAGGTCATGTCGCGCCGTGAGTAGTGGCGCAGCGCCTCGTAGGCCATCACCGGCCCCAGGTCCGAGCCGCCGATGCCGATGTTGACGACGTTGCGGATCGCCTTGCCGGTGTGGCCCTTCCATTCGCCCGAGCGGACCCGGTCGGCGAAGGCGCTCATCCGGTCGAGCACCTCGTGGACCTGCGCCACCACGTCGACGCCGTCGACGATCAGCGACGCTCCCTTGGGCATGCGCAGCGCGACGTGCAGGACCGAGCGGTTCTCGGACACGTTGATGCGGTCCCCGCGGAACATCGCGTCGGTCCGCTCCGTCAGGCCGGACTCCCGGGCGAGCTCGACCAGCAGCCCGATCGTGTCCTCGGTGATGCGGTTCTTGGAGTAGTCCAGGAACAGGCCGGGGCCCTCGGCGACCAGCCGCTCGCCGCGCGTGGCGTCCTGGTCGAACAGTTCACGCAGATGACGGTCGCGGATCTGCTCGTGGTGGGTGGCCAGGGCGCTCCACGCCCGGCGCTCGCGCAGCGGAGGGATGCTCGTCGTCGTGCTCATCGGTGGCCTCCAGGAGTGGGTACGCCGTGAGGCTAGTGGAGTTCCCAGTTAGCGCTCGGTGTGGTCACAGCTTGGCCGCATCCACCGCGCGGTCCCCCAATAGCTTGCCGGGCAAGGGCGTCCGTCGCGCCCGGGCGTCGCTGCGCACACACCTGGACTCTGGCGTCCACACCAAGGGAGATCGCATGAACAGACCTGCCTGGCCACGCCGTGCCGGCGCCCGCGCGCTGGCGCTGATCGCCGCCGGCGCGGTGACCGCCGCTGTTGCCGCCACCGCCGCGGCCGCCACCGCCACCACCGCCGCCACCACCGCCAGCGGCCCGCCGGCTGCGGCCACGATCGCCGCGCCCACGTTCCACAGCCGCGTGTTCGCTTCCGGCAGCGGGATCGCTCACAGGACGCGCGGCGGCATCGAGCCGATCTCCCAGCCTGACGACATCAGCTATCTCGCCGGCCACATCTTCGTCGGCTTTCAGAACGGGGTGGGGCCCCAGGGCCAGGCGAGCACGTCGGGCAACCGCGACAGCACCGTCGTCGAGTTCGACCTCCGCGGTCACCGCGTGGCCCAGTGGGACGTGGCGGGCAAGTGCGACGGCGTGACCGCCGACGTGCCCGCGTTTGCCGGGCGGTTCGCCGGGCAGTTCATGCTCACCAGCCAGGGCGACGAGGAGCAGATCTTCGTCGCGGCGGCCGGGACCGCCCACCAGAGCCTGTCCGTGCTCAAGCTGACGGCCTCGGTCGACGACACCGCGTGGCCGACGGGGCCGGCGGGGTCGCTGTACACGACCGACAACTCCCACAACACAATCGAGCGGATCACCGGCCCGTTCACGCGTGGATCCGAGGTCGCGGCCACCACCCCGTGCGATGAGAACTCGGCGCCGAGCACGTGCCCGGGCCCCGGATTTCCGCCCAACTACCTGGGCCGCGTGAACCCGAACACCGGGTTGATCAGCCGGGTCGCCGTGACCGGCGCGCCGCTGGCGCCCCAGGGGATGTTGTTCCTCCGTAGTTTCTCGATCGAAATGGTCCGCTAGGGTGTCGGCCGACCGGTTAGAGTTTCGGCCAACCCTGCGCGCTGGCTTGCCGAACCGGTGGCGGCGGCGCCGATGAGGAAGGAGCCTGACCATGAGCGCCCACGATCACTCCGCGCATGAGCACAGCGGTCCGGGGTACGCGTCGCCCGAGGTGGCGCGGCAGCAGCCCCCGGAGAAGCTGATCTACGTCGCCTCCCTGTACGAGGGCACCGGGATCGACAGGCCGGACTTCATCGCCGTCGTCGACGTCGATCCGCAGTCGCCCACCTACAGCCAGATCGTGCATCGCACCGAGATGCCCAACGTCGGCGACGAGCTGCATCACTTCGGGTGGAACGCCTGCTCGTCGGCCTGCCACTCGCAGCTGCAGCGCGACACGATGATCGTCCCGGGCTTCCGTTCCTCGCGGCTGCACATCATCGACATCTCCGACCCCCGGGCGCCCCGGATCAAGAACGTGATCGAGGGCGAGGAGATCAAGGAGAAGCTCGGGCTCAGCGCGCCGCACACGGTGCACTGCATGCCCGGCGACATCGTCACGATCTCGATGCTGGGCGACGCGGATGGCAACTCGCCCGGCGGCTTCGCCGTGCTCGACGCGCGCGACTTCTCGATCGCCGAGCGGTGGGAGCGCGACGCCGGCGGCATCGAGTTCACCTACGACTTCTGGTACCAGCCGCGCCAGAACACGCTGGTATCCAGCGAGTGGGGCGCGCCCAACACCTTCCAGGGTGGGTTCAACCCGGCCGACGTGGCCGCCGGCAAGTACGGTCGCCACCTGCACTTCTGGGACCTGGAGACGCGGTCCAAGGTGCAGACGATCGATCTCGGCGACGAGGGCTTGATTCCGCTGGAGATCCGCTGGCAACACGACCCCGACTCGGCCCAGGGGTTCGTCGGCGCCACCCTGTCGAGCAACATCATCCGCTTCCGCCGCGACAACGGCAGCTGGTCCGCGGACACGGTCATCGACGTCGCCAACGAGGAGCTCCAGGGCTGGCCGCTGGAGGGCGGGGTGCCCGGCCTGATCACCGATCTGGTCCTCTCGCTCGACGACCGGGACCTGTTTCTCTCCAACTGGCTGCACGGCGACCTGCGTCACTACGACGTCTCGGACCCGGCCAACCCGGCGCTGCGCTCGCAGGTGTGGATGGGTGGGCTGCTCGGTCGTGACGGCGGCCACCCGAAGGCGGCGGGCGCGCTCACGGGCGGCCCCCAGATGCTCCAGAACTCGCTCGACGGAGAGCGGGTGTACGTGTCCAACTCGCTGTACTCGACCTGGGACAACCAGTTCTACCCGGAGCTGAAGGGGTGGCTGACCAAGCTTGACCGCCAGCCCGACGGCACCTACGCGCTCGACCCGGACTTCTTCGTCGACTTCCACGAGGAGACCGGCGGCGCCCGGCCCCACGAGATCCACCTGCCCGGCGGCGACTGCACGACCGAGATCTTCCAGTAGCCATGAGCCTCCGGGCGCTGGCGCTCGACTGGAGCGTCGACGGGTCGATCGGGATCGCCTTTCTGGTGTTGACGGCCGCGGCCGCCGGGCTGTACCTGTCAGCGGCCGCGATCGGCAGCCGGCGTGACCGGCGGCGGCGCCGCTGGCCCCGGCGGCGCACGGCGTGCTTCATGGCCGGCCTGGCGGCGCTGGTGGTCGATCTCTACTCCGGGATCGGCACCCTCGCCGACACGCGGCTGTCGGTGCACATGGTCGAGCACATGGTCATCTGGCTGGTGGCCGCGCCGCTGCTGGCGGCCGGCGCGCCGGTCCGGCTGGCTCTGTTCGCGCTGCACCACGACGGGCGGCGCCGGCTGGCGGGCTGGCTGCACTCGCGGGTGCTTTCGTCAGTGACCAGCCCCGCCGGATCGGTGTCGCTGTTCGCCATGGTGCTTCTGGTGACCCATGTCCCGGTGATCTACGGGCTGGCGCTCACCAACGACTACGTCCACGTCGCCGAGCACGCGCTGTACCTGGTGGCGGCGCTCGTCATGTGGGCGCCCCTGCTGGGCGTCGATCCGCTGCCGCACCGGCTGGGCCCGCGCGGGCAGGTGGCGTGCCTGGCGACGTGCATGGTGCCGATGGCGCTGATCGCGCTGTGGCTGGGCGTCGCCGCCCGGCCGGTGTACGGCCACTACGTCGCCACGCTCGGTCCGGCGGCGCTCCACGACCAGCGCGTGGCCGCGGCGATCATGTGGATCGGCGGCCTGCCGGCATTCGCGGTCCCCGCGGTGATGCGGCTGCGGGCGTCCGCGGCCGGCGGCCGGCGCCGGCCGCGTGGCCTGGTCGAGACGGCGTAGAGAAGGCGGCCGGCCGGCTACGAGCCCTGGCCGAGGGCCGACAGGCCCAGCGTGGCCAGGCTCGGGTCGGTCTGCTGCAGTGGGTTGGTCGCGGTGCTGGCGCCGGTGCTGTCCGACAGCGAGGTCAGCAGCGGATCGGTGCTCGAGGTGGGGTTGGTCGCGGTCAGCAGCGCCGCCAGCGGGTCGGTCGTCGCGGACGAGCCGTCGGTGCTGGTCGATGACGGATCGGTCAGCAGCGACAGGGCCGGGTCGGTCGAGGAGGTGCTGCCGACGGCGCTCGTCGAGCTGTCGCCACTGAGTGCCGCGAGCAGCGGATCGGTCGACGAGATCGAGGACGACGACGTCGAGGAGGACGAGCCGTCGCCGAGCGCCGCCATCAGCGCCGACTGCCACGACTGGTCGGCGCCCGAGGCCCCGCCGGCGGAGTGATGGTGGCCGGTGTGTGGGCGGGTGGCGATGCCGGAGGCGATCTGCTGGGCCTGCGAGCTCGACAGCGACGGGTCGCTCTTGGTCAGCTGGCTGCTGATCGTCGAGACCAGGCTCTGCTGCGAGACGCCCTGAGAGGAGGCGATCGATGTCAGGGTGCTGCCCGATTGCAGCTGCTGCTGCAGCGCGCTGGGGCTGAGGCCCAGCGAGCCGGCGACGGAGCTCATCATGCTCTGCTGATTGCTCTGGGCAGACGGGGTCTGGGAGACGGCGGGCCAGTTGGTCGAGCCGTCGACGGAGGTGACGGACATGGGGCTCCAGGGTCGAGGGAGGGTCACTCCCCGTCATCGGCACGAAATGCAGGACTTTTGAGGGCGCGGCGGCTGAGAGTTTGCTGAGCGCGCATAATCGGCGCGGTGCGGATCCTCGTGGCCTCGACGACATTCCCGGTCGCCGCGGAGATGCTGGCGAAGCTGCTGCCCGACGACGAGGTCCTTGTCGACCACCGCCGCGTCGACGAGCCGGTCGACGTGATCGTGCCCCTGATGAGCCGGATCGACGCGGGGATGATGGACCGGTTCCGGCCACGGCTCATCCAGCAGTTCGGCGTCGGGCTCGAGGGGGTCGACCTCGCCGCGGCCGCCGAGCGTGGGATCGCGGTCGCCAACGTGGCCGGCCATGACACCGGCAACGCCGATGGCGTCGGCGAGATCGCCGTGCTGCACCTCCTGGCGCTGACACGGCGCCTGCACGAGGCCCGCGAGGCAGTCCAGGCGGGCAAGCTCGGCGAGCCGATCGGAGTGCCGCTGAGCGGCGCCCGGATCGTCGTGCTCGGCCTCGGCGCCGTCGGCCGGGCCGTCGTCAACCGGCTGAGCGGGTTCCGTGCCCACATCACGGGCGTCGGCTCCCGGGACGCGTCCGACCTGTCGGATGAGGTGCGCGCGCTGGCGCTCGAGGCCTACCTGCCGGTGGCCAGGCTGCTCGACGCGCTGGCCGGTGCGGACGCGCTGATCGTGGGCTGCGTGCTCAACCAGCACACCCGGGGGCTGGTCGGCGCGCGGACACTCGCGGCGCTGCGCACGGGTGGCTACCTCGTCAACGTCGCCCGCGGGCCGGTGGTCGACTACGCCGCGCTGCTGGCGGCGCTGCGCAGCGGGCAGATCGGCGGCGCCGGGCTCGACGTGTTCTGGGACGAGCCGATCGATCCGCTCGATCCGCTGCTGGAGCAGAACGTCTCGGTGACCCCGCACATCGGCGGGGTGACCACCGGCTCCTACCGGCTGATGGCCGAGCGCGTCGTCGCCGGGATCGAGCGGCATCGCGGGTAGTGCTCGTCCCTGTATTCGCGGGGACGGGCACGGGCGCGTGCCCTGCTATGTGTGGACGTGAGGGGCCCCCGGAGGCCCGGCAACCGCGATCAGGGAGAGCAACCGATGGAGTACGTCAATCTCGGCCGCACGGGACTGCGCGTGTCCCGGGTGTGCCTGGGCATGATGAGCTACGGCAAGCACGAGAGCCGGGAGTGGACCCTCGACGCGGCGGACGCCGAGCCGATCCTGCGCCGCGCCGTCGAGGGTGGGATCACGTTCTTCGACACCGCCGACGTCTACAACGGCGGCCAGAGCGAGATCGTCACCGGGACCCTGCTCAGGAAGCTGTTCGGCATGCGCGAGGAGTACGTCGTGGCCACCAAGGTGCACGGCCGGACCATGCCCGGCGAGAATGGCCAGGGCCTGTCGCGCAAGCACATCATGGCCTCGATCGACGCCTCGCTGATGCGGCTGGAGCTCGACTACGTCGACCTGTACCAGATCCACCGCTTCGATCCGCGCACCCCGGTCGATGAGTTCATGGACGCGCTCCACGATGTGGTCAAGGCGGGCAAGGCCCGCTACATCGGCGCAAGCAGCATGTGGGCGTGGCAGTTCGCCAAGGCCCAGGCCGCGGGCCCGACGCGGTTCGTGTCGATGCAGGACCACTACAACCTCATCTACCGCGAGGAGGAGCGGGAGATGATCCCGCAGTGCATCGACCAGGGCGTGGGGGTCATCCCGTGGAGCCCGCTGGCCCGCGGGATGCTCACCGGCAACCGCACCCGCTCGGGCGAGCGGCTGACCAAGCGGGCCCAGACCGACGCGTTCGGCGAGGCGCTGTACCGGCCGGAGACCGACTTCGACGTCGTCGAGCGCGCCGACGAGGTGGCGGCCGCCCGCGGCGTATCGACCGCCCAGGTGGCGCTGGCCTGGTTGCTGCACAAGCCGGGGGTGACCGCGCCGATCGTTGGCGCCACCAAGCTCGAGCATCTCGAGGACGCCCTGGCCGGCGAGCAGCTGTCGCTCAGCGACGAGGAGATCGCCCGGCTCGAGGAGCCCTACGTGCCGCACGCGGTCGTCGGTCATCAGTGACCACGGCCCGTGGCGTCCCGAGCGCTCCCGGGCTGACCCGGACGCTCAGCAGCGCCGCGCTCTGGCGGCGGAGGTCGACCGCGTAGCCGTCGGTGCGGTGCGGCACCGTCTGCAGGGTGGCGGTGCCCTGCCAGCTGCCGTCGGTGGCCAGCGACTGGCCACCGACGGTGACGCCGTTCTGCGACGCGGCCGACGGCGCCTGAAGGCGCTGCACGGTGGCGGTGGCGGTGGCCGGGAGGCGCAGCGCCACGCGCACCGAGCGCCGGCCCTTGTCGATCAGCACGACGTGCAGGGTGTCCGATCCGACGCGGACGCCCCAGGCGCTGAGGTTGGACGCGCGGGGGGCGGTGGCGTCGACCTTGACCAGTTGCGCGTCGGGGCCGAGCGCCCGCGAGAAGAAGATCAGCCCGTACAGCAGCGGACGCGCCTGCAGCCCGCCCGGGGTCAGGGCGAACGGCGCGTTGATCGCGTCAGCGCGGACGTGCAGGTTGACCCCGTCCACGCCCGCCCGCAGCAGGGCGAACAGCGCGTCCGGGGCCCACAGGGCGGTGGCGAAGCTGTCGCTGACACCCGGGCGTCCGCCGCAGTTGACCGAGTTGAGCTCGGTGAGCCGCAGCGCCAGTCCGGCGTCGTTGGCGGCGTCGACGACCGGCCGTAGCGCCTGGGCCATCCCGGTGCTCGCCGCCGGGCTCAGCAGCCTCCCGATGGTGGCGTAGGACGCGGTGCCGCGGCGCCCGGCGCAGCCCGAGTACGGATACCGGTGGACGGTGACCAGCCCCAGCGAATGGCCGGCCCCGTCGACGAGGGTCGCCACCCAGCGTCGGTGGGTGACGGGATTGGCCAGCGCCGGCCCGGCCACCGGCACGCCGGGCTCCACCTCGGACAGCGCCGCGGCGTACTTACGGAAGTCGTGGACGTAGGCCTTCGCACTGATCGCGGCCGGCAGCGATCGGTCGATCGGGTGGCCGTCCAGGGACCGACCGGCGGTGATGGCCAGCCAGTCGGTCCGGCTGTAGATGTCGGGTTCGTTGCCGACCTCGAAAGCGACGATGCTGCCGTGCGGCAGCCCGCTCTCGGCGGCGCGCGCCCAGGCGGTCGCGGCCGACGGGGAGTCGGTGATGAGATTGAGGTCGAGGATCAGCTTGATGGCGTCCGCGCGCACCAGCTGACCGGCCTCGCTGAGCCACTGCGGCTGGATCGTGAACGCCCACGACGGCATCGGGGCGGAGTCGGGATCCCAGAACGAGTGGTCCGCGGAGTCCCCGCCGACGCGGAGGATGAAGGGACCGCCGCCGCGGACGTGGATGAGCGAGACCACGCGCTCCAGCAGCGACATGTCCGGGGCCCACAGCGGCAGCGCCCAGTACTCGGTCGACAGACCCAGGTAGGACCGCGGGACGGCGGCCAGGCTCGCCCGGGCGGAGACCGTCACCTGCGCCGCCAGCGGGGGCGCGACCCGGTGATGACGGGGCCGCCCGTGCCTCGTCGCCGACGGTGGCTGCCCCGGCTGGGCGTCGACGGCGACGGCGACGGCGAGCACGCCGGCGAGGATCGCGGCCGGGATCGCGGCCAGCGTCGCCCGCGACCGCCTGCGGCGTCGGCTCCGCCCCGCTGGAGACTCCTCTTCCACGCCATTGAGTATCGCCCGATGCGAGCGGATGGTTGACCTGGCCTAACCGCCCGTGAACCTGGCCGCCACCGGCAGACAACGGGCGTGCTCGGCGCGGAGCGTGTAGGTTGATGGGGTGGCGCCGCAGTCGACCAAGAGCCCGGGCGTGCGCCCCTCCAAGCGCGTGCTCGTGGTGTTCGGAGCGACCGGCGATCTGGCCTCCCGCAAGCTGTTTCCCGGCCTGTTTCACCTGTTCCGCGAGGGGCTGATGCCCGAGGACTTCCGCATCATCGGCTCCGGCCGCCATTCGGCCGGCGGCGACGACGAGTTTCGCGGGCGCATCCGCGAGGCGCTCGGGCGCTTCGGCCGTGGCGAGCTCGACGAGCATTGGGACGACTTCGCCGCACGGCTGAGCTTCGTCGTGGCCACCGACTCGGACGGCAGCGACCTGGCCCGGGCGGTGGTGGCGGCCGAGAAGGAGATCGGCGCCGAGGGCGAGCGGCTGGTGTACATGTCGGTGCCGCCCAACGCGATGCAGAGCATGGTGGCGATGCTGGGCGCGAGCGGGATCGCTGAGCACTGCTCGCTGGTGGTCGAGAAGCCGTTCGGTCACGACCTGGCCAGCGCCCAGGAGCTCAACGCCTCCCTGCACAAGGTCCTCGACGAGAGCTCGATCTACCGGATCGACCATTTCCTGGGCAAGGAGGCGGCGCAGAACATCCTGGCGCTGCGGTTCGCCAACGGCATGTTCGAGCCCATCTGGAACCGCGACCACGTCGCCTACGTCCAGATCGACGTGCCCGAGGCGCTCGATATCCAGGGCCGGGCCGCCTTCTATGAGCAGACCGGGGCGTTCCGCGACATGGTCGTCACCCACCTGATGCAGATCCTCGGGATCGTCGCGCTCGAGCCGCCGTCGCGAGTCGCCGACGAGGAGGTCCAGCTCGAGCGCACCAAGACCTTCGATGCCGTGCGCCCACTGGATCGCTCGCGGGTGGTGTTCGGCCAATACCAGGGGTACCGCCAGGAGAAAGGCGTCGATCCTGACTCGCGGGTCGAGACATTTGCCGCGCTCGAGGTCTGGGTCGACACGTGGCGCTGGAGCGGCGTCCCCTTCTACCTGCGGACGGGCAAGTCGCTGGGCGAGGGCCGCCGGACGGTGACGATCGGCCTCACCGAAGCCCCGCTGCGGCTGTTCCCCAGCCACGACCCGCGGCGGACCACCCGCCCCAGCGAGATCGTGTTCGAGCTCTCCGACGATCCCTGCGTGCGGATCGAGGTCCAGGCCAAGGTGCCGGGACCGGAGCTCGATCTGGGGCCGGCCGCCCTGACCCTCGACGTCGATCAGGCGTTCGACGGCGCCGACGGGCTGGAGGCCTACGAGCGGTTGCTGCACGACGTGATGCTGCGCCACCGTCTGCTGTTCGTCGCCGCCGAGCAGATCGAACGCCTGTGGGAGGTGGTGGCGCCGGTCATCGAGGATCCGCCGACGCCCGAGCCCTATGCCCCGGGGTCTTGGGGACCAGAGGACGCGCTGGCCCTGCCGGCACCGCCCGGCTGGCGGCTGCCCGATGGCGACGGCGACGCCGACGGCGACTCAGGCTGAGCCGCCGGCGACCCGCGCCCCACTGCGTCACAGGTCGGGCAGCCAACCGTCGCGATAGGGCGCGGCGCGGTCCTCGGCGATCTCCGCGTAGGCCTCGTCGGGATCCCGCGTCTCGCGGCCGACCCCGGCGCGATGACGCTGGGCCAGCGGCGATGCCGGGTAGACCGTCGCGCCCCCGCGACGGGTGCCGGTGGCGAGCACGGCGCACGGGCCGTCGCCGGCGCCGACGAAGACGTGCTCGGTCCACGGCGGGCAGTGGACGAAATCCCACGCCCGCAGCTCACGCTCCTGGCCCTCGATCAGCAGCAGGCACTGGCCGGCGAGCACCAGGAAGTCCTCCTGCTCGTCCTCGGCGTGGTAGTAGCAGGCCGGCTGGCCGGGTTGCAGGACCGCCACGTTGATCCCCAGGTGGGGGAAGCGCTCGTCGCCCTCGAAACGCGTGTAGGCCCCGAACTCCCCGTCGAGCCAGCGCGCCTGCCGGGCGTTGAGCACGAACCAGCCGGGGCCCTCGGGCACGAGCCCGGCGGGGGTCTGGTTCAGCGGAGCCTCCTCGGGCATGCCGGGCATTATCTCCGCCCCAGCGGGCGACGGGCGTCACCGTGCGATCCTGTGGTCATATGCCAGGTGATTACCCGCTGTGACGCTGCTCAGCGAGATCCTGGCCCGCCGGATGCGGCTCCCGCGGCCGCGCACCATGGATGTGGTGCGCCGGCGCGATCTGGCGGTGGCCATGGACGACGGCGCGGTCCTGCTGGCCGACCGATGGGTGGCCGCCGACGGCGAGAGCAGCGCCCAGCCGACGGTGCTGGTCCGCTCGCCGTACGGTCGCCGCCAGCTCGTCGGGATGCTGTTTGGCCGGTTGCTGGCCGAGCGGGGGCTGCAGGTCGTGATCCAGTCGGTCCGGGGCACGTTTGGCTCGGGTGGGCGCTTCAGCCCCTTCGACGAGCGGGCCGACGGGCTGGCGACGCTGCGCTGGCTGCGCGCCCAGCCGTGGCACTCGGGCCCGGTGGGAACGATCGGACCCAGCTACCTGGGCTTCGTCCAGTGGGCGATCGCCGCCGAGGCGGGGGCCGACCTGGCGGCGATGGCGATCCAGGTCAGCGCTTCGCAGTTCCACGGCCAGACCTATGCCGGGGGCAGCATCTCGCTGGAGAACGTCGCGTCGTGGATGGTGATCATCACCGCCCAGGATCGGCGCCTCGGACTGCTCGCGCTCAACCGGGGGCTGCGCCGGCTGCCGGCGCTGCTGTCCGGGCTGCCGCTGGGCGACCTCGACGAGCGGGCCACCGGAGGTGCGGTGGACTGGTTCCGAGAGGCGTTCGCGAGTCCCGCGCGCGCCGAGCCCTACTGGTCGCGACGCGATTTCGCGGGCAGTGTGGGCGACGTCAGCGCGCCGGTGCAGTTCGTCGGGGGCTGGTACGACATCCTGTTGCCCTGGATGCTCGAGGACTACGCGGCCCTGACGGCGGCGGGTCACTCGCCGCAGCTGCTCATCGGGCCGTGGAGCCACACCTCGCCCGGCCTGGTCGGGGCCGGTGAGCGCCAGGGCCTGGCCTGGCTGCGGGCGCATCTGCTCGGCGACGCGCGGCTCGTCCGCGACAGCACGGTGCGAGTGATGGTCACCGGCGAGCGGTCAGGGGGAGGGTGGCGCGATCTGCCCGCCTGGCCGCCCCCGGGGACGCGGGAGCGGCGGCTGTACCTAGACGACGGGCGGTCGTTGGGCGACGCGCCGGCGGGCGCCGGTGCCGACGGCTACCGCTACGACCCAGCCGACCCGACGCCGTCGCTGGGCGGCCCGGTCCTGCTGTCGCAGGCGGCGGTCGTCGACAACGCGCCGCTCGAGGCGCGGGCGGACGTGCTCACCTACACCGGCCCGGTCCTCGCCTCGACCGTCGAGGCGATCGGCCCCGTGTCCGTCGAGCTGTGGGTGCGCGCGAGCGAGCCGTACTTCGATGTGTTCGCCCGGGTGTGCGACGTCGACGCGGACGGCTTATCGGGCAACGTCTGCGATGCGCTGGTGAGCGTCGCGCCCGGACGGTACGAGGACGACGGCGACGGGCGCCGGCGGGTGCCGTTCGCCCTGTGGCCGATGGGCCATCGGTTCGCCGCCGGTCACCGCATCCGCCTGCAGGTCTCGTCGGGCGCCCATCCCCGCTACGTCCGCAACCCCGGCACCGGCGCGGACCCGGCGACGGTGACCGCCAATGCGATGCGGGCGGTCGACGTCGAGGTGCTGTGGGGCGCTTCGCAGCCATCGGTGCTGGTGCTGCCGGCGGGCGCTTAGTGCCCGGCTGCCAGCGCTCGGATCTCATCGCCGACGCGGATCTCGCCGCCGGTCAGGATGTCCGCGCGCAGGCCGCCGCGGTGCACCAGGTCGCGCAGCACCGGCCGACCGGCGTAGCGCTGGACCACCGTGCACGGTTCGCACAGGCGCATCCCGCGGCAGCGAACCGTCCCGATGGTGAATGCGTGGCCGACCAGATCGTTGAGTGACACGCCGCGGGTCACGACGTTGCGGCGATGGTCGTCGGGTCCGAGCGGGGGCTCGAAGGACTCGCATACCTCGGCCTCGATCAGGGTCAGCGCGCTGCCCGGCAGCCCGGACGGGAATGTCCCGGTGCCGTTGACGTGGCGGTCGCCCTCCAGGCCCTCTCCGGGCAGGGCGCGCACCCCGTCGGGCGAATGAGCCGGCCGGCCGGCCGAGGGCGAGACCCAGATCCGCTCGACCACGCCGACTCCCACCGGGGCGTCGGGGAGCGGGGGGCGGGCCAGCGCGATGTCGGCCGCGGCCAGCAGAAACCCGTCTTCGATCCAGGCCTTCTCGACCGTGCCGTGGCCGGCGGGGTCCCAGACCACGCCCGAGGGGACGCCGAACATGACCACGAACCGTGCCGGGCCGGCCTCGGAGGCGCGCAGCCGGGCGATCCACGGCCCGGGCCAGGCGAACGACGCCGGGTCGGCCACGCGCACCATGCCCATGCCGAGCGTCCCCAGTCGCCGTGACACCGCGCCCACTGCGGCGGGGTCGGCGGCCGGGTCCAGCCCGGGCACGGACCCGGCATCCTGCTCGAGCACCGCCGCCAGGCACGCCTGAAACGACGCGGCCGGCGATACGGCGCCGTGAGCGGCGGGAATGCGCATCGCCGCGAGCGTAATACCCCGATCCGGCCTCGGGTGGCTATCCTCGCCGCCGCATGTCAGACCATCGGTCCAACGGCGCCGTGACCCTCGACGGCCAGCTGTCCGTCCACGACGTCGAGGCGATCGGCATCGGCGCGCGGATCGATCTCGACGCCGCCGCCCTGGCCCGCGTGGCGGCCAATCGAGAGACCCTGGAACGGATCCTCAGCACCGGCACCGCCGTCTATGGGATCAGCACCGGCTTCGGCGCGCTCGTGTCCAACACGGTGGCGCCCGAGCTCCAGCGCCACCTGCAGATCAACCTGCTGCGCAGCCATGCCGCCGGGACCGGCGACCCGCTCGCCGCCGAGGTCGTCCGCGGCGCGATGTCCGTCCGGCTCAACGGGCTGCTGCTGGGCCACTCCGGCGTGCGCCCGCTGGTCATCGAGCGGGTGGCGGAGCTGCTCAACTCCGGCTACGTCCCGGTCGTCCCCCGCACCGGCTCCCTGGGCGCCAGCGGCGACCTCGCGCCCAGCGCCCACGCGTTCCTGCCGCTGCTGGGGGAGGGGCACCTGTACGAGCCCGGCGGCCGGGTGGTGACCGGGGCCGAGGCGCTCGCATCGCTGGGCATCGGGCCGCTGGCACTGGAGAGCAAGGAGGGCCTGGCGCTGATCAACGGGACCCACTTCATGAGCGCGATCGGGGCGCTGCTCGCCGCTCGCATCGGACGCCTGCTCGACGCCGTTGACGCGGTGGCGGCGGCGACCATCGACGCGCTGCGCGGGGCGCTGCCGGCGTTCGAGGAGCGGGTGCACCGCCTCCGGCCCCTGATCGGGCAGAGCGCGGCGGCGGCCAACATCCGCGCCGCGCTGGCCGGGTCCAGCCGGACGGCCGCCCCGGGCTCGGGGCGGCTCCAGGACGCCTACTCGCTGCGCTGCGCCGCCCAGGTGCACGGCGCGGCCCGCGAGGGGTACCGGTTCTTTCGCGAGTTGGTGGTCGCCGACCTCAACGCGGTCACCGACAACCCGCTGGTGTTCGAGGACCCGCCGGAGGTCATCTCGGCCGGCAACTTCCATGGGCAGAGCCTGGCGCTGGCCTTCGACACGCTGCGGCTGGCGCTTGCGGACGTTGCGTCGATCTCGGAGCGGCGGACGTTCCGCCTGCTGTCGCCGACGCTCAACGGGCGGCTGCCCGCGTTCTTGACCCACGATGCCGGCGCCTCCAGCGGCTACATGGTCATCCAGTACACGGCGGCCGCGCTGGTCGCCGAGCTTCGGGCCCTGGCCCAGCCGGTGAGCATCGACAGCATCGCCACCTCCGACAACCAGGAGGACCACGTCTCGATGGGGATGACCGCGGCGCTGATGGCGCTCGACGCCGCCGACCGGCTGGAGAAGGTGGTGGCGATCGAGCTGCTGTGCGCCTGCCAGGCGATCGATTGCGATCCCGGCGCCCCCGGGGAGGTGGTGGCCGGGCTGCACACCGCGGTCCGCGAGCTCGTGCCGATGCTCGAGCAGGACCGCCCGCCCGCCGACGATCTGACCGCGGTGCTGCCGCTGATCCGGGCCGGAGGCGCCACCGCGATCCTCCGCGCCGCGATGGACTGAGGCCGCGACGGGGGCGATACTGGGCGGGCATGCTCTACGCCCCGACCGCCCGTCATCTGCTCCGCGCCAAGGACCTGGCCGACCGGCGGTACGCCGACCCGCTCGACGTCGACGATCTCGCCGCCGCCGCCGGTTTGTCGCGGGCGCACTTCAGCCGTGAGTTCCGCCGCGCGTTCGGCGAGTCGCCGCACGCCTACCTGCTGACGCGGCGCCTCGAGCGGGCCGCCGCGCTGCTGCGGAGCACCGACCATTCGGTGGCCGAGATCTGCTTCTCAGTCGGGCTGCAGAGCCTGGGGTCGTTCACCACGAGCTTCACCCGCACCTACGGGATGTCGCCGACTGCCTATCGCGAGACGGTCCCGCCCGCCTCGGCCATGGCGGTGGTGCCCAGCTGTGTGGCTCGCTTCTACGGCCGCCCGCAACGGCGCACGTTTCGAGAAGACAGGACCGATCCCCGCGAATAAGTTGACGGCATCGCTTCAGCCACCGACTCCGAGGAGGAGCAGATGATCCGTATCGCCAACGCCCAGCTGTGGGTGCTCGACCAGGAAGAGGCCCTGGCGTTCTACACCGAGAAGGTCGGGATGGAGGTCAAGTCCGACGTCACCGTTCCCGAGCTCGGCAACTTCCGCTGGCTCACCGTCGGCCCTCCGGGGCAGGACGAGGTGTCGATCGTGCTGATGGCCATCCCCGGCCCGCCGGTGTTCGAGCAGTCCACGATCGATCAGATCCACGCGCTCATGGCCAAGGGCGTCGCGTCCACGGTGTTCCTCACCACCGACGACTGCCGCGCCAGCTATGAGGAGTTCAAGGGCCGCGGGGTCGAGTTCGTCGAGGAGCCCGAGGAGCGCCCGTACGGGATCGACGCCGGCTTCCGCGACCCCTCGGGCAACCACCTGCGCCTCACGCAGGTGACGATGGCAGGCGTCTGATCAGGTCGCCGCCCGACGAGGTGGGCCCCGGCCGATCTTGCGGCCGGGGCTAGACCTCGCCGTCGTAGTACGGGACTTTCCCCTCGGCCTCGCGGAACATGAAGTTCGCGCCGGGCACCCACACGCCGACCTTGCCGCTGTCTGGGTAGACGGCCACCGACGGCTCGCGGGCGCTGGAGAACATCACGAACCGGGCGGGCTCGGTGCCGGGGTTGGTGACCTGGTGTGCGCCGTCCGGACCGGCCGCGAAACAGGCGACGGCTCCCGCCTCCAGCCGCTCCGTTGGGTCCGGCGAGCGAAGGTCGAGCTCCCCTGAGAGCAGCAGCAGCCACTCCTCGACGTACTCATAGTGGTAAGGGCACAGCATCTCGCCGGGCGGGAGGTGAAACAGCTTGACGGCCAGCTCGCTCCCGCCCTCGGCTTTCGTCAGGTGGACCATGGCGCCTCGGTAGCCGGGCGGGTCCGTCGGGTCGTACTCGACCTCGCTGGTGTAGAGGTTGCTATGGGGGGCCATGGCCGGGCATCCTAGAAGCGATTCCTGCCGGCTTGGGCCTGGCGGCGGTCGCTAGCCGTTCTGGATCGGAGCCGTTCTGTTGTCGATGTCCTGCATCAGCGGGGTTAGGATCGGGGTGCCCCAGCCCGAGACGTAGTCCCAGCCTGGCTCGGCCTGGTAGGCCCCGTTGGTCCCGATCTCGTAGTCGTTGAAGGCCTGCGCGTCCTCCGCGGAGCTCTTCCCGACGGCGTACAGGAGCGGATCGGCGAAACCGGTGCCCCTGCGGGACGCGGCCTGGATCCGGGTCCACATGCCCATCATCAGCGGCGAGGCCAGGCTGGTCCCGCCCTCGCTGGAGGCGCCGCCGAGCTCATCGGAGTAGATGTCGTAGGAGCTGGTGGCGATGTCGCCGGACTCGTCGGCGACGTCCGGGATGCCGCGGCAGGTCCCCAGGCTGGTGTTGGGGTTGCCGCTGACGTCGGACAGGCAGGGCCGGTCGATGTTGCTCACGCCCGACTGCCAGCTCGGCGCCGGGATGAAGAAGCTCTGCCCGCCGCCGGTGTAGGGCCACGGGTACTCGAGACCGCGGGTGTTGTCGCTGTCGGGGTACAGCACGGTGCCCCCGACGGCGACGACGAAGGGGCTGGCCGCCGGGTAGTTGACGATCGGCACGCCCTGGTTGACGACGCCATTGCCGGCGCCGAGCTCGGGGCCGAGCACCAGCACCGGGCAGGACGATCCGGTATCGCCGGTGGCGGCGAACAGCGTGCGACCCTCCAGTACGCCCTGGCGCAGGGTCTGGTCGGCCACCGGCTCCAGCGCGTCGGGCGCGCCGGTGCCGTACAGCGCGTTCTGATCCTCGTTGTTGTTGAACTGCGTCGGGATCGTGCTCTCGAGCGTCGCGTTGGCGGGCGTGGTCTCGCACTCGCCGAACGACGCGTTGGCCTGCTTGGGGCCGTGCGGATCGTCGACCCACCTGGCGAAGTCCGCCTCGGCGTCGGGGTCGGTCAGGTGCTCGGAGAAGTACAGGTGCACCTGCTTGACGTCGGGCGCCATACCGGTGGAGGCCTGGGTGTCGAGCTCCCACTCGACGTTGCCCGAGGTATCGGAGAAGTCACCGTCAGCCGGGATGTCTGTCACCTTGACCGGCACGGCGGGGAGGCCATGCTCGGATTCGAACACGGCCAGGTCCTTGACGGTGGTGCTCGAGTCGCCGGCGCCCATGACCGCGACCGACTGGCCCTGGCCCGTGTTGTCCGACGGCATGTCGTAGACCGACCACAGCTGCTGCGGGGTCAGCTCGGCGGGGATCTCCGGGGTGCCGGCGTTGGGCACCGCGCTCGTGGCCGCGCCGGTGACGGTGGTGAGCACGCCGCCGGCCGGAGCGGTCACCGGCGCCACGCCCAGGACGGCGGAGCCGAGCGCCGAGGTGATCGAGTCGACCAGGCCGCCCTCGCGCGGGATCGAGCTCAGCGCCGCGGGATCGGCGGGCTTGCCCAGCACCGACGACCCGGGCGCCGGGTCGCCGCGGTGGGCGCCGGCCAGCGGGGTGGTGGGATGGACCAGCGTGTTGAGCCCCATCACGGTGAGCACGTGCAGGCCGGCGGGCACGCTGGGCCCCGCCGAGTTGGCCAGGAAGTGGACGCCCTGGGACTGGTAGCCGCCGATCGTGACATGGAAGAGCTTGTCGATCTGGGCCACGGTGGCCTGGATCTCGATGAAGTCGCGGGCGCCGGAGGTGTCGATGACCGTGGCGCCGCCGCCGCGCAGCCAGGTCAGCGCGCGACTGAACGTCGTCCGGGCCACGCCGAACCGGGCGTCGTACCGGGCCGGGGTGAGGAAGTGGTCGTACTGCGGGCCGGCCGGGTTCTGCTGGGCGGCCATCAGCGCCTGCTCGGCGGCGGTGTTGGGGTCCTTGAGCCCGATGCCGATCTGCATGGTCTGCGATGGACTGGCCGCTCCGAGCGAGGTCGCGTGCGCCAGCGGGAGATGGTCGAGGGGGAAGTACGTGCGCGACGGGCGGGCCGCGCTCGCGCTCGCAGCCGCGAGCAGCAGGGCAAGCACGGCCAGCGTGGCCAGGCCTGCGGATCGGCGGAACATGGGGGCGGATCTCCTTTCCGGATGAGCGATGGTCCTGGAACGCCCGTCCGCGGGGAAACTTGCGCCAATTGCGGGTGGTTCGCTCGGCGGCGCGCCGTCGCGGCGTCAGGTGCCGCCGGTGCCGCTGATGATGCGGAACACCCCGCGCATCCAGGGGTGGATGCGGCAGTAGAACGTGTAGGTGCCCGGAGGGAGCTTGGCCGGGGTGCTCCAGCTCAGCTTGCCGGTGGCGGGGACCCCCAGGCCCAGCTGGCCGGAGTCAAACCCGCCGGCGCCGTTGGCCAGCGGATAGGAGATCCCGGTGTTGAGCCCGCATGGGTTCTGGCAGGAGGTGACCGTATGGAAGATCGACGCCATATAGGCCAGGCTCGGATTGAGCGGGTTGCCCGGCGAGAGCGGGCTGGCGTCGTCGTTGACGAACGCCAGCCGCTGGCCCTGGCGGATCGTCGGCATGCAGTGGTTGGCGCCGGTCGAGGAGAAGTCACCCGGGTTGTACGCGAAGTCCGAGATGACGACCTTGTGGGTCGAGCAGTCCGGGAAGGAGCTGGGCTTGACTCCGAGCGAGTAGGTCCCGCCGAAGTACTCGTTCTCGCGCAGCCGTCCGTGGGTGACCTCGCCGTGCTCGTCGAGCCGCTGGGTGAACGGGTCAACCCCGGCCTCGTCGTCGTAGGCCTCCCACACGACCATGATCCCCATCACCTCGTACCAGGAGGCGCGCGAGCTGTTGTACGTGGTGTTGATCCGCAGCACGTCGCCGGCCTTGACCTCCGGGCGCCAGCTCTCCGGCGTGGCCATCATCGACATGTCCCAGGAGATCGGGCCTGTCCCAGTAGTGCGCATAGGAGCGGAACAGCCGCACCGAATGAGGGACGCTGCCGGGGATCGCGCCCCCGCTGGGTCTGGCGCCGGGCCGGATCAGGTCGAGCGTGTCGTCGAGCCCGCCGGGATGCAGGTGCCCGGCGGTCGAGACGAGCGCCCCGGGGTGGTCGATCGTGAACTCGTTCAGCGGCGGCTGGCCCATGACGTAGTCGAGGGGGTGCTTGGCCATGTCCGGGAACGTGAACCGGCCGTCCTTGCCGCTGTGGCGGTAGACGTTGAACACCGGGTACAGGTGATGGTCCTCGACGTCCATCCAGATCGGATGGACCGGCGTGATGTGCGCCGCCGCCGGCGAGGTGGCGGGCACGAACTCGATGTCATAGGTGATGTAGACCTGCGCCGCCCGCGACGTCAGGTTGTGGATCATGTAATTGAGGACCCACAGGTCCTTGCCGCCGACCGGGTAGCCGAACCCCTCGGGGAACTGGTAGACGGTCTTCTCCTCACCCGAGGCCATGAACGGGTAGAAGGCATCGCCGTAGCCGTCGCCCTCGCCCTCGCCGGCGGTCCCGTTGGACAGCCACACCCCATGATGGAGGTGGATGACGTCGACCGGCGGGACCCTGCCGCAGCATTTCCCGTCCGGCCGGGCCCAGACCAGGTTGGGCTGCATCCGCACCATGAACCCGTCCTGCTGGGGCTTGGGGACGTGGTTGTAGTCCAGCAGGATGAGGTTGGCTCCCGGGGTCACCCGGTAGGGGCCCGCGGCGAAGTGCAGGTGGTGCATCCCGGGGTAGCTGACCGTGTAGCCCAGCGCCGGCGACGCGAGGCGGCCGAGTGCCGCGCAGGCGAGCGCCAGCCCGATCAGCCCTCTCCTCACGACCCGCTCCACCTCCTGTGACGGTCCCGGCCCGGCGTGCGGCGGGATTCAATCAGCTCGGGGGCCCCGTGGTGTGAAAACGGCGGCCACGAAGAGCAATTTCAGCTGCCGGGGCGGGTGGTGGTCGCGCGGGGGAGACCGCCGGCTGCGCCGGCTTTCGCCCGGGACCTCGCTGCGCTCGGTTGAGGTGACCCGGCGTGGGTGTGGTGTGGGTTAGAGGCCGCGGAGGGCTTGGGCGCGGGCGATGGCTTGGGCGAGGTTTGAGAGGACGGCCATGGGTGCGTGGGTGAGTTGGCGCCAGGTGATGCGGATGGTGGTGTAGCCCTGCCGATGCCGGTGCGTCCGGGGCAGCGGTCGATGGCGGTGTGGATGTCGGTGTCGGTGTCGGTGACGAGCTTCAGCACGCGGGCTTGGTTGAGTTCGCGGTCGAGTTGGTCTTGGGTGAGCTGGCCGGCGCGGTCGATCAGGGTGCGGGCGGGCGCGGTGACCGGCAGGCCGTGGTGGAGGCGGACGTCGCGGAGGTCAAGGGTGCTGACGCGGTGGACGTCGAGGCCGGGTTGTGGTCGGGGGTGGCGGTTGATGGCGGTG
>DATAWL010000008.1:0-42667 GCA_036267215.1 Solirubrobacteraceae bacterium | reverse complement strand
CCACGTCTACGCCCAGATCGCCGGGCTGTGGTTCGACACCGCGGCGCAGACCTCGTCCAACGGCGAGGACCGCTGGTCGACGCGGCGCATCTCGCCGAGCGGCGGGTTCATCGAGCGCCACCCGCGGGGGTACTGACCGCGAGCTACCGGCGGCACGCCCCGCGCGAGGCCCACCGGCCCGCGCGGGGCGAACCCCATCGCCGGCCGGCGCCGGTCAACCGGCGAGGACCTCGAGCGTGCCCAGCGTCGGGTCGGCCGCGTAGGCGATCCGGACCCCGTCGGCCCGGGCGGACGCCAGCGTGCCCAGCGCCTCGGGGGTGATCAGCTCGCCGGGGGCCAGCACCGGCACGCCCGGGGGATAGAGGGCGATCAGCTCGGCGCTGACGCGTCCGGGCGCATCGGCGCAGGCGACGGTCTCGGTCGGGGCGAAGAACGCCTCGCGCGGCGACACCCGCTGCTGGGGGTGGACGATCCAGCCCGCGGCCGCCGGCGCCGGCCTTGGAGCGGCGCGCCGCTGGTCGATCGCCGCGATCAGCGCCGTGACGAAGCGGTCCAGCGTGTCGGGATCGTCGGCGATGGTGGCCAGGGCGACGATCGTGTCGCGGTCGGCCATCTCGACGGGGAGGCCCGCGGCGATCAGATCGGCCTCGATCTCGACCCCGTGGGCGCCGGTGCCGGGGATCGAGACCGTCAGCTTGGCCGGGTCGACGCCGGGGCCGGCGAGCACCCGCACGCCCGGCATCCGCTCGAGCCGGGCGCGGGCGTCGGCGACGGCGGCGATCGTCCGCATCAGCAGGGCCTCGCCGTCGCGCTCCAGCAGCGCGCGGGCGGCATCGATGCTGGCCATGATCGTCCCGGCCGGGCTGGTGGTGTGCAGCGCCTCGAACGCTCGCACCAGCCGGTTGGCGGGCAGACGCTCGGTGCGGGCCAGCAGCAGCGCGGCCTGGGAGTAGGCCGGCAGCGTCTTGTGGGCGCTGGTGATCATCGCGTCGGCGCCCGCGGCCAGCGCGTGAGGCGGCAGCGCCGGGTGAAAGCCGAAGTGGGCCGCCCAGGCGGCGTCGACGACCAGCGGGATGCCGGCCTCGTGGGCGACCCGGGCGTGCGCGCCGACGTCGGAATAGGTCCCCACGTAGGAGGGGTCTGAGAGGAACACCGCCACCGCTTCGGGATGGGCGGCCAGCGCCTCGGCCACCTTGGCCGGCGCGTAGCCGGTGGGCAGCCCGATCGAGTGGTCGACCTCCGGCTCGACCCACACCGGCTCCAGCCCGGCCAGGACCAGTCCCAGCAGCAGCGACCGGTGCAGCGTGCGGGCGACCACCACGACGTCGCCGGGCGACCCGACGGACAGGGCCAGCGCCTGGTTGCAGTGTGTCGAGCCGCTAACGGAGAACCTGCACAGGTCCGCGCCCCATAGTGCGGCGGCGCGGGCCTCGGCCTCGCCCAGCCAGTCGTGGCGCAGCTTGACCGTGTCCAGACCTCCGGCCAGCGGATGGTCGCCGGCGACCACGGACCCGGTCAGCGCCGTCGAGCCCTTGTGGCCGGGGGTGTGGAACGAGTACTCGTCGAACGCCTGGCGGTCCAGACAGTCGAGATAGGCGCGCAGCAGCGGGGCGTCCGCGGCCAGCCCGAGCGGGTCGCGGTCGTCGACGATCGGCGGCGAGCCGATCAACGTGGGCGGCACTCGGCGGTGCTCCTGTGGATGATGAGTTCGGGTGTGATCACGTGGTGCCCGGCGCTGCGTGTTTGAGTTCTCGACCATATCGACGAGCATCTCGACGGCGCGGCGACACACCGCCCATACTGACCGCAGAGCCGCGTCAGCACGAACGGAGGTCCACATGGCCGTCATCCACGCCGTCGACCTGGAGGGGGAGAACCTCCGCGGAGAGGAGCACGGCGCGAGCGTGTCGCTGATCCTCGACCACAGCGAGCCCGGCCACGGGCCGCGGCTGCACCGGCATCCCTACGACGAGACCTGGGTCGTGGAGGCGGGCAACCTCACCTTCCAGCTCGGCGAGGAGCGTCTCCCGGTCCACGCGGGCGACATCGTCATCGCCCCGCCCGGCGTTGCGCACAAGTTCACCAACGACGGACCGGGGGCCTGCCGGATGGTGTGCATCCACGCCAGTCCGACCATGCGCACCGAGTGGCTGGAGTGACCCCGGCGCGGGTGCGGGCCGGGTCGGGATAGATTGCAGACTGGATTGCCGACAATCTCGTCGGCAATGAGGCACCTACCGGCTGGTGAGCGGGCCGGATGAGGCCGATGGGCCCGAGACCGTCCTGACGGTCACCGGCGAGCGGAGGTGGCGCCAGGACGTGCGCTGGGCGACGGTCGCCGCGCGGCACGGGCGCCCCCGCCCGGCCGGCGCGCGCTGGCCGGGCGTCGCCGGCGCGGCTGACGGCGGCGGCCGTCCCGGGCTCTGGGACCAAGCGCCTGATCCCGGTTCGCTGCCCCGGCGCCAGGCGGCGCTGCTGGCGGGGATCCTGTCGCGCTTCACCGCGACCCCGGAATCGTGCGCGTTCGCGATCTGGCCCAGCCTGGCGGCCGGCGGTCAGCCCGACCGCGACGAGTCGCAGCTCACCCTCCATGACGGCCGCCGGATGATGCTGGTCATGGGGGCCGTCGGGATGGCGGCCGCGTCGTTCTCGGCCACCGACGTGCACCAGAGCGCGAACCTGTGGTGGCCGCGCGATCGCGAATGGCGCGTGGCCACGGACCTCGGGCAGCGCAGCACCCTGATCGGCGGCTCGGAGGCGTGCATCCTCGCGGTGCTGACCGATGCCCGGCTCGAGTCGGTCGATCTGACCGGCGCGGTGCCGGGCGCAGCGCGGCGCATCGCGTTGCGCCCGCTGATGGACCGAGCGGCGCCGCCGGCCCCGTGACGCCCCGGGGGCAGCGGCCTCTCTAGCGAACGAAGGCCTGGCCGAACGCCAGCCGAGCCAGCCGGGGCGCGGCGACCCGTGCACGTGCCCGCCAGGCGCCGGCGCGTTGGCGCCCGGCCCGGGCCGCGGTCGAGGGCAGCGTGCTCAGGCCGATCCCGGCCAGCACGGCGGCGGCTCCGGCGAGCTGACCGGGGGTGGCCACGTTGCCGAACGCCAGCCAGCCGATCGCGGCGCCGACGACGGGCTCGAGGTTGACGAACGCCCCGGCCAGGCGGGCCGGCACTCGGGCCTGGCCCCAGGCGAACAACCAGAAGGGCACGAGCGTGCCGACGGCGCCCAGGGCGAGGAGCGCCAGCACCGGCACGGCGCCGGCCGGGGCGCTCGGCACGCCGCCGGTCAGGGCCAGCGGCGTGGACACGATCGCGCCGGCCATGAACTGGACCGCGGTGACCGCGGCCGGGTCCTGGCCGCGCAGCAGCCGCGGCTGGGTGGCGATGAACGCCGCCGACAGCGCGGCGGAGGCGAGCACGATCAGGTCTCCGGCGCTGGTGGCGCCCCTGCCGCCGCTGCCGGCGACGAGGACGATCCCGCCCAGCGCCACGCCGTAGCCGGCCCAGCCCAGCGCGCCGGGACGTCCGTCGCCGCGCCCGGCGGCGATCAGCGCGACCAGCACCGGCACGACCCCGACGATCACCGAGGCGTGGCTGACGCTGGTGTGAGCGATGCCGACGTTCTGGACGACCACGACGATGCCGAAGCCGATCGCGCCGGCGGCGATGATCGCCGGCGTGAGCGCGCGGCGCAGGTCACGGCGGGAGGCGAGCGCCAGCAAGGGCACCGCGATCGCGAAGCGCGCGACGGTCAGCCAGCCCGGTCCCAGCCAGGGGAGGACGAGCTTGGACAGCGGGACGGTGAGGCCCCACAGCGCCCCGGCGACGGCCAGGGCGACGACGGCGTTGCGATCAGTGTTCCGCATATCAACGATGATCGTCAGCGTTCGGGAAAACTCGCGACGTCATTTGACATTTAGGGCCAAACACGATCGAATATTTGGCCCGATGTCGGTTCAGCTTGATTTAATTGACGTCCAGCTGCTGGAGGAGCTCCAGCGCGACGCCGATCGCCCCAACGTCGAGCTGGCCCGCCTGGTCAACCTGTCCCCGGCGGCCACGCTGCACCGGGTCCGCCGGCTCAAGGAGTCTGGGATCGTGCGCGGCGTCGTCGCCCGTCTGGACCCCGACACGGCCGGTTTCTCGCTCCAGGTCTACGTCAGCGTCAGCCTCCAGCGCCACGACGAGGCCAGCCACCGCCGCTTCGCCGATGCGGTGCGAGCGATGCCCGAGGTCATCTCGGCTGACTGGGTGACCGGCGAGACCGACGTCGTGCTGGTGATCGTCGCCCGCCAGGTGGCCGAGCTCCAGCGCGTGCTCGTGCGGCTGTCGACGCGCGGCGGGGCGTCCCGGGTGACCACGCTGCTGCGCCTCGAGGAGCTCAAGCCGCTCTCGCCGTTGCCGCTCGAGGCCACGTAGGATGCCGGCATGACCGCACCGGCCATCCTCGCCGTCGCGCGCGAACGGGTGCTCGCGCGCGGGATCGGGCTCGACGAGGAGCAGATCCTCGCGGTGCTGCGCCTGCCCGACGAGGACGTCGACGACGCGCTGGCGCTCGCCCACGAGGTCCGCCTGCGCTGGTGCGGGCCGGCGGTCGAGGTGGAGGGCATCGTCTCGATCAAGACCGGCGGCTGTCCCGAGGACTGTCACTTCTGCTCGCAGTCGGGGCGGTTCGAGACGCCGGTGCGCGCGGTGCGGCTCGACATCCCCGCCCTGGTGGAGGCCGCCCGCGAGACGGCGGCCACCGGCGCGACCGAGTTCTGCCTGGTGGCCGCGGTGCGCGGCCCGGACCAGCGGCTGATGGCCCAGGTGCGCGACGCCGTGGCCGCGATCGCGGCCGAGGTGCCGATCAACATCGCCTGCTCGCTGGGCATCCTCACGCGAGAGCAGGCTCAGGAGCTGGCCGCGCTCGGCGTCCACCGCTACAACCACAACCTCGAGACGGCGCGCTCCCACTTCGCCGAGGTGGTCACCACCCACACCTGGGAGGAGCGCTTCGCGACGCTGCGGCTCGTCCGCGAGCTGGGCATGGAGGTCTGCTGCGGCGGCATCGTCGGGATGGGGGAGACGCTCGCCCAGCGGGCCGAGTTCGCCGCCCAGCTCGCCGCGCTGGAGCCCGACGAGGTCCCGCTGAACTTCCTCGATCCCCGCCCGGGCACCCCGTTCGGCGAGCTGTCGACGATCGAGGCCCGCGATGCCCTGCGGGCGATCGCCGCCTTCCGCCTGGCGCTGCCCCGGACGATCCTGCGCTTCGCCGGCGGCCGCGAGCTGACCCTGGGCGACCTGGGGACCCGCGCCGGGGTGCTCGGGGGGATCAACGCCATGATCGTCGGCAACTATCTGACCACGCTGGGCCGCGACCCCCGCGCGGACCTCGAGCTGCTCGACGAGCTGTCGATGCCGATCAAGGCGCTGGCCGAGACGATCTAGTGGCGTCGGCGTCTGGCCCGCCGCCGTTCTGCGACGGCTGCGGCCGGCCGGTCGCCGAGGGGTCCCACGAGCGCTGCCTTCAGCGCCGGGAGGCGACCGATCCGCCGCGGTACTGCACGGCGTGCGGGCGGCGGCTGGTCGTGCAGGTGCTGCCGACGACCTGGACGGCCCGCTGCGTGCGCTGCGGGCCCCTGGCCGGCTGACGCGGCGGTTGGGTGGCCACACTCAGGGCTCGGGCGTTTGGGAGTTTCTGACGCATCACGTCAGTTATGCCCAGATGCTTCCCAAACGGAAGGGGTTGGGGAGTTTCTCTGTCTATGACTGAGTTAGTCCCCAACCCTCTGCCCTCGGACGCCTGCGGCGGACGCCTAAGGGGGACGCCTGCCGGGGACGCCTGCCGGGGACGCCTGCCGGGGACGCCTGCCGGGGACGCCTGCAGGCGTTTCGTACCCACTCGAAAGCCTGCCGTTCTCACACCGTCCGCCCCGCCGGACGCGGCCGCCGCCGGCCAGCCTCCAAGCGGCCGTGACGCGACAGCGCTCAGAGGCTGAGGCGCATCTCGTACTGAGAGGTCTCGTCGAGCCGGGGCAGAGCGTCGTAGGCGGCCGCGATCGAGTCGGCGGTGGTGAAGTTGACCACGCGGACCGGCCGGCCGGCGGAGGCGACGGCGCGCAGCACGCCGGCGACGGCATCGTCGTCGATGGCGGCGGCCTGGAGGATGCGCAGCGCCGTCGGGTCCTCGACGGCGATGGCCACCGCGGCCGTCTCCCCGGCGCGTTCGATCGCCCAGGCCTTCAGCAACGCCCCGTGCTCGCTCATCCGCTTCACGGTGGCGTCGGTGCGCTGCCAGGGCTCGCGGCTCTCCCGGTGAGCTGAGATCCACGCGCGCGCCGACGGCAGATCCAGCGAGACGGCTCCCGGCGGGGTGCCGTCCCAGGGGCCCACGGTCCACACCAGCAGTTCGCGCTCGATCGTGAACCCCAGCTTCTGGTAGAGCGCGATGGCCGGTTGGTTGGGCCGGAGCACCTCGAGCCACACCGTCTGGACGCCGGTCCCGGCCACCGCGTCGAGCGCCGCCGTCAGCGCCCGCTCGCCGAGGCCCTGGCGTCGTGCGTCCGGCGCGGTGCCCATGCCGCCCAACCAGGCCTCGGGCCCGCGCCGGCCCATCAGGGCCAGCGACGCCGGCGTGTCGCGGATCACGACGCGCGAGCAGGCCAGATCGATGTCGTTGTAGAGGACGTGGCGCTGCATGGCCGCGTCGTCGAGCGCGACCGGAAAGAGGTAGCCGCGGTAGCCGTCGTTGAAGGCGGCCGTCAGCTCCGCGAGCGACAGCGAGCCTCCGTCGACGACCGTCACCGCCGCCGGACGCGGAACCCCATCACCGGGCGCACGGTCATCGAGAGGCATGCCCCGAGGGTAGTACGGGCGTATCGGGGATCGGCCCCACCAGCAAGGGGGTGCCCCGGGGCAGCCGGATCCATCCGGTGCCCCGGGGCGAGTCGGGGAAGTGGGGGCGCAATTCCCCGACGTCTGTGCGAGCCAGCGCGCATCCACACGCCTGGCTTCGGGCTCGCGGAGTGTGGGGGCTTTGCCCGTCGCTGACAATCCGACGATTGACCGATATGGCGCGACGCGGCCCCTGGTCAGCCGTCGAGGACGAAGCCGCTCGGATCGGCAAAATCGGGGCTGGCGGTGAGCTCGCCGTCGGCGTGCAGGCGCGGATGCGTGGCCCCGGCGTGGCGCATGACCTCGCGGCTGACCACCCGCGAGTCATAGGAGCACATCACGCTCACCGGATCGTGGCGGAAGGCCAAGTTGAGCAGCGCTTCGTAATGGCCCCAGATCCGGGCTCGCGCGGGCGCGCGAGCGGAGGGCAACGGCGGTTCGGCCAGGATCCGGACCCAGGCGGCGCCGGCGTCCAGCGCGGCGTCGATGAAAGCGCGGTAGCCGGCGATCGCGGCCCGGGGCGAATGGCACCAGACCGAACGGTCGGCGAACTCGACGTCGCCGGCCGCCGCGCCCAGCTGCTCGCCCAGCAGCGCGATGTTGTGCGGGGTGGTGACCACGAGAACCGCTTCGGTGCGCTGGGCCGCCGCAGCCAGGAACGGGACCGCGCTGCCGACGAGCTCGGCGTCGCTGTGGTACACCAGCGCACGGTGGTCGAGCATCGGCACCGGACGGGGTCGTCCGGAGACGAGGTAGTCGATGCTCACCCCGAGCGCGTCGGCGAGCGCTGCCAGCGTCGTCGGGCGCAGGTTGATCCGCCGGCCCGCCTCGACCTGCGTGATCGCTGACCAGCTGACCCCCGAATGGAAGGCCAGGGCCTCGCGGTTGTAGCCGAGCCGCCGGCGGGCAGCCTGGATGCGGCCTGCGATTCCGTTGTCCGGCACTGTCCTCGCCATTACCCCCTCCGACGCTCCGGTCGTCATCCGGCGGACTGCCGACGTGAGCGTTGCGAGGGAATGATATACATATGAGTCTGTCAATTGACGTAAGCCCGTGTTGCACGTCCCTTCGAATTCCAGCCCCCGTTGGGTCGGCGCCAGCGCGGACCGCGTCACCGGCTCGGTCGGCGACGCGCCCCGACTGAAGCGCGTGTTCGCGCGCAGCCCGGTGCCCATGACCCTCGTGGATCACGAGCGGTGGCACATCGACGTCAACACTCCGGCGCGGCTCGCGTTTCGGCGGTGCCTGCGCGATCTGCGCGACATGCGGATCGACGATCTGACGCCCCATTGGCTGACGCAGACGCTCGAGGACGCGTGGGAGCGTCTGCTGGACACCGGTTCGCACGCCGGTCCCTTCGAGGTCACCTCACCCGAGGGCGGTCTGCTCCACGTCAGCTACTTCGCCGTCGCCAACGTGCTGCCGGGCCAGCACGTCATCGCCTTCGCGCCGGCCGATTGGCCCGAGTCCGAGCTGGTCGAGGAGGACGAGGCGTGCGACGACGATCTGCCGGCGCTGCTCACCCCACGAGAGCTCGAGGTGCTCGAGCTGGCCGCGGCGGGGTGCAACGGGCCGGTGATCGCCGGCGAGCTCGTCGTCAGCGCGGCGACGGTTCGCACGCACTTCGAGCACATCTACGCCAAGCTCGGGGTCAGTGACCGGGCCGCCGCGGTCGCCAAGGCGATGCGGACCGGGCTGATCGCGTAGCTGATGGCCCCAACCGGTCAGAACCACTAGACCCGGCTGGTGTCGCGCCGGTAGGCGTACCCCGCCAGTCCGCCCAGGATCACGGTCCACGCCGCCATCACCAGCCAGCCCTTGGCGCCCCATGCCGACCCGCCGCTGCCGACGTGGCCCGCCTGGGCGAGCCAGTAGGACGGCAGGCCCTGGCCGACATCGTGGAGGAATCCGTGGTTGACCGGGAACCACACGCCGCCCACGAGCGCCAGCAGCGCGGTGAGGCCGCCGATCGCCGGCCCGATCGAGTCGACGGTGAGCAGGTGGCCGAGCACGATTCCGAGCGCCGCGAACGGGAGCAGACCGACCAGGATCAGTCCGGTCATCTCCAGCCAGTTGCCCACCGCGAGGTTGACGCCGAGGATCGCACCGGCGATGTAGAGCGCCGCGATGGTGAGGCCCGCCATGGCGTAGGCGGTCAGCACCTTGGCCCGGAAGTAGGACCGCGTCGACAGCGGCGTCGCGCGGAGCTGCCGGGTCCAGCCCACCTGACGCTCGCCGGCGATCCGCGCGCCGGTGGAGATCATCGAGGTCATCGTTCCGAACGACACCAGGCCGGCCATGTAGAACAGCGCCGCCGAGATGCCGGTGCCGCCGAAATTGGTCTGGCTGCTCTGCGGCCCGGCGATGATGAAGTACAGGATCAAGGGGAAGCCGAGCGAGAAGAAGAAGAACCGCCGGTTGCGGAACGCCCGGATCAGCTCGTAGCGGGTGTAGAGCGCGCCGGTCATCGGGCCACCTCCGTCAGCTCGTGTGATCGGTCCGAATCGGCCTCGCGGGTCAGCTCCAGGAACGCGTCCTCCAGTGCCGCCCCGGTGATCTCGATGTCCCGCGCCGCCGGGTAGCTCACCAGCAGCGCGCGGATCGCCCGGTCAGAGTCCGAGCAGCGCAGGATGACCGAGTCGCCGTGGCGCTCGGCGCCGGTCACGCCGTCGAGACCCGCCAGCTCGGCGCGATCGACGCCGGCCAGCGTGGTGCGGATCGTGCGATGGCCGATGCGCGCCTTGATCTCGGTCGTCGACCCGTCGGCGACGATCCGCCCCTGGGCCATCATCACCGCCCGGTCGGCGTTGGCGTCAGCCTCCTCGAGGTAGTGGGTGGCGAACAGGACGGTCTTGCCCCGCGATGCGTATTCCCGCATCGTCATCCAGAAGTCGCGGCGGCCCTCGACGTCCATCGCCACCGTCGGCTCGTCGAGGACGAGCAGGGAGGGGTTGGCGACCAGTGCGATGGCGAACCGGGCCCGCTGGGTCTGCCCGCCGGAGAGCTTCTGGGTGCGCTGGCCGGCCGCCTCGCGCAGGCCGGTGAGCGTGATCACCTCGTCGACGTCGAGCGGGTCCGGGTACAGCGACGCCATGACCATGATCAGCTCCCGCACCGTGAGGTCGCGGATGAGCGCTCCGGTCTGGAGCATGCCGCCGACCAGGCCGGCGTCGACGGCGTCACGCGGGGCCTTGCCGAAGACGGTCACCTCCCCGCTGTCGGGCCGGCCGAGCCCGAGCAGCACGTCGATCGTCGTCGACTTGCCGGCCCCGTTGGGGCCGAGCAGCGCGACCGTCTCGCCCGGCGCGATCGAGACGTCGATCCCCTTGACCGCGCGCACCGGTCCACCCGGCCCGCGGTAGGTCTTCGTCAGCCCCTGGATGTGGATGCCCGCGTTCACGGAGAGATGACAATAACAGACTTAGTCTAATTTTCGACTCAGTGTATGATTTAAGCGAAAATGACGGGCTTACGAGAGACCAAGAAGCGGCGCACCCGGGAGGCGATCGCCCAGGCGGCAGCCCACCTGTTCCGGGAGCACGGCTTCGAGTCGGTGACCGTCGACGACGTGGCCCGCACCGCCGACGTCTCGCGCCAGACGGTGTTCAACTACTTCCCGACGAAGGAGCAGATGCTGTTCGACCGGGAAGAGGAGATCGCCGAGGCGTTGCTGGCGCTCGTCGCCGGTCCGCATGACGGCGCCTCCCTCGTCGCCGCCTTCCGCCGGCACACCCGCGAGTTCTGGGAGCGGTTCGGCGCGATTCTCTCCCGGGGCGGCGAGACCCACGGCTTCTGGGAGATCGTCCGCGCCAGCCCCGCGTTGCGGGATTACGCCGAGGCGTCGTTCGGCCGCCAGGCCCGCCGCGCCGGCGACGCGCTGGCGCAGGCGTGGAATCGGCCGCCCGACGACCCCACCTGCCACGCCCTGGCCCGGGCGCTGTGCGGGGTCAACGTCGCCTTCCTCACGTGCGGGATGGAGCGGCTCTCCGACGGCGAGGACGCGCCGACGGTCGTCGCCGACATGATCACCCAGTCCGGCGAGGCCTACGCGGCCCTCGAGCGCGGGCTGGGGCAGTTTGTGCCGGCCTCGACTCAGTGACCGCTGACCGAATGGCCGCGTCCCCCGCCGCCTCGGCCGTAGCCGTTGCCCGGACCGCCGCCGCTGCCCCAGCCGTTGCCCGGACCGTAGCCGGTGCCCGGGTGACCGGTCGCGCCTGAGGTGGGCGGGACCGTCGGCGTGGTCGTCGAGGTGGTCGGGGCGGGCGTCGAGGTGGTCGGCGCCGGTGTCTGGGTCGTGGGCGCCGCTGTCGTCGTAGTGCCCGTCGTCGGGGGCGCGACGGCGGTCGCCGGTGGCGGTTGAGTCGCCGTCGTCGACGGTGGGCCCGAGCCGGTCGTGGTGCCCGTCGGCGGTGACGGCGCCCGGGCCGACGGCGAGGTCGAGATCCCGGACGCCCGCGAAGCCGACGGAGCCGACGAAGCCGACGGAGCCGACGGAGCCGGGGTGCTCCCCGGCGCCCGCGAGGCGTCGGTGACCGCCGGCGATCGGCTCGCGGCGACCTCGTGTCCTCGCACCTCCGCGCGGGCGATCGAGAGCGGTCGCGCGGGCGCGCGCCGCGTCCGTCGCTCCCGCCGCGCCTGCGGCAGCCGGGCCGGCGCGGGCGAGAGCCGGCTGAGCACGATCAGCGGCCGGGGCGCGCCCGCGCGACCGGTGGCCACCGAGGACGCGCCGACCGAACCACCGCGCCCGCTCGCCGTGCGGCTTGCGTCCAGCCGCGACCCAGCCGGTGACCAGGCTCGCAGCGGGGCCGCTGAGGCCGCCGCGCCGCCGAGGACCGCGGCGGTCGAGGCCGCGGCGACGACCTTGGCAATCGAGACCGCGTTGGCGCTCCCGCTGCCGCCCAGCCAGCCGAACAGCCGGCTCGGGAGCGCGGCGACCGTCAGCCACAGCCCCAGCGGGCGCCGTCCGGCGTAGCAGAGGCGAAATGCCCGGACGGCATCCGCGTCCAACTGGGTCCCCACCTCGCCGGCCAGGATGGCCAGGGCCCTGCGGTGGGGACTGGCCGGGCGGTATGGCCGCGCCGACGTGATCGCGTCGAACGTGTCGGCCACGGCGATGATCCGGGCGCCCAGGGGGATCGCGTCCCCGCACAGCCCGCTGGGATAGCCGCGTCCGTCGAGGCGCTCGTGGTGGTGGCGAACGATCGCGGTCAGCTCATCGTCGCCCAGCGCCTGCACCAGGTGCGCTCCCGCCGCCGGGTGGCGCTTGACGATCGCGTACTCCTCGTCGGTCAGACGTCCCGGCTTGTGCAGGATGTGCAGTGGGGTCTCCACCTTGCCGACGTCGTGGACCGCCGCCGCGGTCCGGATGCGGTCGACCTCGGCCGCGGACAGGCCCAGCCGGCGTGCGATGAGGACCGCGTAACGGGCCACCCGACGCGAGTGACCGTGGGTGTACGGGTCGCCGGCCTCGAGCGCCCTGGCCAGGTTGCGGACCAGCGCGGCATGGTCCGACGCGCCGTCCAGCGGCTGATCGGTCAGGCGGGGCAGGTGGGCGACCGCCGCGGTCAGCCGGCGCTCGGCCCGCCAGCGCCGCAACCAGCCCCACAGCATGAGCTCGCTGAACAGCACATCCCGCGAGCGCCGGCTGCTGACCCAGTAGGCGCTGCCGGCCACCGAGGCGGCCATCGAGAGGGCGGCGCCGATGACGATCGCCAGCGCAGTCGACGACACCAGCTGGGTCGATGCCAGCAACCACACGGCCAGGGCCGGCGCCGCGACCACCAATGTGGTGGCGGCCGCCGCCTGCGGCAGATAGGACTCCATCTTCGGCGCGCGGTCCTGCACCTACTGAGCGTCGGCGTGGCCCCGCAAACAGGTGAGTTGGGCCGTGCCGCGGTCGTTCAGGCGTCCAGCAGGGCCGGCGCCCTCAGGCCAGGGTCATGACGCCGTCGACGCGCCGCAGGATGCCCAGTGGGTTGCCCTCGGCCAGCGCGGCGGGCAGCACCTCGGCCGGCGCCGACTGATAGGCGACCGGGCGCAGGAACCGCCGCGCCGCCGTCTGTCCCACCGACGTGGTCGCGGGCGCGGAGGTGGCCGGGTACGGGCCGCCGTGGACCATCGCCCAGGTGACCGAGACGCCGGTCGGCACGCCGTCGAACAGCACCCGCCCCGCCATACCCGTCAGCTGGGTGATCAGCGGCTGCAGCGACGCCAGCTCACCGGGCTCGGCATGGAGCGTCGCCGTCAGGTGTCCGCCCACCGAGGCCAGCGCCGCCGACAGATCCTCGGCTCCCTCGTAGGCGACGACCACCACCCCGGGACCGAAATGCTCCTCGCGCAGTCGATCGTCGGTGACCAGGGCGTCCGCGGTGGTGCGCAGCAGCACCGGTCGCACGTGGGTGACGTCGACGACCTCGGCGCCGGTGCCGTCGACGAACGCGGCGGCGATCCCGGCGCTCAGCAGCACCTCGTCGGCGCGCTGGGCAAACCGCGACTCCAGCGCGTCGGCGAACGTGCGGTCGGGGGTGAAGACCAGTCCGGGCTTGGTGCACAGCTGGCCGCCGAAGCTGCAGACGCTGGTCGTGAGCGCGTCCGCCAGCGCTTCTGCGCGGGCCGACAGCGCGCCGGCGGTGATGACCACCGGGTTCAGCGAGCCCATCTCGGCGAAGACCGGAATCGGGTTGGGCCGGGCGGCGGCCCGGTCCATCAGCGCCCGGCCTCCGCGGGCCGAGCCGGTGAAGGCCACGGCGGCCACGCCGGGGTGATCGACGAGCGCCTCGCCGACCTCGTGCCCGGACGCGAGCAGATGCGAGAACGTGCCCGCCGGGAGGCCGGCCGCGGCGCACGCCGCCGTGACCTCGGCAGCCACCAGCTCGCCGGTTCCCGGATGGAGGGGATGGCCCTTGACGATCACCGGGCAGCCGGCGGCCAGCGCGCTGGCGGTGTCGCCGCCGGCGGTGCTGAACGCCAGCGGGAAGTTGGAGGCGCCGAACACGGCGACCACCCCGATCGGCACGTTGACTCGCCGGAGGTCCGGACGGGGCACCGGCGCCGCCTCGGGGTCGGCGTGGTCGATGATCGCGTCGAGATGCTCGCCCGACGCGCAGGCGTCGGCATGGAGCTCGAGCTGGACGCACGTCCGCTCCAGCTCGCCGCGCAGCCGGGGGACCTGGGGCAGTCCGGTCTCGGACTCGGCGACGGCGACGATCTCGTCGTCGCGGGCGCGCAGCCGGGCGGCGGCGTGGCGCAGCGCGGTCGCGCGGCGGGCCGGGTCGGCCAGCTCGCGCGACGCAAAGGCGGTGGCGGCGGCATTGACCGCGGCGTCGACGCCGGCCAGGGTGGCCTCGACGAACGCGGGCCCGGGCTGGTTGGTCCGGGGATCGGTCGAGTTGAAGGTGATGGCCATGGGACTACACTACGCGACCGCCCGTCCGCCGACCAAGGAGCCCATCGTGTCCTTCAGCGGCATCTTCCCCGCCGTCCTCACGCCGTTCACCGCCGCGGACGAGGTCGACACCGAGGCACTGAGCGCCAACATCGCTCACCTCGTCGACAACGGGGCCGCGGGCTTCGTCGCGACCGGGACGATGGGCGAGGCGCATTCGCTGTCCACCGACGAACGACGCCTCGTCATCGAGACGATCGTGGCCGCCGCCGCCGGGCGACCGGTCGTCTCCGGCGTCTCGGCGGGCTCGACCGCGGCCGCCTGCGCCAACGCCGCCCTCGCGTGCGCGTCCGGGTGTGCGGGCGTCATGTCGCTGGCGCCGCTGAACTACAACGGCACCGCGGCCGAGTTCGCGACGTTCTTCGCCGCGGTCGCCGACGCGGCCGACGGGCTGCCGCTGATGCTCTACAACAACCCGGGTGCATCCGGTCTGGACGTGTCGCCGCAGACGATCGCGCGGGTCGCCGCCGCCGTGCCCGCGATCAGCTGCGTGAAGGAGTGCTCGGGCGACGCCCGGCGCATCGCGGCGATTCTCGAGCTGACCGAGCTCGACGTGCTGGTCGGCGGAGATGACTGGGCGCTCGAGGGCTACGCCGCCGGCGCGGTGGGCTGGGTCACCGGGGTGGGCAACGTCGCCCCGGCCGAGTGCCTGGAGCTGCAGGAGCACGTCCGGGCCGGCCGTCTGGACGAGGCCCGGGAGCTCTATCCGCGCCTGCTGCCGCTGGCCCGGCTGGACATGACGCCGCACCTGGTGCAGTACTTCAAGGGCGCGATGGACGCCGTCGGCCTGCGCGGCGGCCCCGCACGGCCGCCGCGGTTGCCGCTGGACGCCGAGCACCAGGCGATCCTCGACGCCGCGGTGGCGGCGCTCGGGGTCCCGGCCGCCGCCTGAACCGCCGATGCGCGCGGCCCGCTACCTGACCGCCGTCGACTCGCACACCGAGGGCATGCCGACCCGGGTGGTCACCGGCGGCGTGGCTACCCTGCCGGGGGAGACGATGCTCGAGCGCAAGCTGTGGTTCGAGGCCAACAGCGACGACCTGCGGCTGATGCTGATGCGCGAGCCGCGCGGTCATGGCGCGATGTCCGGCGCGATCCTGCAGCCGCCGACGCGGCCGGACGCCGACTTCGGCGTCCTGTTCATCGAGGTGTCGGGCTGCCTGCCGATGTGCGGGCACGGCACCATCGGGGTGGCGACCGTGCTGGTCGAGACCGGCATGGTGGCCGTCACCGAGCCGGTCACCAGCCTGGCCCTCGACACGCCGGCCGGGCTGGTCACGGTCCGGGTCGACGTGGCCGAGGGGCGGGCCCGCGCGGTCACGCTGCGCAACGTGCCGGCATTCCTGCTTCGCCGCGACGCGACGGTCGAGGTGCCCGGGCTGGGGACCGTCACCTATGACATGGCGTTCGGCGGCAACTTCTACGCCCTGGTGCCGGCGGCCGAGGTCGGCGTGGCGCCGTATCCCGAGCAGGCGGCCGCGCTGATCGACGTGGGCGCCCGGATCATGGCCGCCATCAACGCCGCCGACCGGCCGGTGCACCCGTCCGACGATCGCATCGGCGGCTGTCATCACGTCGTGCTGCACGAGCCCGGCGCCGGCGGGGCCGATGCCCGCGCCGCCACCTCGATCCACCCGGGGTGGCTGGACCGCTCGCCGTGCGGCACCGGCACGAGCGCGCGCCTGGCCCAGCTGCACGCCCTCGGGCGCCTGGCGATCGGCGAGCCGTTTGTCAACGAGTCCGTGATCGGCACGCGGTTCACCGGGCGCGTGGTGGAGGAGACGACCGTGGCCGGCATGCCGGCGGTCATCCCCGAGATCACCGGCCGCGCCTGGATCACCGGCATGGGCCAGTACCTGCTGGACGCCGAGGACCCATTCCCCGCGGGCTTCGCTCTTTGAGCACCATCGTCGTCGGCGCCGGGATCGTCGGCGCCAGCACCGCGTTCGAGCTCGCGCAGCGCGGCCATCCGGTGACGCTCGTCGACCGCGGGGGCGTGGCCACCGAGACGACCGGGCTGGGGGAGGGCAACGTGCTTGCCGGCGACAAGGACGCCGGGCCCGAGCTCGAGCTGACGGTCGCCGGGCTGGCCGTCTATCGCGAGCTGGAGGACCGCCTCGGCGCGGTGGCCGGCATCCGTCGCAAGGGGTCCCTGATCGTCCACCCCGATGCCCGGACGTGGGCGGCCGAGCCGGCCCGGATGGAGCGCCTGGCGGGCGCGGGCGTCGCGGGCCGGCTCGTCGAGCCCGGCGAGGTGCGCGCGCTCGAGCCCGCCCTGACCGGCCCGGTGCAGGGCGCGTCACACTTCCCCGACGACCTGCAGTGCGACCCGCGGGGCATCGCCCGGGCGCTGGCTCGTCGCGCGCAGGCGCTGGGCGGCGACGTCCGCACCGACGCGCTCGTGGATGAGATCGCGCTCGACGGCGGCCGCGTCGCCGGTGTGCGCGTGGCCGGCGAGCTGCTCGCCGCCGACACGGTGGTGCTGGCGGCGGGCCCGTGGAGCGCGCCGCTGGCCGGCGGCGCCGGGCTGCCTTTACCGGTCGCGCCCCGCAAGGGACAGCTCGCCCGGGTGCGCCTGCCCGAGCCTGACGAGCAGTTCCTCCGCCACAAGCTCGTCGATGGCGACTACCTGCTCAGCGTCGCCTCGGCCGCGGACGACCGCCAGATCTCGACCGTGGTGGAGACGACCGCCGACGGCGCGGTCATCGTCGGGTCCTCGCGCGAGCGCGCCGGCTTCGATCTCACCGTCGACCTCGACCTGGCGGCCGCGATGCGGGCTCGCGCGGCCCGGCTGATCCCGGCCCTGGCGTCGTGCCCGATCGACGACGTGTGGGTCGGCTTCCGTCCCTGGCTGCCCGATCACCTGCCCGCCATCGGCGCCTCGCGCGCGGTCCCCGGCCTGGTCGTCGGCACGGGCCACGAGGGCTCCGGCGTGGCGCTGGGTCCGGTCACCGGCCGTCTGCTGGCCCAGGTCATCTGCGGCGAGGAGCCCGCGGTTGATCTGGCGCCGTTCGATCCCGACCGGTTCGCATAGACGCTCTCAGAGGTCGGGCTCGCCCTGCTCGGGCTCGAGGTCGACCACCTCGAAGCCGAACCGCTGCGCCAGCCGGCCGGCCACCAGCGAGCGGTGGCACGCCCGGGCAGTGGCCTCGACGCACAGCAGGGCGCCCAGCCCGTGGACCGGCAGCTGACCGATCAGCGGCTCCAGCGGCACCAGGTCGAGGATCTCGGTGGTGTAGCGCTCGACGTACTCGGGCGCGAGCGCCACCCGCGAGCGCTTGCCGACACCCTGGCGGTCGTCCTCGCGGTACTGGAGGTGGCGCAGCTCCGTGTCCGGGGCCAGCTCGGGGTGGTACTCGTAGCCGATCCGGGCGTCCGCGAGCAGCCGCTGGACCCGCTGGGCGTTGGCCCAGGCATACTGGGAGCCGCGCACCCCGCGCCGCTGGCGGATGTCGAACACCTTGGTGACGCCGGCGTCGTCGAGCGCCGCGATGAAGTGAGGGGCGTCGAAGTCGTAGACGCCGATGGTGGCGATGCGGGGCACCGGAGCCATCCTGGCACGAGCCCCATGCGCGGCGCCCGTGGCGGCGACGGGCGCTACACCGTGACCCAACTCGTCTGGACCGGCGGGGTCCGGTCGGTCAGCGCCAGGCGGATCGACCCGCCGGCGGGCAGGGAGACCCGGAAGCGGCCGAACCGGTCGGCCTGCGCCGTCAGCGGCTCGGCCTCGTCGGTGCGCTGCACCTCGATCCGGCCGGCCGTGGCCGGTGAGAGCTGGCCCAGGAGCGTGCGCTGGCCGGCCTCGATGTGGACCTCGAGGTCGATGGTCAGCGTGCCGGCGGCGAAGATCACGTAGCGGACGGGCGCGCCGGCACCCCGGGCCAGCGCCATCGCGTCGTCCTCGAGGCTCGAGTCGCTGAGCAGCTCGGCCAGCTCGGCGTCCAGGCGTCGCCATCCCAGCGCCGCCTTGGCCGCTTCGATGACCAGCGGCGGCACCGGGTCGACGCGCCCCACCAGGCCGCGCAGCTCGTCGACGAGGCGATCGTCGGCGTCGGGATGGCGGTCGTCGGTCAATGGAGATGAAGGTTGGGTTTGCTCACCGGGTCCGCGGTCAGCGCGCCGTCGGCGAGCTCGGTCACGAGCACCGGAGTGGCTCCGCCGATCAGATCCTGGTAGGCCTGGAGGGGCGTGCCGCCCGCGTCGACGTAGCGGCGGGCGATGGCCCCGGCCACCTTGGGCGTCGCGAACGACGTCCCGTCCCAGTCGGCCCAGCACCTGAACCGCAGCGTTTCATAGGAGGGGTAGCCCTCCACGCGCCCGGTCCAGTCGACGTAGGTGGACCAGACGTCCTGGCCGCGGGTGCAGACGTCGACCCAGTCGCCCCAGTTCGAGAACCAGGCGCGCGCGTTGCCCAGCCGGTTGGCGGCGGCGACCCCGATCACGTCGGGGTGGGCAGCCGGCCAATACGGCGTGGCCGTCTCCTCGTTGCCGGCCGGCGAGGCGACGGCGACGCCCGGAAAGCGATCCAGAATCGCGGTCATCGCACCGGTGAACGGGATCGAAGGGAAGTTGTCGAGCGTCGGGAAGGCGAAGCCACACGAGATCACGTCAGCCCGGCTGTGGCGCAGCAGCGCATGGGCGACGTCGAACTCGGTCGAGAACAACATCGCCTGCTGGGCCGGGCCGGGGTTCGGACCGACCCAGACGACGTCGTGGCGCTGGCCGACGACGGTGATCCGAGAGCGCCGGCAATGATGGCCGATCAGCCCGGCGATGAACGTGCCGTGGCCGGCGATCCCGTCGAGCTCGTACCCGCCGTCGGTGGACCGGACATCCGGCGGACACCACCGCCAGCCCGGCAGTGAGGGGTCAAACCAGGTGCCGCGCACCGAGCGGACGTGCCGGTCGAGCTCGTGATGCCGGGGGCGGGCGTAGATGTACCCGGTATCGATCACCACCACATGCGCCCGGTCCTCCTCCTCACCGCAGGGCTCGACGAACCAGCCGGCGTCCAGCGGCGGCGGGATCGGCCCGGGAGGTCCGGCGGGGCAGATGTTGGGCTTGGCCACCACGCACAGATGGTTGGGCGAGACCGCGGGGACGAGCAGCTCGTCGCCCGTGTCCGTCGGCACCGGCACGGGCTCCACCACCTCGCTCAGCCGGCGCGCGATGTCGATCGGGTCGGCGGTCTGGTCGCGAAGTCTCCACAGCTGCACGTCAGCCTCGCCGAGGTCGAACCGCTCGCGGTCGTCGGGGAGCTCGGGCGAGGGCTCGCTGTCGCCGGCCCGCGACGCGGGCGGTTCCTGCTCCGGGCGGCCGTAGCCGGCGCCCAACCCACCCGCCCCGCCCAGCGAGGCGACCGGCTCGGCGATCTGCTCGAGCTGCGCCCGCAGCTGATCGACCGCGCCGGCGCGCACGAGCAGCTGACCGCGCATGACGAACACGAGCACGTCGCCCTGGACGGTGTGGGCGACGCTCGGGTGATTCATGACCCGCGTGGTGATTGGGTGGTCCGGAGCCTGCACGAGCGGAACGTTGGGATTCACGGCCGGTCCTTTCCAGTGGTGTGTGGGGGCGACCCACCAGCGTGGTCTCATTGATTAGATCAGCCGGCCGGCGTCCTGATACATATTTTCGGATGAGCGGGGATGCCGGCCAGGTGGACACGATCGCGGTGGCGCAGGCGGCGCACGGCCTGGTCGAAACCGATCCGGCGCGCGCCGCGTCGATGGCCGAGGGCGCGCTGCGCCGAGCCCGCGCGCGGCGGGAGCACGAGGCCGAGGTGGTCGCTCTGCATGCGCTCGGATTCGCCCGCCATGAGCTCGGCGACGCCCGCGCGGTGCGGACGCTGAGGGCGGCGGTGCGCGTCGGCGAGCGTCACGGCTACCACCGGCGGGCCGCCATGGCCCGCCGGCCGCTGGCCTTCTGCCTGGCGTACGGCGGAGCGGTCGCCGCCGCCCAGCGCGAGCTCGATGCCGCTGACGCGGCGCTGGACGGGATCGAGCGGGCCCGCTCCGAGGTGTTCCGCTTTGCCCTCCTGCACCTGGCCGGGCAGGCCCCCGCCAGCCTCGCCGGGTCCCAGCGGGCGGTCGCCACGCTGCGTCGCGCCGGCGACGCCATCTGGGAGGCCCGTCTGCTGGGCAACCGCGGGCTGCTGCTGGCCGAGCTGGGCGACGCCGACGCCGCCGAGCCGGATCTGCTCCGGGCGCGGGACCTGTTCGCGGGCCACGGGGCGACCGCCGCCGCCCTGGGGACCGACTACGAGCTGGCTCGGGTCTCGCTTGCCCGCGGCGACCTGCCCACCTGCCTGGCCCGGCTGGACGCGATCGAGGCAGCCGGCGGGGTGCCGGCCATGCACAACTCCTCGCTGGAGCTGCTCCGGGCCAAGGCCCTGGTGGCGGCCCGCCTGATCGGCGAGGCCCGTGAGTCGCTCGATGCCGCCCAGGACATCTGGCGCCGGGCCGGCGTCGACGATCCTGACGGGCGGCTCGAGGTGGCGCGGCTGACGCTGTTGGCCGGCGAGCCCGACCGCGCGCGGGCGCTGGCCGAGCGGACCCGGCGGTCGTTCAGCGCCCAGCGGCGCGCCGTCCACGCGGCCGATGCCCGCGGCCTGACGCTGGCCGCGGCCGTCGCCGCCGGCGCGGTCCGCCCCGCGATGCTGGCGTCCGGCCGGCGGGCGGTGGCCGTCCTGGCGGCGGCCGGCCGGAGCGATCTCGCCGCCCGCGTCCAGCTCACCGTCGCCCGCGTCGCGATCGAGCTCGGCCGCCCCGCGGTCGCGCGCCGCGAGCTGGCGGGCTGCGCGTCGCTGCGCCGTCGCGGGCCGGTCGCCGATCGCATCGAGATCCATCACGTCGAGGCCCTGGTGGCGGCCGCCTCGGGCGATCCGCGGAGCGCCCAGCGGGCGGCCCGCACCGGCCTGGCACTGCTGGAGCAGTACCGCGCCGCTCTCGGCGCCGCGGAGCTGCGCGCGACCGCCTCGGCGATCGGCGCCGAGCTGGCCCGGCTCGGTCTTCGGGTGGCCGTGGAGGCGGGCGGTGCCGCCGGCGTCCTGGCCTGGGCGGAGCGGCTGCGTGCGAGTGCTCTGCGCACGGCCCCGGTCACCCCGCCCGACTCGCCGGTGCTGCGCGAGCACGCGACCGACCTGCGCCGCGTCACCGCCGAGATCCGGCGGGCCGAGGCGGCCGGCCGGCCGGCGCGAGTGCTCGTTGCCCGCCAGGCGGCGTTGGAGCAGTCCATCCGGCGCCTGTCGCGCCATGACGTGCCGGGCCGCCCGGCGGGGACGCCCCGCGCCGCGGCGGGCCGGGCGGTGGCCGATCCCCGGAGGCTGGCGGCGGCGCTCGGGCCGGCGGCGCTGGTTGAGATGGTCGAGCTCGACGGCGAGCTGGGCGCGGTGACGCTGGTCGACGGGCGACTGGCGCATCACCGGCTCTGCGCGGCGGCGCCGGTCGCCGAGCAGCTCGAGTGGCTGCGCTTCGCGCTGGCCCGCCTGGCCCGGGGCGACCTGCGTCCGCCGCAATGGGCCTCGGCGCTGGCCGGCGCCCAGGCCTCGGCCGATGAGCTGGCGGCGATGCTGGTCGATCCGCTCGCCGAGACGATCGGCCGGCGCCCGCTGATCATCGTGCCCACCGGCCTGCTGCACGGCGTGCCGTGGGCCGCGCTGACGACGTTGCGCGACCGGCCGGTCACGGTGGCGCCGTCGGCGGCCACCTGGCTGATGCGCCAGGCGCCCGGCTCCCGGCGCCGGCGCAAGGTGGTCCTCGTCGCCGGGCCGCGCCTGCGCCACGCCGGCTCCGAGCTGGCCGGCGTGGGCGCCAGCCACCCCGGCTGCGCGGTCCTGCGCGGCCGTGCGGCCACCGTGGCGGCGACGCTCCGGGCGCTCGACGGCGCGACCGTCGCGCACCTGGCCTGCCACGGGCGATTCCGCGCCGACAGCCCGCTGTTCTCCGCACTGGAGCTGGCCGACGGGGCGCTCAACGTCTACGCGCTCCAGCGCCTGCGCCGGGTGCCCGACCTGATCGTGCTGTCGGCGTGTGACCTGGCCATCTCCGACGCCCGCCCGGGCGACGAGCTACTCGGCTTCGCCGCCGCGCTGATCGGCATGGGTGCCCGCACCGTCATCGCCTCAACGACGCCCGCGCCCGATGCGGCGGCGCGACGGTTGATGATCGACCTCCATAACCGCCTGATTTCCGGACTATCGCCCGCCCACGCGCTTTCCAGCGTCCTGGCGGCGCGCGGGCCCCGCGACCTGGCGCTGACCGGGTTCGTCTGCCTCGGCGCCGGCTGAGCGCACCGAACCGTCCGTTGACCATCGGCGCGGCCCCATCAAGTTAGGGCACGGATCGCTCGAAACAGGGAGGTATGACGCACCATCTCCCAGAACTCGTGGCCGACCCGGAGCCCGAAGACGGACAGCGGGTGCCCGTGCTGGCGCCGGTGCGTCTCGTCGATCCCGAGATCGCCCGCCTGCGGGAGCTGGTCGCCGCCCACAACCGGCTGCACGCGCTGATCGCCGCCGGCGCGCCACTGCCGGAGGTCCTGCGCGAGCTGGTCGAGAGCGTCGAGCGCTACGAGCCGTCGGTCATCCCGTCTGTGGTGCTCCTGGATCAGGCGACCAGCACCCTGCACCCCGGTGCGGGGCCCTCGCTGCCGCCGGACTACCTGGCCGCGATCGACGGTGTCGTGATCGGCCCCAACGTCGGCGCCTGCGGGTCGGCGGCGTGGTCGGGCACGCTCACGATCAGCGAGGACATCAGCCAGGACCCCAAGTGGGCGCCGATTCGTGAGTTCGCGCTGAGCTGCGGCCTCGGGCACTGCTGGTCGATGCCGATCCTCACCGCGGATGGCCAGGTCCTCGGCACCTTCGCGCTCTACGGGGCCGCGCCGCGCCGTCCGCAGCCCGAGCACCTGGAGCTGATGCAGGACGCCGCCCGGCTCGCCGGCATCGCCATCGAGCGCGACCGGACGATGCGCAGGCTCCTGGAGGACGCCCGCAGCGACGGGCTGACCGGACTGCCCAACCGCCGGGCCATCTTCGAGCGCCTCGAGGCGGCGCTCGCCGGCGTGGGTCCGGACAGCCGCATCTCAGTGCTGTTCGTCGACCTCGACGCGCTCAAGGCGCTCAACGACTCGCTCGGCCACGACCGCGCGGACGAGATCATCCACGAGGTCGGCGATCGCCTCCGCGCGGCCGTGCGCGAGGCAGACTTCGTCGGTCGCTTCGGCGGCGACGAGTTCGTGATCATCGCCGAGGGGGTGGAGAGTCGCGGCGAGGTCGCAGGCCTGGGCCAGCGGCTGCTGGACGCGATCAGCCGTCCCTTCGACGGCGTCGCCGGCACGATGGTGACCGCCAGCGTCGGCATCGCGGTGATCGACGCGCCCAAGGTGGACGCGCGCGAGGCGATTCGCCTGGCCGATGGCGCCATGTACGCGGCCAAGCGCGCCGGTCGCGGCGGCTACTGCTTCGCCGACGCCACCCCGGAGTTCCGCAGCGGGCGCCGGCAGGCCATGGCCCGCGAACTGCGCAGCGCGCACATCCGCGGCGAGATGGCGCTGGTCTTCCAGCCGGTCTACGAGCTGGCGGGCGGCGAGATGGTGGGAGTGGAGGCGCTGGCCCGATGGAGCTCGCCCCGGTTCGGAGCGGTGGCCCCGGCCGAGTTCATCCCGATCGCCGAGGAGACCGGCTCGATCGTCGCGCTCGGCGCCTGGGCGCTGCGCGAAGGATGCGAGACCCTGGCCGACCTGGGCCGCCAAACCGGCCGCGCGCTCGAGCTGTCGGTCAACATCTCCGCGCTGCAGCTGGCCATGCCCGGTTTTGCCCGCTCGGTCGCCAAGACGCTGTCGCACGCCGAGTTCCCCGCCGATCGCCTGACCCTTGAGATCGCCGAGACGGCGCTGGTGCGCTCCGACGGCGCCGCGGTCGCCGCGCTCGACGAGCTGCGGGAGCTGGGCGTGGGCATCGCCCTCGACGACTTCGGCACCGGTCAGGCCTCCCTGGCGTGGCTCAAGCGCCATCCCGTCCGCGGGATCAAGATCGATCCGAGCTTCAGCCGCGCGCTGCCGGCCGACCAGGTGGACGCCGCCATCGTCGCCGGCGTGATCGCGATGGCCGGAGCGCTGGGCGCCACCGTGACGGCCGAGGGCGTCGAGACCGACGGGCAGCGCGACGCGCTCGTCGCGTTGCGCTGCCAGCGGGCCCAGGGCTTCCTGCTGGCGATGCCGATGAAGGCCGAGCACCTGGCCGCCGCGCTAGCGAGCTGACCCGGCCGGGCTGGCCGGGGTGGATGGGTGATGCGGACGCGTGGACCGGTCGCGCCGGCGGGCGGGCAGGTCGGCCCGCTCCGCCGGCGGCGACAGGGATCGCCCCCGGTTGCGCCCCACTCCCCTCACCGCTGGAGAGCAGCGAGACGGGCTGCTGATACATCGAGGGCATCGCGTGCCCCCGCGCGATGCCCTCGATGTGCTCAAGCAGGCCGGGCCCGCCGCTGCCCCCGCCGCGGCGTCCCCGGTCTCCGTGGCTCAGCGCCGTCCGGTCCGCCCCCAGACCGGCTGCCGGTCTGTCACCGGCATGCCCTGTGCCACAGACGATGAAGCTCCTTGGCCGCCGCCTCCTCGCGGTCCAGCGCGGCGCGGTAGGCGGCGTATCCCGCCGGGCGTGCCGCCGGCGACGCGGCGTACCAGGCTCGCAGCGCGACGCCGGACTGCTGCTCGGCGTTGAACCACGCGCAGTAGACGTCGGACACGTCGCGCCATTGCCTGAGCGCGATCTCGTCAACGGTCTCCGCCACCGGCATGCCGAGAATCGCTGCGCTCCGCTCATCTCGTGAAGTACTCATCACTGGCCACCCCCGACCCGCGTTGCGATGTCCGCCCGATGGGCGTCACCCCTACAGAGTGGCTAACCGCTGCGGTGATACATCGACGCGGTCGCTCTCCGGAATAATCGGTGTCATCGTGCCCCTCGATGCGCTGATACGCGCCGCCCATGACGGCGACGAGGCGGCCTGGGAGGCGATCGTGGACCAGTTCTCCGGCCTGGTGTGGGCGACGGCCCGGGCGCACCGGCTATCCGCCGCCGACGCATCCGACGTGGCCCAGACGACCTGGTTGCGATTGGTGGAGAACCTGGACCGGATCCAGAATCCCGACGCGCTGGGCGCATGGCTGGCGACGACCGCGCGGCGCGAGTGCCTGCGCCTGATCCGCCTGCGCGGACGCGAGCTGGCCACCGACGAGGCGGGCCTGTTCGACGCTCCCGGCGACGACACGATCGACCAGCGGCTCATCACCGGCGAGCGCGACCGCGCGCTGGCGCGGGCGCTGCGGACGATCGGCGAGCGCTGCCAGGCCCTGCTGCGGATGCTGGCGGCGCCCGAGCCGCCCAGCTATGAGGAGGTCGGCGCGGCGCTGGGGATGCCGATCGGAGCGATCGGCCCGACCCGGGCACGCTGCCTGGACAAGCTGCGGCGCAGTCCGGAGCTGGCCGGCATCGAGCCGCGCTAGTCGACAGCGAGCGGACGGGCCCGGTCGACGGACGGGTCGCCGGCCGCTGGCCACGGGCGCCGCGCCGTGGGAGGATCCCGGCGTGAGCGTCACCACCCGGCACGCCCCGCCGCTGTTTCGCGATCGCTCCCGCCCGGTGCAGGTCCTGCTCGGGGGCGTGATCCCGGCGCTGGTCGGCGCGGTCGCCGGAGTGCTGCTCGGCATCTCCGCGATCGCCTATCTGGCCATCGGCCTGCTCGCCGCGGTCGGCTCGTTCCTCAGCGGCTTCGAGCACCGGGACGCGTGGGGCGGCGCCGACCGCGGGTTCGTCGCGGGCGCGATCTACGGCATCGCGCTACTGCTGGTCCACGCCCTGGTGGGAACGCACGCGACCGTCTCGCTGGGCAGCTTCCAGCCGGGGCTGATCGTCGTCACCGCGCTGGTCGGGATGTTCCTGGCCGCCGCGGGCGCCACCCGAGAGGCCGGCTGACCGGCGGGCGTACGCTTTGCCTACGTTTTGCCGACGTCTGCCACCCGCACCGATCGCGAGTACCGTCCCGGCGATCCCGTCCGGGTCCGCGTCGCGCGCCGCGAGCGGCGGCTGACGGTCACCGACGACGGCGCCGCCGTGCGCCGGGCCGGGCGGCCGCCCGGCTGGCGAGCCGTCGGCTCCGCCCTCGAGCGCGAACTCGACGTCAACATCACGCGCCAGGGCGTGGTCTGGCTGCCCGTCGTGGCTGCCGGCCCCGGGGAGGCGGCGGTCGTGCGGCGCATCGAGGAGGCGTCGCTGACCCTCTACCAGGAGCTGCTCGACCTCGAGGGCTGAGCCCCGAAGGCGGTCCGTGTGGGCGTGGACGCCACGGTGGGTTCGGATGGCGTGGCCAGGGCGAAAGAGGGCTAACGTACGGCCCGTTTTACAAGGGACAGGAGGTCTCGAGCATTGGAGGCAGCATGAGTCTGGAACTGCTGGAAGCGCACCAGACCGATGATGGAATCGCGGTCACCTTCGCCACCGAGCGCGGCATCGAACCGCTGGAGGGGACGTGCGACGAGATCGCTCGGCTGGCCACCGTGATGCAGCAGGTCGGCGCGCTGGCGTCGATCAACGAGGACGAGCAGGTGTGGCTGGAGCGGGTCGTCGTCGGCAACGCGACCGTCCACTTCGGGCTCAATCCGGGCGGCCAGGCTCGGGTCCGCATCGTCCGCACCTGAGCGGGGCCGGCTCCCACGGGCCCCGGGGGCGCGGGCTCCGACTACGGCGGTGAGGAATCATCCGCGGCGTCACGTTCCGGTGACCGCGGCGCGCCGGGGAGACCCGTTGCATGCAACGCGGCGCACGTAACCGGGATGTCGCATCCCAAATGGGAGGGGAAACCTAACCTTTTGAGAGTGCACGCCGGGCGGAAGATCAGCCAAGGTTGCACCCATGAGCGCGATTGACGTCCGTTATGAGGTGCTGCCGCTGGGCAAGAGCGAGGAGCAGGCTGCCCAGCTTCCGGAACCGGTCCGCCTCACGGTCACCTGCTCGCCCAAGCACGGCCCGGACCACTCGGTGGCGGTCGGCGGGCGACTCCAGGCGCTCGGCCACACGGTGACGGTGCACGTGGCCGCCCGGATGGTCCGCGACCGCGCCCATCTCGACGAGCTGCTGAGCGCGATGCGCGGTGCCGGGATCGAGGACCTGTTCCTCATCGGCGGCGACGCCGACCCGCCCGCCGGGTCGTTCACCTCGGCGGTCGAGCTGCTGCCGGTCGTCGCCGAGCACTCCGAGCGGCCTCGTGCGATCGGCATCGCCGGCTACCCGGAGGGTCACCCGCTGATCGAGCCGGCCGCGCTGCAGCAGGCGCTCGCCGACAAGAGCCGGTACGCGGACTACATCACCACCCAGCTGTGCTTTGACCCTCACACGCTGCGAAACTGGGTGACCGGCCTGCGCGAGCGCGGGATCGACCTCCCGGTGCTGATCGGGATGCCGGGCAAGGTGACGCCGGCCAAGCTGCTGGAGATGTCGGCCCGGATCGGGGTCGGCCCGTCGATGTCGTTCGTGCGCAAGCAGAGTGGCGTCGGCAAGCTGCTCGCCCTGTTGCGCCGATCGGCGCCCGACCGCCTCTACGACGCGCTGGCGCCCGAGCTGGGCGACCCCGGGCTGGCCATCGCCGGGCTGCACTACTTCACCTTCAATCAGCTGGTCGCCACCTACGAGTGGCATCGGGACAAGCACGAGCAGACCGCCGGTCCTTCCCCGGCCGCCGAGCCGGTGGCGCGCAACTACGTGCGCGCCGAGGAGACCCGGACATGAGCGCGGCCGGCGCCGCCTGAGGACGGGCGGTCCGATGACAGACATCACGGCGGGCCGGTTTGAGCAGGCGGGGTGGCTGCTGGCCGAGATCGGCCACCGGCGCGACTACTGGGCGGCCCGGCGCCACCCGTTCCATGAGCGCTGGTTCGCCGGCGAGCTCGCGCCGGAAGAGCTGCACGCGTACGCCGAGGAGCACCACCACGTCGTGGTGACGCTCGCCGAGGTCGCCCAGCGAGCGGCCGCCCTGGCCGACGGCATGCTGGGCGAGCAGCTCGGCTGGGTCGCCGCCGCCTGCGAGCGCGACGTCGAGCTCTGGTCCGCATTCGCCGCGGCCACCGGCTGGTCTGAGTCGACCGCCTGGTACTACGCCGCCGAGCCGCTGCCCGAGACGGAGGCCGGCGTGCGCGTGTGGGCCGGCGACGCCGAGCGCTCGATGGAGGCGCATCTGGTGACCATGTACACGCTGGAGACGGCGCAGGCCGAGGTCGCCCGGCCCCAGCTCGACGCGCTGCTGGGGCGCTACGGGTTCGCCGACGACGGCCGCACCCGGTATTTCAGGAGCCGTTGCCTGGGCGACGCGGGTCCGGCCGGCCTGATCGAGGCCGCGCTGACCGGGCGGCTGCCCGTGGGCGATCCGTTCGCGCTGGTGCGCCACGCCGAGCTCACCTGCCGGGCCTACTGGGAGCTGCTCGACGGCGTTGACCGGTTCGCCCGCGCACCGCGCCCCTCGCGCGCGCCGGGCCCCTCGCGCGCCGCCCGCTGACGCGGCCTGCGAGAGTACGCCTGACGATGCGCACGATCGCGCTCGAGGAACACTGCGTCACCCCGGAGCTGCGGGAGCTCCTCGGGCCCCAGATCCACCCCTACTACCCGACGCATCGCTGGCCGCCCCGGCTGGAGGCGCGCCTGATGGATCTCGGCGACGGGCGCATCGCCGAGATGGACGCCCAGGGCATCGACGTCCAGGTCCTGTCGATGGCTCAGCCGGGACTCGAGCACACCGGTCCCCAGCAGGCGGTGCCCGTCGCCCGGGCGTTCAACGACCGGGTCGCCGAGGCGGTCGCCGCCCACCCGGACCGTTTCGCCGCGTTCGCCGCGCTGCCCACCTCGGACCCGGCGGCCGCCGCTCAGGAGCTGGCGCGCGCGGTCGGCGAGCTCGGGTTCAAGGGCGCCCTGGTCAACGGTCGCACCCAGGAGCGTTTCCTCGACGACCAGTTCTTCTGGCCGATGTTCGAGAGCGCCGAGGCGCTGGGCGTGCCGATCTATCTGCACCCGATGCCGCCCCCTCGGGAGGTCTTCGAGGCTTACTACTCGGGCTTCGGCGAGGCGCTGGGCTTCATGCTGGCCGCGCCGGGCTGGGGCTGGCACATCGAGACCGGGCTGCACGCCCTGCGGCTGATCCTGGCCGGCGTCTTCGACCGGTTTCCGGGGCTGCAGATCATCATCGGGCACATGGGGGAGGCGGTGCCGTTCATGCTGGCGCGCGCCGACGAGGTGCTCGGCGGCCGCGTCGAGCTCGACCCGGCCAACGCCCCGATCGAGCTGTCGGTGACCGAGTACTTCCGGCGCAACTTCCACGTGACGATCAGCGGGCTGTTCACCCAGCCGCCGCTCCGCTGCGCGCTGGACACGATCGGCTCCGACCGAGTGATGTTCGCGGTCGACCATCCCTTCGGCGACGGGGCGGTCGCACGGCGGTTCATCGACGAGGTGGCGATCGCCGACGAGGAGCGGGAGAAGATCGCCCACGGCAACGCCGAGCGGCTGCTCGGCCTCTGAACCTCGCGCGGGCCGGTTCGGGCTCGGTCCGGCGAAAATGGCTGCAGCGTGATCCCCCGACGCCCCATCATCGCGATCACCACCTATGTGGCCGATGCCCGCTGGGGGCCGTGGCGCCAGCCGGCCGCGCTGGTGCCGCGCGGGTACGTCGACGCCGTGTCGCGGGCCGGCGGGCGGCCCGTCCTGGTGCCGCCCTGCACCGACGGGGTGAGCGAGACCGTCGAGCTGGCCGACGGGCTGATCTTCTGCGGCGGGCCCGATCTGGAGCCGCGGCTCTACGGTCAGCCGCGGGCCGCCGCGACGGTCCACCTCGCTCCCGAGCGCGACGTCCCCGAGCTCCAGCTGCTCAGCGCGGCGCTGGAGGCCGATCTCCCGGTCCTGGGCATCTGCCGCGGCATGCAGCTGCTCAACGTCGTGCGCAGCGGCACCCTGGTGCAGCATCTGCCCGACGCCATCGGTCACGACGGGCACGCCACCGCTCCGGGTCACTTCGACCTGCACGGCGTGCGGACCGAGCCGGGGACCCGCACGGCCGCGATCCTCGGCGACGAGGTCGTCGTCCACTCCGGGCACCACCAGGGGATCGGGTACCTGGGCGAGGCCCTGGTGGTCGGCGCCCGTGCCGCGGACGGGGTCATCGAGGCCGTCGAGGACCCGGGGGCGGCGTTCGCCCTCGGCGTGCTGTGGCACCCCGAGCAGGGCGAGGATCTGCGGCTGTTCGCGGCGCTGGTGGCGGCCGCGGCCGGGGCCCCGCTGATCGCGGCCACCTGAGCGCCCAGCGGCGCTCGGCTGCTCGCCGTCCGTGGCGCTCGGCCGCCCGTCTAGCCTCATTGGCATGTCCCCCGGTCTGATCACCCACTCGCTGGGCAAGGCCACCGGCCGCATCCCCGGCCTGCGGCGGGTGCCCATGGTCAAGCTCCTGGCCGCCGCCGAGATCGCCCTCGTCGCCCGCGACCACCTGCTGCGGTTGACGCCCGCGGAGCGCCGGCGACTGGTCGTGCTGGTCCGCACCGGCCGCGGGCGACGCAGCCGGCTCAGCGACGGCCAGCGCGGCGAGCTCGAGCGGCTGTTGGCCAAGCTCGAGGCCCGGGCGCTGGTGGGGGACGCGGTCGGGGCCATGTCCCCGCTGCCGCTGCCCAAGCGGCTCCTGTACGGGCCGCGGCGCCGCTGAGACTTGTGCTTCTGAGATAGTTTTTGGCGGCACAGGGCCGCGCTCTCCCTCAAGAAAGAGCACATGGAGTATGAGAAGCTCGAAGCGTGACCCGTATCGAGCGCACCGCCAACCTCTTCGGCGTCGTCGTCCCGTTCGTCGGGACGCTCGTCGCGATCGTCATGCTCTGGAACCGGGCCGTCGATCTGACCGATCTCATCATCATGGTCGTGATGTACCTGGTGACCGCGGTCGGGATCACGGTCGGCTTTCACCGGCTGCTGACTCACCGGGCATTCGCCAGCTATCCGTGGGTCGAGCGGACGTTCGCGGTGCTCGGATCGCTGTCGGTCCAGGGCTCGGTCATGGACTGGGTGGCCGACCATCGCAAGCACCACGCCCACACCGATGTCGAGGGCGACCCCCACAGCCCCCACGTCGGCCATGGCAGCGGGCTGCCCGGCCTGTGGCACGCGCACGTGGGCTGGCTGATGGAGACCCAGGGCCAGGCCGACTGGAAGAAGTACGCGGCCGACCTCTACGAGGACCCGGCGATGCGGCGGATCGGCCGGCAGTTCCCGATGCTCGCGCTGCTGTCACTGCTGATCCCCACCGTGGCCGGCTGGGCGCTGCACGGGTTCACGCTCGCGGGGGCGCTCCAGGGCCTGGTGTGGGGCGGGCTGGTCCGCATCTTCTTCGTGCATCACGTGACCTGGTCGGTCAACTCCGTGTGCCACTTCTTCGGCCACCGCCGCTTCGACATCGACGACCACTCGACCAATGTCGGCTGGCTGGCGGTGCTGTCGCTGGGCGAGTCCTGGCACCACAATCACCACGCGTTCCCCCGCAGCGCCTACCACGGCCTGCGCTGGTGGGAGATCGATCTCTCGGGCCTGATCATCGCCGGCATGCAGCGGCTGGGGCTGGCGTGGAACGTGGTCCGGATCAGCCCCGAGCGCCAGCAGGCGCGGGTGCTGGTCGACGCGATGTCCTGAGCGGCGGGGTGCCGCGCCCGGGCCGCGGCGGCGCTCTCGGCGAGGCGGGCCGCGGCGCTTGGGCGCGCCGCCGTCGTTTGGCGCTCGTCCGTGGGGCGGTGAGAGGAGCCTCGGCGAACGTCAACTGCGGTAATCGAGGGCGGCACGGATGGTGGCTGGGGCCCTTGGGCGTCGGCAAGCGTCCCAATGAACTGGCTCTGGGATTTGGCTGGGGCGTTTGCCGCCGTGACGACGGCAAACGCCCCTACGGGCTCTGAGGAGAGGTCGGTTGGGACGTTTGCCGACGGTTTTCGGTCGCGGGTTGCGTTCTGGGCAACGAACCATGCACCCGGCCACTCGGCCGACCGGCCGCGCGGCTGACCCCATAGGCTTAGGCAACATGGAGCTCGCCGGCAAGCACGTGGTCGTCACCGGGGCGGCCAGCGGGATCGGCCGGGCCTGCGCGGCCCGCTTCGTCGCCGAGGGGGCCCGGGTGGTGGCGTCGGACCGGGACGCCGAGCGCCTCGGCGCCGTCGCGGCGGAGATCGGCGCCACCGCGGTCCCGGCCGACGTGAGCCGCGAGCAGGAGATCCGCGACCTGATCGCTGAGGCCCAACGCGGCGGGGGTCCGATCGACCTGTTCTTCTCCAACGCCGGCGTGCCCGGCCCGGGCGGCGGGCCCGAGGCGCCGGACGACGAGCTCCAGCTCACCTGGGAGGTCAACGTCATGGCGCACGTGTGGGCCGCCCGCGCGCTGCTGCCCGACTGGGTGGCCCGCGGCGATGGCTACCTGCTGAGCACCGCGTCGGCCGCCGGCCTGCTCACCCAGGTCTCGGCGATGGCCTACTCGATCACCAAGCACGCGGCGGTGGCGCTGGCCGAATGGCTGTCGATCACCTATGGCGACGATGGCATCAAGGTGTCGTGCCTGTGCCCCCAGGGCGTGCGCACGCCGATGCTGGACGTCGCACTCGAGGATCCGGTGGGGGCGGCGCCGCTGCTCGCCGGCGGCCTGCTCGAGCCCGAGGACGTCGCCGCCGTGGTGGTGGCCGGCATCCGGGACGAGGCGTTCCTCATCCTGCCGCACGAGGTCGTGGCCCAGCACCTGGCGCTCAAGGGCGCCCAGCCCGAGCGGTGGCTGAACGGGATGCGCCGCCTCGTGCGTCAGGCGCGGACCCAGACCCCGCCGGCCTGACCGCGACGACGGGCCGTTCGCGTCCACGCTTCGCGGGCGCCGGCCACCGCTCGCTCCTGGATCAGCGTGGTGACCAGGTGCGCGAACCGCTCGGTGTCGATCGGCTTGGTGACGTAGGCGTCGCAGCCGCACTCGAACGCGCGGACGACCTCGTCGGGGTGGTCGCCGGCCGTGCAGGCGATGATCGCGCAACCGGCGGTCCGCGGATCGGCTCGGCAGCGCTGCGCCAGCGCCAGGCCGGGCCCGTCCGGCAGGCGCAGGTCGAGCACGATCCCGGCCGGGGTCCAGTCGTCGAGCAGCCGCTGGGCTTCGGACAGGGTGGCGGCGCCGGCCACGTCCAGCTGCGCCTCCTCCAGCACGCGGGTGAGCCACGTCCGGCTCAGGGCGTGGTCATCGACGATCAGAATCTGGGACCTGTGCATCGCCGCGGCATATAAATCAGAGCCACGCACGGGTTCTGGCCGATTGGAGCATTTATGGAGACTCCGCGGCGGCTATCGACCAGCCGCCGCGCTGGGTTGGGGCCGCTCAGGGGCCGGAGGCGGCCAGTTCGAGCCGCCGGCGCAGCCGGGGCCAGGTCCGCCGCAGCCGCCGGTTGGCGGCCAGCGCGGCGACGAGATCCTCGTGTCGCGCGCAGGATTCCAGCTCGCCGAGTCCGGTCAGCAGGGGCTGGGCGTCGATCATCAACGCGCTGTTGCGAGCGGCGTGGGTGGCCGCCGCGACGGCCTCGAGATCACCCGCCGCCAGCCCGGCGGCGACGTCGTCCAGGGCGGTGCCGAGCTCCGATAGGAGCGTGTCGACGATGGCGGCGCGCTCTGTCCCGAGCAGCTGCTGTAGCTCGTCCAGCCGGGTGAGGTCCAGCTCTGAGTCCACCGAGGGCTGACCTCAGGCCGCCGGCGCGGGGTCGCTGAGGCTCGCCGGGTCCACCGTCTGGCTGTACGCCGTCACCGCCGTCACTACGTGAGCATATGCCTCGGTTCGGCGCGCTCGAAACGGCCGCATGGTCCAGCCTTTGCGCTCGTGCGCCCTCCCGGCCCACGGACAGGCGCCCACTCTCGCGCAGGCCTACGTGTGCAGATGCAGGTAGTGGCGCAGGCGCCGCGAGAATGTCCCGAAGTCGTTGTGGTGGGCGGCGGCCAGTCCCGTCACCCCGAGCAGGCACACGATCAGGCCGGCGAGCAGGGCGAGGATGGCCAGGACGGCCGGCCAGCGCGCCTCCAGCCACTCGCGACCGGCCGTCAGCAGCCGTTGGGCGTCGGGGCCGGCGAAGGTCAGGGTGGCGAGGATGCCCAGCAGCGGGGCCACGAAGCAGACGTTGAAGATGACCAACAGGAACACCACGCGCGTGACGTCGAGGTCGGCGCCGACGACCGCCGCGATGGCGGCGAAGTAGGGAAAGGCGGTCGGCAGCTCGACCGCCGTGATGGTGGCCCCCAGCAGGGCGCTCGAGCGCCCGGCGGTCGGCATCGTGGGGCTTTCGCTCTGGACCAGCCGCTCGCGGTAGCCCCACAGCACGGCGGCCGCGGCCAGCATCGCGGCGCCGGCGACGATCTCGAGCACGTAGCTCAGGTGCCGCCCGGGGCGCGGCACGACCGCGAGCAGGAGCTCGCCGGGTCCCAGCGCGATCGCCAGGCCCCCGAGGAGATAGACGACGAACACCGCCACGGTGAACTCGGCGACCTGGCGGCGCGCATGGTCGCCGGCGGCCAGGTAGAGCCCCGGGGCGATCGTCGTAGGATTGAGCGAGTCGGCGATCCCGATCGAGACCACCAGGCCGATGAGACGGATCATGTGCGCGCGGTGCTCGGTTCGAGCATCGAGGGAATTCTTGCGTCCACCCTACCCGTGAGCGCGCTGCTGGCGGGGACGGGCTCGGGCCGGACCGGGCGCTACACTCACTGGCAGCGCCGGGGCGGCGTTTGTTTTCACGCCCGCGGCGCGTTCGATTCCTGCCACCACCTTCCCGAGAAGCGCGCCATGGCCCGTGGAGACGTCCGGATCGCTGCGACCCTCGCCTGCGAGGAGTGCAAGCGCCGGAACTACCAAACGAACAAGAGCAAGCGGAACAACCCCGAGCGACTGCAGCTGCGGAAGTACTGTCGCTGGTGCAGGTGCCACACGCCGCATCGCGAAACGCGCTGAGCGAGGAGCGACTCTAGTCGTGGCGCGTAACCGCAAACGCCGTAGCGACCGGCGTTCCACCGGCCGTCCGGGCGACGACCCGATCGCGCGGCGCGGCCTCGCCACCGCCAACGGCGCTCGCCACGACGACGACGAGGCTCCGGATCCGATGGAGCACGCCGCGCCCGATGTCGAGCTGGCGGAGGCTCAGCTCGCGGTGGGCCGCCCGCAGGCGCCGATCGAGCAGCCCGGCGACGCGCACGGCGACGATCAGTCCGTCGACGAGGACGGCGAGCTCGACGAGGAGGAGTTCGAAGAGGAGGTCGAGGCGTCGATCTCGCGCCGTGACCTGGCCGCCAGGTCCAGCGCCGCGCCCTCGCCCCGAATCGGCAGCCGCCTGATCCACTTCCTTCAGGGAAGCTGGCGCGAGCTCCAGCGAGTACAGTGGCCGGACCGCCGGCAGGTGATGCAGGCCACCGGGGTCGTGATCGGGTTCGTGATCATCGCCGGCGCGTTCCTCGGAGTGGCTGACTTCGTCGCCACTAAAGTCGTCAACTTCATCCTCAAGTAGAGCTTTCAGTCTGAGAGAAACATGTTTCGTTGGTACGTCGTCAATACCTACTCCGGCCACGAAAACAAGGTCAAGCACAACCTCGAGCACCGCGTGGTCTCGCTGAACCAGCAGCGCGCCGTGCGCCAGATCATCGTCCCCACCGAATCGGTGTCCGAGATGAAGGACAACCAGAAGATCACGGTGGAGAAGCGGACGATGCCCGGCTACGTGCTGGTCCAGATGGACCTCAACGAGGACTCCTGGTCGCTGGTCAAGGGCACCCCGGGCGTGACCGGCTTCGTCGGCGCATCCAACGAGCCGGTGCCGCTGACCCAGGCCGAGGTGGACCGGCTGCTGCACATGGAGCCGGCCGAGCGGCCCCGCAGCCGGGCGCAGTTCTCGATCGGCGAGTCGGTCAAGGTGGTCTCCGGGCCGCTGTCGGACTTCAGCGGCGAGATCTCCGAGGTCAACGAGGACGCCCAGCGCCTCAAGGTCCTGGTGTCTATCTTCGGTCGTGAGACGCCGGTCGAGGTCGGCTTCGACCAGGTCAAGAAGATCTAGAGAGAAAGCGGCGAGAGAGTTCGATGGCCAAGAAGGTCCTAACCCAGATCAAGCTTCAGGCGGTCGGCGGACAGGCCAGCCCGGCGCCCCCCGTCGGCCCGGCGCTCGGCCAGCACGGCGTCAACATCATGGAGTTCGTCAAGGCGTTCAACGCCCAGACGCAGTCCGACATCGGGACGGTCATCCCGGTGGTGATCACCGTCTACGAGGACCGATCGTTCACGTTCGTGACCAAGAGCCCGCCGGCGGCGGTCCTGATCAAGCAGGCGCTGTCGCTGGAGAAGGGCTCAGCCGAGCCCCACCGCGACAAGGTGGCCAGGATCACCCAGAGTCAGCTCCGGGCGATCGCCGAGAAGAAGATGTCCGATCTCAACGCGAACGACATCGACGCGGCGGCGAAGATCATCGCCGGTACCGCCCGCTCGATGGGCGTGGACGTCGTCTAGAGCCAGGGAGACAGCGAGATGTCCAAGCACGGAAAGGCATACCTCGACGCCAAGCAGCGCTTCGATCGCTCCCGGGAGTACACCCCGGCGGAGGCGATCGCGCTGGTCAAGCAGCTCGGGTCCGCCAAGTTCGACGAGTCAGTCGAGGTGCACGTTCGCACCGGCCTCAACGTCCGCCACGCTGACGAGCAGCTGCGCGGGACGATCGCCCTGCCCAATGGGCTGGGCAAGGAGGTCAAGATCGTCGTATTCGCCCAGGGCGACAAGGCGCGCGAGGCCGAGGAGGCCGGCGCGGACATCGTCGGCGGCGAGGACCTGGCCAAGCAGATCCAGGAGGGCTTCGACGACTTCGACGTCGCCATCGCCACGCCGGACATGATGCCGATCGTCGGCCGCCTGGGCCGGATCCTGGGCCCGTCGGGCAAGATGCCCAACCCGAAGGTGGGCACGGTCACGATGGACGTCGGCAAGGCCGTCAGCGAGTCCAAGTCCGGCAAGATCGAGTACCGCACCGACCGCACGGCGATCGTGCACCTGGTGATCGGCAAGAAGGACTTCGAGGAGCGGCTGCTGCTCGAGAACTACGCCGCGGTCATCGACGAGCTCATCCGCGCCAAGCCGTCGGCCGCCAAGGGCCGGTACATCCGCACGGTGACGTTCGCCTCGACGATGGGGCCGGGCGTCAAGGTCGATCCGTCGCGGACCCGCGACATCGTCGAGGAGCCCGTGGCCGCCTAGGACGGGCGAGTCACTAGACTGCATCCGGCAACCCCAAGGACTGAAAGCCCGAGACCCCCGGCCGCCAGCGCGCATAAGCCCGGGACAGGTGGACAGCTCGAAGCCGGCCGGCGCACCGTGTGCCGTGCCTCTCCGACGCCCGCCCGCCAGCGGGCGTTTCGTTTGAGAGAGAGCACACGCACATGAACAGAGACCAGAAGTCAGCAGTCGTCGAGGAGATCGCGGGGGAGCTGCAGGACGCCCAGGCGATTTTCGCCGTCGACTACCGCGGGATCTCGGTCGCGCAGGTCGCAGATCTGCGGGCCAAGCTCCGCGACGCCGACGCCCGCTTCCGCGTGGTCAAGAACTCGCTGTCCGAGCGCGCCGCCGACCAGGCCGGAATGGACACGCTCAAGCCGCTGCTGATCGGCCCGACCGCGCTGGCGTTCGTCAAGGGTGACGCCGCGCTCGCGGCCAAGGCGCTCAACGACGTCGCCCGGCAGCTGAACCTGCTCGACTTCAAGGGCGGGGTGATGAACGGCTCGGCGCTGTCCGCCGACGACGTGCGCTCGATCGCCCGACTGCCCTCGCGGGAGGTGCTCAACGCCCAGCTGGTCGGCACGATCGCATCGCCGCTGACCGGCCTGGTGCGGACGCTGAACGCGCTCATCGCCGGCCTGGCGATCCAGCTGCAGGCGATCGCGGATATGGACCCGCCCGTCCTCGTCAGCGGGGAGGCGCCCGCGGCGGCGCCCGAAGCCGAGGTTCCGGCGGCCGAGGAGGCGGCCCCCGAGGCCGACGCCGAGGCTGCTGCATCGGAGCCCGAGGCTGAGCCGGCACCGGAGCCCGAAGCCACCGCTGAGGCTGCACCGGAGCCGGAGGCTGAGGCTGCACCGGAGCCGGAGCCGGAGGCTGAGGTTGCACCGGAGCCGGAGCCGGAGGCTGCACCGGAGCCCGAGGCCGAGGCACCCACTGACACCACTGATGAAACGCAAGCCGCGTCGGACGCGGCGCCGTCCGACGAATAAGGAGGAAACATGGCCACCAGCACCGAGGAATGGATCGAGGAGCTCAAGTCGATCTCCGTGCTCGAGCTCTCCGAGCGCATCAAGGCTCTCGAGGAGGCGTTCGGGGTCTCCGCGACCGCGATTGCCGCGGCGGCGCCCGCCGCCGGGGCGGCGGCTGGCGATGGCGCCGGCGAGGAAGCTGAGGAGCAGTCGACGTTCGATGTCATCCTGACCGCCGCCGGCGACAAGAAGATCCAGGTGATCAAGGTCGTCCGCGCCGCCACCGGCCTGGGCCTCAAGGAGGCCAAGGCGCTCGTGGACGAGGCCCCCAAGCCCGTCAAGGAGGGCATCGAGAAGGCCGAGGCTGAGAAGCTCAAGTCCGATCTCGAGGAGGCCGGCGGGAGCGTCGACCTCAAGTAACGCGCTTGGCCGATCCGCGCCAGCGGATCGGCCAACCTCCGAGTTCGCCGTCAGGCGAGCTCGCCAGCCGATCCGCGCGAGCGGATCGGCTTGTTTACGTGTGTAAGGCCGCTTCGAAAGTTCTTCGACGGCTCTGACTTTGGTGTTCGGGGCGGATGGTGATCTATGCGTCATGACCATCCAAGCCCAAATCCCGGACCGGGCTCACCGACATTCTTCACGGCACGACCATCCGACCCACGGGATGGATGCCAAGCACCCGTTCGTCGTCGATCCCGTCACCCTGCTCGACCACCGCACCCGCGAGCGGTTGATCCCCGAGGCCGGCGCCCCGGCCGGTCGCTACCTGTCGATCGAGCACGAGAACCAGAACTTCCTGCTCGCGCTCGACCGGCCGATCACCCACATCGGACGCGGCCTGGTGGCCGACGTCCGGCTCGAGGACTCCCACGTCTCCCGCCGGCACGCGATCCTGGCGCTGCGCGGCGAGGGAGCGCGGGTGCTCGACGACCGCAGCTCCAACGGAACGTTCCTCAACGGCCGTCGCGTGACCGTCGCCCACCTCGCCGACGGCGACGTTCTGCGCTTCGGCCGAGCCGTATTTCGCTACCTCGAGGTGGCGCCCCGGCGCGCGGCCCAGCCTCTGCGCCGGATTCCGATCGCGCGCCGCGCCCGCCGGCGTGACCCGTCGGGCTCGGCCGCCTGACCGAGCGCACGGATCGCCTGCCCCAGGGCACGGACCGGTGGACGCCGCGTCTTGGAGCGGGCCCGGCGGGGCGCCCGGATCTAGCGGACGATCGTGAACCGCAGGGTGTGCGGGCGCGACCGGCGCTTGCTGGTCGTGTTGACCGCCGTCATCACGGCGGCATAGCCGCCCAGCGCCAGCTTGTGGCGGTCATACCGACCGTCGAAATGCAGCCGGTGGCGCCCGGCCTTGACGGTGTAGGAGAGTGTCGCCCGCGTCACGGTCAGCCGGCAGGCGGGTCGCCGGCGATTGCTCGGCGCCAGGGCGCGGCACTTGCGCGACACCTTGCGCCCGGTGACGGTCTGCGTGAACGCGAATGTGACCCGCGCGACCTCGTTGACCGCGAACGAGAACGTGGTGCCGACGGGCGCCCGGCCGGCGGCCCGGCGCGTCACCGTCGCTCGCTTGCCGCCCTCGCGCCACGTCCGATGGCTCTCGCTCACCCCGGTCAGGGACGGCGCGGCCACCGATCTCGTCGCCGTCCGGATCCTGATCGCGCCGGCGGCGTGGCCGGCGTTGCCCACCGCGTCCGTGCTGACGACGCTGATGGTGTAGGTGCCCGCGCGCGCGTACGTATGGGTCACGCCGGCGCCGGTTCCGGAGGTGCCGTCGCCGAACGCCCATTTCGTCGACGCGATCGCCGACCAGATGTCGAACGGCGACACCGCGAAGCGGACCGGCGCGCCGGTCGTGCCGGTCTCAGGGATCGACAGCTCGTCCAACTGCGGGCCGGACGCGTCGAAGCCGGCGGCCTGGACGACGCCGTAGCTGCCGTCTGACTCCGTCCAGATCGCAGCCGCGTCGCCGGCCGGATCCGCCGCCACGGTCGGGGCGGGCAAAGGCATCGCCGTTGTTGAGGAGGAGATCTCGGTGGGCGGCTGCCAAGCAGTCGCCCCGGCAGCACGGGTCGCCGCCGCAGCATCGAAGGTCGTCGAGCCGGTGCCCTGTAGCCACACAGCCACCGCGTCGCCGCTGGCGTCGAACGCGAGCTGGGGTGGACCTGATGTCCCGGTTGGGCTGACGTCGACCGGGCCCTGCCAGGTGCCGCCGGCCGGCTCCTCATCGGTCTGTCCCTGGCTGCCGGTGATCGTCCACGTCGTCCACACGTTCCCCAGAGGGTCGACGATCACGCTCGGGTCTTCGGCGTAGACCGTGCTGGGGGTCAGCGCGGTGGGGCTTTGCCAGATCCCGTTGCCGGGCAGCCGCTCCGTGGCCTCGATCTGCTCGGAGTCGGAGTTGATCAACGTCCAGATCCCGAACGCGTCTCCGCGGGCATCCATTGCCACCTGCGACGACACCAGGTTCGTCTGAGACGCTGGGGAGACCGAAACCGGAGCCGCCCACGCGCCGGCGGACCGATAGGCGGCGTGTACGACGTCGGCGTTGCTGGTTCCGTCGGCGGCCGTCCACATCACGACCGCGTTGTCCGATGGGTCGGTGGCCACGGACAGGTACTCGACGTTGGCGGGGGTCGAGGCGATCGTGACCGGCGGCGACCACGCGCCGCCGGCCGGCAGCTGAGCCGTCTCGACCGTCCGCTGGCCGCTCGCAAGCGCCGTCCAGACCGCCGTCACGTCACCGCGCGGGTCGACCGCGATCGCCGGTGTCGCGCCCTGATCGCTCGTGGCGGAGAGCTGCTCCGGGACCTGCCATGTGGTGGAGCCAGCCGGCAGCCGGGCGGCCCACACCGTCTGATACGTGCCGTCGAACTGCCACCAGGCCGCGGTCACGTCGCCCTGGGCGTCGACGGCCAGTACCGGGCCCTGCGCGCTTGAGCCGGTGGAGATGGTGACCGGCGCGCCCCAGGCTCCACCGGCCGGGCGCACGGAGGCCTGGACGACCGGGCCGGTCCCGCGTTGCCAGACGGCGACCGCCTCGCCGTCGGGAGCCATGACGATCTGGGGGTACGCCGCATTGGCGCCGGTCGCCGACAGCGTCTGCGGCGCCAGCCAGGTCGGCGCGGCGCTCGCCGCGCCCGCACAGCAGACTGCGCCCGCCCAGGCGATCAGCAAGGCACGCCTCGTCATGCGGAGGCCCCCGGTTCTCACGACACGACCCTAACGCGCGCCAGAACCAATGGCAATAGGCGATCCAGGGCCAACGAGCGCCGAAAGCGGCGGGTTGCCGAAATGCCCGCCGACCCCTACACTGCGCCCGTCAGCCAATAGTCGTAGCCGCCCAAACCATGCGGCGCCGCGCCACATACGCGGCCGTCGAGGGCGGGGTCCGTGAGAGCTGAGCGGTCCTCCACAGGGCACCGATGCCGTGTGCTATCTTTGCTGGTCGCGCTCACTTGAGCTTTGCAAGCTCTCGTTCGCGCCAAGTGTCTCCCTCTCGACCGCCCGAGGAGTCGCCGTCTTGGCCACCGCTCACGCCCCCCGGACGCGCCGTAGTTTCGCGCGTCTGAACAAGGTCCTTGAAGTCCCCAACCTGATCGATATTCAGCGCAGGTCATTTGAATGGCTGACCGACCCTCAAAACGGCGGTCTGCGCGAGACGATCGACGACATCTCGCCGATCGAGGATTACACCGGCAACCTGGCGGTGTCGTTCGGCGAGTTCAGCTTTGATGAGCCGGTCGCCAGCCTGGAGCAGTGCCGTGAGAAGGACCTGACCTACGCCCGGCCGTTGACGGTGACGGTGGCGTTCATCAACCGCGAGACGGGTGAGATCCGGGAGCAGTCGGTGTTCATGGGTGATTTCCCGTGGATGACCGAGCGGGGCACGTTCATCATCAACGGCACCGAGCGCGTCGTGGTCACGCAGCTGGTGCGTTCTCCGGGCGCGTATGTGATGGAGCCCAAGGACCGCGAGAAGCAGGTGTTCATCGCGAACCTGATGCCGGCGCGCGGGTCGTGGATGGAGCTGGAGATCGACAAGAAGGGCCGCGTCTATGTCCGGAT
>DATAWL010000007.1:0-62965 GCA_036267215.1 Solirubrobacteraceae bacterium | reverse complement strand
AAGGGCGTGGACGCACTGGCGGGCCATGCGGGTCGCTTCGCGGGATCATTGCGTGGCGGGCCTGCACAGTCCGTTGATGAGAGCGTCAAGCGTGGAGACGGCTGATCGAAGCTCGCTGACCCTGATGTACTCGTCAGGGCGGTGAGCGCGTCCCATGTCGCCGGGCCCGTAGACCACTACGGGGACACTGAGTCGCTCGTGGTACAGGCCGGCCTCGGTGCCGAAGTCGACCGCAATCGTCTCGCCGGCTCCCGGGAGCGAAGGAGCCTTCAGGTCCGCGCGCAGACCCGGATACCGTGCCAGTTCGGTCAGCTTGATCACCGACTCTGAGGCCACCACCTGCATCTCCCGTTCCAGGGCGGCCGAGAGTGCCCGCACCCGGCCCAGGACCGCGTTACCGTCCTGTCCGGGCATCAGCCGGAGCTCAAATTCGAACGTGCACTGCTCCGGGACAATGTTGGTGGAGACCCCGCCGTGGATCGGACCGACGCTGAGCGTGGCGTGCGGGACGGCGAACGCCGCATCGCGCTCCGTGTCTGCCAGGCCGCCGCCGATCTCGTCAAGCCCGGTCACCACGCGTGCTGCGTAAACGACGGCGTTGACACCGGCCGGCGCAATGGCCGAATGGACCGCGCGACCTCGGACGTCGACGCGCAGCCGCACCTTCCCCTTGTGGCGATCGGCGACTCGCATGCCCGTGGGCTCCCCGACGATGCCGAGCGCGGGGCGCCGCTGCGTAGCCGAGAGCGCATCGAGCAGCGTGCCGACCCCAGCGCAGCCGAGTTCCTCGTCGCAGGACAGCGCCAGCGTCAGCGGGCGGCGCAGCGGCTGCGTCGCGGCCCGCTCAACGGCGCACACCGCGGCGGCGAGGAAGCCCTTCATGTCCGTCGTGCCGCGCCCGTACAGTGCGTCGCCGGCGCACCTGAGGGTGAACGGGTCACTGGACCAGGTCTGTCCTTCGACATCCACCACGTCGGTGTGCGCGGCGAGCAGCAGGCCACCTGACACGGGCGGCCCCACCGTCGCATGCAGGTTCAGGCCATCCGCCCGGGTGGCTGAGGCGACTGTGGCCGAGTCGATGCCGCAGGCAGCCAGGCGCCGCCCCACGAGGTCGATGAGCTGCTCGTTCGGGCGGCCGGCAACCGTCGGAATGGCCACGAGCTCGCCGAGCAGCTCCACCACCGACGCCAGCCGAGCGTCGCTTCCGTCCATCGGACGGGGTCAGCCGTCGGCCGGGCGGTCGCTCGGAATCACCGCGGTCGCGTCGATCTCGACCACCCACTCGGGGCGGGCGAGCGCGGTGACGACGACGCCGGTCGAGCACGGAAAGATGTCCTTCAGCCAGCGTCCCATCTCGGTGTAGACGGCCTCGCGGTGGCGCGTGTCGGTGAGGTAGACGACGATCTTGCAGATGTCCTCCAGACGCGCTCCGGCCTCGCCCAGCAGCATCTGGATGTTGGCCATGGCGCGCTCGGTCTGAGCGGCCGGATCGCCGACCCCGACGCACTCTCGGGTCTCGAGATCCTGACCGACCTGGCCGCGCAGGAACACGATGTTGCCCGCGACGACCGCCTGGCAGAGGTCATTGTCGAGCTTCTGCTCAGGGTAGGTGTCGCGCGTGTTGAACGGCCTGATCCGCGTGTGCGTCATGTCTCCCTTTCGCTATGGGTGGGCATCCGCGTGCCGAGCACGGGCTCGCCGGCGATGACGACGTCGGCGACGACGTTCTGCCCGACGGTCATGCAAAGCTCGTCAGGGTGGGCGGCCGCCAAAATGGTGAGGTCGCCGCGCTTGTCGGCGTCCAGCGACCCCCGATCGTCCTGTAGGCACAAGGCATAGGCGGCGTTCAGCGTCGCGCCGACGATGGTCTCGGCGGGAGTCATCCGGAACCAGGGCGCGGCGATCCCGATCGTCGTCGCCAGCGAGGTGGCGTGGATCGACGAGCAGTAGTCGGTGGCGATGGCGACCGGGACCTGCTGTTCGACGAGCAGCCGTGCGTTGGCGCGCCGCTCGGTCATGTAGATCAGCTCGGCCTGGGGGAGGAGGACAGCGATCGTGTCCGTCGCCCCGACGGCGCCGATCTCGTCATCAGGCGTGTAGGTGAGGTGCTCGGCTGAGACCGCGCCGCCCTGGACCGAGGTCTGCCAGCCCTCAGAGCTCTGCCAGGCGTCCGCGTGCGCGCGGGTGGGGATGCCCAGCTCGCGCGAGAGCTCGAACATCCTGCCCGCCTGCCCGGGCGTGAACAGGCCGCGCTCGCAGGTGATGTCATGGAAGCTGGCCAGCCCCTGGTCGAGCACCTTGGGCAGCATCTCCAGCACCTGGGCGGTGTAGGTCTCGCCATCGAGGTCTGCCGGCACGACGTGGGCGCCAAGGAACGAGATCACCAGCGACAGGGGCGTCATCGCGCGGCTGTCCTGCAGCAGCTGTAGCTGGTGGAGCTCGGTGTCCTCGGTCAGGCCGTAGCCGGACTTGACCTCGAGCGTCGTCACGCCCCCGGCCAGGATCCGCTGGTACGCGGAGCGCAGCCCGCCAAGCAGCTCCGCGTCGCCCGCCTCGCGGGTCGTCTGCACGGTGGCCCAGATGCCCCCGCCCCCGGCGGCGATCTCCTGCAGCGAGGCCCCGGCCAGGCGTCGTGCGTACTCCCCATGCCGGTGGAAGGCGAACAGCGGGTGCGAATGGCACTCGATAAGTCCCGGGAGGACCGTCAGGCCGGTGGCATCGAGGGTCGGCACGGTGTCGTCGCCCCATTCGCGCAGGATCGCGTCGGTCGCGCCCACGGCGGCGATCAGGCCGTCCCGGATCGCGATTGCCCCGTCGGTGATCAGTCCCAGCTCGCCCTGGTCGGCGCCGCGCCGCGGTGCGCCGGTGTCCGGCACGCGCGCCAGTGCGGCCGCGTGAATGACGTTGAGGTCGCTCACAGAGCGGCCGTTCGGCCGATCCCGGGCGCTGTAGCGCGGCCGTCCATCTGCATTTCGTCGTTGGCGGTGCCGGTGGCGGTGGGGAGCGCGCTCTCGCTCAGTCCGGCGTAGCGGCGAACGAGCTCGTCAGGGCCGCTGAAGTCATAGTTGTTGTACACCGCCAGCAGGTGAGCGAAGGCCGGTGACTGCGCGAACAGCTGGAAGGTCAGCCGGTGGCCGGCGTAGTCAGAGTTGAGCAGGTCCCGCGCGAAGGCGAACAGCCGCCGGCGATCCTCCGCCTCCACGTCGCCGATCGCCAGGTACTTCGACAGCCAGCGACCGGGCTCGTCGGCCTCGAAGCTGGCGATCCCCGGCGTCACGCATAGCTGGCCACCGCACAAATCCCGCGCCAGGTGCATCATCGCGGGCAACTGGGAGCAGGCGAGCACGCGGCCGGTGTAGAGAAGGGCCTGGTTTGGCATCAACAGTCCGCCCGGGCTGACCTCGCCGATCTCGACGGCGGCGGTCAGGTGCGCGTTGATGCCTTCGCGGTAGACGACCAGCTCGGCGAGCTTTTCACGCACGCCCTGGTGCATCTTGACCCCGGTCTGAGTGACGTTGGCGTGGGCGACGCCGACCAGCAAGTCGGCGAAGCGCAGATGGCGCAGCACGAACGGGTACATGCTGTAGCGGTGCAGCGTCGCGCGGATGAAGGCCGCCGCACGCGTGTGCCGGTAGAAGAAGACATTCTCCCAGGGGATCGCGACGTCGTCGAACACGATCATCGTGTCGATCTCGTCGAAGCGGTTGGCGAGCGGATACTCGGCCGTCGGCCTGCGACCGGCGAACGACGAGCGGCAGATGTGCTTCACGCCCTTGGCGCCCATGTCAGCCACGAACCCGACCGCGTAGTCGGACAGCTCCGCGTCGCCCCAGTCGCCGATGGTCGGCTTGACGAACGCCTGGTTTGCGTAGGCGGCCGCCGTCTCGAACTTGGCCCCGCGGACGATCACGCCGTTGGCGTTCTCGCCGACCACGTGCAGCAAAACGTCGGGATCCTGGTCCTGGGGGCGGCGCGCCCGGTCACCCTTGGGGTCGGTGTTGGCCGAGACGTGGAATGGGTCCGCGATCGCCGCATAGCGGACGTGGTGGCGAATGTGCTCCGAGAACGCCGGGTCGATCTCGTTGAGCACCGACTGGCCGTCATAGAGCGACCACATCTCCCCAACCGTCTCGTCGCCGACGCGCGTGACGATCCCGCCGACGTCGTCGAGCACCGCCTCGACTGCGGCGCGCTTCGCGTGCCAGTCGGCCTTGGTCAGTGGTAGCTTGGCCCCGGTGGGGCATCGGTCGCCGGTCTCGCCGTCGACGTAGGACATGACATCGCGCGTCGTCGCGTGGTGCGCCATGTCGTAGATCCGTGCGCGGACGTCGACGATCGGCCTGAACGCCGGGTGGGTCGTGACGTCGTCGACGCGCTCGCCATCGATCCAGATCTCGCGCCCGTCGCGCAGAGACTCGCGGTAATCGTCACCAGTTCTGATCATGCGTTTCCCGGATAGTGGTAAAGTTTTCCTGGAAATGCTAAGGTACCAGCTACATGAGGCGAGTGCAAGTTGAGTATGCGGAGGGGTATCTGCCCGCGGGGCGTCGGCCGGCGACCGCCCCGGCCTGGGAGAATGGCCGAGCGATGACCGCTCCCAGGATCACGCGGAGCACCTGCCGGGTCGGCGAGCCGGGTCGTGGCGCCGGCACAAGCCGCGGCGCCGGGCGCGAGGTCTGACAGCGTGCCACGCCCGCGGACAGACGCCGAGCCCGAGGCGCCCAAGGTGCTGGAGAAGGCCCTGCGAGTGCTGGAGGCGTTCGGCGATCAGTCCCCGGCCTGGTCGGAGGCTGCGCTGCGTCGCCACCTTTCCATCCCGTCCACCACGCTCAACCGGATCCTGCGCAGCCTCGAGCGGTCCGGTTACCTGGTCCGCTATGACGATGGCCGCTACCAGTTGGGGGTGGCCGCGATCCGGCTCGGCAATCGAGCCAGCCGGACTCTGAACCTCGCGACGGTGCTCGACTCCCACCTGCGCGCTCTGGCTCGGGAGACCGGGGAGTTGGCGATGCTAGCCGTGCCCGAGTTCCCGGCCGGTGTGGCCCGCTATATCCACAGCATCGAATCGGCGAGCCGGCTGCGGGTGACGGCCGAGGTGGGAACGGCGGTGCCGATCACCGCCGGCGCCACGGCCAAGGCGATCTTCGCCTTCCTTCCCGCCGACCGAATCGAGCTGGTGCTCTCCCGCAAGCTGCGGCCTCTGGCCGCCGGGACGATCACCGACCCGGCGGTGCTGCGGGAGCAGGTGCGCGAGATCCGCGAGCGCGGCTGGGCGTTCAGCTGGGAGGAGACCTACAACGGCGCCTGGGCGGTCGGGGCGCCACTGGTCGACCTCGACAAGCAGACGGCGCTGGCCGCGATCGGGGTCGCGGTGCCGACCTCACGCCACAACGAGGTGACCGAGCGGGCCGCGCGCGAGGCGGTGCTGGAGACGGTCGAGGCAGCCACACGGATCCTCGGCTGACCGTCGCCGCGCCCCGACCGCCGCTCTGAGAACGACAACTTGCGCGCCGACCGGGTGTGCGCTAGTTTGTGGCGAAGTTGGGAACGTTTTCCGAATTCCGGTAAATGGAGGGAGGAGTGGAACTTTGGCTGCGACGACCGACACCCTGGAAGCAGAGCTCATCTCGCTGGACCGCGAGTGCGTCCTGCACCCGTTGCTCGGAAGCGAGGTCACCGACCGCGTCGTCATGACATCCGGCCACGGATGTCGCCTGACCGACGTCGAGGGGCGCGAGTACCTGGATGCGACTGGTGGACTGTGGCTCGCGCAGGTCGGTCATGGGCGCGACGAACTGGCTGAGGTGGCCGCGTCACAGATGCGCCAGATCGAGTACTTCACGAGCTTCTGGGAGTTCACGAATGTGCCGGAGATTCGGCTGGCACAGAAGCTGCTCAGCATCGCGCCTGATTCACTCGGCCGGGTCTTCTACACCAGCGGCGGGTCAGAGGGCGACGACGCGGCGATCAAGATGGCACGCTTTTACTTCCACCGTCGTGGGGAATCCGAGCGCACCTGGATCCTCTCTCGGCGCGAGGCCTACCACGGGATCGCCTACGGCGGCGGTAGCGCTACCGGCGTGGATGCGTACCGAGATGGCTTCGGGCCGCTGTTGCCGAACTTCCATCACCTTACGCCGCCCTGGCCGTATCGGGTCGAGCTGTTTGAGGGCCGGGATCCAACCGACTTCCTGATCGACGAGCTGGAGGCGACGATCGAGCGGATCGGATCCCGCAAGATCGCGGCCTTCATCGGCGAGCCGGTGATGGGCGTGGCGGGCATGCTGGTACCGCCGGATGACTACTGGCCGCGCGTCCAGCAGGTACTGCGTCACCACGGCATTCTGTTGATCCTCGACGAAGTGGTAACCGCCTACGGCCGGATCGGCGAATGGTTCGCCGCGACGCGGTACGGACTTGAACCCGACATCATCGTCACCGCGAAGGGCATCTCGAGCGGTTACGTGCCACTCGGCGCCAACCTGGTCACTGACGAGATCGCCGATACGCTCAGCTCCCAGGGAGGGTTCCCGCTGGGGTACACCTACAATGGCCATCCCACCGCGTGCGCCGTCGGGCTCGCGAACCTGGAGATCATCGAGCGCGAGAATCTGCTGACGGCTGCCCGTCGGACCGGCGACTACCTGCTGGGGCGTCTGCACGAGCTTGAGGACATCGAGCTCGTCGGCGAGGTGCGCGGAATCGGGATGATGTTCGGCATCGAGCTGGTGCAGGACCGGGAGACGCGTACCCCGCTGCCGACTCCGCCGGCGCCGCTGCCCGATGTGCTGCGGCGCGAAACTGGCGTGATCGTGCGCAACTGCGGCCACTCTCTCGTCCTCTCGCCGCCGCTGGTTCTGACCCGCGCCGAGGCCGACCGGATCGTCGACGCACTGCGCTCGGTGCTTGAGCGCCTTTCACCTGACGGAAGCGTCGCCGCACGGTGACGCCCTAGCAACCGATCAGCACCCCGGACCCTCTCACCACAAACCCGCGCTCCCGACACATGTACCCGCGCCGTCAGCTTGTCGCCCTCGGATTGCCCGGAACGATCTGGGTCGCCCTGTTTGTGGCGACCGCGCTGTACGCGCTGATCTCGATCGCCGTGGGCGGGATCGATCCGATCCTGCTCTCGCCGGTGCCGACCTGGAATCCGCTGCACTGGAGCTTTGGCAATCTCCAATCGGTCTGGAGTTCGCTGAAGCCGTTCTCGGGCACGGACTGGGTGGTGTTTGAGCGGACCGTGATCTACATCGCGATCGCGGTGGCCGGTTGCATCCTGATCGGCTATCCGGTCGCCTACTTCGTCGCAGTACGCGCCAAGCGGACGAAGGGGATCGTGCTGGCATTGTTCGTGGCGCCGTTCCTGGTCAGCTACATGTTGCGGATGCTCGCTTGGGTCGGCCTGCTGTCGCCGGACGGCTGGGTCAACTCGGTGCTAATGGATCTGGGATTGATGAAGTCGCCGCTGAACTGGCTCTCCGGCCGGCCTGTGGTGGTGGTGATAGCGCTGATCTATGGCTGGGTCCCGTACTTCATCCTGCCGCTGTACGCCTCGCTGGCTCGGTTTGACCAGCGCTATCTGGAGGCGGCGAGGGACCTGGGCGCGGGCGGCCCAGCAACGTTCTTCCGGGTGACGCTGCCGCTGTCCAAGCAGGGCATCTACGCCGGGATGGTCGTGGTGGCGCTGCCGATGTTCGGCGACTTCTTCACCAACCAGCTGATGTCAGGCACGTCCTCGACGGCGATGGTGGGGACGCTGATCAACACCTACGCCCAAAGCCAGACCGATCAGACGCTGGCCGCCGCTTGCGCTGTGTGGCTAGTGATATTCCTCGCTCTGTTGCTGGCGCCGTATCTGCGCAGCTCCGCCCGCGCCACCGAGGAGGTGGCGGGATGAGCGCTCTCGCCGCGACCGGCAGGGCATCAGGGTCATGGTCGGCGCGTCTGCGACGACGCCGCGGCGGCTGGGCCCTGGGCGGGTTTGTCGTGGTGTATCTAGTCTGGTCGCTGGCCCCGGTGCTGATCGCATTGTTGTTCTCGTTCAATGCCGGCCACTCCCGCAGCGTGTGGCAGGGATTCTCGACTCAGTGGTGGAGCGGCTCCAATTCGGTGTTCAGCAACCCCGTGTACTTCGGCGCGATCAAGCACAGCTTCCTGCTGGCGGGCTTGGCCGTTGTCGTCTCGGTTCCACTCGGCGTTTCGTTGTCGATCTTTCTGGGGCGCTGGCGGGGGGGCGCCAGTCGGCCGGCGAGCTTTCTGGCAACCCTGCCGCTGGTCGTGCCTGAGCTGGTCCTGTCACTGGCGATGTTCTTTTTGGTCACCCAGCTGTTGCATTTCATCAAGCTCGGCACACCCGCGCAGGTCGTGGGCCAGGTGACCTACATTCTGCCGCTGGTGATCGTGATCACGCGCGGGCGGCTGGCGTCGATCCCGTCCGGCTTCGAGGAGGCGGCGCTTGACCTCGGTGCCTCGCCGCTCGGAGCCTTCCGACTCGTGCTGGTGCCGTTGCTCGCGCCCGCCATCCTGGCCAGCGCGATCGTCGCCTTTGCGGTGTCAATCGATGACTTCGTGATCACCCAGTACATGTCATCGAGCTCCGCTAGCCAGTCGGTTCCAATGGTGATCTACAACGCGACGCGCGGCTCGGCCTCGCCGGCGCTCAACGCCGCGGCGATGGTGATGGCGCTGACGACGATCCTGCTGTGCGCTGTTGGCTACGCCGTCTACCGCATGCTCAATCGCCGGGAGGAGATCGCGCTTCCGGAGCCGTCGGCCGAGCCCGCAATCGGCGCGCCGCTCGGAGAAGGGATTTGGTGACCAGCATGGCCGGAGGACAGGTGGATATCGTCGAGCTGACCAAACGGTTTGACGAGGTGGTCGCAGTCGATCAGATCAGCCTGCACATCCCGTCGGGCGAGTTCTTCTCGATCGTGGGTCCGTCGGGGTGTGGCAAGACGACCACGCTGCGGATGGTGGCCGGTTTTGAGGAGCCCAACTCCGGCCGGATCGTGCTGGACGGGGTCGATATGCAACACACGCCGCCCCACCGGCGCAACGTCAACACGGTGTTTCAGGCATACATGATCTTTCCCCACCTCAACGTGTATGACAACGTCGCCTTTGGGCTGCGGCGCCGGCGTGTCGGGAAGGAGAAGATCCGCCACCAGGTGGGCGAGATCCTTGAGCTCGTCCAGCTCGGCCACCTGGCCAAGCGCAAGCCCGCGCAGCTGTCCGGCGGCCAGCAGCAGCGTGTCGCGCTCGCCCGAGCGCTGGTTCTCAACCCCGCGGTTTTGCTGCTCGACGAGCCGCTGGGGGCGCTCGACGCCAAGCTGCGCAAACAACTCCAGGTCGAGCTCAAAGGCCTCCAGCAGCAGGTCGGGATCACGTTCATCTACGTGACCCATGATCAGGAGGAGGCGCTCACCATGAGCGACCGGATCGCGGTGATGAACGACGGCCGGGTGGAGCAGGTCGCGTCACCGCGCGAGGTCTACGACGAGCCCGCGACCAGGTTCGTGGCGGACTTCCTCGGCGTCTCCAACCTCCTGCACGGACGCGCCGTGGCCGCCGAGCGAGACGGGATCCGGCTGGCACTGGGAGACTTCCAACTCGTGGCGCGCGCTGGCGACACGGGCGCTCGCGGCGAGGTGACGTGCCTGTTGCGCCCAGAGCGCGTGCGGCTCGAGGATTACGAGTCAGAGGGCCCCAACCGCCTGCCGGGGATCGTGGAGCGGGTTGTGTTCCTCGGCCACTCGGTGCAGATCATCGTCCGGACCGCGGTGGGCGGGACGGTCAGCGCGCTGATCCCCAACGGCGGCGAGAACGTTCCGTACTCGCAGGGCTCCGCCGTTCAGGTTTACCTCCCCGCCGAGGCGCTGCGCGTGCTGGGGCCGGCCGCGAGGGCGCCAGCGCGTGAGCCGGGGGAGCTGGCCCAGGCAACCGAGCCGCAGGGCTCGCCGCCTGAAACCAATCCGGCGGATGCAAGGCAGCCCGCCGCCGAGACCACGATCGGAGAGCAGTGATGATCGACGACCAGTCCGTCAGCGGCGGGCCACCGGCCCGCGACCCCCTGCCGCCGTGCCTGACCCGGCGCGCGATGTTCAGCCGTGCCGGCGGCGGGATGGCGGCGCTGGGCGGTGCCTGGCTGCTGGCGGCCTGTGGCGGCTCGAGTGCCGGTTCGGCGTCGAAGACCGGCTCGGCGTCCAGTTCCTCCGCGAGCGGCCTCGACGTCCCGGTCGCCTCCAAGGGCAACCCGATCACGCTGCCGATCTCCACCAACAACAAGCCGATCCCGTCCGGCAAGCCGCCGGAGAAGGGCCCGCTGGTGATCTACGACTGGGCGTACTACCTCAGTCCGGCGGTGGTCAAGAGCTTTGAGCAGAAGTACGGGGTCCAGGCCCAGGTGACGAACTTCGCTTCCATCGACGAGGCGATCAACAAGATCCACTCAGGCGCAATCCAGGCCGACGTCTGGGTACCGGATGCCAACCACTTGGCGGCGCTGGTGGAGTCAAAGCTGATCCAGCCCATCAACCACAGCTACGTCCCCAACCTGGACAACGTGATCCCCGCCGCGGGCGACCCGTGGTACGACAAGGGGGCGCGCTACAGCACCCCCAACTTCATCAACCTGTTTGGGACCCAGTGGCGCAACGACCTGATCAAGATCGATCCAGGCTCGTTGAGCAACCCGTGGGACGTCTACTGGAAGGTCCCGCATGGCACCCCCATGGGGATGGTCAACGCGGCGGCGTTCGATGCGATCTCGATGGCGATGCTCCACAACGGTGCCAAGAACTTCGACTCCATCACCACAGGGCAGATCAACGACGCCGCCGCCTCGCTCAAGGATCTGGGTCCGCTCAAGTGGCAGTACACCGCGTTCCAGCCGCTGGCGAGCGGTGTCGAAAAGCTGTCGTTCGGCTTCAACGGTGACATGGTTCAGGTCCCACACTACCTGCCCAAGAACGTGCCACTGAGTGCGACCAGCTTCTACTTCCCGGCCAACGGCTACGGGCTGATCCTCAATGACATGTGGGTGATCCCGCGCACGGCCAAGAACCCGGTGCTGGCGCATCTGTTCATGAACCACTTCTTGGAGGAGCAGAGCGCGATCGACAACTTCCGCGACGAGGGCTACCAGACGATGCTGAGCAACCTGACGCTCGACAAGCTGAAGGCCGCCAAGGTCGCGCCTGACTACGCGATAGAGATGGCGTTTGCCACCGCCGAGCAGCAGACCTACGGTCTCCCGGACCCGATCTACAAGCCCCAGCAGCTGGCCGTATTTGAGCAGCAATTCGCCCAGCTGACGGCCTGACGACACCCGGGGGTGAGCGGCCAGGGTCAGACCGGGTGGCTCTTCGAGGAGCGCTATCTGTGGCATGACACGGGCACGGCCGCCGGCCTGCTGGCGTCCGGCGGCTGGCTCGAGCCGCTGGAGCACGTCGAGAGCCCGGGCACCAAGCGGCGGCTCTACAGCCTGCTCGCGGTCAGCGGACTATTGGACGAGTTGGTGGCGGTACGCGCCCGTGAGGCGACCACCGAGGAACTGATAGCGGTCCACCGACGCCAGTACGTCGATCGCATCGAGGCCTTGAGCGAGGCCCGCGGTGGCGACGCCGGCGACGGCACCACGCCGTTCGGTCACGGCGGCTCGCGTATCGCGCGGCTGTCGGCCGGCGGCGCCATCGCCGCCGTCGACGCGGTCGTCACCGGCGCGCTCGATCGCGTCTACGCGCTCGTGCGTCCGCCCGGCCACCATGCGCTGCCGGACCGCGGGATGGGGTTCTGCACGTTCAACAACATCGCGATCGCCGTCCGCGCGGTCCAGCGCACGCGCGGCGTGGAGCGCATCGCGGTCGTTGACTGGGACGTCCACCACGGCAACGGCACGCAGGCGATCTTCTACGAGGACCCGAACGTATTGACGATCTCCGTCCACCAGGACCGCTGCTACCCCGTCGATTCGGGGGCGGCGGACGAACGGGGGGCGGGAGCAGGGGCCGGCGCCAACCTGAACATCCCACTCCCGGCCGGCTCGGGTCACGGCGCGTACGTAACGGCGTTCGAACGAATCGTCGTACCCGCATTGGCGGGCTTCCGGCCCGAGCTCGTGGTTGTCGCCAGTGGCCTCGACGCCAGCGCCTACGACCCGATGGGCCGGATGCTGTTGCACTCCGACAGCTTCCGCGCGCTGAGCGAGATCCTGCTGGAGGCGACCGGCGGCCGGCTGGCTGTCATCCACGAGGGCGGCTACAGCGAGTTCTACGTGCCGTTCTGCGGCCTGGCGGTCGTCGAGACACTCGCCGGACGGCGGACCGAGGTGGAGGACCCCTACCTGGAGGAGACGCGGCTGATGGCCGGTCAAGAGCTGAGCGATGTTCAACAGCGAGAGGTTGAGGCGCTGGCCGCTGGCGCTGGCCTCTGATGGTGACTCTGCTGGATTCCCGCGAGCTGGGCGTGACCCTGGATGACGTGGCTGGTATTGGCAACCGCTTCACCGGCACACCGGGAGAGGTCACGTTTCGTGACTACATCGTCGCCCGGTTCCGCCAGGCGGGTCTTGCATCTGTGTCGATGGAGGGGTTTGAGTGCCTCGCCTATGAGCCAATCGAGTCGCGCTGCGCGATCCTCGGTCTCGGGGACGGTGAACTCCAGTGCAACCCGCTGCAGTACTCCGCCAACGCGGAGGTGCGCGCGACGGCCGTGTACCTGGGGGACGCCTCACCCGCCGATCTCGCCCGCATCGAGCGAGCCGGCGTCGACCTGCGCGGCAAGGTGGTGGCCGCGCATTGCGAATACGCATTCGACCTGGCGCCGGTCCTCGCCAAGCGTGGCATCGCCGCGCTCATTCACATGGGTGAATCCCCGGACGGGCTGATCCCATCGTCCAACGCAGTGATGTATCCGCCGCCTCTTCAAGCGCCATGGGCTGGGCGCCCGTTGCCCTACCCTGCAGTCAGCATCTCGCTGCCGGCCGGTCGCAGGCTCCTGTCGACGCTGTCCCTGGGGGCCCCTGTCGAGGTGACGGTCGCGCACCGGTCACGGCTCCGCCCGACGACGGCGCACAACGTCGTTGGGGAGATTCCGGGGGCAGGCGGCGAGACCGTGATCCTGTGCGCGCACTACGACAGCCAGGCGGAGGGGCCGGCGGTGTACGACAACGGCACGGGCGTGGCCAGCCTGCTGGAGATTGCGCGCCTGCTCGCCGGGTCCCGTCCGCGACGCCGGATCGTCTGTCTGGCCTCGGCGGCCGAGGAGATCGGCCTCTGGGGGGCAACGGCATACACACTCGCTCACGCTCGTGAGCTGCCGTCCGCGGTGGCGATGATCAACCTTGACGGAGTTGCCAGCAGCTACCCGTCCCGGAGGGAGATCTGGTCGGCCGATGCCCGCCTGCGGCGTCTCGCCACCGAGACGGCAAGACGCTCCGGTTGGACACCTGACCGCGTCGTTCCCGAGCGGGGAACGTTCTCGGACCACGTGCCGTTCAGTGACGCGGGCGTGCCCGCGTGCCTGATCTGGCGACCGGAGTATCCGTACCTCGTCTCTCGGGGGGATATCCGCTCGCTGGTTGACGAGGAGGCGGTCGCGGAAACTGCCGGGGTGTCGTATCGGCTGACGCGCCGGCTGGCGAACGACCCCGCGCCCTTGTCAACTGGCTGCGAAATCGAGGTGAAAGCATGACGACAAACTCCGCGGAGTACGACTACATCGTCGTTGGCGGCGGTACCGCTGGGGCGGTCGTCGCCTCCCGCCTGTCCGAGGACCAGGACGTCAGCGTCGCCCTGGTGGAGTGGGGGCCGAGCGACGAGCACGAGCCGCGGGCGTTGATGCTGCGCCGTTGGGCCGAGATGATGGAGTCCGAGTTCGACCTGGACTACCGGTCGGTTCCGCAGCCGCGGGGTAACTCGCATATCCGCCAGGCCCGCGCCCGGATCCTCGGTGGCTGCTCGTCGCACAACACGATGATCGCGTTCAGGCCGCCGGCTCGGGACCTGGAGGAGTGGGTCGCGCTCGGCGCCGTTGGATGGGGTCCGGACGAGTTCCTGCCCTACTACGAGCGGCTGGCCACGAACATCCTTCCGGTCGCGCCTCAGCACCGCAACCCGTATCTGCAGGATGTGATCGATGCCGCTTCCACCGCCCTCTCGATCCCGGTACGCGAGCGGTGGAACCCCACTGGCTTCGCCGACGGCGCCGGCTTTCTGGAACTCGGCTACTACCCGGAAACGGGCGCGCGCTCGTCGTCGTCGGTTGACTACCTCCACCGGTTCGCCGGGAACCGCCACAACCTCCAGCTCAGGCTCGAGGCCCGCGCGGTTCGGATCCTGTTCGACGGCGACGGCGACGGCGACGGCCGCGGCTCCGAGCGCCGGGCGCGCGCGGTCGAGGTCACACGCGCGGACGGCATCCGCGAAAGGATCGCCGCACGTCGTGAGATCATCCTGTGCGCCGGCGCGATCGACACTCCGCGGCTGCTGCTCCTGTCCGGCGTGGGTCCAGCCGAAGGGTTGCGCGACGCCGGGGTGCCGGTCGTCCACGATCTGCCCGGCGTGGGAAACAACCTGATGGACCACCCCGAAGGGCTGGTGCTGTGGGAGGCATCTGCGCCGATCCCCGACGTCGGCGCCAGCGACTGGGACGCGATCATCTCGCTGCGGCTTGATCCGGACGCCTCCGCGCCGGACATCCTGTGCCACATCCCGCTGATGACGCTGGCCGACAACAGCGAGCGCCTCGGCTTCGTCACGCCACGGCACAGCCTCTCGCTGACCCCGAACGTCGCGAAGCCCCGCAGCCGCGGCCGCGTCTGGATCGAGTCGCCGGACCCAGACCGCCCGCCTCTGATCGACTACGGCTACTTCACCGACCCGGAGGGCCACGACGAGGCGGTGCTGCTCGCGGGCATGCGGATGGCCCGCCGCGTCGCCGCCACGCAGCCGATGGCTCGCTGGGTCGCTCGGGAGGTCTTCCCGGGCCCCGAGGTGCAGTCCGACGCGGAACTCTCCGAGCTGGCCCGTGCCGCCCACCACACCGTCTACCACGTCTGTGGCACATGCCGGATCGGCGCCGCCCAAGATCCTGCCGCCGTCGTCGATCCCCAGCTGCGGGTGCGCGGGATCGCCGGGTTGCGGATCGCCGACGCGTCGGTGTTCCCCACCATCACGACCGTCAACACCGTGGTGACGGTGCTGATGGTCGGCGAACGCGCGGCCGACCTGATCCGCTTGGGTGCGCCGGAGCGGACCGCTGCGGCCGGCGCGCCGTGAGCGAGGAGCTGGCGTTCGCGTCCGTCGATCGCCTCCGGGACCTAATCGCCGCCGGTGAGGTCGCCATCGCGGAGGTGGTGGAGGGCTGTCTGGCCCGGATTGATCGCCTCGATCCTCGCTGCCGGGCCGTCGTGGGGATGCGGGCCGAGTCCGCGCTGGCTGAGGCACGCGCCGCCGATCGCGCGCCGGTAGCCGAGCGCGGGCCGCTGCACGGCGTGCCGTTCACGGTCAAGGACGTGACCGAGACGCTCGACCTACCGACGACCTGGGGCTCACGGGCGTACGTGGGCCACATGACTGGCTTCGAGGCAGTCGCGGTCTCCCACCTCCGCGCGGCGGGCGCGATCCTGATCGGTAAGACCAGCACGCCTGAGCTGGCGTGCGAGCCCGTAGCCCGGAGCGAGCTGTTCGGCGAGGCGCTCAACCCGTGGGACCCGGCGCGAACGCCGGGCGGATCGAGCGGCGGTGCCGCCGCCGGCCTGGCCGCCGGCTTGTTCCCGCTGGCCCAGGGAACCGACGCCGGGGGCTCGATCCGCATCCCGGCCTCGTGTTGCGGCGTGGTCGGGATCAAGCCGACCCGGGGCCGGGTCAGCTTCGCGCCATCCTCGCGCGAGCCGTGGGGCGGGGTGCTGCACAGCGGGCCACTGGCGCGCACGGTCCGGGACACGGCGGCGATGCTCGACGTGATGGCCGGTCCCGGGGTCGGTGACTTCAGCGCTCTGCTGGCTCCCGGCGGCATGCGCGCGGCGTGCGACCGCCCGCCCGGGCGGCCGCGCGTCGCCTTCACCGCTTCGGTCCCGGGGGGCGAGTTGGATGCGGAGGTGGCCGGCGCGTTCGCCGACGCGCTCGACGTCCTGCGCGCCCTCGGGCTCGAGCCGGTGGAGGCCGCCCCGGACGTGTCGGCGCTACCGGGGCTGTTTGCGGTGATCATCGAAGCCACCTTCGCCGGGCTGGCCGCGCCGCTGAGCGAACGACAGTTGGAAGTGGTGGACGTCACCTCGCGCCAGCTGATCACGCGGGGGAGACAGATCTCCGCGGAGGCCTATCTGGCGGCGGTGGACGCCGCGTACCGGGAGTCGGTGCGCATCCTGCGGTTCTGGGACGACCATGACGTGCTGGTGACTCCGACCGTGCCGTGGGTCCCGCCGCGGCGCGATCAGCTCCCGGCCACCGAGGACTACGAGGCGAAGTGGGCGCAGTACGGCATCTGGGAGGCGTTCACGTCGCCCTGGAACGTGACCGGACAGCCGGCGCTCTCCGTCCCCTGCCGGCTGTGGAGTGGCGAGAGAGTGCCGATCGGACTTCAGTTCGTGGGTCGCTACGGGGCAGAGGCCGAGCTGATCTCGCTCGCGGCCGCGTATGAGGCGGTCGCGCCCTGGGCGGATCACCGCCCGCCCGGGTTTGAGTAGGCGGCGCGGGGTTGGCCGGTGCGGTTTCCCAGCCACTGACACAGGCGTCTTGCGGTCGCGGCGGAGGTCGTGTATCTTGGCCACTTCAGAAAAACTTTCCCGGAATTCGGGAAAATGCGGGCCAGGAAACAGGAGGGTGCACATGAGCGGTGAACACGCGATGACCCGGCGGACGGCGCTCCGGCGCGCCGGCTCGAGCCTCGCGGCGGTCGGCGGGGCCGGCTGGCTGCTGGCGGCCTGCGGCAGCTCCAGCACCGGCGGTGGCTCGGCGAGCGCGGCGGCGTCGATCAAGACCAGCAAGGACCCCTCGGTCCCGCTGGCCAGCAAGGGCAACCCGCTGACGCTGCCGATCTACTCAGACAACAAGCCGATCGCCTCGGGCAAGCCCCCGGAGAAGGGGCCGCTGCAGATCTACGACTGGGCCGACTACCTCAGCCCGGCGGTCGTGAAGAGCTTTGAGCAGAAATACGGGGTGCAGGCCCAGGTGACGAACTTCGCCTCAATCGACGAGGCGATCAACAAGATCCACTCAGGCGCGGTCACCGCGGACGTATGGGTGCCGGAGTCACAGCGGATCGCTGAGCTGGTCGAGGCCAAGCTCGTCCAGCCGATCAACCACAGCTACATCCCGAACCTGGACAAGGCGATTCCGGCGGCGGGTGATCCCTGGTACGACCAGGGTGCGCGCTACTCGACCCCCAACTTCATCAACCTGTTCGGCATCGCCTGGCGCAACGATCTGTTGCACATCAACCCGGACTCGCTGTCCAACCCCTGGGATGTGTTCTGGAAGGCGCCGCCAAGCACGTCGATCGGGCTCGTCAACGCCGATCCCGAGGACGCGCTGATGATGGGGATGCTCCACCTTGGCGCCACCAACTTCGACACGCTGTCGGAGAAGGACATCAACCAGGCGGCGGCGGCGCTCGCCGAGCTGAAGTCGGCCAAGTGGCAGTACACGTGCTTTCAGCCGATCGCGACCGGTGCCGAGCAGCTCGCCTACGGGTTCAACGGCGACATGGTCCAGGTCCCGCACTACCTGCCCAAGAGCACGCCGCTGTCAGCGGTCAGCTTCTACTTCCCGCCCAGCGGTCGTGGGTACATCCTCAATGACCTGTGGGTGATCCCGCGCACGGCCAAAAACCCGGTGCTGGCGCATCTGTTCATGAACCACTTCCTGGAGGAGCAGAGCGCGATCGACAACTTCCGCGATGAGGGCTACCAGACCATGCTGACCGGCCTGACGAGCGAGAATCTGAAAGCGGCCAACGTGGCGCCGGCCCACGCTATCGACATGGCGTTCGCGACCCCCGCAGATCAAGCCCACGGTCTGCCGGCTCCGATCTTCAACTCGCAGCAGTTGATCTGGATCGAGAAGGCGTTTGCGCAGCTGACGTCCAGTTAGGCGCCGGCGCCGCTCACGGCGCGTCGGACAGGCCGCCGGCTTCCTCACATGGTGAGAACCGGTCCTGGATCGCTGATCCTCGCCACCTTACGGTCCTCGCAAACGAAGAAGGAGCATGCCGTGACGATCGAAGCGAGACCTGGAGCCGAGGTGCTGACCAGCGTCCGCGCGCAGCGCGGACCGGAGCTGCGCTGCCGGGGCTGGAAGCAGGAGACGCTGCTGCGGATGCTGGAGAACAACATGGAGGTCGCCGAGCATCCGGAACGGCTGGTGATCTACGGCGGGATCGGCAAATGCGCCCGTAACTGGGAGTCCTATCACGCGATCGTTCGGGCGCTGATGGAGCTCGAGGGCGACGAGACGCTGGTGGTGCAATCGGGGATGCCGGTGGCGGTCTTCCGCACGCATCGACTCGCGCCGCGCGTGGTGATGGCGACCACCAACTTCGTTCGCCCCAGCTGGCCGCTGTTCTGGGAGCTGCAGGACAAGAACCTGACGATGTTCGCCCAGTACACAGCTGCTCCGTGGGAGTACATCGGCACCCAGGGGGTGATTCAGGGGACGTTCGAGACGCTGCGCTCCGTGGGACAGATCCATCTCGGCGGCTCCCTGAAGGGCAGGATCCTGCTGTGCGCCGGGATGGGGGGCATGGGTGGCAACCAGCCCCGCGCGATGACGATGCTGGACGGGGTTGCGATCTGTTGCGACGTCGACGAGCGCATCATCCGCCGCCGGTTGGAGGTGGGTTATGCCGACGTGTTCGCCTCCTCTCTGGATGAGGCGATCGAGCTGGCCACCGCCGCGGCCAGCCGTCGGGAGCCGCTCGGCATCACTCTGGTCGGCAACGCCGTCGACGTGTTCGAAGACTGCCTGCTGCGTGGCTTCCGACCGGACATCGTGACCGAGATGACGCCCGCCCACGACCCGCTCGCCTACATCCCCTCCGGCCTGACCGCCGAGGAGGCCGAGGTCGAGCGCGCCCGCGACCGGGAGCAGTACTTCCAACGCGCGCGCGACTCGATGGTGCGCCAGCTCGCGACGATGAATGCCTACTCCGACCTCGGTGTGGCCGTCTTCGAATACGGCAATCAGATCCGGCGCCAGTGCCAGGAGCACGGGATGTCCGATGCGATGAAGATCCCCGGGTTCGTGGCCGCCTACCTGCGGCCGCTGTTCCTGGAGGGACGCGGTCCGTTTCGCTGGACCTGCATTAGCGGGGAGCCGTCAGATCTTGCCCGGCTTGACGACCTGGTGCTGGAGCTGTTCGCTGACGACGACATCCCCACCCGCTGGATCCATCTGGCGCGCGAGCACGTGCCGATTGAGGGCCTGCCGGCCCGCGTGTGCTATCTCGGCTTCGGCCAGCGCAAGCGGTTCGGGCTGGCCGTCAACGAGCTTGTCAGCACCGGGGAGCTGCAGGGGCCGGTCGCATTCAGTCGCGACAACCTCGACTCCGGCTCGATCATCAACCCCACGTTCGAGACCGAGAACATGCCGGACGGTTCGGATGTGATCTCCGACTGGCCGTATCTCAACGGTCTGCTCAACGCCTCGGCAATGTGTGACCTGATCGCGATCCAGGCCAACTACGCCATGGGCGACTCCGTCCACACCGGCGTGACGATGATCGCGGACGGCTCTTCCGAGGCGGAGGTCAGGCTGGAGGCCGCGCTGACCGTCGACTCCGGGATCGGCGTGGTCCGCCACGCTCAGTCCGGCTACGAGCGCGCCCGCGAGGTCGCCGATCAGGTCGGGCCCGGCGAGGGCCTGCGGGTGCCCCTGTGGTGGTCCCCGCAGGCGACGTTCGGGCCCGAGGAGTGATGGCGTCGCTCGTCGGGATCGGCGATCGCGCCGCGGGCATGCAGCCCGTCGCCCTCGGCGCGGCCGAGCCGTTGGCGCTCGGCGACCTGATTGCGATCGCCCGCCACCGCTGCCCGGTGGCGCTCGCCGACGGCGTCGCCGAACGGATGCGGCCCAGCCGCGCGTGGATCGACGCGCTGTTTGGCGACGGCCCAGACGGGAGGCCGGCCCGCCCGGTCTACGGGGTCAACACCGGGTTCGGCGCGCTGGCGGGCGAGGGTGCCTACCGCGACGCCGGATCGGCCGCGGAGCTCTCGCGCCGCTTGGTGCTCTCGAACGCGTCCGGGACGGGCGGCGCGCTCGATTCTGAGGTGGTGCGCGCGGCACTCGCGATCCGGGCGGCGAGTCTCACCACCGGGCTGTCCGGAGTGCCCGTGGAGCTGCCGGCGACGCTCGTGGCGATGCTCAACCGCGACGTCGTGCCGGTCGTGCCCGAGTACGGATCTCTGGGCGCCAGCGGCGACCTGATCCCGCTGGCGTATGTGGCGCTGGTCGCCACCCGCCCCGCCGACGGGCCTGATGACCCCGCGCAGTCCGGCGCCGCGATGCATGCCGGTGAGCACAAGCAGGGCCTCCGCGCCATGTGCGACGCCCGGATCGAGCGGGTGGCCCTCGGCCCCAAGGACGGGCTCGCGCTCCTCAACGGGACGAGCTTCTCGACCGCGCTAGCGGCGCTGGCGCTCGCCGATGCGCAGGCGCTGGTGGAGCACGCCGAGCTGGCGGTGGCGATGAGCGCCCAGGCGCTGCTTGGCTTCGCCGACGCGTTCCTGGCCCAGGTCCACGCGGCCCGCGGCCACGCCGGGCAGATCCGATCGGCCGAGCGGATCCGCGAGCTGCTGCACGGCAGCCGCCTGATCGACGGCGCCGGAGACCGTGACCCGGTCCGCCAGCCGCCCCAGGATGCGTATTCGATCCGGTGCGCCCCCCAGGTGCACGGGGCCGCCCGCGATGTCCTGTCCTTCGTCGGCACGACCGTGGACACGGAGCTGGCGGCCACGACCGACAACCCGTTGATCGTCTGCGACCTGCCGCGCTCGCTCAAGGCAGTCTCAGGCGGCAACTTCCACGCCGAGCCACTCGCGTTCGCGTCGGACTTCGCCGCGATCGCCGCGACCGAGGTCGCCTCCATCTCCGAACGGCGGTTGGCGCGCATGGTCGACCCGGCGCTCAACCGAGGCCTGCCGTCGATGCTGATCGCCGGAGAGCAGCCGGGGCTCGACTGCGGCTTCATGCTGCCCCAGTACCTCGCCGCGGCGCTCGTCTCGGACTGCAAGACACTGTCGCATCCGGACAGCGTCGACTCGATCCCAACCTCGGCCAATCAGGAGGATCACGTATCGATGGCGATGAACGCCGGCCGTCACGCCCGGCAGGTGGTGCGCAACGCGACCACCGTCATCGCGCTGGAGCTGCAGGCGGCAGCCCAGGCGATCGACCTGCGCGTCCGCGAGCCGGGCCGGGGCATCGATGACGTGTCCCCGGCAACCAGGGCCGCCTACGAGCGGATCCGGTCCGTGGTCGATTTCCAAGCCCGCGACGAGCTGCTGGATCCCCGCATCGCGGCGATCCGGGAGCTCGTGGTCAGCGGTGCGCTGCTGTGAGTTGGGGGACCGCGGGTCCAACCCACACCATCGAGGCGGCACATCTGCTGCTGGCCTCGGGCTGGGCGTCGCCGGGCCGTGTCGTCGTCGACACCGAGGGGACGATCGCCGCCGTCGGCATCGGACCCGCGGCCGACGCGTCACTGCGACTACCCGGCTACGTCCTGCCAGGGATGGCGAACGTCCACTCGCACGCCCACCATCGCGGTCTGGTCGGATGGGCGGACCGGTTCACCGACGGCGGCCCAGCGACGCTCTGGTCATGGCGGGAGACGATGTACCGACATCTGGCCGCGCTGACCCCGGACGACCTGCAGGCGTACGCGACGCTCGCCTATGTCGAGATGCTGCGGCGCGGTTACACGAGCGTGGGCGAGTTTCACTACATCCACCACGACTCCGGCGGAGCGAGATACGCCGACCCGGCCGAGATGAGCCGGCGGATCGTCGCTGCGGCGAGCGAGGCCGGAATCGCTCTGACGCTGCTTCCGACGCTCTACACCTCCGGCGGCGTCGGTCGCGACCCGGAGCCGGAACAGCGGCGCTTCGTCACAGGCCTGGACGAGTACGTGGCGCTGGTGCAGAGTCTGGAGGCCCTCGCCGCCGCCGAGCCACTGTTCCGCATCGGAGTCGCCCCCCACAGCCTGCGCGCTGTTCGCCCCAGCGAGCTGGCGGAATTGCTGCGCGCGCGCCCCAGCGGCCCGGTCCACATCCACGCGGCGGAGCGCACCGAGGAGGTCGAGGAGGTGACCGCCGGCCTCGGCGCGCCGCCGGTGGCGTGGCTCCTGAACAACGCCGGGGTCAACGAACGCTGGTGCGTGATCCACGCCACCCACATGACCGCGGCCGAGCTCGGCGGCCTAGCCGCCAGCGGTGCCGTCGCCGGCGTGTGCCCGCTCACCGAAGCCAACCTCGCCGACGGGCGGTTTGAGCTGGCTACGTTCCGTCGCGGCGGCGGCCGGATTGCGGTCGGAACCGACGCCAACCACGCCATCGACCTCGCGGGCGAGCTGCGGATGCTCGAGTACAGCCAGCGGCTGCACAGCCACCGCCGCGAGACCCTGCTGGCTCCGGGGGAGACGAGCGTCGGTCAGCTGCTGCATCGGCTCGCGCTGACCGGCGGTACGCGGGCGCTGGCCCAGCCGGCGGGCGTGATCGCGGCTGGCGCCCGATGCGACCTCGTGGAGCTCGACGCCGACCATCCGGCGCTGGTCGGCCAGACCCCGGAAACCGCGCTGGACGCCTGGATCTTCTCGTCTGCCTCCGAGACGGTTGTCCGCACCGTGCTGGTGGGAGGGCGCGTAGTGGTCTCAGACGGCCGCCATCCGCGCGAGGAGGCGGCGCGGCGGCGCGTGGGCGCGGCGATGCGCGCGCGTCACGGGGCCGGCTGAGCCGGCGGCGCGGGAGCGAGCTCACCTGTCCCGGGCACTGCCGTGCGGGCGGCCGCCTCGCGGAGCAGGTGCTCCAGCGCCCGCCCGGCGTTGAGCAGCACCGGCTTGACCCGCGCCTGCCAGGCCGCGTCGCAGCGAGCGCTGGGGCCCGACACGGTCAGCGAGCAGATCACCTGACCCTCGACGGCGACGGGCACGGCGACCGCGATGGCGCCGGGCACGTACTCCGAGCGGGAGGTGGTGATCCACGAGTGGCGCGTCGAGGCGAGCTTGCGGGCGAGGTCGTGATGGCTGGGCGTGTTGGCGGTGTAGCGCTCCAGCTCGCCGACCAGCACCATCTGGATCACCTCCTCTGGCGCGAAGGCGAGCAGCACGCGCTCCCCGGCGCCGGCATGCAGCGGCAACGTTTGCCCGATTCTGAACGCGGTGTGCTCCGCGTTGGGCGACTCCGTCTGATGCACGCAGAGCGCGTGGCTGACGCCGATCCTGACCGCGAGCGTCACCGTCTCGCCGGTCAGCGCCGTCAGTCGCTGCATCAGGGGCGCGGCCGTGCCGACCAGCTCGTTGTAGGTCCGCTCCGGGGCTGCGGCGCGGGTGAACAGGGGCCCGCAGCGGTACACGCCGCCGCGCTCGGCAACCAGCTCGTGCTCGCGCAGGACGCGTAGGTACCGGTAGGCCGTGCTGACCGGGACTCCCGCCGCAGTGGCCAGCTCGCCGGCCCGCGCCTCCCCCCGGTCGGCCAGCGCCACCAACACCGCGAGGCCGCGCGCGAACGTCTGCATCCCCCCATGATCGCGCAGCGGCGCCCGCAGAGCGAGCGTTACGCGCGGTCCGAGCCGTCCGAGTCCCACACGGTGAGAACGGATTCGGAGCCCATGGGCAAGTCTCACCCCGCGAGAACTGCGGCTTGCGGAGGTCCGCGCGCCGGGTCACGATCGATCCCCAGTGAGCAGCGACGCCCTACAGCAGCCGCTTCCTGCGCTCCACGGCGTGCGCGTTCTCGACCTGGGGCGAGTCCTCAGTGGACCGTTCTGCGCCGCGCTGCTGGCCGATCTCGGCGCCGAGGTGATCAAGGTCGAGCCTCCGGAGGGCGATGACTCGCGACTGTTCGGCCCGTTCGTGGCGGGTGAGTGCGCCTACTTCAGGCTCGTCAACCGCGGCAAGCACGGGATCTCGCTTGATCTGCGCGCGGAGGCCGACCGGGAGGTGCTCCGGGGGCTGGTTCAGCGCTCGGATGTGCTGATCGAGCATTTCCGGCCGGGGACGCTCGATCGGCTCGGTCTGGGCGACCTGGAGCGGCTGAACCCGCGGCTGGTCGTCATCTCGATCTCAGGCTTCGGACAGACCGGACCGCTTGATGGACAGGCCGCCTACGACCTGATCGCCCAGGCGTTCAGCGGCCTGATTTCTGTGACCGGCTGGTCGGCGAGCAGCCCCACGCGCTGCGGGGTCAGCCTCGGCGACATGGTGCCGGCCCTGTACGGCGCCCTGGCTGCCGTGGCGGCGCTGCGCCAGCGCGAGCACACCGGACGCGGTCAGCGGATCGATGTGGCGATGGTCGACTCGCTCGTCTCGATTCTGGAGTCGGTCGCCATGCGCGCCCTGCACTCTGACGAGGAGATCATCCCCTGCGGCAACGACCATGCCCAGACAGCGCCCCTGTCGACCGACACTGCCGCCGACGGCCTGGTGGCGATTGGCGTCTCCAACGACCAGCTATTTGAACGTCTGGCCGCGGCGCTCTGCCCCGATTGGCTCGTGGATCCGCGCTTCGTGCCCTACACCATTCGCTGCGCGCACGGGCACGAGCTGCGGCAGGAGATCGAACGTGCGCTGTCGGCCATGACCGTAGAGCATTCGGTCGCCGCGTTGACCGCCGCCGGTGTCCCGGCCGCGCCCGTCAACACGGTACGCGAGGCGCTGGCGCATCCCCCGCTGCGCGCGCGGAAGATGGTGGTGACCGAGGAGGACGGGTTTGCCACGATCGCGTCGCCGATTCATCTCCAGGGGTACCAGCAAAGCCGACAAGCGCCGCGCCAGGGCGAGCACGACCAGCTGATCAGCGGCTGGCTCGCCGAGCCCGTGAGGGGCGGCTGAAGGTGGACTTCACGCTGACCGATGAGCAGCACGAGATCGCCGAACTGGCGCGAGCCTTCACCGCGCGTGAGATCACTCCCCATGCCGCCGAGTGGGACCGTGATCACCACTGGCCGCGCGAGGTGATCGAGACCGCTCACAGTCTCGGCCTGACCAACGTGCCGATTCCGGAATGCTACGGTGGCATCGGCCTGGGCACGCTGGAGACGGTGATCGTGGCCGAGGAGATCGCCCGTGGTTGTGCCGGAGTGGCTTCCTCGCTGACGCTCAATGATCTGGTGATCCATGCGCTGCTGTGCGGTGGCGACGAGGCCCAGCTGGACATCTACATGTCACGGCTGTCGGCGGGTGCGTTCGCCGCCTACGGCATGACAGAGCCGGGTGCGGGCTCCGACATCGCCGGGATCCGCACCCGCGCGGTGCGGAGCGGGGATGAGTGGGTGCTCAACGGCAGCAAGATGTGGATCACCAACGCCCCCGCGGCCGAGTTCTTTGTGATCTTCGCCAAGACCGATGCTGACGCGCGCCATCACGGGATCAGTGCGTTCGTGGTTGAACGGGACACCGATGGGCTGACGGTCGGAGCGCCGCTGCCCAAGCTCGGCCAGCGCGCCGCGCCCGCCGCCGAGGTCTTCCTGGAGGACGTGTGCGTTGGTTCCGAGGCGCTGCTCGGCGCCGAGCGCGCCGGCTTTGAGATAGCCATGTACGTCTTTGACCGCACCCGTCCAGTCATCTCGGCGATCGCGGTGGGGCTGATGAGTCGCTGCCTGGAGGAGGCGGTGGCCTACGCCACCGAGCGCGAGACGATGGGGAGCGCGATCATCCGCCACCAGGCGATCGGCCACAAGCTGGCGCGGATCGCGACCGACGCCGAGGCGGCGCGGCTGCTGACCCGCAAGGCTGCCTGGCTGGCCGACCAGGGCCAGGCCAACACGCTCGGTGCGGCGTACGCCAAAGCGTTCGCCGGCGATGCCGCCATGGCGGCCGCGGTCGAGACCGTGCAGGTGTTCGGCGGGGTCGGCTACAGCACTGAGTTCCCGGCCGAGAAGCTGATGCGCGACGCCAAGGTGCTGCAGATCTACGAGGGCACGAGCGAGATCCAGCGCAACATCGTCGTCCGGGAGCTGGCGCGAGGCCAGGGCCGCCGGGCGGTCCACTAGGCGATGAGTAAGCGCGGCGCCGCGGGAGACGTCCATCCGCCTGCGGGGCGCGACGCACTGGCGGCGCTCCGCGCCCAGGCCCGCGGGCAGCTGCGCGAGGATCTGGCGGGCCGGATGGCATATGCGGTCGACGCCTCCAACCACCGTGTGGTGCCGCGCGCGGTGCTGGTCGCCGCCGAGGAGGAGGATCTCGGCCTAGCGGTCGAGGTCTGCCGCGCCGAGGGCCTGGCGCTGACCATGCGCGGTGCCGGCAGCGGGATGGCCGGCCAGGCGCTCGGGCACGGCCTGGTGGTCGACTGCTCGCGCCTGGACTCCGTCCTGGAGCTCGACCCGAAGCGGCGGCTGGCGCGCGTGCAGCCGGGCGTTGTGCAGGCCGATCTGGACCGACTTGCCGGCCGCCACGGCCTCTGCCTTGGCCCAGACACCGCCTCGGCCGGCCGCGCGACCATCGGCGGGATGGTCGCCAACGACTCGGCCGGAATGCGGAGCGTCGTCTACGGGCGCACCTCACATCGCGTCCGCCGCCTGCGCGTTCTTCGCGCCGACGGAACTGTGGAGTGGCTGGGGGCGACGCCGCGGCCCGTGCTGAACGGCCCCTGGCGGCGGGTGGTGGAGATCCACGACCGATCCGCTGAGCAGATCGCTGCCCGCTGGCCGCGACTCCTGCGGTGCGTCGACGGCTATAACCTCCCTGCGCTGCAGGGCGAAGAGCCGCACCTGGCGCGGCTGCTGTGCGGATCCGAGGGGACGCTCGCGATCACGCTGCAGGTGGAGCTTGAGCTGGACGTGCTGCCGGCCCGCCGGGCCTGGACGATCGTGGCGCTGGCGTCGCTTGATGGCGTCGCGCGGCTGGCGCGCGCGACGGTGGACAGCGGCGCGTCGGCGGTGGAGCTGCTCAGCACGCCGGCGCTCGCTCGCGATCCGGTTGCGCACGAGCTGGCGCCGGGCTGCACCACGATCATGCTGGTCGAACACTCCGGCGACGAGGAGGCGATTGCGGCGGGGCGGCGCGAGCTCGCCCGCGCGGCGGGCTCCGCGCGCCTGCGTCACATCGACGACTCCGAGCAGGTGGCGGCGGTGGTGGCGCTGCGACAGCGGCTGCTGGCGCTGACCTCCCGCCCCGCCGGCGATCGCCGGCCGGTCAACGTGGGCGAGGACGGTGCGGTGCCGCCCGAGCGGATCGAGGAGTACCTGCGGGCGCTGCGAGAGCTCCTCGCCGCCGAGAGAACCGAGACCGCGGTCTCCGGCCATATTTCCGTCGGCTGCATCCACACCCAGCCGCTGCTGGACTTGCGCACTCCCGCGGATCGTGCTCGGATGCGGCGCATCGCCGAGGCCGGCGCCGAGCTGACCGCGGCGCTGGGGGGTGCGATCTCCGGCGAACACGGGGATGGCATCTCCCGCTCGGAGTTGCTGCCCCGCCTGTTCGGGACCGGGCTCTGCGAGACGTTCGCCGAGATCAAGCGAGCGCTGGACCCCGATGGGATGCTCAACCCCGGAAAGATCGTCGACCCGTGGCCGCTGGATGGGCAGCTGCGCGTGCCGGCCGCGCCGACCGCACCGACGCTGCGCCGCGATGCCGACGCGTGCATCGGCATCGCCGCCTGCCGCGACCGCCTGGTGGGAACGATGTGCCCGCCGTTTCGCGTGCTCGGCGACGAGGAGAGCTCAACGCGCGGGATGGCGAATCTGCTGCGTGAGGCCCTCGACGGCGCGATCGCCCACGAGGACCCGCGGCTGCAGGAGGCGCTCGGCCTGTGCATCGGCTGCAAGGGCTGCCGGACCGACTGCCCCGCCGGGGTCGACCTGGCCTGGCTGAAGGCCCGCCACCAGGACGCGCACCCGCCGAGAGAGCCGAGCGCGCGTCTGCGCCGTCGGCTGCTCGCCGACGCGCCGGCCCTGCTGGGGCTCGCCGGCCGCGCGCCCCAGCTTGCCAACGCGCTTTCCGCCATGCCCGGCCGCGGCCGGCTTGCCAAGCTGGCGGGCCTCCACCCGCAGCGCCGGCCGCCGCGCCTGGCGCCGCGCTCCCTGCGGACACTGATGCGGGACCGACCCGGTCCCGCGGAGCCTGACGTGGCCGTATTCGTCGACACGTTCACCGATCTCCTGGAGCCGGAGATCGGCGTCGCCGCGTTGCGCTATCTGGATGCGGCGGGCGCGCGAGCGGCGCTGGCGCCCAACGTCTGCTGCGGACGGCCCGACATCTCGGTGGGGCGGCTGGATCGGGCGCGCCGGCGCGCACGTGAGAACGCTCGCCGGCTGGCGCCGCTGGCGCGCGCGGGCGTCTCCATCGTAGGCCTGGAGCCCTCGTGCATCCTGACCTTTCGCGACGAGGCCCCGCGCCTGCTGCCGGACGACCCGGACGTGCAGGCGGTCGCGGCCGCCGTGTTTGTGATCGAGGACGTACTCGACCGCTGGTCGGTCCCATCGCTCATACCCGCCCCTGCCCCGTATGTCGTTCACCCGCATTGCCACGCCAAGGCGCTCGGCAGGCGCGACGCCGTGGGCGCCGTGCTGGGGGCGATTCCCGATGCCGACGTGCAGACGCTCGATGCCGGCTGCTGCGGCATGGCGGGTTCGTTCGGCTACCGCTTGGAGCGATACGAGCTCTCCACGGCGATCGCCGGCGACCGGCTGCTGCCTGAGCTGGCGCGGCGACCTGGCGCCATCGTGGTCGCTAGCGGCACCTCGTGCCGCACTCAGATCCGGGATCTCGCCGGGCTCGAGGCGGTACACCCAATGCAGGCGCTCGCAGCACGGCTGAGGTCGTAGCCTCGCCGAACCTGACGCCCGACCCATCTTCCAGCCAGTTGCAGGCATTTCCTCCCCCTGGTACTCGGGGGTGAATGTCCGTGCGCGGTCGTTCGTCCATGCTGAGGAAGGGGTCGTCGGTTCGAGTCCGACAGAGGGCTCTCCGGATTCGAACGAGGCAACCGACTAGCTCTTTGGCGGGCGCGGCGGATCCCACCGACACCGGCCGGAAATGACGCACACCTGGGCTGTCTTCCGTGCTCTTGGGCTGGTTGCCGGTCTGTCCGAGCGGTGGGATGCTTGATGTGTGTTCGAGCGGTTCACCCCAGCGGCGCGAAAGGCCGTCAGCCACGCCGATGAGCAGGCGTGGGCACTCGGCCACAACTTCATCGGGGTCGAGCATCTTCTTCTCGGCGTGCTTCATGAGCCGGGCGGCGGCGCCGCGGAGGTGCTTCGGGCGCGCGGGGTTAGCGAAGACGCGTTGCGTGCACGCGTGCTGGAGATCGTCCCTGCCGATGAGAAGCACGACCGGCCGCCCGGGTCCCAGGTTCCGTTCACTCCGGGCGCGAAGAAGGCCCTGGAGCTCGCGTTGCGCGAGGCGTTGGCCCTGGGAACGAACGCGGTCGGGACCGAGCACCTCATGCTCGGGATCGCCAGCGACCCGGACAGCGTGGCGATGCGGATCCTGCGCGAGGGATGGGATGTTTATCCGCAGGCGATCCGCGGGGCAGTGGTCGAGGCGCTGCCCGCCGGATTGATCCCTCCGGATCGTGGCGTCCCCGTCCCCGCGTTCGAGCGGGTCGAGCGTTCGATCGGTGGGGTCCAGGTCGTTCCCTCGGTGCCGCTTCGCCGGTTGTTGATGGCAGCGGCCGCGCTCGCGCTGGATGACGGTCGCACCGAGATCGACATCGATGATGTGTGGCTCGCGTTGACGCGCGAGCAGACCGCTGTCCCGGCTCGCGTCCGAACTCGGAATCGATGAGCACAAGATCCGTGAGGCGATCAGGCGCCGTGAGGGCGCGATCGACCCGCCCGAAGCCTCTGCCGGCGCTTAGGCGTCGGCGAGCTCCGCGGCCCGTGGCGGCGGATCGCGGCGGTGGGATGCTGTAGGGGTGTTTGAATGGTTCACGCAGAGCGCCCGCCAAGTGGTGGTGTTCGCCCAGGAGGAGGCCCGCACGCTGCGGCACAGCCACATCGGCTCCGAGGCGCTGCTGCTCGGACTCCTGCGCGAACAGCACGGCGTGGCCGCCAACGCACTCGCGTTCTTGGGCGTGTCGCTGGAGCAGGCGCGCCTCGCGGTCACGCGATATGTCGCGTCCGGCGACGAGGGCATCGAAGGCTTCATGCCGTTCACCCCACGGGCCAAGCAGATCCTCCATCAGGCCAGCGACGAAGCGGCCGCCCTCAACAACAAGTATGTGGGGACAGAGCACATCTTGCTCGCTCTGACCACGATCGACGAGAGCGTGGCGAAGAACGTCCTGCGCGACTTCGACCTCGACGCGACGACCATCCGCGACCGCGTGATTCAACAGGTGGCCGACTTCCCATCTGACCCACGACGTCGCGAGCCTTCGCCAACGCGATGGCGGCGCTCTCGTGGTGCTGAGGCCGGGCCGGCGCTGGAGGACGGCCGGATCGAAACGACGATTGGAGATCTGCTGATCACGCTCTCGCGGGCCGATCGGCTGCGGCCCGTCCTGCCCGAGCTGGCCGCCGGAGAAGCCCGCATCCGCGCGGCGCTCGAGCGCCTCGGACCCGACGAACCGCCCGAATCGGCAAACGGCGCCTGACCGCCGCTCCGCCGCTTGGTCGGCGGGCCCATAGGATCGGGCCTGGGGGGAATCGGAGTGCGTGGGGTCAGGGAAGTCCGGAAAGCCATGCACGCGCATGCATTTGGTGCACTTCGCGGCCGTCAGTTGACGAACCAGCCCGCGATCTGCTCGCGCCCCAAAAAGAAGATGACCTGGCCACTGGCGTTGCCCCTCGTGCGCCACGGCTTTGGCGGGCGGCGCAACGGGGACCGCAGAGCCGCCAGAATGACTGGGCGCGCCTTGGCGCACGTGATCCCGACAACGGTGACCCGGTGGAATAGCGCCTCGTCGTTGATCGGCACGCCCGGCCGCTGATCAACGACGTCGCCGCAGTGCCTTCCAGCGGGCCGCGGCAGCGCCGATGCTCCCGCGATGCAGCCGGCTTGGTGCGCGCGACTCGTGGCCAGCGATGACGGTCCGCTCGATGTGATGCGATAGCACTGGTAGACGTAGACCCCGTCGGCCAGGCCGATCTTGGAGAGCGTAATCCGAGACGCAGCGGTGACCACGCCCCCGGCTGCGCAGTTTGGGTTGCAGGTCTCGACGTCACTCACCCCCGCCCCGTGGGCTGTGAGCCCGCCCCAACTGCTCCACCGAATCGTGTCGATGATCCACGACGCGTCGCCCGACATCTGGAGGGTCACCGGCTTGACCCGAAGGTTCTGGCGGTTGAACTGGCCGGTCCCGGGCCAGGTCGTGAAGAACACCTGACGCGATGATGCCGCGCGCGACGCGGTCGCCGCGACGGCACTCAGCCCGACGACCACCGCGAGAGCGAGCAACAGCTGAATCACGAGTTCGCGGCGGCGCCGCGCCCTCCATCCGGTGGCCGCGACTGCAGCGCGGCCGTCGTCACTTCGGATCACGCGTATCCCCGGTTCACGTTGTGGCGGCACGATCCCCCGCTGGAACGCAAGCTTCCCGAGGGGCACGATACCTCACCTAGCCACCTCATTCAGGCCAAACGCGACGGGCGAGACAGCGTCATCTGCGACGCGGCCTGGATGTTGTGCCCCGGTTCGTTCTGAGCGCGCGGTGATGGCGGGCCGCTTGTCAAGCGAGCTGTGGTTTCCGGGCGGCGACCCGAAGGCCGCCGCCCGGAAACACCGTCAGCGGCGCCAGTCGCCGACGCGGGTTTCGATGCGCGGGAGCACCTGCGTGCCCTCCTCCCGGACGGCCTGCAGCTGGTTCGGGTCGAGCCCGAGCAGCTTGAGGATCGTCGGAGCCACCTGTGTGTTCTCGACCCACTGATCGGACTGGCCGTGCGAGACGTTGCCGGGCGCATACACGACGAGCGGAACGTCCCGGTCGCCCGGGTTGTCTCCGCCGTGCTCGGCGATCTTGGAGCCGGTCGTGTAAATGGTGCCGACCTGCGCGATCCCGAACACGTCCGGGTGGTGCGGGTCGGAGTTCGCGACGCCGAAGAACCTCGCCGACTCCTGGCCGGCGAAAACCTGGTTCAGGCCGGAGTGCTGCACGGTGACCGTCTGGCCCGCATAGTTCACCGCCGGCGCGCTGTGTGTCCACAGGTAGTTCTTGACGAACTCAGTGGCCTGCCGGGAGCGGTCCGACAGCCACCACAGCAGCCCGTCGTCGTCGGCCTCTTGGACGACCAGCGTCGGGTTGCTCGGGTGCTCCTTGGCCCACGCGGCGTTGACGCCGGAGATGATCGGACCGTCATCGATCCGCTGGAGCTGGCTGTTGTTCAACGGCGACTGGCCGTGCTTGGCCGTGAGGATGATCGCCGTCGAATTGGTCTCGCCGGCGGCTTGGATCGCATCGGCCATCCGCTGCAGCGAGTCGTTGACGTAGTCGAGCGCGCTCTGCAGCAGCGGCCCCGGCACCTGGACTCCGTTCTCGGTCACGTAGCCACCGAGCAGCGATGGGCCCTCGGTGTGGTTGCCCTGCGCGTTTGGCCCGATCAGCGCCGCCGGGGAGCTCTTCAGCTTCTCGGCGGTCGAGACGGTCTGGAAGTTCATTCCGTAGATCGCGGGCGTGCCGACCTTCGGCCCGGTTCCGGAGTGGTCATAGCCGTTGATCCAATTGATGACCGCCTGGACCTTGTAGGAGTCGTACTGCTTGGTCGCGGCGTTGTCGGCCGTCCACGCACCGTCGACCGGGTAGGGCACGCCGTTGGGCTCGACCGCCTGCGAGTCGATCTCCGGCCCAAAGAAGTCGTCGATGCTCATGCCGTTCGAGCCTGGGCCGTTGAACGACGCGTAGATCGCGTGCTTTTCGGAATACGCCGTCCGCATGCCGGCGTTGTGGATCACCTGAAAGATCGTGTTGACCCCCAGGAAGTCCCACGGCTGGATCGGCTTGCAGGTCTTTGGGTCGACCGGGTACGTCGCCGGGTTCAGACCAGACTGGGGGTGCGGACTCAGGTTCATGATCTTGCCCGGGTCCGTGTCAATGCCGCCCGGGTAGATCGAGCCGCCTTCATCGAACGACGGGAAGGTGTTGCCGCTCCCGTTATTCAGCAGGTCCGGCACCGCGGGAAGCGTGTCGTCCGGCGAGTCGTAGATCACGTTGCCGCCCGGGACCGGCCCGGAGCAGTTCGTCGTGCCTGCCGGGAAGACGCCATGGCTGTACTCATCGTCGTAGTAGATGCCGGTGACCTTCGGGCCCCCGCCCGTCATCAACGCCGTGCCGCCCGGGTCAGAGTCCGACGGATCTGACGTGTGGTCGTTCGTGTACTCCTGCCCGCCCTCAGCGAGCTTGGCCAGCTTCGAGTTCGGATGGTTGGCCACATACCAGTCGAGGTCGGACTGGTGCATGCCGTCGACGGAGATCAAGACAACGTGCCGGACCCAGGCGTGGTGGGGGTGCTCCGCGACCGCTGGTCCGGCTGTCAGGCCTATGGGGATCGCGACCGCCGCCGCTGCAGCAGCCAGTGCCGCGACCCGTGATCGTGCTTTCATCGCGCGTCTCCTTGGTCGGTTTGATGACGTCTAAAGCGTGGTGCGGCCGCTGACCCTATGGGTGCCGGCGGGGGCGGTCGTGAACGAGGCGTGCCCGGCAGATAAGGGTGCGCTTAACAAACGCCGTTGCGCTTCCAGGATGCGCTCACGACTGGTCGTACGATGGATGGTGCGAGCATGGTTCGCGGAGGCGATGTGACGCACGAGAGCGCTCGGGCGCTCCGGGCCAAGGCCGTGTGCGGCGTCGTGGCGGGCCCTGCGTTTGTCATCGCGTTCGCGGCGATCGGCGCCAGGCGATCAGGCTATGACTGGAGGCGTCATGCGGTGAGTTCGCTTGCGGACGGTCGCGGAGGCTGGGCGCAGCGCGCGGACTTCATGATCGCGGGCGCGCTCTATTGCGTCGCCGCGACGGGCCTTGCGCAGAGCCCACGAAAGATTGCCGGCCCCTTGGTGGTCCCGGCGATCATTCTCGGGGCTGCTGTGGGATTGATCGGCTCCGGGGCCATCCCGATCGTCGCCGGCATCCCCGTCGCAGCCCTGACGTGCGCGGGTTCGGCTGCCCGCGGCCGGGAGTATCGCTGGGCGACCTATTGCGCAGGATCCGGCATCGGCATGATCGGCACGTTCTTGCTGTTCGGCGCTGCCTCACAGCCCGCGTCTTGCGATGGTTGCTCTTTAGAACCTATAGGCGGTCCCCATCAGCGCGGCCGCGCGGTTATGCTCGGGTCATGCCGCTTCGACGCCTTCTGCCCCGCAGAGGCGCGCCCGTAGCGATAAGCGACGACCTGCGCCGTGAGATTACGGCGCCGCCAGCATGGATGTATCCGTTCGAGTTCGCGGACGGTTCAACGCCCCCGCTGCTTCATCATGAGCTGCCGACGGTTCATCGGACACGCGCGGCGATGATGGAGCCCGTCGTGCGGGACGCGCTGGAGGTTGCGGGGAACGATGCGTCGGCGATCGACATCGCTTGCAGCGAGGGCTGGTTTGCGCACCGGCTGGGGGGCTGGGGCGCCGCACATGTGCACGGCATTGACGTGCGCGAGGTCAACATCCGGCGTGCCGAGCTCGTGCGTGAGCACTACGGCATCGATCCCAGTCGCCTTACGTTCGAGGTCGGCGATGCTCTGTCCCTCGACCCCGACTCGGTCGGGAGGTTCGACGTCGTCCTCATGATCGGCCTGATCTACCACCTGGAGAATCCGATCGCCGCCTTGCGTATCGCGCGTGCGCTGACGCGCGGTCTGTGTGTCGTGGAGGCGCAAGTCACTGAGCAGAACACGCCGATCAGCTCCGGAGTCGGAGTCACCGACGAGTACGAGCAGCTCGACGCATCCTGGGCGGCGAAGTTCGAGCCCGCTCAGGACTCCCATCCCATCGCTTCACACGGCGGCGTGATCAGTCTGATACCCAACCTCGCGGCGCTCGTGCAAGCGATGGAGGTCGTTGGGTTCCGTGACGTGCGTGTGCTCAAGGCCTCCTCGGGCCACAACCGGCAGTACGTGGAGGGGCAGCGCCGGATGGTCATCGGCCACGCATGAGAACACCGCTGGACACGTAATGGACCGTGCCGCCAGTTGCTCCTGTCCGTCGCGTCTGCGATAGCTCTTCGAACCGACTCGCCCGTACACGCCGTGTCATCGGCGTCCTGTGCAGCGACTGACACCCGCTTCGCCTTCCACCCGCAGGCGCTACGAGCGTCAGGGCGATCACCCGCTGGGGCTTCGTCGAGATCCGCTAGCGTCCAGCCGGTGGCGGAAGTGGTGCCGACGATCTACGAGTGGGCCGGTGGAAAGGAAGCGTTCGCCCGCTGGCTGAATCGGTTCTACGACCTGATCGAGGTCGAAGCCCCGGACATCGCCGCGATGTTCGGTGGGAGGGTGAGCGAGGAGCATCGCGCCCACGTGACGGATTGGTGGGCGGAGGTCATGGGTGGCCCGGACGCCTATACCGAGCGGCGCGGAGGTTACGAGCACATGCTCGCCCGCCATCACGATCTGGCGATCACCGCCGCGCAGCGCCTCGCGTTCGTGACCCTGCTCAGCCGCGCTGCCGACGAGACCCAGCTCCCTGCCGATCCCGAGTTCCGCGCGGCGATCATGGGATACGCCGAATGGGGCACGCGGCTGGCGGTCCACAACTCCCAGCCAGGAGCGCAGACGGTCGCGCGTGCTCCGGTGCCGCGATGGGGCTGGGGCGTCGCCCCGCCCTACCAGCCCGCCGGTGGCAGCGATTCCTGACTGGTCCCGGCAACGCCGATCGGCCCGGGCGGCGGATCGCGCCTCACCGGCCCACCGGCGACCGTACGCTGCCAGGCCCCGGACGGTGCGCGGGCTTGTGATGCCGGTGCGCGTGGTGTGTGGGCTTGTGGCGCACAGGCTTCCCCATCTTCTGCGCGCCGGCCATGATCGCCTCGCGGATCCTGAAATACGTTCCGCAGCGGCAGATATTGCGGATCTCGCCGAGGTCGGCATCGGTGATCTGGCGAGCCTCGGCGTGCAACTGCTCCACGAGGGCGACGGCAGTCATGATCTGTCCCGGCTGGCAGTAGCCGCACTGGGCGACGTCGTACTCGATCCAGGCCTCCTGCATCGGGTGCAGCGGCTGATCGACGGTGGCGGCCAGCCCCTCGATCGTGACGATGTGGTCGCTGTGCTTGATCTGCCCGACCGGCACCGAGCAGGGGTTGAACGACTCGCCGTTGATGAAGCTCGTGCACGCGCGGCAAACGTCGAGCCCGCAGCCGTACTTCGGGCCATGAACGCCGAGCAGGTCGCGCAGGACCCAGAGCAGCCGGACGTCGCTGGCGCAGTCAACGTGAATGCGCTTGCCGTTGACGAGAAATGTGTGCTTGGGCATCTCGGGTTCCTCAGTTGACCGTGGTGGGCTGACCGGCGAGCTTCAGCCCGTCGGTGGGAGATTCCGGCAGCGGCGGCACGAACGGATACGGGGTGAAGCCGAGCGGCGCGAGGTGGTTGATCGGAAAGCTGGTCGGAATCGTGCCCGTCGCCCGGGCGTAGGCGGAGGCGACCGCGGCCATGGTGGGAGCCACCGCAAGCTCGCCGGCGCCACCCGGTGGGTTTCCGTTGGATGGCATCACGATCACCTCCACGTCAGCGGGCACGTTCCACTGCCGCGTGTAGTACGCGTTGTCCCAGCTGCCCTCCAGGAAGTGACCGTCCTGGAGGTGCAGGCTGAACGTCAGCACCTGGGCGATGGCATCCATCGCCCCGCCCATCATCTGCGCCTCGAGTCCGAGCGGGTTGATCGGGAGGCCGACGTCGACGGCGATCACCACCTTGGTGACCAGCGGTCCGGTGACTCCGTCCTGCACCGGGCGACCGGTCGTGGCTGCGCTGCAGTCGATCTCCACCAGGCACGCTGCCCGCGACTTGTACTCGCTGTGGATCCCGATCCCCTGAGCGGTCCGCGGCGGCATCGCCCGGCCCCAGTCGCCCGCCTGGGCGACCGTGTTCAGCGTCGCCAGCAGGCGCTGGTCGCGAACGAACGATCGCCGGAACGCGACGGGGTCCTGGCCCATCGCCGCGGCCAGCTGGTCAGTGATGAGCTCCGTGGCCGTGCACACCTCAGGGCTGTAGATGTTGCGCACGCTGCTGGTGTTGAACGTGTTGTACTCATAGATCTCATTCAGCAGCTGGGTGACGGCGCCGAAGTTGTAGGGCACGTTGGCGGTCAGCGAGAAGATCGTCTCCGAGTAGCCGAGGAAGTCGCCCTCGGGCAACGTCCCGACCATCGCGCTGAGCAGCTCGCCCAGGCCCTGGGTGAAGTCGGTGGCGACGCTGGTGTGGCGCTGATCGAAGCTGATCACGTTGGCGCCCGAGTACGTGGCGCGGACCCTCGACGTGCACATCGGATGCGCCCGTCCCTGGCGAAAGCTGTCGGTGCGCGCCCACATGAGCTTCACCGGCTTGCCGAGGGCCTGGGAGATCGTCGCGGCCTCGAACGCGGCGTCGCAGAACAGATGGCGCCCGAACGAGCCGCCGCCCTGGGTCACATGCACGGTGACGTTGTCGACGTCGAGGCCGAGCGTCTCGGCGATCTGCTCCCTGGCCCAGATCGGTGATTTCAGACTGGACCAGATCTCGGCGTGCCCGTCGCGGACATCTGCCACGGCGCAGTTGGGCTCCAGCGGATCTCCGGGACGGAAGTAGAACGTGAACGTCTGGTCGATCGAGGCTGCCAGTGGATCCAGCTGAGGGGTCAACGGGAGCTCGGCATGCTCGAGATCAGCGAGCACGCTGGTGTCCGACTTGCCCTCGGCGCTGCCCGGCCCCCAGTCGACGTCCAGGGCATCAATCGCGTCGATGCATTGCCCGAACGTCTCCCCGCGCACCGCCACCCCGCCGGCCACGTACTGAGTGTGCGCAACGATCACGACATCGGTGATTCCCGGCATCTTCTCCACCTGCGCGCGATTGGACACCGCCAGCGCCGTGCCGTTGATCGTCGGAGGCCGGCACAGCATCGTCGGCATGGCCCCCGGGACCTCGAGGTCCATCGCGAACAGCTTGGTCCCGGTCACGATCTCGTGCGCGTCGATGCGCCCCTGTGACGTGCCGACGAGGCTGTGCTGGGCGCTCGCCTTGGGCTGCGCGTGCACGGCGCGGGTCTCGGTCACGGCGGCGTCCTGGGCGAGATCGCCGAAGTTCACCGCGCGCCCATCCGGGGCGATCACCCGCCCGTCCCGGATGATCAGGCTCGATCGCGTCACCCCCAGCGACCGTGCCGCGGTGTGGACCAGCTGGCCGCGCGCCGCCGCCGCCGCGATCCTCACCGGGGTGTAGAGCGAGTGCATCGAGTTGGACCCACCGGTCAGCTGGTTGAACACCAGCGCCGGCTCGGCGTCGGCGAGCGTGACCTGCACGCGGTCGAGCGGGAGATCCAGCTCGTCGGCGATCGTCATCGCGACGGCGGTCGTGATCCCCTGGCCGACCTCGGCGCGTGGCAGCGCGAACGACGCCGTCCCGTCAGGGTTGACGATCACCCTGATCAACCCCGACGTGGGCAGCGCGGCATCGGTCAACAGGTCCGAGAGGTCGTAGGCGTCGACGGGCTGAACCGTCGGGAGCGCTGCAGCGGCACGGGGCACCCTCAGCTGCGCACCCGCGATCAAGGTGGGTCCGGCCAGCAGGTAGCCGATGAAGCGCCGTCTCGAGACTCCGCCCGACGACGGTTCGCGCGCGGATCTATCCATCTGTGACCTCCCTCGCCATGGACCGGTGTCTGCGTTCTCCCGCCGACTGCCAAGAAAATAGTGTATTGCACGGTGGCGACGTGCGGCAGATCGGCAACGAGAGAAATCGGAGCCGGTATGGTCCGGCGCGGCACAACGACTCAAGCTCAGCGCGCGGTTCGGCGACCTAGGAGCGGCGGGAGGCCTCATGCGACGAACTCCAGCGACCGCAGCAGTGGCTGCCAGTGGAGCTCTAGAGCGTTAGGATCCCGCCGAACAGTATGACCCTGATGAGGTTAGTTGCCTAATGGTGTTTCTGGAGAAGGCGGAGTCGCAGCCGGGACTCGTGACCGATCGAGCGGAGTTGGAATCGCTGGCCGCCGAGACGGGACCACTGAGCCCGGCGGAGTGCATGGACCGTGCCCAACGGGCGGCGCTGGCGCTGGATGTGTCGGCGCTTGATCGCGGGAGTGCCGGTGATGCCGTGCTGCTGTGGCGCAGCAGCGCCTCCGAGGCGTGGCTGAACCTGTGGTGGCGGGCGCGTGACACCGGCTATCACGACCACGACGGCTCCTGCGTCGGGGTCTACGTCATCGAGGGCGTGGCCCGCAACGAATCGCTGGTGATCGGTCGCGCGCGCTGCGTGCGCGAGTACACGAGTGGCGATCGTTTCGCGTTTCCCGGGACGGGAATCCACCGGATGGAGCACGAGCCAGGCGCGGTCACGGTCCATGTCTATTCCCCGCCGATCCGTTCGATCGGGGAGTACGAGCTCGAGGACGGCGAGCTGCGTCGTCGGCCCGCGGCGCCGGACGAGCCGTCCGCGTCCAGCCCGCGGTTGCTCGCCGCGCTTGGGGCCGACGGCCACCGGTCGATCTGACCGGCGGCGGGACTCCGCGGGCGGCCAGATCGTCGCCGCGGTCACGGCGGCGCGGGGCCCGAGACGAACGGAACCGGGCCCCGGGCGCCCGCGGTGCGGCAGCTATGGGGTGGCGATCTGACCGGCGACGTCGGCGTCGGCGAGCGCCATCCACTCGCGCTTCTCCGCGCGCCACTCCTCGTCGGTCCGGCGCAGCTTCCAATAGCCGCTGGCCGAGAGGCGATCAGCCGGCAAGCCCCGCTCGAGTACCAGATGGCGACGGACGAGGCGAACCGTGGTGGCCTCACCATGCAGGAACACGTGACCGTGCCCGTCGGGCAGTTCCAGGGCCTTGACCGCGTCGAGTTGGAGCGAGGGATCCTCGCCCGGGCCGGCACGGCGGTCAAGCCAAACGACTTCCAACTCGCCCGGAGAGAGCAGCGGCTGTTGGTGCTCAGGCCCATCGACCTCGACGATGGCGAAGACGGGGACGCCGGCGCGGACTCGCGATAGCGAGACCGCGATCGCCGGCAGGGCTGAGTCGTCGCCGACCAGCAGATGCCAGTCGGCGTCAGCGGACGGCGTGTACGCGCCGCCGGGGCCCATCAGGTCGAGCCTGTCCCCGGGCTGGGCGCTCGAGGCCCAGGGCCCGGCGAGACCACGGTCACCGTGGACGACGAAGTCGAGCGTGAGCAGGCGCCGCTCGGGATCCCACGCGCGCACCGTATAGGAACGCGTCTTGTCCCCGAAGCGGCACTTGACGTAGTGGTCGGTGAACGCTCCAGCGCCGAACCCGTCCAGATCGGGGCCTCCCACGACAACCCGGACCATGCTCGGGGTCAGCCAGACGGTTTCGGAAACGATCGTGGACAGGACGCGACGGTCAGCCATGCGACTCCTCGGGATGGCGATAACGGGACAAGAGCCTAACCCCAGGTTAGGGCACCCTAATCGCAGACGCGCGGCGCCGGCATGAGGACCACCGAAATCGGGCTGACCTCAACCCTGAGTCGCCGGCCTTTCCGCGCCGCCCCGCGGTCTGTGGGCCACCGCCGTCAGATGTGGCGGCGGGACACGCGGGCCAGCCGGTCGCTAGAGGAAGTCGTTGCCGGTGAGGACGTAGACGAAGGGGACGAATGGAACGATGGCGACGACCGCCCAGGTGAGCTTGGCGATGAAACCGATGTCACGGCGCAACAGGAGATTGATCCAGATCAGCACGACCGCGATCGGATGCAGGATGCACAGCAGCAGTTCCAGGACTTTCTTCACGGCGACTCCTGTTCTCAGCCGGGCGCGACCGCCGCTGGCGGGCACGGTGGGTTGGCGCTCGCAAACGACTCCCTCCGACGGCGGTGAGGTTGGGTCTTTGAGGCTAGTGCACCGTTTGCACCAGTCGCTCTTCTCGTCTCGACGGCTGCGCGAGCGCCTCGGCGCTGGTGGATCGCTGATCGGTGCCTCGCCGGCGGACCGGGAGGCGCGGTTGTTGCGTTGGCTCGATGGGGTCCTGGACGCCTGAGCGCGGACGCCGACCTGACAGTTCGTGCCGGTTCGTGGCACCCTGGGTCTCAGGTTCGCGTTGATGCGCCGAGTGGTTCCTTACCCGCGCCGCTCTGGCGGTCAGATGTGGCGCCGGCCGGTGCGGCTGGCGGCCGCAGTCGCGTTGGCGGCGACGGTTGCGGCGCTCATCGGGGCGAGCGGCTCGGGGCGACGGGCGCCCGCCGATCGCGCCCGCCCGGCATCCGTTGGTCCCGCGTCGGTCGTGACCGTGGGCGCGCCGCTCCATGTGCGCCCGCTGGCCGACGGCTTCATGGGGCTCTCGCTCGAGTATCGCGCGATCGAGGAGTACGGCGGGCGCGATCCGAGCGCGATCAATCGCCTGTTCGTGCGCCTGATTGACGAGCTGTCCCCCGGCGAGCGCCCGGAGCTACGGATCGGAGGCGACAGCACCGACCGTGCGTGGTGGCCGGCGCGGGGGGTTCGCAAGCCCCGCGGGGCGTACATCCGGCTCAATGCCGAGTGGGGAGCGGTCGCGAGGGCTCTGATTCGCGCGACGGACGCCCGGGTCATCCTCGGCATCGACCTCGAGGCCGACAGTGGCGCCTCGGCACGCGTTGAGGCCGCGCGTCTGGTGTCGGCGATCGGTCGCCATTGGGTGCAGGCGCTCGAGCTCGGCAATGAGCCCGAGCTCTACAGCGCCTTCACCTGGTACCACGTGCACGGCCACAAGATGCCCGGACGCGCACGAGGCTGGAACATCGCCGAGTACCTGCGGGAGTTCTCGACAATCGCCAGATCGCTTCCGCATGTGCCGCTGGCCGGTCCCTCAATCGGCTCGCCGAAATGGATGAGGTACGTCGGCCGGTTCATTGTCGCCGAGCCACGGGTGCGCATCGTCACGCTGCACCGCTATCCGCTCCAGCGCTGTTACGTGGCACCCGGCGCCCGCATATACCCGACGATCGGGCATCTGCTCACACCGACGTCCACGACTGGTCTCGCCGACAGCGTCGCCAGCGCCGTCGCCCTCGCACACGCGCACGGGCTCGGGGCCCGGGTCGACGAGGTCAACACGATCTCCTGTGGTCGGGTACCGGCGGTGGACGAGTCATTCGCCTCGGCGCTGTGGGTCCTGCAGACGCTGTTCGCGTTCGCCCGCACCGGCGCCGACGGAGTCAACATTCACACCTACGCGGGTTCGCCCTACGCGCTGTTCAAGTTTCACCGTCACGGCGGCGATTGGAGCGCCGTCACATACCCCGAGTACTACGGGATGCGGATGTTCGCCCAGGCGGCCCCGCCTGGATCACGGCTTCTCTCGGTCGCGGGCGCCCAGCGCGCAAAGGTCGACGCCTGGGCCACCCGAGCACCGCAGGGCCAGGTCCGTGTGGTCCTGATCGATACTCGTTCGCAAGGGCGCACGCTGGCGGTGCGCATTCATGACGGCGGCGCCAGCGCAACGGTCGAACGGTTGCTGGCACCGAGCCTTCGGGCTCGGTCCGGCGTGACGATCGGCGGGCAGAGCTTCACAGCGACGAGCACCGTTGGCATCCCATCCGGGCAGGCCGAGATCGAACGCGTGGCGCGGTGGCGCGGCGCGTACCGCGTCAGGATCCCGGGAGCGAGCGCTTCGCTGCTCACGATCGCGACGCGCTAGCGCTCAGACGCGAGCACAGAAGCCGTCGCGCTCAAGTCCCGGCGCTGATCGCCGATGACTGTTCGTGCCGATTACGACGACGTGGGCAAGAGGTGGAGAGATGCAGGCATTCCGAGATCTTGCGTTGAAATGGAAGTTCTGCCTGCTCGCAGGCGGGTCGGTGGGAGTGATCGTGTTGCAGGCGGCCCTGGCCGTTGCCGGAGGCTCCAGCACGAGCGTCTCACTGGTTGTGGCCGGCGTCGGTGTCGTCTTCTGCGTCGCGGTCACATCCGCCACGGTGAGCGCCCTTCACCGCGACGCAAAGCTGGTCCATCAGCATATGGCCGGCGCCGCGAAGGCAGTGAGGCTGCAGCTGATGAGGGGATTGCAGGCCCTCGCCGACGGCGACCTGACGGTCGAGCTGCGCCCGGGCAGCGGCGGGACCGGTGCGCCCCCGAAGGGGGCCCGGGACGAGATCGGGGTGATGCTCGATCTCACGGGCGATCTGCGCGAGACGATGATCGCCGCCTACGACACGTACAACCGCGCGATGGTGCATCTTCGCGAGCTGGTGGGCAGCGTCGGGGACGCAGCGGCTGGTGTCCACCAGGCCTCCCAACAGATGAACGCGACGTCCGTGGAGTCCAGTCGCACCTCGGGAGAGATCGCCCACGCGGTGGAGGGTGTCGCCGAGGGCGCGCAGCTTCAGGTCCGGAGAGTCGAGTCCGCCAGGACGGCCGCGCTCCGGGTGGTGACCGTCGCCGGTGAATCCAGTGATGGCGTCCAGCGGACCGTGGCCATGGCTGGTGAGGCGCGGGCTCTGGCTCAGACGGGAGTCCAAGACGCTGAGCGCGCTGGTGAAACGATGCATGTGGTCCGGGAGTCTTCGGAAGGCGTCACCAATGCCATCCGAGAGCTGGCCACCCACTCCGAGCAGATCGGCGTGATCGTCCAGACGATCACCAGTATCGCCGAGCAGACCAACCTGCTCGCGCTCAACGCCGCCATCGAGGCCGCTCGTGCCGGCGAGCAGGGCCGCGGCTTTGCCGTGGTGGCCGAGGAAGTCCGCAAGCTGGCCGAGGAGTCCCAGAAGGCCGCCCAGGAGATCTCGCGTCTGATCGGAGCAATCCAGAGCAAGACCGCACGAGCCGTGGACGTCGTGACCGACAGCGCACAGCAGACCGCCGCGGGCGCGACGGCCGTCGATCAGGCCCGCGAGTCCTTCCAATCGATCGATGCGGCTGTGCGCGAGATGACCGTCGAGATCGAGCAACTTGCTGCGGCCGCCGATCACATGGCCGAAAGCGCCCACGGCATGCTGGGCAACATCGACGAGGTCGCAGCCGTGGCCGATCAGTCGTCGGCGACCACGCAGGAGCTCTCGGCCTCGACCGAGGAGACGGCAGCGTCGGCGCAGCAGATCGCGGTGTCCTCGGGAGACCTGGCCGCCAACGCGACACAGCTCACCGACCTGGTCACCCGGTTCAAGACCACGGACGCCTGACGGTCAGTCGCGCTGGGAAGGCTCCCCGGCGACGGCGCGTAGGCTGCGGCGGAGTGCCCGTGCGGATAGTGCGGAGAGCCAGCAGGCCAGGCCTCTGATCCGGACGGATGCGAGGGTTCTGGGCCGGCTTTACTGATAGGCTCGTGGCAGGGAGCACCAGCCTGACGCGGGCGCCTAGCGAGTGACAGCGGCAATCTGATTCTCCGGAACTGCTGAGAGGGCGGAGTTCCGTTGTCGCTCGAGTCCGAGCCGGGCATCACGGTCTGCGTGACCGCTGTTGAATCGAAGCCGGCGTTGCGCCGGAAGCTCTTGCTGAGCCTCGTCGGTGCGCTGGCCGTGACGTGCGTGTTGGGGTTCGTGCTTGCCGGCCGGCGCCAGCAGTTTGTCGCAGCGCTCGGCAGCGTTCCGATCTCGCTGGTGGGGCTCGCGGCCGCGCTGCAGGTTGTCGCGCTGCTCGCCCGCAGTGAGGCGTGGCTGGTGTCCGTGCGTGCGGCGGGAGGACTGGTCAGCCGTCGGCTCCTGTTTCGGGCAGCGGGCGTTGGTTACCTCGCCAGCGTCGTGAACGGCTCGGTGGGGATGGCCGCCCGGATCGCGTCACTTCGCCGGGTCGCTCCGGAGAGCTCACCCCGCGTGCCCGCTCTGCTCGCGGCCGAGGTCCCGATCATCGCGGTCGAGGTCGCGCTCGCGGCAATCTTCTCCTTCACGCTGGTCTCCCCGCTCGGTGTCTCATGGTGGATACCCGCGATCGCCGTCGGACTGATGGCGGCAGCCGTGTTCGGTCTGCGGCGATTCTCCGAGCATCATCGGATGGGACTGTGGGTGGGTCTTGCGGTGATGCGGAAGAAGGGGGGCGGACGGCTGATCGCATTCACGCTGATGGCGGTCTGCGCGCAAGTCGCGCGCAACTGGCTGATGCTGCACGCGATCGGCGAGAACGTCTCGATCTTCGATGCGATGGCGTTGCTGATCGCGATGTTCACGCTCGGGCAGCTCCCGATCGGGCCGAGCATCGGCCCAGCGGCCGCGGTGCTGATCCTTGGCCCCCACGGCGTCGCCACCAGCGCCGCCGCCGGCGTCCTCCTCGCCGTCACCGGAATGATCGGCTCCATCGGGTACGCCACCTGGGCACTCACCGACCGACTCGCCATGGGGCGGGTCGCTCACAGCTCAGAGCTCCTGGCGGCGACGCCCGCCATACCCGAACCCTCGAGCTAAGCGGCCGACGAGGCGCCGGAACTCACGGCGGCTCGCTGCGAAGATCGCGCTCGGACCGGTTACATTGGGCGTCGGTGTCCTGTCTTCCGGTGTTTCGGGGGGTGACTGCCGGGTGAGCGCGGTGAGGCCTTGACGGCGGTGGTTGCCGAGTCGCTGACGAAGCGATTCGAGTCGGTTCTCGCCGTCGATGACTTGTCGTTCACGCTCGAGCCCGGGACGATCACGGGCTTTCTCGGCCCCAATGGCGCGGGGAAGACGACCACGCTGCGAATGCTGCTCGGGCTGGCGGCGCCGACCAGCGGGCGGTCGCTGGTGCTCGGCAAGCCCTACGCGGAGCTCGACCGTGCCGCGCTGTCAGTCGGCGCGGTGCTCGAGGCGACCGATTTCCATCCCGGGCGCTCGGGCCGTGACCATCTGAGAACGCTCGGCCGCGCCGTGGGCCTGCCTGACTCGCGCGCGGACGACGTGCTGCAGACGGTCGAGCTGCAGCAGGCGGGGAAGCGGCGGGTCAAGGGGTACTCCCTCGGCATGCGTCAGCGTCTGGGGCTGGCCGGGGCGCTGCTCGGCGATCCGGAGCTGCTGATCCTGGATGAGCCGGCGAACGGTCTCGATCCCGAGGGGGTGCGCTGGCTGCGCGACTTCCTGCGCGCGTTCGCGTCCGGGGGACGCACGGTGCTCGTCTCGAGCCACGTCCTCGCCGAGGTCGCCCAGACGGTGGACCAGGTGCTGATCATCACCCACGGTCGGCTCGTCGTGGAGTCCTCGCTGTCGCAGCTGACCAGCCGCGTCGGCGGCACGGTCCGCGTCCGGACGCCCCAACCAGATCAGCTCCAGGAGGCGCTGCGCCGTGCGCATCTGGACGCGACGTGCGATCACCAGACGCTGGTGGTCAGCGGCGCGGACACCGGCCGTGTCGGCGAGATCGCGTTCGCCGCCGGCGTTCCGGTGCACGAACTGCTGGCGGAGGGCTCATCGCTTGAGCAGATCTTCCTCGAGCTGACGTCAGAAGCGAGCGCGTGATCGCGCAGCTGAAGGCCGAGCTGCTGAAGGTCCGCTCGACCCGGACAACGCTCGGGCTGTTCGCCGGAGTCATCGGGCTGACGCTGCTGATCGTGGTGCTCACGGGCCTGGTCAACCACCCCGACGACCTCGCCTCCAAGCACGATCAGCGCGGCCTGTTCGCACCGGGCGCCGTCGCGTTGATCTTTTCGGGCCTCGCCGGTGTGCTGCTCGTGACCAGCGAGTACCGGTACGGGACGATCCGCCCGACGACCCTGTTTCAGCCGCGCCGCGGTCGCGTGCTCTCGGCCAAGCTGACGGCCGGTCTGCTTGCCGGGCTCGTCTTCGGCGCGGTGAGCTTGGGGCTGGCGGTCGGGATCGGCTCGCTGATCCTCTCGGCCCGCGGGATCCCGTCGGCGCTCAGCGGCGGTGACTTCGCTCTGATCGTCTTCGGCGGGCTTGCCGCAGTCGCGTTGCGGGGCGCCTTCGGCATCGGACTGGGCGCGATCCTCCGCAACCAGGTCGGCGCGGTGATCGCGCTGCTCGCCTGGGACTTCGTTGTCAACGGCCTGCTGTTCGGGCTCGCTCCGTCCGTCGGTCGGTTCATGCCGACCCCGGCCGCGGACGCGCTGATGGGCCTCAAGACGGCGAACCTGCTGTCGCCGGCGGCCGGCGGCGCCGTGCTGCTCGCGTGGACAGCGGTACTGGCGCTCGCCGGACTCGAGCTGACACTGCGGCGAGATGTGACGTAGGCGATCAGCTTCCGCGGTGTTCGATCAACGCGAGCGGTGATCGTGATGCCAGTACGCGAGGCCCTGGCTGCGGCGAAACGAGTCGAGCTCGCGTCGGACCATCGGCGACGACCCGTGCACCCGCGATCGGCCCGCTCGCGGCGCGGATCGGCGGGGACCACGAGCGATCAGACCTCCGCGGTCACGATCGGCGAACATCCGGCGAAGAAACATGTCGAGTGCCGCGGGACGATAGGTCGACATACGGCTACCCCTTTGGTGAAACTCCGGGTGGGAACGCACATGATTTACCCGCTATTTGCGAGTGCAAACTGTGAGAGGCGATGACGAGGGCCGCTGAGCGATGACGCCGTCAGACAGCGCCCGGGCGCACCCACCTGATCGCCCGTCTCAGCCTCGTAGACGCCGACGAGCCGCCCTACCGAGCCTCTATAGTCCGCCACGGGACGTGCTCGGCTCGAGCTCATCGCGGCGGCACTGGCATGCGGAGCGGTCTGCGCCGCTGATCGGGCGGGGGACGGAGCTCGACGTGGTCGCCCGATCACGCGCCAACGGGGTCACGGGCGTGGTCGTGCGGGCACCCGCCGGCGTGGGCAAGTCGAGGCTCGCGCGTGAGGCGCTCACGCAGGCTGAGCTGGAGGGGGCGAGGATCGCCTGGGTGCAGGCGACCCGTGCCGCGGCGAGCGTACCGCTGGGGCCGTTCGCGGGGGTGATCCCGATCGACGTCCGATCCGACGACCAGTTCGAGCTGCTTCGGCGAAGCGTCGAGTCGCTGCGTGACCTCGCCGGCGGCGGCCAGCTCGCAGTCGGCGTGGACGATGCGCACCTGCTCGACGCGACCTCGGCCGCCCTGGTGCTCCAGCTGGCGAACAGCGCGGCGGCGTTCGTGCTCGCCACCGTTCGCAGCGGCGAGCCCTGCCCGGATGCGATCGAGTCGTTGTGGAAGGACGCGGGAGCGACGCGCCTGGAGCTCTCGACACTCTCTGAGCAGGAGACGCGCGAGCTTGTCGAGGCCGTCGTTGGAGGTCCGATCGAGGAGCGCGCGCAGACGTGGATCTGGGAGACCAGTGAGGGCAACGCGCTGTACGCCCATGAACTCGCCCTCGGCATGCTGGAGAAAGGGATCCTGACGCAGGTCAGCGGGATGTGGCGACTGCTGAACCGTGCCCCGGTCAGCGCATCGCTGGCGGAGATCATCTCGGCGCGACTGGCGGGGGTCGCGGCGGCGGAGCGTCGGCTGCTCGAGCTGCTCGCGCTGGGCGAGCCATTGCGGCTGGGGGAGTCGCTCGAGCTGATCGGCGCTGAGCCGCTGAAGGCCGCGGAGGGCCGCGAGCTGATCACCATCGACGGCCCGGTGCCGGATGCCGAGGTCAGGCTGGCCCATCCGCTCTACGGCGAGGTGATCGGCTCCGCGCTCGGATCGCTGCAGGCCCGTGAGCTGCGCCTGGAGCTGGCCGCGGTGGTGCAGGCGCGAGCGCACCTGACCCCGGAGGATTCGCTGCGAGTGTGCGCCTGGTTGATCGATGCCGGTGAAGCGCCGCCGGCGCGGATGCTGGTCGAGGCCGCGAGGGCGGCGAACCTGAGCGGCGCTCCGGAGCTCGGCGCGGACCTGGCGAGTCGGGCGGTGACCGCCGGCGCGGGCGTCGACGCGGTGCTGGTGCTGGCGCGGTCGCACGCGATCAACAAGCGCTTTGAAGCGGCGGAGTCGCTGCTGGCGCAACTGGAGGGCCAGATCGATTCGCAGGATGTCGCGCTGGGCTACCTGCTCCAGCGTATCCGCGGCCTGTACTGGGGGCTCAGGCGTCCCGACGAGGCGCGGACGGTGTACGAGCGAGCGCAGGGATGGTGGTCCGATCCGGCCTGGCGGCGACGGCTCGACGTGGTGTGGCTCGAGCTCGCTGCGCTGCTGGATGGGTGGGCCGGCACGGTGGATCGGGCGCAACGGTCGGCGGCGCTGCTGGCCGACGAGTCGCTGGAGGAGGGGTTTCGCGAGGAAATCGAGCTCGTGCATGCGATGAACCTGTTCTACAGCGGGCGCGTCGTCGAGGCCTACGCGATGATCGGTTCTCTGCGTCCGGAAATCCCGCTCAGCGGTCACCACGCCGAACGCGCCCTGATCGGGTGGTGTCTGGTCTCCTTCGAGAGCGGCCAGGCGGTGGCGGACCTGGAGACTGAAATGACCTCGATACTCGCCCGCGGCGTGCGGGCGGGCGATCGCGCGGCGTGCGGGCTGAGCGCACTGACCCTCGGCGGACTGGCGTTGGTGGCCGGCCGCTATCGCGACGCGACCCGGTGGCTCGCCGAGGCCGAGCTTCAGTTCGAGCACCGTGACACGTTCGGCGCGTTGATGATCGCGCGCGCGTTTCAGGTGGGCGTCGCGTGTTTCACCGGCGACGAGCGCGTCGAGGAGGCGATGCAACGGTGCCAGGACGCATTGCAGGGACACGAGCCGCTTCCCAACCAGATCCCCTACCTGATGCGCGCCCACGGCTGGGCCAGGGTCGCCCTCGGCGATCGCATGGGCGCGCAGCGGCTGCTCCTGGACGCCGCGGCGCGGCTCGAATACATGCCGCTGCAGGCCGCGGAGCTGTATTACGAGGCGATCCGAGCGGGAGCGCCGGCCGCGACCGTCGCGGGCGACGTCTCGGCGTTGCGCGAGCGTTGCGACGCGCGGCTGATGACGGCCTACGCGGATCACATCACGGCGCGGGCCGACGACGACGGGCGGGCACTGCTCGCGGTCGCTGAGGAGTTTGCGCAGATCGGCGTTCTGCGCTACGCCACGGAGGCGGCCGCCGATGCCGCCAGATCGTTCCTGGACGCCGGTCGTCACGACTCGGCGCGCCGGGCCGCCGCTCGCAGCCGCGAGTTCTTCCTCGATGGCCAGGGCGGGGAACTGCCGGTGATCGAGGGTCTCACCGGCGGCGCGGTCGAGCTGTCGCCCCGCGAGGCGCAGCTCGTCGAGTTGGCCAAGCTGGGGCTGTCCAACCCCCAGATCGCCGAGAGGCTGGTGCTGTCCAAGCGGACGGTCGAGTCGCATCTGTACCGGGCGATGCAGAAGCTCGGAGTCAGCGACCGCCGCGACCTCTGAATGGGCGCTCATTGCGTGAGCCGTCGAGCCTGGCGGGTGGGCGCCGGATGTCTGCGTCTTTCAGTAGGGCAGCGGCGGGATATGCAGTAGGCCCTCACTGAGGACAGAACGCGCGCTGTCCCGCACGCTCCGGTCATACCGATCCGTGGGGGCGCACCACCATCACGAAAGGAATCTGATGCCGCCAGCAAAGCGCGCGGGCACCGACCCGGCCGAGCGCGAGTTCCACGACCCCGACTTCCGGGCGGGCTTGCACCGTCTGCTGGCATGCTGCCATCGCGAGGCCTCCGACGCGGACGAGGTGCTCGCGACGGCCGCTCGGATCACTGACGGGGATGCGGACTCATGGCTTCACGAATGGACGTCCACCGCGGGCGCGGTGTGGGCGACCGCCGTGGAGGCAGACGAGCACGGACGGGGATCACGCGCGCTCGCGCACTACCGGCGCGCCGCGACGTACTACGCGGCGGCGCTCTCGCGCGTCCTGCACTCGAGCGAGCCCGACCGCCAGCGCGACATCTGGCGTCGCCAACGTGCCTGTTGGGAGCGGGTGGTCGACCTCACCTCAGGCCCCGCGCAGCGGTTGGCGATCCCGTACGACGGCACCACCCTGCCCGGATTCTTCTTCCCGGCCCCCGACGCCGCGGCCGGCGAGGTCCGGCCGCTGGTGATCATCAACCACGGAGGCGAGGACGCCACGTCGCAGGCGTGGTTCGACGGCGGAGCCGCCGCGGGCGAGCGTGGCTATCACTGGATGACGTTCGACGGGCCCGGCCAGCAGGCGGCGCTGTTTGAGCAGGGCCTGTTTCTGCGTCCGGACTGGGAGGCGGTCCTGACGCCGGTCCTGGACGCGATGCTCGCCCAGCCGGCCGTCGATCCGGGGCGAATCGCGCTGATCGGGATCGGCGTGGGCGGTTACCTCGCCGTGCGGGCGCTCTGCTTCGAGCAGCGGGTCGCCGCCGCCGTGGCCGATCCGGGCGTTGTCGATGTCTCGAGCTGCTGGAGCGATCTCCTCCCGGACACCATGCGAGCATTGCTGGAGGCCGGCGATCAGACCGCGTTCGACCGCGAGATGCACCTCATGGAGCTGTTCTCGCCCGGCATCGCGGCGACGCTGCGGCTGCGAGGCGAGCACCATGGCCCCGACAACGGCTCCCGGTTCGCGTTGTATCAGCGTGTGAGGCGTTACCGGCTTGCTGACGAGATCACGCGGCTCAGGACGCCGCTGCTGATCACCGGCACGGCCACTGACGACGGCCAGCCGGGGCAATCGGACCGTCTCTACGCGCGCCTCCAGGGTGAGAAGTGTCTGATTGAACTCGCGTCGGAGCCCGGGGCCACCCCCGATGATCGGCGCCGCGCCGGCGCGCGCCGAGACCGCCTCATATACGACTGGCTCGACGAGCGCCTCTGGTTCTCGAGGTAGCGCCGCCAGGCCTCAGTCGCCGGTTCAACCGGTCGCCCGCACGATGCTCACGTACGGGCGACCGGTCAGCCGGCGGTCAGCAGCGGGTGGGAGGAAGCGACTCGAGCTTGCCCAGGAGTGTTGACCGGCAGGATTCGAGCTCGGCGTCCGACATCCTCAGCCCGCGCGCCACATCGGACGCGGGGACGCCGGCGAGGAGCATGCTGAACATGGCGTGCTCGGCCGGCTCCAGGCGACCGCGGAGCATCCCCTCGACCCGCGGCGCCACCTCCGGAAGGAGCCGCGCCCCATGGACAACCCGGTCAAGCACACCACTGACCTGGGCGTCGCAGTCGTACCTGTTGATCAGCGCGTCGGCACCCGCCACGATACAGCAGGCCGCCTGGACGCCATCCGGATGGGCGCAGCAGATCACCACTGCGGGCGGCGTCGCGAGCCGCTTGAGCTCGCGACATACCTCGAACGCGCTGTGCGACTGCGGGCGATGGGCGACCACCGCCACGGGCATCCGATCGCGCTCCGCGATATCGGTCGCTTCACGGCCGCCCTCGGTCACGGCCGCCACCCGAAAGCCGGGCTCGGTCTCGAGCAGACGGCACAGGCGGGACCGCAGCCACGAATCGTCGTCGACGAGCAGCACGTCGAATGCGCCACCGTCGACGCTCCGGGAAGGTTGGCCCGGGACCGCGTCCCGGCTCGATTGGACAGTGGTCGCGCTCATGGCTGGTGTCTCCTTTGATGTGTCGGTTGAGTCGGGGATGCGACTCGTCGTCAGTTCTTCTGGCAGTAGTCAGAGGTCGAGTACTTCGAGTCGTACTGCGCGGTCTGCTTGGCATGCGTGACCCCCTGACCCGGGGCGGTCGCGCTCGGGTAGGCATCGACCGCGAACTGCAGCGGATCGAACAGCGGGGCGCTCAGCCCCGCATCGTCCTGGCTGTCAGTGAACATCTTTGCGAGCAGGTCTGCGGGCGGGAGTTGCGCCTGGCGGTTCCCGTCGCCCAGCCAGCCGTCGGTGCCGGCGTAGGCCCACAGCTCCACCGCGCCCTCGCCTGACACATGGGCGGCCAGCCCGCCGCCGGCGGCGACGCTCGCGAATGGCTTCCACGTGTTGGTATAGGGCACGGATGGGCCGTATGTGGTGTACGTCTGCACGACGTTCTGGCAGGCGTAATCGGCCACCGCGGCCGGGAGGCTGCCGGTGCCCTGCTGGAGGCGATACAGCCGATAGCGCAGTGGGAACAGGGTCTTGAAGGCCTGCTGACGGGCCGCCAGCAGCAGGCCATCGGTGGCCTGCTTCGCCGCGGCGGTCGTCCAGGCCCAGTTGGCAACCGCGTTGGTGTTGTTCCCGGCGTTCTGAGCGGCGATCTGAAGCATCGGCCAGTTGCTGACGAGGATGTCCCCGACCTGGTTGAAGCCGTTGATCTCCGTTGTGTACCGCCGGGCCAGCGTGGCGCCCAGATCCGCGGCCGGCGCGCTCACGTCGGCGAGTGCCTCGCTGCCGTCGCCATTGAGATCCATGTCCTGGGTGAGGACGAGGCCGCTGGCCAGGGCTCCGAGCGGGATGGCGATCTCATCGGTGCCGGGAATCGCGTCGGCCAGCAGCAGGAGGTCGATGGTCAGCCCCATACCATCGAAGTGGGCCTGCTGCGAGCTCGTGCCCACGTCCTCGTTGACCGCCGCGCCGATCGACGCGATCTCTGCAGCGTTGCCCTGATCGTCGAGCAGCGGGCTCTGGAGGCTCGAGATGAGCTGCCACGCGCGCGGCACCGCGGTCCACTCCTTGACCAGCTGATCGCGCACCCCGTCGAAGTCTGGTTCGGAGAAGGACTGACGCTCCCTGCAGTCCGCGGAGAACGTCGTGTAGGCGTCTGACTGGCGCAGGGTCGATGCCCAGCCTGACCAGTCGCCCTTCAGATTCTGATTGACGTAGTCGTCCTCGATCGGCGTGTTCAGGCCACCGTTGGGATCGATGTGCGCGGCGATGCATCCCAGCACCGCCTGATCGCCGGGGGTGTCACGGTCGGGCCAGGCCGCGGTGGGCAGTGACATCAGACCGCTGAGGCTCCCGGCCAGCGGCCGGTTGGGGTCCTTGAGCCCGCGGGGGTAGGGATCCGCGGGATAGAACTGGCCGAGCGGGTTGCGGGCCAGCAGCCCTGAGAGCTCGCCGGTCCCGGACGCCTCGTGGCTGGCGACCTCAGTCCAGGGACTGGGATAGCCCGCCGTCCCGGACGGTCCGACCTGGGCGTAGACGCTGCTGGTCTTGCCGTCGAGCGCGTCGAAGTAGTACTTGCTGGCGCCCAGCGTCTGCAACCGGTTCGCGAACGTGTCCCAATTGCCGTTTGGATCGCCCACCCGGCTCACCGCGCCGATCGAGCGCACGACCACCAGCGCATTGGCCCCGGGGGACGTGCCGTAGAAGCCCGCAACCAGCGCCAGCGAGTGGAGCCCCGCCGCGGTGTCTGGATAAGTGCCCTGGTAGATGGGCTTCAGGCTGCCGGCGCTCAGGATCAGGACGAAGAAGCCGGGACCGGAGATATGGTCGGAGGTGTAGGTCGTTTTGGGAAACTCGCTGCCAGGCTCGTCGCTGCCGATCGTGACGACCGCTGGGTCGCCGGCGGCGTCACCGGTGCTGAACGGCACCCGCTCGACGTTCACGAACGTGTAGTCGGTGCCGGCCAGGTCTTCGCGCAGGTAGCCGTGCAGGTCTCCTGCGGCCACGTTCATGCTCGCCACTCCAGGCAGCCCTGGGTTCAGGCTCCCCTGGCCCGCCGGGATGCCGGGGACTCCGATCGCCGAGAACGTGGAACAGGTGTCGTCGTCGTCGCAGCCGGCGGTCGTCGACACCGTCGCCGGGACTGCCGAGACCCCGATGGCTGCCAGTGCCTGGTTGATCGAGGCGGCCGCCGTGGGGTCACCGTTCGCCGGATTGCCGTCGGGATTAGCCGCGTTGTTCACGTCGGACCGTGGCTTGGTGATGAACACCAGGTCGCTTGACGGCAGCCGCTTGACCGCCGCCGTCAGGTTGGCCGCATCGGTCGCGCTGTTGGCATACGAGACGTCCTGAACCAGGGCCAGCGTGCTGCGGTTGAGCACGAGCAGCTGCAGTGCGTCCGACGGGTCAGGGGCCGCATAGAACTGAGCGCCGGTCGTCGTGGAGTCGCCGATCTGCACCCCCGGGGCCCGGCGGTCGCCGGTGATCGTGTCGATCGGAACCCCGATCGGCCCCGCCGCCACGGCGGCCGACACGCCGATGGTCGCCGACGCGCCGGCGGTCTGGGTGCAGAGCAGCTCGTCGCGCGCGAGCGTCGCGTGGGACCCGTGGACCGGGACCTCGGAGACGGTCACGCGGACGACGTAGCGTCCGGGAACGTCGGGGCGCAGATACGGGTGCGCGGTCGAGGCGGCCCGCAGCCGGGCGCGTGACCCGCGCGGTGAGGACACCAGCGTCCATCGGTATGCCAGCCGAGTGCCCGGCGTCGCCGCCACCGAGGCGCCGGCGTCAAACCGGATCAGGCGCCCGGCCTTGACCCGCCGGGTCAGCCCGGCTCCCGCCACCGGAGTCCCCGCCGGCATCCACACCTGCAGCCGGCGCTGCGTGTAGCCGCCCGCGGTCGGGTCCAGGGCCTCGACCTTGATGACATTGCGGCCCGGGCGAAGTCCGTCATCGGCGGTCAGCGTGATCGATCGCGTGGCGCCGCCGCGGACCGCTCGCCGGCCGCCGCCGTTGACCCACACGCTCAACCCCAGGCCGGGCCGCGCGAGCGTGACGGTGAGCTGCGATCCCGTTCCGCATGACGGCTGCGCCGTCGCGGCGCGGATCAGGCCCGCCACGGGCCGGGCCAGCACGAACGAGCGCTGGGTGTACCAGCGCTGCGACGGCGATCGGCCGGTGGTGCGCACGTACAGCGTGTCGCGGCCGAAGCGCAGCGCGCCACTATCGGTGCGGCGCAGGGTCGCCGTGCGCTCGGTGCCGCCGGCGCCGGAGCGGAACGCTCCCGAGACGACCTGGGAGCCGACCGCGGCCCGGAACGAGCGGACGCCCGCCCCCGTGGCGACCATGACCTTCACCGATTGGCCGTGCACGACCGACGCCGGGCGGGGAAGTTCGATGCGCGACGACCACGGCTCCTGGCCGGCCTGTCCGCTGACCCGCGATCGCGCGGACGCGACCGCGGTCCCCCCGCTCAGCGCGGACAGCGCCACCAGGGACGCCACCGCCATCGTTCGCACGGCATATCGGGACAGCCTGTCGATCGTCGTCACGGCCTTCACTCCCTGTCAGCAGCGGGCGAGCGTCCGAGCTCGTTGGATCCGGACCGGCCTCCGTGCGCCGGAAAGATTCGGTTGACCGGACTCTGGCGGCGGTCAGAGCGAACGTCTTCGGTACGCCGCACTGGATCGACCGGACCCAGTTACTGAAGGCCGCGGTCGCGTACTGAGAGGCGGCGCCGCAGTGAGCGGCGCCGCCTGCCGGGTTCAGCTCAGAGCCCATCTGAGGCTGATGATCAGCAGGCCGAGCAGCGCGCCAAATGTCACCTGCCCGGCGAGCTTTCGCCCTGACTGCTTGGCCCGGAGGCCGGCTGCAATCTCGATGATCACGATGGTCCCCGCCGACGTCCAGATCGCCGCGGAGACCGCCGCGGCCAGTCGCGCGCCGCTCGCCCACAGCGAGAGCAGCACCGCCATCGGCAGGACGCCGCGATCACCGTCGCGCCATAGGTCTCACGCCTGACGCTCGCGACGGCGAGCAGCGACCCCACGGCGATCGTGCCGTAGATGGCGGGGGTCAGCTCGGGGTCCATGGGCACACGATCGCGGCCGGAACCCCCGGCGTCATCAGTGCGCCGTTACTGAGCTGGCGCCCCGGGCTACTGAGACTCCGGGGCGGTGCGCTGGACCACCAGCGCCGCGGTATCGTCGCGCTGGGGTCCTTCGCCGAACGCGCTGAGCGCAGCATCGATGCGGCGGATCGCGTCCGGGGCGTCGTGGGCGTTGCGGACGGCGTCGGCCAGGCGGGCGTCTCCGAACCGTTCGTCGTCGCCGACGGTGTCGATCACGCCGTCGCTGTAGAGGACGAGCAGATCGCCGGGCGCCAGCGTGACGGCGGTCGCGGTCCATTGGCCGGTCGCGTCCATGCCGAGCAGCCGTCCGGGCGTGCCGGCGAGCTGGGCCCCGGCATCGTGCACCCGGTACGGGGGTGGGTGGCCGGCCAGCACCACATCGGCGACGGTGCCGCCGTCGCGCAGCAGTGCGCAGCACACGCTCACCAGGGATAGCGCCGGCCGCCCGAGGAGAGTGGCGTTCAGGTGCACCAGCGCCGCCACCGGGTCGTGCAGGAGGCACGCGGCGGTGCGCAGCGTGTACCGCGACAGCGACGTGAGGGCGGCGGCCTCCGCTCCGTGGCCGGCGACGTCGCCGACGACGATCAGCCAGCCTCCCGCGACCTGGAACGCGTCGTAGAAGTCACCGCCGACCTCGTTGCCCTCGCCGGCGGGCCGGTACAGGGCCGCCAGCTCGAAGCCCGGGATCTCGGGCAGCGCGGGCGGCAGCAGGCTGCGCTCGAGGATCGACGCGATCCGCGAGCGCTCGGTGTACAGCCGGGCGTTCTCGACCGCGGTCGCGGCCCGTCGCCCCATCTCCTCCGCCACGACGAGGTCGTCGTCCGCGAACAACCGCCCGGACTCCGCCATCGCCAGCGTCAGCGCGCCGAACGGTTCGTGTCCGGGCACCACCAGCGGGACGATGATGACCGAGCGCATTCCGACCGCGCGCACGAGGGTCTTCTGCTCGGGGCTGGCCGCGCTGGCGTCCAGGACGGCGTCGGTGATCTCGGTCACGATCTGGGCCTGACCTGAGCGGATGACCTGGGCGGCACCGGTCTGGTCGGCCAGCCGGGTGGGGTGGCGCTCGGCGAGTTCGCGCGCCAGCGCCACCTTGTCAGGGTCGACGTGGGCGATCGCCACCTGCGCCAGCGTCGGACCCGAGCCACGGATGGCGACGCCACACCAGTCGGCGAGGGCCGGAACCGCCAGGTGGGCCACGCCCTGCAGGGTCTGTTCGAGGTCGAGCGAGGAGGACAGCTCCTTGCCCGCCTCGGCCAGCAGGCGTTGGGACAGCTCGCCGCGCTTCTCCTCGGTGATGTCCTCACCCACGCTGACCACCAATGCCAGCGAGCCATCGTCGTTGAACACCGGAGTCGCCTTGAGCAGCAGCCAGGCGACGGCGCCACCGGCTCGATCCACCGTCCGCACCACCAGCGGAGCCGGCCGCTCACCGTCCAGGGCCTGGGCCGACGGCAGCCGATCCCCGGTCAGCATCTCGCCGTTCTCGGCGAAGATCTCAAACGCCGCCAGCAGCCGGTCTTGCCGCGAGGCGAACAGGGCCTCCACCGAGCCGGCGCCCAGCAGCTCCGCCGCCGCCGCGTTGGCAAACACCATCCGCCCGTCGGGCTCGCGGACGACCACCGCCGCGGCCAGGTTCGCGAGCGTGGCCTCCAGGCGGCGCTCCAAGCTGGAGACGGTCTGCGACAGCCCCGCATTGTCCAGCGCCAGGCCGATTCGGCTGCCCAGCGCCTCGGCGAAGCGCTGGTCCGCGGCGGTGAAGCTCCGGCCCGAGCCGGCGACGCTGCAGGCGAGCACCCCGAGCGTGCGACCACGCGCCGGCAACGGCACGTACATGGTGGCCCGCAGACCGAGAGACCGCAGCATCTCGTAGTCCGCGTCGTCGGTCGCGATCGCCCGCAGCGCCGCGTCCGGGATCGGCGCCAGCAGCTGACTCTGGCCCGTCGCCACCGTCTTGAGCACCCCCACGCCGGTATCGCCGGTCTGATGGCGCGCCAATAACGCGGCCTCGAACTGCGCCCGGCCTGGTCCGTCGACCCGAGCGCCCAGCCGGCGCATCTCGCCCGTCACCGAGACGGCGTCGAGCGTGGCCACGTCCGCGAACGCCGGCACGATGACATCGAGCAGGCGCTGAACCGTCTCGCCCAGCAGCTGCGTCCCGTCGGCGACGTCGCCCACCGCGGCGAGCAGGTGGAAATGGGCTCCCTGGCCGCGCGCGCTCATCGCCCGCCTGCCGCGCGGCGCCGTCGCTGGTGTGTCTTCGCCCTCCCGAACAGGAGGCCAAGCTTCTCAAAGACGCCGAGGCGGCGGTGAAAAGCCCGCCGTCGTGCCGCACGACTCCGTCCCGCCCCCCGACGGAGGCTCACCCGTTCCCGGTGCCCTGCCGGGGCTTCCCTGACTTGCCATGATTGATGTGGTGCCCTGAGTCGGAGGGAGGATGCGTCGATGACAGCAGTGGACCCGCAGGTGCAGACGCCTCGACAGGTCGTGGGGGGGTGGCTGCAGGAATTCAACGCGGCGTTGGCCGCCGGGGACGCGGATGCGGCGGCCGCCCTGTTCGCCACCACGAGCTTCTGGCGTGACCTCGTCGCGCTCACGTGGAATATCAAGACGGTCGAGGGCCGCGACGGCGTCCGCGAGCTGCTCGCCCGGACGCTCGACAGCGCCCGGCCGCGCGAGTTTCGCGCCGCGCAGGAGCCGACCGAGACCGACGGCGTCGTCGAGGCGTGGCTGGAGTTCGAGACCGAGACCGGCCGCGGTCAGGGTCACGTGCGGCTCCGGGAGGGCCAGGTCTGGACGCTGCTGACCGCACTGCGCGAGCTCAAGGGTCACGAGGAGCACCGGGGCCGTGCCCGGCCGATGGGCGCCGAGCATGGCGTCAATCCGGATCGTCAGACATGGCTGGAGCGGCGGGTCCGCGAGGCCGACCGGCTCGGTCACACGACCCAGCCGGAGGTGCTGATCGTCGGCGGGGGACAGGGCGGGATCGCGCTGGCGGCGCGGCTGCGGCAGCTGGACGTGCCGACGATCGTGATCGATCGGCATGCCCGGCCCGGCGATCAGTGGCGGGGTCGCTACAAGTCGCTGTGCCTGCACGACCCGGTCTGGTATGACCACCTGCCGTACATCAAGTTCCCAGAGAACTGGCCGGTCTTCTCGCCCAAGGACAAGATCGCCGACTGGCTGGAGATGTACACGCGGGTGATGGAGCTCAACTACTGGAGCTCGACCGAGGCGACCTCGGCCGACTACGACGAGGAGGCCGGCGCATGGGAGGTCACCGTCGTCCGCCACGGGACGCCGATCATTCTGTGGCCGAGACAGCTGGTGCTGGCGACCGGGATGTCGGGCAAGCCCAACACGCCGACCCTCCCCGGCCAGGACATCTTCGCCGGTGAGCAGCACCACTCGTCCGAGCACCCCGGCCCCGACGCATACGCGGGCGAGCGCGTCGTTGTGGTCGGCTCCAACAATTCGGCGTTCGACATCTGCGGCGCGCTGTACGAGGTCGGCGCCGACGTGACGATGGTGCAGCGGTCCTCGACGCACATCGTGCGGTCCGACACCCTGATGGACATCGGTCTGGCGGCCCTGTACTCCGAGGACGCGGTCGCCAGCGGCGTGACCACCGAGAGGGCGGACATGATCTTCGCCTCGCTGCCGTACCGGATCCTGCACGAGTTCCAGATCCCGCTGTACGAGCAGATGCGCGAGCGCGACCGCGACTTCTACGACCGCCTGGAGAAGGCCGGGTTCGAGCACGACTGGGGTGACGACGGCTCGGGACTGTTCATGAAGTACCTGCGCCGCGGGTCGGGCTACTACATCGACGTCGGCGCCGCCGACCTCGTCGCGGACGGCAAGGTGAAGCTCGCCCACGGCCAGGTCGACCATCTCACCCGCGACGCCGTCGTCCTCGCGGACGGGACCGAGTTGCCGGCCGATCTCGTCGTCTACGCCACCGGCTACGGATCGATGAACGGCTGGGCGGCGGACCTCATCTCCCAGGAAGTGGCCGACCGGGTCGGCAAGGTCTGGGGACACGGGTCCGACACGACCAAGGATCCCGGCCCCTGGGAGGGCGAGCAGCGCAACATGTGGAAGCCGACCCAGGTACCGGCGCTCTGGTTCCACGGCGGCAACCTCCACCAGTCGCGCCACTACTCGCTCTACCTCGCCCTCCAGCTCAAGGCGCGGGCAGTCGGGATCCCGACGCCGGTATACGGGCTGCAGGAGGTGCACCACACCGGTTAGCCTGAGCCATGGGGTTCAGGGTGAAGGTCGCTCCGGGCGTGCGGATCGGCGTGTCGAGCCGTGGCGTGCGCACCAGCCTTGGTCCGCGCACGGCTCGCCCCCATGCCGGCCCCGGTGACGCCGGGCTGAGCACCGGCACGGGCGCGGTGAGCGCGTATGTCAGCCTGGGGGCTCGACGGCGCCGCCCGTCTGGCACTGGCCGCAGCTCGTTGGCCGCCTATGAGGCGCAGCTGCGGGCCGACGCTCAATTGGACCGCGTCGAGGACGCCCGGCGGGCCCAGCGAGCGCTCGAACGGCAGCTGGATGTCTACCGGGAGCAGTTCCCGCCGATCGAGAAGCCGGTCGCCGAGATGCAGCGGATCGACGCGGGCGCGGCCGTCCTGGCCGCGCAACAGGAGGCCGCTGCGCGCATCTCGCGGTTGAGGTTCGGCCGGCGCCGGGCGGCGCGCGAGGCCGCCGCCGTCACTGCCCGCGCGCAGGCCGACATCGACCAGCAGGAGGCGATCCGCGCCCAGGCACAACGCCAGGCCGAGATCGACATGGTCTGGCAGCGGTTGGTCGACAACGACCCGGAGGTCGTCCTGCAGGCCCTCGAGGAGGCATTCGAGGACAACGAGGTGTCCGCCGCGCCGATCGACTGCGAGGGCAGCTCGGTGTTCGTGCTGCTCCGCTGTCCCGTGCTGGATGGCATGGTTCCGACCCACCGGCCGGTCGAGACGCCGTCCGGTAGCGGCAGGGTTCGCGCATACGCCAAGACGCGGCGCAACGAGCTGTATCTCGCCGCGCTGCTCGGGCACGGGTACGCCACCGTGGCCGAGACATTCGCCATCGCGCCGGGCATCAGCGACGTGACGCTGCTCACGGTCAGCGTCGGCGCGGGGGAGCTGACCCCGGTCTACTGCGCGCATGTGACGCGGGATGAGTTCCGCGGCGGCGGTTGGCTGCACGACGGCGCGCCCTGCCTCGCGCCACGGCATCTCGTGAACCTGCTCGGCCGCACCGCGGAGGTCTGGGCGCTGGACCTCGCCGCCGAGCCGCAGCTCAGCGACGTCGTGCGCCGGATCGCCAAGGACCTCGGGGTCACCGTCAGCGAGCGAACGAACCTGGCCGCCCCCTCCGGGCCGGCGGTCAGCTGAGCCCCGCGTGGCCCGCGCGCGAGATTTTCGCCCGAGCGCAACTTCGGCGGACCCCACCGGTTGAGAGTGGGTGCCGAGTCCCTGGCCCGCCGAGCCAGGGAGCGGGGAACCCAACTCCCCGGGGCGAATCCGGTGGTGATCCACCGGTAGCGCGTTGAGCGCGAGCCCGTCAGCTAACCCCGCAGGCCACAGGCAGTCAGATCAGTGCCGACAACTGCGGGGTTCTGCGTGCCCGATTTCACCACTCATGCCGTCGTCAACTCTCGAGCCGGCCGCGCCGGCCCCAAACGTGGGCCGCGCCGGAGGCGCCGGACCGGCCGGATCCCCCGGACCGGCCGGATCCCCCGGGCCGGCTCGATCTGCAGGGTGGCGATGGTGATGGCGGCGTCGACGGTGCTGCTCGTGCCCGCCGCCGCCCAGGCCGCCGGGACCCCGGGCCCGTCGCTGCAGCGCGTGCTTCGCTCCGGTGACCATGGCGCGGACGTCACACGACTGCAGACGTGGTTGAGCGATGTCGGCATTCCGACCACGGCCGACGGCAGCTTCGGGCCGGTGACCAGGACCGCGGTGCGTCAGTTTCAGGTCGCCGCGCACCTGAGCCCGCCCAGCGGCACGGTCGGCGCTCACACCGCGCAGACCCTGCGATCCTGGGTGCAGCAGGGCACGACGGTCCCGTCGACCACCACGACCACGACCACCGGCACGACCACGGCCACCGGCACGACGACGACTGGCACGACGCCCGGGTCCAAGGCCACGCTGGTCAACGGGCTGGCGGTGGCGCCGGCCGACGCCCCGGCCGCCGTCAAGCGCGTGATCGCCGCGGCCAACCAGATCGCGACCACTCCGTACATGTACGGCGGCGGCCACG
>DATAWL010000006.1:0-4247 GCA_036267215.1 Solirubrobacteraceae bacterium | reverse complement strand
CTTTTCCGATGGAGCTAGGGGGACTCGAACCCCCGACCTCCTGGGTGCGATCCAGGCGCTCTCCCAACTGAGCTATAGCCCCGTGGGCGGCAACGGGCCGCTCGGTGTGAGGGCCTAGTGTAGTGGCCCAGGCCCGGCGGTTTCGGCTCGTGAGCGCGGTTTTGTATCAACGCGCCCAATGTTTGGAATCGCCTGCAATCGGCCGATACGCTCACCAGCGGCCGACCAATGATCAGCTTTCGATCCCGTCTGACCAGCTTCTTCATCCTGATCGTCGTCGTCCCGATGGCGGCGGTCGGATTTCTCGTGTTCCGGCTGATCGACGACAGCCAGTCCGGCAAGGCCGACGCTCGCGCCAGCGGGGTCGCCAGCGCCGCCGCGACCGTTTACGAAAGCGCATCCAGCCAGGCCAGCCTCCGGGCTCGGACGCTCGCCGGCGACCTGGCGCTGGTCCCGGTCGCCAAGTTGGATAAGCGCGCCGCGACGTTCGCCGCCCAGCTGGGCCTGGCCCGCGTGACCATCCAGGTCGGCGCGAGGCCGGTGGTCGACATCGGCAACCGGACGGCGATCGCCCCCGGGATCGCGCTGGTCACCGCCGCCGGCAAGCGTCCGGCCCGCACCGTGACGGCGTCGCAGTTGACCGCCTCGGCGTACGCGAACGAGCTGGCGAGCCCGGGCGTCGACGTGGTCGTCCGCTCCGGCGCGACGACGCTTGCCTCGACACTGCCGGGGGCCGCCGGGAGAGGGCTGCCCACCTCACGCGGGTCGGTGACGATCGGCTCGAACACCTACCACGTCCTGACCCAGCGCTTCTCCGGCTTCGATCACGCCCAGATCGCGGTGTCCGTGCTGTCCAACCCCGCCGCCACCGGCGGCTCGGTCGGCGCCGATCGGGTGCTGGCGGCGGTGTTCATCGCCGGCTTCCTCATCCTCGCCTTCTTCTTCTCGCTGTTGGCCTCGCGGGCGCTGCACGGGCAGCTGTCGCAGTTTCTCGGAGCCGCCCGGCGTCTGGCCGGCGGGGACTTCTCAGAGCAGGTCCCGACCACCGGCAGCGACGAGTTCGCCCTGCTGGGCCAGGAGTTCAACAACATGTCCGAGCAGCTCGAGCGCCGGCTGGCCGAGCTCGAGCAGGAGCGCTCGCGCGTGCGCAAATCGATCCGGCGCATCGGCGAGGCGTTCGCCTCCGGCCTTGACCGCGACGCCCTGCTGGAGCTGGCGCTCAAGACCGCGATGGACGCCACCAACGCCGAGCGTGGCCGGGTCAGTGCTCGCCAAACCCCCGCCGACCCCCTTCAGGAGACAATCCACGTCGGCCGCCTGGCCGGGCTCGAGGGCGCGATCTACGACGCTGAACGCCGGGCGCTGGCCGCCGACGGGGTCGGCGAGGCATCGGTTGAGGACGCGCACCTGGCCACCGTCGCCCTGGGCTCGATCGCGCCCGGCGGCCCCACCCACGGCCTGATCACCGTCTGCCGGGAGGGCCGCGGCTTCACCGAGGACGATCTCGAGCTCCTGCGCTCGCTGGCCTCCCAGGCCACGCTGGCCATGGCCAACGTCAATCTGCACTACGACGTGCAGCGCCAGGCGATCACCGACGATCTCACCGCCCTGGCCACCCACGGGCACTTCCAGGAGCTGCTCAGCGCCGAGATGGACGAGGTCCGGCGTTATCACTATCCGGTGGGCCTGATCATGCTCGACATCGACAACTTCAAGTCAGTCAACGACGTCTACGGCCACCAGCAGGGCGATCTCGTCCTGCACAGCGTGGCCGACGCCCTGCGCAGCAGCTCCCGCGACGTCGACGTGGCTGCCCGCTACGGCGGCGAGGAGATGGCCCTCATCCTGCCCCACACCGACCTCGAGGGCGCCTATGAGGCCGCCGAGCGTGCCCGGATGGCCATCGAGGCGCTCCAGATCCCCCTGCTCGACGGCCAGGGCACCCTGCGCGTCACCACGAGCGTCGGGGCCGCAGCCTCGTCGGACGGCAACAAGAACGAGCTGATTGCCGCCGCCGATGGCGCTCTGTATGTGGCCAAGCGGGAGGGCAAGAACCGCACCGTCCGCGCCTCGGCACATACCGCTAACGTGGTCGGTGGCGAGTAGGCTTTGGGTCATGGGTCTTCTTGATGAAGCGATACGAGAGCACCTCGACCTGAAGCGCCGCCGTGGCGCCGACCCGTCAGAGGTGGAACGCGCCGAGCGTGAGGCGCTCGGCCCCGTCCGGCGCAACCGCGACCCGGCGGACGTCACCGAGCCCGAGGATGGGGCCGCCGCGGAAGGGGGCTTTGCCTACGACCAGGCGGACGACCAGGACTGGTCTCGAGAGCCGGGAGTCGAGTCGGCCGATGGCCCGTACGAGCCTTTGCACGATGAGCCGCCGCACGAGGAGTTGCACGACCACGTCGAGCCGGCGGACGCGGGGCCGGCCCCGTCCGCCGCTCCGGCCCCGTCTGATGACCCATTCGAGGACGAGCCGCGCGACTGGTCGGCCGCCGGGGAGGGCGAGCTCGAGGAGGAGCCGTTCCCCACCGCCGAGCCGTCCCCGCGGCGGCTGGGCGACGCCGGCCCCGAGACGGTGGAGTTCGACGTCGAGAACGCGATGGCCGCCGAGGGCGACGGCGAAGGCGAAGACGACGACGTGCTGGAGGAGACCCCCGAGTTCCTCCAGGACACCCCGGACCACGATCGCCTGTGGTTCGAGCAGCGCCCGCCGCGCGATTTCGACTTCGACGGCTGAGCCGCCGCTCCGGGCCAAAGTGCCCAACGCCGAGCGCTTTTCCGGCCATTGACGGCCGGGCGAACGTGGGCTAGAAGTCAACTTGGCCAGTTGACTTTCCGTCGAAAGGATGCCCTTGTTCTTCCGCCAAGTGCTCTACCGCGATCTCGGATGCGCCTCCTACATCCTGGGAGATGCGGGCGAGGCCATCGTGGTCGATCCCCGCTGGGACATCGACGTCTACCTCCAGCTCGCGGCCGAAGAGCACCTGCGGATCACCCACGTTCTCGACACCCACGAGCACGCCGACCATGTCTCCGGACGCCTGCGCCTGGCCCGATCGACCGGCGCTGCGGCCCACCGGCCGGCCACCGGCGAGGAGTCCGCGCCGGACATGGTCCGCGCCGGTGACGAGATCTGCGTCGGCGCGGTGCGGGTCACCGCCCTCGCCACGCCGGGCCACCGCCCTGAGCACCTGACCTTCGCCGTCGCCGACCTCAGCCGCGGCGACGAGCCGTGGATGATCCTGACCGGCGACTCGCTGCTGGTGGGCGACATCGCCCGCCCGGACCTGGCAGTCGAAGCGGTCGAGGGAGCGCGGGACCTGCACGCCAGCCTCGCCCGCCTGATCAGGCTGGGCGACCACGTCGAGGTGTGGCCGGCCCACATCGGCGGCTCGCTGTGCGGCGGCGCCGGCCTGAGCGGCAAGACGAGCTCCACCGTCGGCTTCGAGCGCCACCACAATCCGCTGCTCTCGCTCGACCAGCCGGCGTTCGTGGCCGGCGTGACCGCCAACCTCCCGTCGCGGCCGCCCAACATCGCCCGGATCGTCGATCTCAATCGCCGGGCGAATGGAGCCGCCCCGTCCGAGCCGGCGGTGCTCGATGACGAGGCGCTGCGCCGGCTGTTCGCCGATCCGCTCACGGTGCTCGACGCCCGCCCACCGACGGCGTTCGACGCCGGCCACATCGCCGGCGCGATCAACCTCCCGGTCAGCTCTCCCGGCGTGGGTACCCGAGCCGGCTGGGCGCTGGACCCGATGGATCCCGTCGTCATCGTCGCCCGCGACGAGGCCGAGGGCCACCGGATGGCCAGCGCGCTACAGGCCGTCGGCTTCTGGGCCCTGGAGGGCCTGTCACTCGCCGACCCCGAGCGCTGGGCCCGCCAGTCGGTCCCCGTCGCCACCGCCGGCTCCTGGAACCTCGACCAGCTCGCCGACGGCCTGCGCCACGACGCCGTCGAGCTCGTCGACGTCCGCGAGCCCGGTGAGTGGCAGCACGGCCACGTTCCCGGCTCTCACCACGTCCCGTTGAGCCGCCTCCGCGACGTCAGCGCGCTGGAGCTGCCGGCGGGCCGCACCACCGCGGTGGCCTGCGCCGCCGGCGCCCGCGCCGCCTTCGCCGCCAGCCTCCTGCGCCGCGCCGGCCGACCGGACGTCGTCCGCGTCGACGGCGGCGGCATCCCGGACCTCGGCGCCCTCGGGCTCGAGCTGGCCCTCGGCGCCTGACCCCGTCGGCTCGAGCGCTCC
>DATAWL010000005.1:0-10334 GCA_036267215.1 Solirubrobacteraceae bacterium | reverse complement strand
GGATCCGGGGGCGGAGGCGACGTTTGAACCGGCGTTTGTGGTCCAGGCGGTCGTGGGAGCGAGTCCGATCGCCACGCCGGATTAGGCCCCGCGAATCGCGGTTGGCCGCTAGGATCGCGCGGGATGCCATCGCTTGAGGACATCTCCGTGGCGATCGCCGCACGCATTGCTGAAGCACGGAGTGAGATCACCTCCCTTGAGGCGGCGCGTGACGCTCTTTCTCGTGACGGTGCCGCACCGCGCAAGACGAGGGGCAGCCGGCGGGGGAGGCGCATTGCGAAAGAGACGCGAGCGGAGTCGCGCAATCCCGCCCAGGCACCGAAGCCACGGCCGGCGGTTGAGCGGGCGTTCGCGACCGCTGCGCCGGCGCAGCCCGACGGAAATGCGACGTCGCATGCCGCGGCGCCCCGCGAACGGACGCGAGGACGCCGACAGGCGAAGTCCAGGACCGGTAGGACGACGGAAGTGCTGGCAGCGGGAAAGCTCGAGGCGATCCTGCGCGACGCGCCGGACGGCCTTAGCGCGGTCGCGCTCGCGAAGGCCGCCAATGCGCGCGAACGTCAGGTGCGCGAGCTTCTCACTGACCGCCAGAGTAATGGTCAGGTCCGGCGAATCGGCACCGGTCGTGGGACGCGTTGGCGGATGATCACCGACGACGAGCGCATCGCCGAACGCGCGGCCGAGCTAGAGCAGCGCCGCAGCCGCACGCCGTAAGTGCAAGCGGGATAGCTCGGAGCGCCCGACAGCGCGGGCGACCTGTTTGCACAACCACGGCTGGGCGGCCCGGCGCCGCAGAAGGCCTGATCTGCAGGCACGTCGCCCTCAGTGTGACACGAGGTACGAGCGCGGGCGACTGGGCGGTCGCGGCACACGCGCCCACCTTGAATTTCTCTCCCAAATGGCTCGTTCACCTCGTCCTAGGGGCGTATGGCGAAAAGATCCGCCCCTCTGCTTTCGGTGCCTGTCGGGGCGGGCGCCCGGACCGATCTGGCCGATGACCCGGCGCCAGACACAACGCACGTTGAGATTCCACCCGGGCAGTTGTATGTGAGCGCGGCGCAGTTGGCCCATCGCTTCGGAGTGGGGGTCAGATGGGTCAACGAGCACAAGCTCCAGCTCGGCTCGACGCCGATCTCGAACTCGGCCAACAGCAAGCTTCGGTACTACCTGCCCACGGCAGACGCCTACATGCAGGGCAGGACGCTGAAGCCTGTCGAGAAACGGTACCGGCCGCGTGCAAAGCGCGCCTCGGGCGGCGGCGACGGATTGATCCAGTTCGTGTGAGGCTTGGGCGCGCGTCGGGACTCTTCAGATCTCGACGCCCGCCATCCAGGCTTCGAGCACCTGCTTCTGGTTGGGGTCGCGGGGGCGGGGCTGGGCGTAGACCTCGAGGGTGAGCCGGCTGCTGCGGTGCCCGATCTCGTACATGGTCGTCCGCTCGTCACGTCCGAGCCAGTACCACGACGTCGCGGCGGTGCGCCGGAACGTGTGCGGCGTGACCCGCTCGGGGAGCGGCTCGCCCCCCGAACGCTCGAGCGCGGCGCGTGCTGCCCCGGTAACCGGGGCCAGCAGCCGCGCACGCACGTTGTTGCGATCGCGGCGGCGGCCGGTAGAGGTCGGCCAGATCGGGGTGTCGGCACCTGGGTCGCCGAGTCGCGCGCGGTGAGCCGCGAGCGCCGCTCTGGCCACCGTAGGCACCTGGATCGCTCGCCTGCCGGCGTCGGTCTTTGACTTCCTCACCGTGAGGCCGGCGTCGGAGAGGTCGCGCCAGTTGAATCCGCAGAACTCGTGTACGCGCGGTCCGCACAGGGCAAGCACCCAGATGGCGGCCTCGCGGCCGTTGTGTGCGTAGCGACCTTCCCGCTCGTCCAAGGTGCGCGCCGCGGCGATCAGCGCCTCGACGTGCTCCGGCCACAGCCAATTGCGGTTGGGTGGATCTCCCCGCAGCCGCATATCAAGGGTTGGATCTGGGATCTGCAGACCGTGCCGGCGGTTGGCACGGTCAACAACGCTGCGCAGCGTCGAGAGGCAGCGATTGATCTCAGCGTCCTTGAGGCCACGGCTCGAGAGGCTGATCCGCCCGCGCGCCCCCGGATCGGAGAGCTTGTGACAGCCACCCCTCTGCCCGTAGCGCCGAAGCAGCACGACCTCGTCCTCGTCCAGATCAACGCTCTCGGAGCTCGTGAGCCGCTCCAGATCCTGAAGCTCCTGCGCGCTCGCGTCCGCCAGCTTCTCGGCAAGGTCGGCAAGGATCGCCCGCTCCTGGCGCTTGCGCTCGATGAACCGAGCGACCAGCCCTTCGTCGATATCGGACAACGAGCGCTGGATCGTCTGCCCCACATCCACGAACGCAAAGAACGGGAGCAGGTGCTTGACGACCGGCGAGGTCACCGCGCTGCGCGTGTTGCGGTTCTCGCTCCGAGTCTCCCGCCACTGCACGTACTCCGAGCACGCCTGCCACACCGTCAGAGACTGCGTCGGCCCCGGAACCGCAGCCGATGAAGGGATCAGATCCCACCATGCCTGCCTCAGCTTCGCCGCCGGCAGCAGCGTTGCATTCAGGAAACGCTCGGCACGGTCCTTCGTCCACTCAGGTTCCCGGCCGAGCACGTGACGGTCGGTTCGGATCTTGGCGTAGAAGGCGCGGTGTCCATCCGCGAGCAATCGAGTCTCGAGGTGTCCGGAGAGGGGTGTTGGCATCAGCGTAGGGGTCCTTTAGTCCATGGGAACAGTCCACGGAACCCCTACAGCCATATCGGCAGCGGCTGGCGTTGGCTAAAAACGTGGCGATTTACAGGGAGAAAGGCTCTGCTTCGTCGAGCCAAAATCGATGTGGCTCTTCGCGTGTGAAGCGAGCGCTCTCCCACTGAGCTACGCGCCCGGTCGGAGGCCGATTCTACGCGGCCGGCCTGGGCCGCGCCGTGTTGCCCGGCACCTACCGCTGTGGGCACCAGGGCCGGGCGCGACGCGGCGCCGGCGAGGCACCAGGGCCGGGCGCGACGCGGCGCCGGCGAGGCACCAGGGCCGGGCGCGACGCGGCGCCGCCGAGGCACCAGGGGCCGGGCGCGACGCGGCGCCGCCGAGGCGCCAGGCGTCAGCAAACGTCCCACTCAACCACCCTCACCAGGGTGCCTGGGCCGTTTGCCGTCGTGAGGACGGCAAACGCCCCACCCATCCCGACGACGGGGCTTGGTGGGACGTTTGCCGACGAATTCAGGCGAGTGAGGGCAACGGTCCGGCGGTGGGGCCGTCGTCGCTGCCGGCGGTGGGCCCCTCGTCGCTGCCGACCGTGTGCCGTCGACCCGTCCCGCAGACGCGGTGCGCTACAGGCGGACGACGTCCCGCGCGGCCAGCCGCCGGGTGGTGCCGCGCAGGTCGATGAACAGCCGGGACTGCTCGACGATCGCGCCGTGATCGACCTGGGGGTGGGCGGTGACCAGGACGACGGCGTCGGCCTGGGCGACCACGTCGACCGCGGAGCTCTGGAGGCCGAGCTCGGGCAGGGCCGGCACGAACGGGTCGTGGTAGGAGAGGATCGCGCCGCGCTCGGCCAGCAGCTCCATGATGCGCAGAGCGGGGGACTCGCGGGTGTCGCCGACGCCCCCCTTGTAGCTGACGCCGAGGATGCCGATCCGCGAGCCCTTGACCGGGCGCTCAACGTCGTTGAGCGCGCGCTCGATCCGCTCGACGCAGTAGTACGGCATCTGTTGGTTGATCTTGCCGGCCAGCTCGATGAACTCGGTCGACATGTGGAACTCGCGGGCGCGCCAGGTCAGGTAGAAGGGGTCGACCGGCAGGCAGTGGCCGCCCATGCCCGGGCCCGGGTCAAAGCGCATGAACCCGTAGGGCTTGGTCGCGGCCGCGTCGATGACCTCCCAGATGTTGAGGCCCATGCGGTCGGCCAGGATGGCCAGCTCGTTGACCAGCGCGATGTTGACCGAGCGGAAGATGTTCTCCAGCAGCTTGGCCATCTCCGCCGCCTCGGGCGCGGACACGCGGATCACCTGGTCGCACACCGTCTCGTACAGCGCGGCGGCGCGGTCGGTGCACTCGGGGGTGATGCCGCCGACGATCTTCGGCGTGGTGCGCAGGGTGAAGTCGGTCCGGCCCGGGTCCACGCGCTCGGGGGAGAAGGCGAGGTTGAGGTCGGAGCCGACCCTCTGGCCGTTGCCCTCCAGGATGGGAAGGACCTGCTCGCGGGTGGTGCCGGGATAGGTGGTGGACTCGAGCACGACCAGCTGGCCCGGCTGGAGCACCTCGGCCAGCGCCCGGGTGGCGCCCAGCAGTGGCCCCAGGTCAGGCTCGCGGTTCGGGGTCAGCGGCGTCGGGACGCAGATGAGGATCGCGTCGGCCGCCGACAGCACGTTGAAGTCGGTGCTGGCCTCGATCCGCTCCAGCGCCGCCTGCAGGCGCTCCGAGGAGATGTCCTCCACGTAGGACTGGCCGGCGCGAATGGCGGCCACCTTCGCGTCGTCGATGTCGACGGCGATGACCGGCTGCCCGGCCTCGGCGAACTCGACGGCCAGCGGCAGTCCCACATATCCAAGTCCGATGACTCCTACTGACATACCAGCGACAGAACGATACAAGCGCCCCCGCTCTTTTGAGCGGCCGGTGGCCCTGGCGCGAACATCGCGCCCGAAATGCCGCACTGTTCGCGCGGGAACCACTACGATCTGCGGCGGACCGTGCTAGGCGGGGTGCTAGCGGTGCCCTGTACCCGCAATCCGCTCTAGCGGGGCTGAATTCCCTCTCGAGGGGCTGGAGGCCCGAGGTCAGCGCCCCGTTTGAGGCGGTGATGGTTTGGTCCTGTTGCGATGGAGAGCTGTGAACCAGGTCAGATCCGGAAGGAAGCAGCCTTAAGCGGTCACCTCCAAGCGCGACGGGAGCGCCGAGCCGGAGTCATCAGACGGTGGTCGCGCCTCGGACCCGGCATCGACAGAGGGTGCACGGTCCACTTCATCAGCCCGCCGCGCGGGGGGTCCCGGGCCGCCGCGGGCGCGGGCGCGGGTACCGTCCTGGTGCGCCGCGAATGCCGTCGTCGCGCCCTCTAGACTCGACATGACCGTGTCGACCGGCCCCTCCCTCTACCGCCGCCACCGCCCCCGCACGTTCGCCGACATGGTCGGCCAGGAGCAGGTGGTGCGCACGCTGTCCAACGCGATCACGCGGGGCAAGGTCCACCACGCGTACCTGTTCGTCGGCTCGCGGGGGACGGGCAAGACGAGCACGGCCAAGATCCTGGCCGCCAGCCTCAACTGCGAGCAGGGCCCGACGATCACCCCGTGCGGCGTGTGCGAGTCGTGCGTCTCGATCGCCAACGCGACCTCGATGGACGTGATCGAGATGGACGCGGCCTCCAACAACTCGGTCGACGACATTCGCGACCTGCGCGAGCGCGTCGCCTACGCCCCGCTGTCGGGGCGCCACAAGGTCTACATCCTGGACGAGGCCCACATGCTCTCGCCCCAGGCCTGGAACGCGTTCCTCAAGACGCTGGAGGAGCCGCCGCCGCGCACGATCTTCGTCCTGGCCACCACCGAGGCCCAGAAGGTGCTGCCCACCGTCGTCGACCGCTGCCACCGTTTCGACTTCGGCCGCCCGACGGTCGAGCAGGTCGCCCGCGTCGTCGGGCGCGTCGCCGCCGCCGAGCAGATCGACGTCGAGCCCGGGGCGGTCGCCCTCATCGCCCGGCACGCCACCGGCAGCTTCCGCGACGCGCTGGGCACCCTCGAGCAGCTGCTCACCTACGCCGGCGAGGAGCAGATCGCCTCTGCCGATGTGCTGGCCGTGCTCGGCGTGGCCGACGCCGAGCAGCTGTTCGAGGCGCTGGACGCCGTCATCGCCCACGATCCCGCGGCGGCGCTGCGCTGCGCGACCGCGCTGACCGGCTCCGGGCGCGACCCCGGCCAGATCCTGCGCGACCTCGAGATCCACGGCCGCGAGCTGCTGGCGGTCAAGATGCTCGAGGAGGTGCCCGAGGAGCTGCGGGTCACCCCCGAGCGCGACGAGCGCCTGCTGACCCAGGCCCGTGCCCTGCCCGGCACCGACATCGTCCGTCTGCTGGACCTGGTGTCCGCCGCGCTGGAGGCGACCGCCAACGGGGCCCAGCCCCGGATCCAGCTGGAGCTGGTGCTGATCAAGGCCACCGCGCCCGAGGTCGACCCCTCGACGGCGGCGCTGCTGGCTCGCATCGAGCGCCTCGAGGCCGCCCTGGCCGGCGCCCGGCCGGCGCCCGCGCCGCCGTCGGCACCCAACGGCGGCGCTCCCACCGGCGCCGCGGCGGCCCCGCCGCCACCGCCACCACCACCCCCGCCGCCGGCCCCCCGGCGAGCCGAGCCGGCCGCCGAGCGCCGCGCTGCGCCCTCCGCGGCGGCGCCTGCGCCGGTCGCCGACGTCGAGGCCCCCTCCACCGGCGACGAGCCGGCGGGCGCCGTGCCCCCGCCGGCCACGGCCGCCGCCAGCACTGCGGAGCCCGCCAGCACCGCGGAGCCCGCAGCCACCGCGGAGCCCGCAGCCACCGCGGAGCCCGCCGCCACCGAGTCCGTGGCCGGCGAGCCGGAGGCGGTGCGGCCCCGGCCGGTCCCGACCGGCGGCCCGCCCGAGCTCCAGACCGTGGCCGCCTGCTGGCCGGCGGTGATCGACGTGGTGCGCCAGGAGAACCAGATGCTCGCGGCGCTGCTGGCCGACGCCCGCCCGGTCGCCCTCCACGACCAGGACGTGACCGTCGCCTTCCCGTCCGGCAAGGCGTTTCTGAAGCGCAAGGCCGAGCAGGACGACTACCGCCGCGCCACCGCCGAGGCGCTGCGCTCGGTCATCGGCACCCCGCTGGTGCTCCGCTACGAGCTGCGCGACGAGGAGGATCTTCCCGAGACCGAGGCCGCCGGCCTCTCTCACGAGGAACTCGTGAAACGATTGGTGGAGGAGTTCGACGCCCAGGAAGTTCTCGACGACGACGAGGAGCAGACATAGCCATGACCCAGCCCAACATGCAGCAGCTGCTCAAGCAGGCCCAGAAGATGCAGGAGGACATGCTCGCCGCCCAGGAGTCGCTCAAGGACGAGACCGTCGACGCCTCGGCCGGAGGCGGCATGGTCACGGTCAAGGTGAGCGGAGACCTGGTCGTCAGGTCGATCACCATCGACCCGGAGGCGGTCGACCCCGACGACGTCGAGCTGCTCCAGGACACGGTGCTGGCCGCCGTCAACGAGGGGCTGCGCGCCGCCCAGGAGCTGGCCGCCGACAAGATGGGCAGCATCGCCGGGGGGCTCGCGGGCGGGCTCGGCGGCGGACTCGGCGGGCTGGGGCTGCCCGGCCTCTAGTCGTGAGCGACCGCTAGACCCGCGTGTACGCCCCTCCCGTCCAGCGGCTCATCACCGAGCTGTCCAAGTTTCCTGGCGTCGGTGGGCGCACCGCCCAGCGGCTCGCCTTCCATCTGCTGCGCGCCTCCGACGAGGAGGCGTTCGCGCTGGCCGACGCGATCCGCGAGGTCAAGGAGCGGATCGGCCTGTGCGAGGTGTGCTTCAACCTCGCCGACGGCCCGCGCTGCCGTATCTGCGAGGACGGGCGCCGCGACCTCGAGCTGATCTGCGTCGTCGAGGAGCCCTCGGACGTGATCTCGATCGAGCGCACCCACGAGTTCGCCGGCCGCTATCACGTTCTGGGCGGCGCGCTGTCGCCGATCGACGGCGTCGACCCCGAGGACCTCAAGATCGCCGAGCTCTACGACCGCGCCGTCGACGGCATCCGTGAGGTGGTCATCGCCACCAACCCGACGACGACCGGCGAGGCCACCGCGCTGCACATCGCCGCCGGCCTGCGCGAGCGCCTCCCGGACATCGCGGTCACCCGGCTGGCCAGCGGCCTGCCGGTCGGCGCCGACCTGGAGTACGCGGACGAGCTGACCCTCGGACGTGCGCTGGCCGGCCGTCGCGCCGTCTGATGGTTGATTCCGCGCGATCGACCATCTAGGCGGCGCCCCCGTACCCTGTCTGACGCATGGCGGTCATCAGCTCCGAAACCGTGGTCATGAAGTTCGGCGGCACGTCGGTCGCCGACGCCGAACGCATCAAGCGCGCCGCCCGCCGGATCGTCGCCCAGCGCGAGTCGGGCAAGCGCGTGGTGGCGGTCCTGTCGGCCCGGGGCAAGACGACGGACGAGCTGATCGCCATGGCCGAGGAGGTCTCGCCCGAGCCCGATCGCCGCGAGATGGACATGCTGCTGTCGACCGGCGAGCGCATCTCGTGCGCGCTGTGCGCGATGGCGATCAACGACCTCGGTCACCGCGCCATCTCGCTGACCGGCTCCCAGGCCGGGATCGTCACCGATACCTCACACACCAAGGCGCGGATCCTCGACGTGCGGGCGGACCGGATCAAGCAGGCGCTCAGCGAGGATCTGATCGTGCTCGTCGCCGGCTTCCAGGGCGTGTCGACCAGCCGCGACGTGACCACGCTGGGGCGGGGCGGCTCGGACACCACGGCGGTCGCGGTCGCGGCGGCGCTCGATGCCGAGGTCTGCGAGATCTACACCGACGTGGCCGGCGTGTTCAGCGCCGACCCCCGGATCGTGCCCGACGCGCGCAAGCTCCCGCAGGTCAGCTTCGAGGAGATGCTCGAGATGTCGGCCAGCGGCGCCGGGGTGCTCCAGCTGCGGTCGGTGGAGTACGCGCGCACGCACGGGGTCCGCATCCACTGCCGCTCCAGCTTCGATCCCGGCCCCGGTACCTTTGTCCTCGGAGAAGACGAGACCATGGAACACCCGCTCATCACCGCCGTGACCCACTCGACCGACGAGGCGCGGATCACGCTGATCGGCGTGCCGGACCGGCCGGGCGCCGCCGCCGCGATCTTCCTCGCGCTGGCCGAGGCCAACTGCAACGTCGACACGATCATCCAGAACGAGCCGCGCACCGAGGGCCGCGACGCCGAGGTGTCGTTCACGATCGGCACCGAGGACCTGCGCGCCGCCGAGGCCGCGCTGGAGCCGATACGGAGCGAGCTGGGGCTGACGGAGGTGGAGACCGACCGCGAGATCGGCAAGGTGTCGATCGTGGGCGCCGGAATGCGGACGCACCCGGGCGTCGCGGCTAAGGTCTTTCAGACCCTCGCCACCGAGGGGATCAACATCGAGATGATCTCCACCTCGCCCATCAAGATCTCGTGCATCATCCGCCAGGACCACGTGCCCCAGGCGGTGCGGTCGCTGCACAGCGCGTTCGAGCTGGGCGCCAACGCCATCGAACTCGAGCAGGGCCCTCGATGATGGGGAATTCGCAGGCGAATTCCCTGGCGAGATGTGCCAGGGGCACATCGCGGGGCGGGCACTCGCAATGACCAGGGTTGCTGTCGTGGGCGCCACCGGCGCCGTGGGCCGGGTGATGATGGAGCTGCTGCGCGAGCGCTCGTTCCCGGCCGATGAGATCGTGCCGTTCGCCTCCGCCCGCTCGGCCGGCACCGAGATCGACGGCCGCACCGTCCGGCTGCTGGATGAGAGCGCCGATCTGAGCGGCTTTGACGTCGCCCTGTTCTCGGCCGGCGGCGACACCTCCAAGCAGTGGGCGCCACGGTTCGTCGACCATGGCGCGGTGGTCATCGACAACTCCTCGGCCTTTCGCAAGGACCCGTCGGTGCCGCTGATCGTCTCCGAGGTCAATCCCCACGCGCTCAAGCACCACCACGGGCTGATCGCCAACCCCAACTGCTCGACCATGCAGCTGATGGTCGCGCTCGCGCCGATCCACCGCGCGGTCGGGCTCGAGCGGCTGATCGTCTCGACCTACCAGTCCGTGTCGGGCACCGGCCAGAAGGCGATCGACGAGCTCGACGGCCAGGCTCACGCCGCGCTGCACGGGATGGACATGCCCGATCCGGAGCTCTACCCCGACCACATCGCGTTCAACGTCATCGGCGCCGCCGGCAACTTCGCCGACGGGGAGGATCACACCGACGAGGAGCGCAAGATGATGTTCGAGACGCGCAAGATCCTCGAGGACGAGTCGATCGCGGTCGCCGTGACCTGCGTGCGGGTGCCGGTCCGGATCGGCCACTCCGAGGCGGTCAACTTCCAGACCCGCGAGCCGATCACCGCTGACGGGGTCCGCGAGCTGCTGGCCCAGGCTCCCGGCGTCGCGCTCGAGCACGTACCCGCACCGCTGCGGGCGGCGGGGCGCGACGAGGTCTTCGTCGGGCGGATCCGCCGCGACGAGTCTCATCCCCGGGCGCTGTGGATGTGGGTGGTGTCCGACAACCTGCGCAAGGGCGCCGCCACCAACGCCGTCCAGATCGCCGAGCTGGTGGTGGCCGACCGGGCGGGTTCGCCGGTCGCCTGACATC
>DATAWL010000004.1:0-47935 GCA_036267215.1 Solirubrobacteraceae bacterium | reverse complement strand
GAGCTTGCGAAACACCAGCCCGCCGCTGAATGCGATGTTCCCCGCGCCGACGAGCAAGAACACGAAGAACAGCACCGCGAGCAGGTCGCCGTACCACTGCACCGCCCCGCACAGGTACGCCCAGCGCTGACCGAGGCTGAGATGGTTGTCCTCGGTCTCCCGGCCGGGGACCATCGACCGCCAGTGCCGACGGAAGATCTGGATGCCGCCGAAACACCAGCGAAAGCGCTGCCCCTTCAGGGCCTCGAAGGTCAGCGGCATGATGCCCTTCCCGAACGATCGATCGACGTGCAGGCCCGACCACCCGGCGCGCAACAGCCGCAGCGAGAGCTCGGCATCCTCGGTGATGCACCACTCGTCCCAACCCCCGACCGCCTCCAGCGCGCGCCGCCGGATGAGCCCCATCGTTCCCGCGAAGATCGCGCCGTCGCGCTCGTTTCGGGAGGGCTGAGAGACGGCGAAGAAGTACTTGTACGAGTAATAGAGGCGTCGGAAGAACGGCGCTTCCTCCCAGTCACGGTAGTCCTGCGGCGCCTGGATGAAACCGATCTTCCGGTTCGCGAACAGCGGCGCGCAGCGGCGGAGGAATTGCGGCTCGATCTGATAGTCGGAGTCGATCACTCCGATCAGCTCGCACTCGTCGGGGACCATGCGCTTCAGCGCGTAGTTGAGCGCCCCCGACTTGTACCCCGGCCAGTCGCTGAGGTGCACAAACTTGACGTGATGCTCCGCGCACCACGCCTCGACCGGCCGCCAGAGCTTCTCGTCGTCGGTGTTGTCGTCGAGCACCTCGATCTCGTAGTTGGGGTAGTCCAGCGAGCGCAACGAGTTCAGGGTCTCGATCACCATCTCCGGCGGCTCGTTGTAACAGGGGACCTGCAGGCACACGAACGGGTACGGACCGTCCGGCAGCGCGGCGAGCTCCTGCGTCCCCACTCGTCGCAGCCAAGTGGCGCGGCCCAGCGTGTCGCACAGCTCCCACAGATATGCGCAACCGAGCGCCGCCGCGACCACCTCGAGCAGCCACAACAGCAGCCCGCCCAGGGTGCCGGCGACGCCGAGGTGGCTGGCGAACGTCCACCACACCATGAACGCGAGGTACACGGCGAAGACGTACGTCGTCGCCGCCCAGCAGAGGTGCGCACGGATGCCCCACCGCCTGGTGACCGGCAGCCACAGGACGCTTGCGAGCGCAAGCCCGATCACCGCCGCCTCGATGTTGCCCGCCGTCACGCGGATCAGCGCCAAGATCCCCGCGACCGCGGCGATCAGGATCACCGCCCACACGAGCGTGAGCGCCGTGCGGCGGACTCTCCGCCAGCGCTCCTCGTCACGGCGGGCACGGCCGTCTACAGGCAGGAACAACGCCGCCGTCGAGATCGGCGCAGCGAACAACCCGGCGAGAACCAGTGCAGAGAGCATCAGCGCAAACCCGCGTCCAAGCGCCCACCCGCTTCGACGTAGCTGCGTTGGCGCTACCCCATGCCCGCGATCGCTACACGCCCCCGGAGGGTCGGTTAGTCGCGTTTTCCGCCCTTGCCCAGGGATGCGGCCTTCTGAGCGCGGTTGCCGCCGCGACTTTCAATTGGATGTCTTCTCGCCGGGCGGCACACGAGGCATGCGGCCGCCATCCGTCAGTGCACGGTCTCAAGTTCTGGGCGGCCCCTGGTGCTGGAGGAGGAATCGGATCGTCTCGGCGGAAGAGTCGGGCCCATCCGAGTCGGTGTAAGAGCCTGCCGGACTACCGCCGTACCAGGCATGACCGCCGCCGTGGACAATCAAGCACTCCGCGACGATTGTGCCGTCGAGATCGTGGTGCACGGTGCGGGTATAGGGACGTCCACTGTCGCTGCACATCGTGACCGGGTCATCGTGACCGGTGATGTCACCTGCCGCGAGCCGAGCGGCGATCAACTTGTCTGCGTTGACGGGAGCCACGATCCCGTCTTGGTCGCCGTGGATGACGATCAGCGGCACTGCACTGGTCGGGCCCGGCGAACCCCCGGTCCGCATCGCTGCGAAGGCGGAGCCGACGTCGTGTGCGGCACCGTAGGCGATCCCGGAGTGCACCCCGACCGCCGCGTAGAGCTCTGGGTAGGTCGCGGCCATGACGGCGGCCATCGCGCCACCGGCGGAGAGCCCGGCGACGTAGACGCGAGTCGGATCGACGACGAGGTCGCGCATGACCGCACGGGTGATGCCGGCGATGATCGCCGGCTCGCCCGCATCGGCCTGCTGGTCAGCGGCGGAGAACCAGTTCCAGTACCGACCGTGGTTAGCCGCGCGCGACTGCTCTGGGTAGGCGACGAGGAACGCGTGCTGCTCGGCAAGCTCGTTCATACGAGTGCCGGCCGCGAAGTCCGATCCGCTCTGCCTGCCGCCGTGGAGCATGACGAGAAGTGGCACGGGTTCGCCCGGGTAGCTGCTGGGGACGTAGACGTCGTAGCTGCGTGCGCCGCTGCTCCCGGCATGAGACAGGTGATGGATCTCGCCACCGACCGCGGCATCAGCGATCGGCACATCTGGCCGTCCGAGCGGCCGCCAATTTGACGCTGCCGACCCAGTGTCGCCCAGATCGGAAAGACGCGGCCCGCGACTGGGTCCACCTGACCCGGCGATGCCGGCGCCCGCCAGGCCGCGCTGCAGAACGCCAGTGGCCTCAGTCAACTGCCCGGCGCGAGTGAGCCGCAAGGCCTCGGCCATCGTCGTCTTCGGATCGGGGCCGCCCGATCGCCCGATGATCATGTGGTGCGCGACGCGAGCGCCGCCTTCACCGCCCGCGGCGCCCGAAAGGCACCGAGGACCTCGACCCTCGCGATTGTCGCGACGGCGAGTTCGGGCGACACGTCATCGGCGATGACGGCCAACCCGAGAACACGCAGCTCCACCATTCGACCCGAGTCCCGGAACTGCTCAAGCGCGTCGCGGCTGTAGTGCTCGATGCCGAGAACGAGCTCCCGACGGGCCACTGTCTTCTCCACAGCATCCGCCCGGCTTTCGAGCTGACGCCGAATGGCGGTTCGAATGAAATCGGTTCGATTGGCGAAAAAGCCCTCGCTGACGAGCAGATCGATCTGACCGAGGTCCACGAGCCCGACGTTGATCGTGATCTTCTCGCTCCTGTCGACATCGACCAGCGTCATTTGTTTCCGCGCTCGTGCCGCCATCTCCATACCATCTCCATGCCATCCTATCACCATCCCTGCAGATGGTCCTAGAGTCGAACGACGACGATCGGAAGGATGATCCAAGTCGAATCACGCAGGCGAGTGAACCGGGGTAGCGCCGCTCGGGCGTTCTACGCCGCTCCGATCGGGTTAGCCATCGACTCGTTGGGTAGCGCCGGGAACCATGAAAGCTCTTACCTGGCAGGGCGTCGGTGACGTTCGCGTGGACGAAGTCCCCGACCCGACGATCCGCGATCCCACCGACATCATCGTTCGTATCACCAGCACCGGTCTGTGCGGATCAGATCTCCATCTCTACACGGTGCTGGCCCCATTCTTGGATGCCGGGGATGTGCTCGGTCACGAGCCGATGGGCATCGTTGAAGAAGTTGGCCCCGAGGTGACCCTGGTCACGCCCGGAGATCGCGTGGTGATCCCGTTCAACGTCTCCTGCGGCCAATGCTGGATGTGCGGGCACGATCTGCACTCGCAATGTGAGACGACTCAGGTTCACGACTATGGGACCGGGGCCTCGCTGTTCGGCTACACCAAGCTGTACGGACAGGTGCCGGGCGGTCAAGCTGAGTTTCTGCGCGTGCCGTTCGGCAACTTCCTGCCCATCAAGGTGCCCGAGGGCCCGCCCGACGACCGGTTCGTCTTTCTCTCCGACGTGCTCCCTACCGCCTGGCAGGGCGTCGAGTACGCGGACATTCCCGACGGAGGTTCGCTGGTGGTGCTTGGACTCGGCCCGATCGGCGACATGGCGGCGCGCATCGCGGCTCATCGCGGCCGGCACGTGATCGGCGTCGACTTGGTCCCCGAACGGCTCGAGCGCGTCCGAAGCCGCGGGATCGAGGTACTCGACCTGACGACTGAGGACGACCTGGCCGGGGCAATTCGCGAAATGACCGACGGCCGCGGACCAGACGCGGTTGTGGACGCCGTCGGCATGGAGGCGCACGGCTCATCCGCCGCCGGCATCGCCCACAAAATCGCCGGCCTGCTCCCCGACGCGCTGGCTCAACCGCTCATGGAGAACGCCGGCGTCTCCAAGCTCGCGGCCCTGCACTCGGCGATCGAGATCGTTCGCCGCGGCGGCACCATCTCGGTGAGCGGCGTCTACGGGGGAGCCGCGGACCCGTTGCCGACGCTGCAGCTGTTCGACAAGCAGATCCAGGTCCGCCAGGGACAGGCCAACGTCAAGGCCTGGGTCGATGACATCCTCCCCCTTCTCAGTGACGACGATCCACTCGGAGTCGAGACCTTCGCGACCCATCATCTCACGCTCGCGGAGGCACCAGCGGCCTACGAGCACTTTCAAAAGAAGGAAGAGGGAATGATCAAGGTCGTGTTCAACCCATGACCTAGGCGACTGGCGCATAGGATGTGTCAATATGAGACGCCCCTCCGACCCCGACGCTGCGGACAATGTCTGAGACCTTCTCTGCCGATTTCGACGCTACCGACCGTGAACGCGCGACCGCCCCCACGGTGATCGCGCCACCTGGAGCGGCCACCATCTGCAACTCGCTTCGTGCCGTATACAAGCGGCTGCTCGGTCGCGGACCTAAAGATGTCCGCCTATGGTTTCTCCAGCCCGACACCATCATCATGCTGCTGGCCGGGACGCTGACCGCATCCGAACGCAGCCTGTTGGACGTCGGCCAGCCCGCCATCGTCTTGGCGGCCCGCATCGCCCTCTACGACGCGCTCGAACCGGAACTGCGCACCATTCTCGAGCAAGAGCTTCACCGCAAGACAAAAGCGTTCATCCCGGGCATAGACCTCAAGCGTGACATCGTGTCACTGGTCGTGACGCTGAGTTGATTCCCGATCATCGCCCCGCGCACCCCCCCGGAAATTTCATCGCACCCACTGTGACGTCACCCACGCACGGCTACGGCTTCGGGAGCTTGGCCCGCCGCAGCTGCTCACCATAGTGACGCCACACGGTGGAACGGCTGACTCCCAACGCCCGGGCGATCTGCTCCGCGGTCGCGCCCTCGTACGCCGCCACAATCAACAGCTCGCGCAACTGCGCCTGCTGACGCACGCGCAACTCACTCAGCCGCTCAAGCGCTGACCGCCTCACGCCCTATACGGATAACCACAGCACACCGTCGCAAAACTCCGACATTTCCGCGACTCCACCTCGAGAGAATCGCCGGCGTGGCAGTGACGGCATCGCCCACCCCGAGCGACGCGGCGTGGGCCCGGGTCGCCAGTGTATAGCGAGCCGTCAGAACGGCCCGTCGGGCTGGTCGGGTGCGCCGGTGCGGCTCCGCCAGTCCTCAGCCAGGATTGCCCAGCGCTCGTGGTCGCGCCAGCGGCCGCCGATCTTGAGGTACCGCGGCGAGAAGCCCTCGCGACGGAAGCCGGCGCCCTGAGCCAGGGCCAGGGAGTTGGCATTGCCCGGCTGGATGTTGGCTTCGATGCGGTGCAGCTGCAGGCTGGTGAAGGCGTGCTCGAGGACCTGATCGATGCCCTCGCGCATGTAGCCCTGGCCGGCGAACGGCTGCCCGACCGCATACCCAAGGTAGGCGCTCTGCAGCCGGCGGCGGACGATCTGCGAGAGGTTGAAGAATCCGAGGATGGCGTCGTCCTCGGCGCGGCAGAGCATCAGGGCCTCGAAGTCGGCGCGGCGGGCGTCGGCCAGGTAGGCGGCGAAGCGCTCGTCATCGGTCGGGGCGGTCGCCCAGGGACTGTGGAAGTCGCGGCTGGTGCGCATCAGCTCGGTGAACTCCTCGCGATCGGTCCGTGCCGGAGCCCTGAGATACACCCGCGGGGGCTGGGCGGTCATCGCGCCAACGTCAGTTCGAGGCGGTAGGCGAGCGCCTCGCAGGCCAGATCCTCGGACACGTTGAGCTGGAAGCGCTCGCGGGTGTCCTCCACCAGCTCGATCGCGTCGCGCAGCCGGACCGGATCGATCCCGGCGTCCTGGGCAAGCTCATCCTCGCGGCCGCGATTGCGCACCAGCTCGGGGGCGTCGAAGGCTAGGAACGCGAGATCGGCGAACCACAGCGACACCAGCTGCAGCGAGAGGTCGAGCGCGCCGGTCTGGACCCGGCGCTTGACCCGCCGCGCCCGTTCGGACCACTCGGTCTCGACGCGCTTGCGGTCCTTGCGGGCGGTCACCTCGAGCTCGGCCGCGGTCATCGCCTCCAGCCCCGCCGCGGCGGCGTCGCCCCGCGCCCGGACGGCGGAGAGCATCGCCGCCCATGGACGCCCGCTGGTCATCTCACCGGCAATCGCGGACCGGGCATAGGCCTCGGCGGCGGCGCGTAGGGCCTGGCCGTCAGGCCCGGCCAGCTCCCGGGCGTGGTCGGCGTCCTGAAGGGCCAGGCGGACGCAGGCCAGCGCGGTGGCGGGGGCGGCGCCCAGCGCCTCGATCTCCGCGGCGGCGTCGCCCTCGTTCGGCGCCTCGAACCGGACGGCCTGACAGCGCGAGCGGATCGTCGGCAGCACCTCGCCGGGCCGATCGGTGAGCAGGATGAGGTGCACGAACGGTGCCGGCTCCTCGAGCGTCTTGAGCATGCGATTGGCTGCCTGCTCGATCAGCTCGTCGGCGCGCTCGATCACGAACACCCGACGGGTGGATTCGAACGGCGTCCTGCTCGCCGCCGCGATGACCGGCTCGTCGATGTCGGAGACGAGGATCTCGTGGGCGCCGCTGGGCGTGACCCAGGTGAGGTCGGGGTGGGCCCCGGACATCACCCGCGCGCGGGCACCATCGGGGTCAGACGAGCCCTCGGCCAGCAGCTCTGCGGCCAGGGCGCGCGCCGCCGCACGCTTGCCGGCGCCGCCCGGTCCGTGGAACAGATAGGCGTGGGACGGCTTCCGGGGCGGGTCGAGCGCGGGCGCCAGGACCACGCGAGCGTGGGGGTGTCGTTCAAGCTCGGCGAGCATCCAGCTCGATCCTAGTGTTCCGGTCAGCAGGTCCCGCACGCCGGACCTGCCAGCCCCCGGTAGGGTCGACGCCGAGCCCATGACGCGCGGCCGGCTGATCACGATCGAGGGCATCGACGGAGCGGGGAAATCGACGCTCGCGTCGGCGCTGGTCGACGCGCTGGAGGCGCGTGGCGCGGCGGTGACGTTGTTGCGCGAGCCGGGGGGCGTGCGGACCGCCGAGCGGATCCGCGCCCTGGTCAAGGATCCGGAGGCGACCATCGGCGCTCGGGCCGAGGCGCTGCTGTACGCCGCTGCCCGTGCCCAGCTGGTGGAGGAGGCGCTGGAGCCGCTGCTGGCCGTCGGCCGCGTCGTCGTGCTCGACCGCTTCGTCGATTCCTCGCTGGCCTATCAGGGCGCCGGCCGCGAACTCGGCATCGCGGCCGTCCGCGCGATCAACGCCTTCGCCACCGGCGGCCTGACCCCTGACCGGACGCTGCTGCTCGCCGTCGACCCGGACATCGGACGCGCCCGCTCGCACGAGCGCGGGGCCGCTCCTGACCGGCTGGAGAGCCAGCCGGACGCGTTCTTTGCCCGCATTGCGGATGCATACGCGCAGCTCGCCCGTGACGAGCCCGAGCGAATCCGCACCATCGACGCGACCGGGGAGCCGGCGGCCGTCCTGCACGACGCGCTGGGCGCGATCGAGGATCTGGTCTGAGGCGGCAGCTCCGCCGTCGACGCGAGTGTCAGCCGCCGTATCCCGACGGGTGCCGGCGGGTGAACTCCCACGCATCGCCGACCATCTCCGCCAGCTCCGGCTTGCGCGCCTCCCAGCCCAGTTCGGCGCGGATGCGCTCGCTGGCGGCCACCAGGCGCGGCGGATCCCCGGGACGGCGCGGGGCCTCCTTGACCGCGATCTCGGCGCCCGTGACCTCGCCCGCCGCGGCGATGACCTCCCTGACGGAGAAGCCGTTCCCGTTGCCCAGGTTGAAGATGCGGTGCTCGCCGGGCCGCGTCCCGTCGAGGGCCAGCAGGTGCGCGTCGGACAGGTCCTCGATGTGGATGTAGTCGCGGATCGCGGTGCCGTCCGGGGTCGGGTAGTCGGTCCCGTAGACCTCGACGTGCGGCAGTCGCCCCAGCGCCGCCCGCAGGATGTTGGGGATCAGATGGGTTTCGGGGTCGTGATCCTCGCCGGCCTCGCCGCTGGCCCCGGCGACGTTGAAGTAGCGCAGGCTCACCCCGCCGAGCCCGTGCGCGCGGCAGTAGTCGCCGATCATCCCGTCCACCGCGAGCTTGGAGGCGCCGTAGGCGTTGGCCGGGCGCGGGGGCGCGGTCTCGGCGATCGTGTCCGTGTCCGGCTGGCCGTACACCGCGCAGGTCGAGGAGAAGACCAGGCGGCGCACGTCGGCCGCCTGCATCGCATCGAGCAGGTTCAGGGTCCCGACCACGTTGTTGTGGTAGTAGAGCTCCGGGTGGCTGACCGACTCGCCCACGAGCGCCAGCGCGGCGAAGTGCAGGACGCCGTCAAACCCGTCGGCCAGGGCCGCCTTCATCGCCTCGGCGTCGCGCAGATCGGCTCCGACGAACGAGGCGCCGGGCGCGATCGCCGCCCGATGGCCGCGCTCGAGGTTGTCCAGGACGACGACCTCGTGGCCCGCCCCGAGCAGCTGGCGCGAGACGACGGAGCCGATATAGCCGGCGCCCCCGGTGACCAGCAGCTTCATCGGCGGCGGCGATGGTGGAGGGAGCGGGTCATCGGCACGACCCATTTAACACACCTACAATCGCGAACGCGATGAGCAACGCCTGGGCCTCGGTTCGGATCAAGAAGTTCCAGCAGGTGGCGGCGGGCCCGTCGATCGCGCTGCTGCGCGTCACCGGCAAGCCGTCCAAGCACAAGGCCAACTCGATGCCTCGGCCGACTTTGCTGGCCGACGACGGACAGGTCGTGCTGCGGTTCGCCGCGCTGCCGTCGCCGCCCGACGAGCGGGGGGTGCTGCGGGCCGCCTACTCGGTCCCCGAGAGCGTGATCACGGCCGAGACCGTGTTCTCGCTCGAGCTCAAGAACGGGCATGCGGTCTCGCTCCCGGCCCCGACGGCCGGCGCGGCCAAGGTCGATCCCGAGGAGACCGCGGTCGCCTCCGAGCCAGACCGCGAGGAGGCCGGCCGCATGCGGGAGGTGGACAAGCTGGCGGAGCTGTCGTCGGCGCTGGCCGAGGCCGAGCGGGCCGCGATCGCCCACAGCGTCGCCCGCGCCGACGCGGAGGGCGCCGCCGAGCGTCTGCGCGCCGAGGCCGATGCCCTGGCCGGGCGCGTCGCTGAGCTCGAGGCCACCGCCGGCCGCGTCGCGGAGCTCGAGGCCGCGGCCACCCGTGTCGCCGAGCTCGAGGCCGCGGCCACCCGGGTCACCCAGCCCGAGCCGTCCGGCGCGATGGCCGAGATGGCCGAGCGCATCGAGGAGCTCGAGGCGCTGCGGGCCCACGCCGATGCGCGTCTCGCCCAGGTCCAGCGCGAAGCGGGTGAGCGGGTCGCCGAGGTCCTGCGGCAGTCCGAGGAGCGGGTCGCATCCGCCCAGGAGCGGCTGGAGCAGGCCGAGGCCCAGATTACGAAGTCGGCGGCGGCGTTCGAGGAGCTCGACACCTGGCGCGGCGAGCTGGAGCGCCGGATGGCCGAGACGACGACCGAGCTCGCGGCCGCGCGCACCCGGATCCTGGAGGACGAGGAGACGATCGAGAGGCTCACCGGAGAGCTCCCGCAGGCGCGGACTCAGGCGCCGGACCCGCCGGCCGCGGCCCCACCGACTGCGGCCGAGCTCGCGGAGCTCAGCCGCCGGGCGGAGGCGCAGGCCGCTGAGACGGCGGCCCGCGAGCTCGCCGACGCCGCCGGCCGGGCCGCCTCAGGCTCCTGATCGCCGGGCCCGGCCGGGCGTTCGCCGGCAGCCCGCGACAAGGCTCAGAACCCCCGCAATTTCAGGGCTTTCCGAATCGGAAAAAGCCAAGATTTGCAGGTTCTACCTAGTAAACTGAAGGGACAACGACAGCTCCACGCCGCTGGTCAGGCTCGGGGACTCTTCCGTCCGAGCCATTCGCAAGCATTCCGACCCCGCTCGGCCGCCACGGAGCCGAGACTGGGTAGCCGAGGCAGGCGGAAACGAGAGGAGCCGTACTTGATGTCCAACGCACCGCAAACGCAACTCACCTCCGGTCCACGGACGGGGGACGGCCTCTCGATTCGTCGATACTTCACGAGTCCGGGGACCCACCCGTTCGACGCCGTCGCGTGGGAGCAGCGGGAGGCGCGCATCGGACACGGCGACAAGGTGTCCTTCGAGCAGAGCGACGTCGAGTTCCCGAAGTCGTGGTCGCAGAACGCCACCAACATCGTGGCCCAGAAGTACTTCCGGGGGCAGCTGGGGTCTCCCGCGCGCGAGCGGTCGGTCAAGCAGATGATCGGCCGGGTGGCCGGGACGATCGCCGGGTGGGGCCGCGAGCGCGGCTACTTCGCCACCGATGAGGACGCCGACACGTTCGAGTCCGAGCTGACCCACATCCTGCTGCACCAGCTGGCGGCATTCAACTCGCCGGTGTGGTTCAACGTCGGATTCGAGGAGAGCCCGCAGTGCTCGGCCTGCTTCATCCTGTCGGTCGAGGACGAGATCGAGTCGATCCTCGCCTGGAACACCAAGGAGGGCAAGATCTTCCGCGGCGGGTCGGGCTCGGGCATCAACCTGTCCAAGATCCGCGGGTCGATGGAGCCGCTGTCCAAGGGCGGCACTGCCTCGGGTCCGGTCAGCTTCATGCGCGGCGCCGATGCCTGGGCGGGCACGATCAAGTCCGGCGGCAAGACCCGCCGGGCGGCCAAGATGATCGTGCTCGACGTCGATCACCCCGATATCCGCGACTTCATCTGGTGCAAGGCCAAGGAGGAGGACAAGGCCGCCGCGCTGCGCGACGCCGGCTTTGACATGTCGATCGACGGCGACGGCTTCTTCTCCATCCAGTACCAGAACGCCAACAACTCGGTCCGGGTCTCGGACGAGTTCATGCGCGCGGTGGAGAACGACGAGGAGTGGCGCCTGATCGCCCGCACCACCGGCGAGCCCGTCGGTGAGCCCATTCCGGCGCGCCAGCTGATGAAGGAGATCGCCGAGGCAGCGTGGCGGTGCGCCGATCCGGGCGTGCAGTACGACACGACGATCAACGAGTGGCACACCAGCCCGGTATCGGGTCGGATCAACGCGTCCAACCCGTGCAGCGAGTACATGCACGTCGACGACTCGGCCTGCAACCTGGCCTCGCTGAACCTCATGAAGTTCCGGCGGACCGACGGCACCTTCGACGTCGAGTCCTTCGAGCACGCGGTCGACATCATGTTCCTGGCGCAGGAGATCATCGTCTCCCCGTCGAGCTACCCGACCGAGCAGATCGGCGCCAACGCCCGCGCGTTCCGCCAGCTCGGCATGGGCTACGCCAACCTCGGGGCCTACCTGATGGCCGACGGCGTCCCGTATGACTCGGACGCCGGGCGCGGCACCGCCGCCGCCATCACGGCGCTGATGACCGGGCGCGCGTACCTGGGCTCGGCCCGGATCGCCGGGGCGATGGACCCGTATGACCGCTATCCCGAGAACCGCGACGCTCACAACGCCGTGATGCGGATGCATCGCGACGCGTCATACGCCATCCCCGTCGAAGATTGCCTGGACGGCGCGCTGCTGACCGCGGCCCGGACGACGTGGGACCAGGCGGTGGAGACCGGCGAGACCAACGGCTACCGCAATGCGCAGGCGACGGTGCTGGCGCCGACCGGGACGATCAGCTTCCTGATGGACTGCGACACCACCGGCGTCGAGCCGGACTTCTCGCTGGTCAAGTTCAAGGAGCTGGTCGGCGGCGGCCAGATGACGATCGTCAACCGCACCGTGCCGCTGGCGCTGCAGACGCTCGGCTACTCAGACGAGCACATCGAGCAGATCGTCGCCTACGTCAACGAGCACGGCACGATCATCGGCGCGCCCGGCCTGGATGCCGAGGATCTGCCGGTGTTCGACGTCGCCGTCGGCGAGCGGGCGATCTCCCACATGGGCCACATCAAGATGATGGGCGCCGTCCAGCCGTTCATCAGCGGCGCCATCTCCAAGACGGTCAACATGCCGCAGACGGCGACGGTCGAGGATATCGCCGACGCCTACATCCAGGCATGGCGGCTGGGCGTCAAGGCGCTGGCCATCTACCGCGACGGGTCCAAGACCGCCCAGGCGCTGCGGACCGACGCGCAGAAGGACGCGCCGGCGACGATCGATGTTCATGCCGAGGTCGAGAAGGCGGTGACCGAGGCGCTGGCCAAGGTCGGGCCCAAGCGCCGGCGGATGCCGCGCGAGCGCCAGTCGATCACCCACAAGTTCTCGATCGGCGGCCACGAGGGGTACATCACCGCCGGGATGTACGAGGACGGCTCCGTCGGCGAGATCTTCCTCACGGACATCGGCAAGGAGGGGTCGACGCTGCGCGGCATGATGAACGCGTTTGCGACGGCCATCTCGCTGGCGCTCCAGTACGGGGTGCCGCTGGAGACGCTCGTGCGCAAGTTCAGCTACATGCGCTTCGAGCCCGAGGGCATGACCTCCAATCCGGAGATCCCGTTCTCGAAGTCGATGCCGGACTACATCATGCGCTGGCTGGCCTCGCGTTTCCTGGACGCCGACCTGCAGGAGGAGCTCGGCATCCTCACCAAGGAGGTACGGGCGCGCAAGGCGGCACAGGACGCGGCCAGCTCACAGCTGGGCGACACTGCGGGGCCGACGGCGCTGGCACCGACCCACGTGGCGCCCGCCACGGCGGCGCTCACCGACGATCCGCCGGTCCTCCCGGCGGTCCGCCGGGGGCTGGACCTGGGCCCGGCGTGCCAGCAGTGCGGCGGCATGATGCAGCGCACCGGCAGCTGCTACACGTGCGGCAGCTGCGGCTTCAACACCGGCTGCGGTTGATCGCAAGCCGAGCGAGGCGGCGAGTCGCCTCGATCGATCGTTGCGGGAGGCCCCGGGCAACCGGGGCCTCTCTGGTTTAAGGGGGGTGGCCCCGGCGGCGCGGTGAGGGGTCACATAGGCGGGCTGAACCGGGGCACGCGCGTAGTATCCGGCGTGCCTTGAGCAGGCACCGGCGGGAGCTGGGTTCAACTGCGTACGGGAGAGAGATGGCTGACAACAAGACGGATGCGTCCAAGCAGATCGACGAGCGGATCAAGGAGCTGGGCGATTGGCGCGGCCAGACGCTCGGCAAGGTCCGCGCAGTCATCAAGAAAGCGGATCCGGACGTCGTCGAGGAGTGGAAGTGGGTGAAGGCCACGAACCCCGGCGTGCCGGTGTGGTCCCACGACGGAGGCATCTGCACCGGTGAGACCTACAAGGAAGTGGTCAAGCTGACCTTCTTCAAGGGCGCCTCGCTGCGCGACCCGTCAGGCCTGTTCAACTCCAGCCTGGGCGGAAACGTCCGGCGCGCCATCGACATCAGAGAAGACGATGAGCTCGACGAAGGCGCGCTGAAGGACCTCATCCGCGAGGCCGTGGCGCTGAATCAGGAGTAGGCGCCCGCGGGCGTCAGGCCAGCAGCTCGGGGTGGGGCTCGAGGTCCGGGGTGATCCGCCCCGGGTCGGCCACGCCGCTCTCGATGGCTGCCTCGCGGACCGCCAGGGCGACGGTGTCGTGGACGGCGGTGTCGAGCACCTCCGGGACGAGCTCTGACTCGACGGTGAGGCCGGCCAGCGCCCAGGCGGCGGCGCGCTTCATGTCGAGGTTGATCGCCGTGGCCCCCGCCATCAGGGCGCCGGCGAAGATACCCGGATAGCCGAGCACGTTGTTGACGCTGGTGCCGTCGGCGGCGAAGGCCGCACCGGCGGCCAGGGCGGCGTCGGGCTCGATCTCCGGCGACGGGTTGGTCAGCGCCAGGATGACCTGTCCGGGACGGACGAGGTCCGGGGTGATGAGGCCGGGCCGGCCGCTGGTGGCCACGACGACGTCGGCCTCGCCCATGATCGTCTCGAGGTCGACGATCTCGATCCCGCGGCCGCGAGCGTGCTCCTGGGCCAGCGGATTCGGATCGGAGGCCATGACGCGCTTGACGCCGGCGTCGTGGATCAGGGTGGCGATGCCGTAGCCGGCGGCGCCGAGTCCGATCTGCCCCACCACCGCCTGGTCGAGACGGATGTCGACCTGGCGGCAGGCGGCGATCGCCGCCGCCATCGTGACGACCGCGGTCCCGTGGACATCGTCGTGCATCACCGGCTGGGGCAGGGCCTCGATCAGGCGCCGCTCGATCTCGAAGCATTCGGGCGTCGAGATGTCCTCGAGGTGGATGCCGCCGAAGCCGGACGCGATGTGGATGACGGTGTCGACGAACTCGTCGACGTCCTTGGTGTCGATCAGGATCGGGACCGCGCTGACGCCGACCAGCTGGGCGTAGAACAGCGCCTTGCCCTCCATCACCGGCATGCTGGCCACCGGGCCGATGTCCCCCAGCCCGAGCACCCGCGAGCCGTTGGTGCAGATGGCGACGCTGCGCCCGATCATCGTGAAGCGCCCGGCCAGCTGGGGAAACTCGGCGATCGCGCTCGACACCCGGGCGACGCCGGGCGTGTAGACGTCGCGGACGTCCTGGTTGGTGGCGATCAGGCGCCGCCCCTTGACCTCGAGCTTGCCGCCGTCGTGGGCGATGAAGGCGCGATCGTGGAACCAGACGACGCTGACGCCAGGCAGCTTGTTGAGCCCGGCCGCCAGCAACTCGGCGTGCTCCTTGTCCCGCAGCTCGACGGTGATCTCGCGAATCGCCTCCTGGCGGGCGACGTTGATCGTGACCACGTCGCCGATCAGTCCGCCGTACTCGCTGATCCGCGTCGCCACCCTGGCCAGCTGACCCGACTCGTGGGGAATCCGCAGGCGATACGTGCAGTCCATGGCCATGTGGAACTCCTCGCTCCGCGTCGGTTGGCTTCCCGCGGTCAGGGCTCCTGACCGGCATCAGCTATCAAAGCGCATCGACGGCAGACGTGCCCCGGCGAGCCCACCGCCCATGCCCAGGTGGGCGGGTCCTAAGCTCCAAGGGGTCTCCGGCCCGAACCCAGGAGAGATCCGTGTCTGACTACATGAGCCTGCCCAGTGACCTGCCGGTCCCCGAGGACGACGGCGCCGCGGACCATCTGCCGGGCGCGGCGATGCCCCACCTCACGCTGGCCGCCACCGACGGCAGCGAGGTGACGCTCGACGAGTTGGGCCCCGGCCGCACGGTGATCTACATCTATCCGCTCAGCGGCCGGCCGGGCGTGGACCTGCCCGCCGGCTGGAACGACATTCCCGGCGCGCGCGGCTGCACCCCCGAGGCGTGTGGCTTTCGCGACCACTTCGCCGAGCTGCACGACGCCGGCGCCGCGAACGTCTATGGGCTCTCCTCCCAGAGCACTGGGTACCAGGCCGAGCTCGCCGAGCGCCTGGAGCTCCCGTTCACGATCCTCTCCGACCCCGGGTTCGCCCTCGGCGGCGCCCTCGATCTGCCGACATTCACTGCCGACGGCGAGCAGCTCTACAAGCGGCTGACGCTGATCGCCACAAACGGGCGCGTCGAGCACGCCTTCTACCCCATCTTCCCGCCCAACCAGCACGCCGGCGAGGTGCTGGACTGGCTGCGGGCGCATGCGACGGCCGCGGCCTGAGCGCGCGGCCTGAGCGCGCGGCCTGAGCGCGCGGCCTGCGTCGGCAAACGTCCCAAGCAACCGCCTCCGGAAGCCGCCCGGGACGTTTGCCTTCCTCACGACGGCAAACGCCCCAGCGAGTCACGGAAGCCCATTCGGTGGGACGTTTGCCGACGCCGCGTGGCTGCGCCCGCCACGCCCGCCGCCGGGTCGCCGGGTCGCCGGCCCGCCGGGTCGCCCGCCGCCGGGTCGCCGGCCCGACCGCCGCCGGCCGCCGGCCCGCCGTGGAATCAGTCGTCTCGTGGTTCCGACCGACGTTGCGGTTGCGCCGCTAGGACGCGGTGACGCCGCCGGCCACCAGCGTGCCGTACCAGGTCTCCGTGTAGCTGACCTGGACCTGCTGGCCGACGGTGAAGCCGGCGATGACCGAGGGGTTCTGGCCGGTGGCGAAGTGCAGCGCCTGGCCGCCGGACTGGACGGTGAAGCTCGAGTCGTCAGGCGCGATCGCGGTGATCGTGCCGGTCACCTGGCCGGGACCGGGCGAGTACCCGGAGCCGCTGCCCGAGCCGGAGCCGCTACCCGAGCCGGAGCCGCTGCCCGAGCCGGAGCCGCTCCCGGACCCGGTGCCGGACCCGGTGCCGCTCCCGGACCCGATGCTGCTCCCGCTGCCCGGGGCGCTGAGGTTCATGATCGCCCGTGCCGCCGGGGCCGCGCCTTCCGTGCCCTTGGTGTAGGTCACCTGGACGCTGTCGCCGACCTCGATGTTGTCGAGCACGCTCGGGTTCTGGGTGGCCGAGAAGGTGATGGTCTTGCCGCCGGCGGCCGTGATGGTGAAGGTCGAGCCGTTGGCGGCGATCGCGCTGACGGTGCCGCTCGCGCTGGTCAGGTGGGCGAAGGCCAGCGTCTGCGCGGTGTCGACGCCCTGACGGCTGCGGGTGTAGGCGACCTGGACGGCGTCGCCGACGGCGAATCCGGAGAGCAGGCCGGTGCGCGAGCCGACGGTGAAGGTGAGCGTGGGGCCGTAGGTCGTCCTGCCGCTGAGCGCCGCGGGCAGCAGGTGGTAGGCCTTGTACTGACGGCTGTGGGCGTCGGAGGCGCCGTCGTTGAGCCATCCCGCGCCGCCGTTGCGGTTGAGCGGGCTGCCGCCGCCGCCGTCCGAGGTGCCGAAGAAGCGGCCGTCGATGTTCATGAAGATGTGGACGCCCGGGTCGTCGTAGAGCGTGACCTCCTGGGCGCCGGTGCCGGCGCCGCGCGCGATCAGCTTCTCCTGACGCAACTGGGCGATGATCCCGGCGTCGTTGGGAACGCCGCTGCCGGCATCCCAGAGCCCGGCGCCGGAGAGGACCGCGGCGACCGACCCGGAGCAGTCAAAGCCCAGGGTATGGCCGGTGTAGCCGGGGCCCTTGATGCCGATGCTGGCGGTGCCGGCCTCGGCGTGGCCACCGCCGTAGACATAGGGGAAATCTCCGGCGGTCACCGCGTTGGCGGCCGCCGTCAGCGCGCCCGTGATGCTGGTCCGCCGCGAGCCGGTCCGGATCGTGAAGGTCGACCACTGGACGGAGACGATCGTGCCCGCGGCCTGGGTGCGCGCGGCGGCCCGGGGTTGCGCCGCCACGGCGCCGGGGGGCGTGACAAAGGCACAGACGGCCGCTCCGGCGATCACCCCAACACGGATGATCGTCGCTCGGTTGCCAAGTCTCATCTCCCCAGTAATCGGCCAAACTCGAAAAAACGTAAGTTCGGCGTGGCCGCGACCGGACGCGCCCCGATTCGGCGGGACCCGAGTGACCGACTCAGGCGGCCGTCGCCAGGCCGGCCAGCGCGATCAGCGCACGCCGGTGAACAGGTTGGCGTCCAGCATCCGGTCGATCCGACGGATGAAATACCCGCCGATCAGCCCGTCCTGAGCGCGCCCGCCGATCGTCAGCTGGATCGGGGTGCACGGCCCGCTGGGGGCGTTCAACGGTCGGTAGTCCGCGTAGGTGGCTCGCGCCAGGGCGGGACCGCCCACGCGGGCGCGGAAGGTGAAGGTCAGCCTCCGCGAGCCGGACAGCATCTCCGCCGGGCAGCTGTACCAGGCTGGCTGGGTGATCGGCATGGCGTTGAACAGGGCCACGATGCGCCTGACCCGGGCGCGGCTGGTGACGCTCCGCGGGGCGCCCGCCGGCTGGTCGGGCTTGGCGACGGCGATGTCGATCTCGCGGACCGCCGACGGGATGCGCTCGCTCGCCGGACGCGGCACGATCCAGTCTGACTCCGCTTCGGCCAGGACGCCGGCGACGCCGCCGGGCAGGGTCATGACCGTGACCGCCAGCTCGCGCTCGCCCAGGACGCCGGCGATCGGCGGCCAGTCGTAGTCGAGCGTCCGGGCCGAGGCGCCGGTGTGCGTGTCGATGATCTCTCCGGTCCCGCCGGGCCGGGCGCCGGCCGGCGCGTGGGCCCGGACGTAGGCCAGCACACCGGCGGCATCGCCGGACACCCGCCACCAGGCGTGGACCACCGCGTGGGCGCTGGTCGGGTTCAGCGCCGGCGTCGCCTTCAGGAAGCCGTGGTCGCCCGCCGGCTCCGCGGGCAGCCTCGTCGCTCCGGACGGGAGCCGGAGCGCGGCCAGCAGCTCGGGCGCGTCGGCATGGGCGGCGGCTCGGTTGGCCGCCAGCGTCGGCGCGGGCCGGCCCGGCAGGCCGCTTGCAGGACGGCCCACCGGCGCGCGGCCGCCCCGGGGGCGACGAGGCGTGGCGCTGACGCCGGGGGCGACGGCGAACGCGAGCCCGACCGCGGCCAGCACTCCGACCGCGCCGGCCGCCGCGATACGCATACGCCCGAGCATCGCCATCTGGCAAGACTACGCGCGGGCCGGCAATCGATCACACCGCCGGGGGTGGTGCGGTCAGCCGCTCGGCGCGGTCCGCAACGACGCGGTCAGAAGGCGACGGAGGGCCCCGCGGGTCAGCGCTTGGCGCCACCGCGGCGCGAACGGCGCCGCGGGTCAGCGCTTGGCGTCACCGCGGCGCGAGCGGCGCCGCGGGTCAGCGCTTGGCGTCACCGCGGCGCGAACGGCGCCCCGCGCCGTCGGCCTGCGCCGTCGCGGCGATTCCCCCACCCTCGAACAGCATCATCACCACGCCGGCCTCGACCTGGCCGTTCTCCGACGCCGCGAGGCGCTCGGCGCTGGCGCGCTCGATCTCCTTGGAACGGTCGAGCAGCTCGCGCAGCTCGCCGGCCAGCTCGGAGAATCCCTGCTCGTCGAGCACCATCTCGCGCCGGGTGACCACGGCATCCCGTCGGTCGAACCCGCCGCCGGATGCTGCCGCGCCGACCGCCTTGCCGACCTGATCGAGGCTGGCGGAGATGAGGCCGCTCTTGACGACATCGGGCACCTGCGACCAGGCCTTGTCAGCGACGCGGACGCGTCCGACCGCGCGGTAGTAGTGCTCCACCGCGCCACGGCGCGGCTTGGTGCTGGTCAGCTCGATGAGCCCCACCCGAGCCAGGAAGCGAACGTGGTAGCTGACGTTGCCGAGGGGCGCGCCGATCTCGTCGGCGATCTCGCTCGGGCTGGCGACCCGATTCTCGAGCACGCGCAGGATGTGGATCCGCAGCGGGTGGGCCAGACCCTTGACCAGTCGCGGGTCATCAATCTCAGTTATCTGCATCATGCGTAGACGAACCGCAAAACCGTTGCGGCTCCCTTCAGCTTGCGGCACAGCCGGATGACCACCTTCGCCCCCGGTTACACGCCGGTGACGAGCCGGCCCGGGGGATCAGGTGCTGGGCATATCTTAGTGTCTGTCGCACAGCCCCGCACGGCCGACAGTCGCGGGCCTCAGCGCGGGGCACGAGCACCCACCCACCCGTGATCCTTTTCCTCCACCATCGTTATCGGGCCGCCGGCGGGGAGGAGCGGGCGGTCGAGGACCTGCTGTGGCTGGTCCGCGAGCGTCTGGGCGAGGACGCCGAGCTGCTGGTGCGCGACTCGGCGCTTGTCGGACGGTCACGGGCGGCCGCGGGAATGATCGCCGGCGGCCTGGCGCCTGACGAGGTGGCCCGCGCCGTGCGCCGGACCGGCGCCCGCATCGTGCACGCCCACAACCTGCACCCCACCCTGGGCTGGCGGGCGCTGGCCGCGGCCCGCGACGCGGGGGCGCGGGTGGTGCTGCACCTGCACCAGTACCGGCTGGTGTGCGCGATCGGCGTGTGCTTTCGCGACGGTCAGGAATGCACCCGCTGCCACGGCCGCAACACCCTGCCGGGCGTGGCTCTCAACTGCCGCGGATCGCGCGCCGAGGCGGCCGCCTACGGCGCCGGCCTGGCGCTGTGGCAGCGCCGGCTGACCGGGCTGGCCGACGTCTGCGTGGTGCCCAGCCGCTTCGCCGGGTCACGCCTGCGGGTGCTGGGAGCGCCGCTGGGCCCGACCTTCGTCCTCCCCCACGTCATCCGGGGGTTCGCCGCCGCCCCGGCGCCCGGCGACGGCGGCCACGCTCTGGTCGCGGCGCGACTGGCCCCGGAAAAGGGGATCGAGACGGCGATCGGGGCGTGCCAGATCGCCGGAATCCCACTGGTGATCGCCGGCGATGGCCCGGAGCGCGAGCGGCTGCAGGCGGTCGCCGCCGCCGCGACCACGACCGCCCCGGTGACGTTCGCCGGGCGGGTCTCGGGCGACGAGCTGGCCCGGCTGCGCCTGGGCGCCCGGCTGGCGCTCGTGCCATCCCGATCGGCCGAGACGTTCGGGTTGGCGGCCGCCGAGGCGATGGCCGCCGGCCTGCCGGTCGCCGCATCGCGGATCGGCGCGCTGGCGGAGCTGGTGCCCGGCGAGTGGCTGGTGGCGCCCGGAGACGCGCCGGCGCTGGCGGGGGCAATCAGGCGACTGGACAGCGACGGCGGGGCCGGAGCCCGGGCGATCGAGCTGGCCCGGTCGGTTACCGCCCCCGAGGTCGTCGCGCCCGCGCTGGCCGCCGTCTACGAGCGCGCCGTCGCCGACCGCTCCGGGGTCTCGGCCGCCTCGGCGCCAGCGTGACTCGCGACTCCGGCCACACCCGCGCCCGGCCCGCCGTCCGCAACTTCGACCGCGCCGATCGTGTTCTGGAGGGTGCAGAGCGTCACGAACGCTGGCCCGCGCTCGGCTCAGCGCGGGCATTGACTGGGGTACGCCGCCTGAGCGCGCCCGCCCGTCCCGCGTCAGGGGCGGGCGGGCCCCTCAGCCATGGGCGGGCCCCTCAGCCATGGGCGGCCCCCTCAGCCACGGGCGGACCCCTCAGCGAGGAGCGGCCCTCAGCCACCCGCGGCGGATCCAGGATCAGTCGCCCGGAACCGCGCCCGGCCGCGACCGCCCCGCGGTCACCAACGCAACCAGCACCAGCGCGACGCCGGCCAGCTGCCACGAGCTGGGCGACTCGCCGAGGATGAGTGCGGCCAGCGCCACCGACCCGAGCGGCTGCACGGTCAGCAGCACCGAGGTGATCGCCGCCGGCAGCCGCGGCAGCGAGGAGGTGATCAGCAGCCAGCCGATCACCTGGGAGCTGACGGCCAGCAGGAGCAGCCAGCCGGCGCTCGGCCAGGCCGGGATCAGTCGCGCGTCGCCGATCACCAGCCCGGCGGCCAGGCACAGCACCGTCGAGACGGCAGTGGCGTCGAACAGAGGCCCCGCGGGCCGGCGCAGGTCGGATCCGCCCGCGCGCAGCAGCAGCAGGAACCCCACGTAGGCGACGCCCGCGCCGATGCCGAACAGCGTCCCCCGCGTCGGATCGTGACCGTAGGCGCCGTGCTCCAGCGCGCCGGAGATCAGCAGCACGCCGGCCAGCGACAGCGGCAGCGCGAGCAGGATCTGGCGGCCGGGCCGCTCGGACAGCAGCGCCCACGCCACCAGCGGCAACAGCACCACCTGGATGTTGGCCAGGACCGTGGCCAGCCCGGCGCCGACATCGACGATCGAGTGGTTCCACAGCATCATGTCGATGGCGAAGAACACCCCACTGGCCAGGCCGGCGCGGCGCTCTCGCCACGAGCGCCGGCCCAACCGCCGGTCCTCGCGCCAGGCCAGCGCGCCCAGGATCGGCAGCGCGTAGGCGCAGCGGAAGATCGCCGCCGTCGACGGCGACGCGTGGCTGAGCCGCACCAGGATGCTCGAGAACGCGATCGTTCCCGCGCCCATCAGCGCCACCAGGCGCGCGTGGCCGTTCACGGACAGGCGCGACGGGCGGCCCAGGCGTCGTGAGGTCGTGGTGGTCACGACGATGGAGTTAGCACTTCCGGCGGCTCACGACGTCCTGCCAATCGGTCAACCCGCGCTCGCGCACTTAGACCACCTGGAGCGTCCGAGATCTCCGTCACCCGGGCCAGAGGTCTGATCGGCGGCCCGAAAGAGCCGACGTGGCAGGATCTGGTGGCCGATGTTGGCACAGTCACAGCGCGATCTGATCCACCAGCGCTGCGAGGTCATCCTGCGCCAGAACTGGCGGGAGGGGGTGTCCAGGCGAGACGGGTCGCCGTTTGCCTACACCTGTCCCAGCCCGGCGCGCTATCCATACCAGTGGTACTGGGACTCGTGCTTTCACGCGATCGCCTGGCGGCGCTTCGATCCCGAGCGATCCGCGAGGGAGCTGCGCTCGCTGCTGGCCGCCCAGCGCGAGGACGGGTTCATCGGTCACACGATCTTCTGGAACGCGCCGCTGACCGGCACGCGGCGCTTCAGCTACAACGTCGTCCGGCCCGACGACCCGATGACCGCCAGCATTCAGCCGCCGCTGCTGGCATGGGCGTGGCGGATCGCGGTGGGCGACCCGGCGGGCGAGCCGGGGATCGCCCGCCACCACGAGTGGCTGGAACGCCATCGCGATCTCGAGGGCGACGGGCTGCTGTGGATCGTCGCTCCCGACGAGTCGGGGCTGGACGCGTCGACCCAGTTCGACGCCATCTGGGGCCGCCGCGCCCACGGGCTGCCCGGTTACCTGGGGCTGGTGCACCGCGACCGCCGGCTCGGCTTCGACCTGCGGCGGATCGCCGCCGCGGGCGGGCCGGTGTGCTGCGAGATCGTCACCAATGTCCTCTACAACCTGTCGCGTTTGGCCATGGGCCGGCCGTCGCTGACCCCGGCGCTGATCGACCGCACCTACGACGACGCGGCCGGGCTGTTCCTGCCCCGCTCGCGACCCGCCCCGCGCCGCCGCCCGGCAACGACGATCGCCGCGCTGGCCCCGCTGGCGCTGCCCGACCTGCCCGAGGCGATCGGGCGCCGGCTGGTCGAGGAGCACCTGCTCGACCGGGCCCGGTTCTGGACGCCGGTACCGCCGCCGTCGGTGGCGGCCGACGACCCCTCCTTCTCGGTCCGCGACCGCGGCCGGCTGGGGCAGCGACGCTACTGGCGCGGGCCGACGTGGATCAACGCCGCGTGGCTGTGCTGGCTGGGGCTGATGCGGCTCGGGTACGAGCAGCCGGCGCGCCAGATGGCGCAGCGGCTGGGCGCGGCGGTGGCCCTGGCCGGCCTGCGCGAGTACTACGAGCCGCGCACCGGGGCGGGCATGGGGGCCGTCGACTTCGCGTGGTCGAGCCTCGTGCTGGAGCTCGTCGACCCGGATCTCGACGCGGCCGCGACCAGCTATCTCGCGGGCTGACGGGCGCGGCCGGCGACCGTTCACCGAGCGTTCAGGATCGCGCGCTAACGTCACGCGCATGGATACCGAACGTGAGATGACACTGACCGACGAGGAGTGGCGGGCGCGGCTGACCCCCGAGCAGTACGAGGTTCTGCGCCGCCAGGCCACCGAGCGACCCTTCACCGGGGAGTACGTCGACGTCAAGGACGACGGCACCTACCGCTGCGCCGGCTGCGGCGCCGAGCTGTTCGGCTCGGACACCAAGTTTGAATCCGGGAGCGGCTGGCCGAGCTTCTACGAGCCGGCGGTGGCCGCCAACGTGGAGCTGGTGTCGGACCGCAGTCACGGCATGGTCCGCACCGAGGTGCGGTGCAAGCGGTGCGGCGGCCATCTGGGCCACGTCTTCGACGATGGGCCTCGTCCCACCGGTCAGCGCTACTGCATCAACTCATGCGCGATCCAGCTGGACCCCGCGGGTCCTAGTTCGACCTGAGGTCGAACGAGCGTCGCGCTCAGTCGTCGCCGGGCCCGGTGCTCTCACCGGCCCGGTCGCCGGCGGGGGCGCCCGCCGCTCCGCCGGTCCGATCGTCATCGTGCTCGCGCACGCCATCCTCGGCTGACTGCTCCTCCGCGCGCTGGTGCTCGCGCAGCTTGAAGTACAGATAGGCGACGAACAGGATGCCCAGGCCGACGAAGGCATAGATCCCGAACCGGGAGATGGCGTCGGCCGCGGCGCTGCCGGCGAAATAGCCGACCAGGCCGTAGGTGACCCCCCAGCTGATCCCGCCCAGGGCATTCCAGAAGAAGAACTGGCGAAAGCGCATGCCGTTGATGCCGGCCAGCCAGGCGGCGGCGAACCGGACGAGCGCGATCCAGCGGGCCACGAACACCGCCTTGGGTCCGTGATCCTCGAAGAACCGGTCTCCCACGCGGATGATCTGGACTCGCCGGCGGCGAAACGGCCCCGGCGCTTCGAGCGCGTCGCGGCCGAAATGCCGCCCCAGCAGGTAGCCGAGGTTGTCGCCGGCGATGGCCGAGCAGACGCCGATCAGGATCACCAGCCAGATCTGCAGCTTGCCCTGACTGGCCAACACGGCGGCCAGGATGAGCGCCGTCTCCCCCGGCGAGGGAACGCCCATCGACTCCAGGCCGATGATCGCCGGCAGCAGATACCCAAGGCCGCTGGAGATGCTGATGATGGCCGCGAGCGCAGGCATTGCGTCAACGGCACCCGCCGGGGCGGGCGGGGGAGATCGTCAGCGGGCCGCGGGACGCTGCAGGACCGCCAGCAGCGACAGGCCCATCGGAAGCGTGCGTCCGCGCCCCAGCCAGCTTGCCTCGAGCGCCAGGGGACGCTCCAACACGTCGTTGAGCCATTCGGGTCCCAACGCTAGATCGTTGGCGGACCCGTCGGACGAACGGGCCCGCCGGCGGGCCAGTCGTACCGCCGCGGCCGGGGCCAGCAGCAGGCTGTTGAACGAGCTCATCCGGCGCAGCTCCCAGCCGGCGGAGGCCGCGGCGCCGCGCAGCGCCGCCCGCGAGTAGCGGCGATAGTGGTGGTTGGCCTCGTCGTGCTGGGACCAGAGCGCCTGGTAGGCGGGGACGGTGACCAGCAGCCAGCCGCCGGGCGCGACGACGCGCCGCAGCTCGGTGAGCGCGACGACGTCGTCGGGCACGTGCTCGATCACGTCCAGGCAGGTGATCAGGTCAAACGTCTCGTCCGCCCAGGGGAGCTCCTCCAGGCGGCCCACCTCGACCTCGCCGAGCGCGCGCTCGCGGGCCAGCTCGGCCGCCTCCTCGCTGAGCTCGATGCCACTGACCGCGCCGTATTCGACGAGCTCCTGCAGCGTGCGCCCCGAACCGCAGCCGGCATCGAGCACGCGCGGGTTGGGCGGCAGGGGCAGCCGATCCAGCTCAGCGCGGATGATGCGCCGGCGGCCGCGATACCACCAGTGGCGCTCGTCGACGGCGAGCGTCGCCTTCATCATTGCGGCATCCATGAGGGCGAAGATGCTAACGGGGAGTTAGCGCCCCCGGCACTCCGGGCGGCCCCAGCACTCCGGGCGGCCCCAGCACTCCGAGCGGCCCCAGCACTCCGGGCGCCCCCGGCACTCCGGGCGCCGATAGCGGCCCAGCCCGGCCCGTCGGCCGGTCACGCGACGGCCACCGGGTCCTGCTCGGGCGCCAGCGCCCCCGGGAGGCGCAGCGTGAAGACCGCGCCCGGTCCCTCGTGGTCCTCGAGCAGGAGCTCTCCGCCCATCCGCTCGGCCAGCTCGCGGCCGATCGCCAGCCCGAGACCGAAGCCGGCCTGGCCGGCGGTGTCGCGCCCCCGATGGAAGCGCTCGAAGATGGTCTCGCGCTCGTCGGGATGCACGCCCGGACCCTGGTCGCAGACGCTGATGGCGGCGCGGGAGCCGCGCTTGAGGACAACCCGGATCTCCGAGCCCGGCGGGCTGGCGCGGACGGCGTTGTCGAGCAGGATGCGCAGGATCTGGGCGATGCTGCCGGGGTCGCCGAGCGCCCACACCGAGCCGCCCTGGTCATCGAGACTGGAGCGGACGTCGTGCTGCTCGGTTCCCAGCTCGAACTCGGCCAGCACCGCGCGGCTGAGCTCGCCCAGCTCGACGGGCTCGGAGCGCAGCTCAACCTGGGCGTCGATCCGGGAGAGATCGAGCAGGTCCGAGGCCAGCCGCCCGAGCCGCCGGGCCTGGGCGTGGGCCCGCTCGACCAGCGCGCGGGCATCCTCGAGGTCGGGGGTGTCGTCGCGCAGGTCGTCGTAGAGCAGCTCGAGCATGCCGTCCAGCGAGGTCAGCGGGGTGCGCAGCTCGTGGGACGCGGTGGCCACGAACGCGCGGCGGGCCTCCTCCTGCTGGCGCAGCCGGTGCTGCATGGTCGACAGGGTGCGGGCCAGGTCGCCCACCTCGTCGTGGACCCGGTCGATCGGCACCTCGACCGAGGGTCCCTCCTGGGCCAGCTCCAGGGCCGCCTCGCGCAGCCGCCGCAGCCGGCGCACCAGTCGCGCCGACAGCGGGATACCGAGGATCAGCGTGAGCGCCAGGCCGGCCAGGGCCGCGTCGAGGAAGGCGCGGCGCACCACGCGGACGACGTCGGGGATCTCGGCGATCGACTTGCGGACCTCCAGCACGTAGCGCGTGTCGTGGTCGTCGAACGGGATCGCCGCGCGGGCGTACTCGAGCCCGTCGATGTCCCCGAAGCTGAACACCTTCCTGCCGGTGCGAAACGCCTGGGCGACGTCGTCGAGCGCGTCGTCGGTGTCCTCGGACGCGGTCCCGGCGCGCAGCACCGGAACGCTGTCATAGCCGTTGAGGCCCGGCTGCCACCGCACGACGACGGTGCTCGCGTCGAGGTGTTGCTTGAGCGCGTTCTGAGCGTCCTGAAGCCGGTCGCGATCCACCTTGGAGGTGTTGACATCGGTGAGGCGCAGGCCGGCGAATTGTCGGTGGACCGCGGTGGTATGCCCGAGGTTCGTGATCAGCGTCTTCTTCTCGGCGTTGCGCAGGCTCTGTTCCAGCGGGCCCAGCAGCGCCACCGCGGCGACCGTCAACGTCGCGACCGCGGTGACCAGGACCACACCGACGATCCGGCCGCGGAGGCCGAATGCGCCGTACCCCGGCAACCGCCACATGGCTACCCCTCTCGGCGGCCCACTACGAGGGTCCTCGCAGGCGATAGCCGGCGCCACGGACGGTGAGGATGTAGCGCGGCTTCTCCGGCTCGGGTTCCAGCTTCTCGCGCAGGTGGCGGATGTGGACGTCGATCGCGCGCGGGTCCCGATACGCGCTGTCGCCCCAGATCGCCCGCAGCAGCTCCTGGCGGTTGAGCAGGCGACCCGGATCGGCCATCAGCGCGTCCAACAGCTCGAACTCGGAGAAGGTCAGCTTGACCGGCGCGCCCTGGATCGTCACCTCGCGCTGGGCGCGGTCCAGCGCGATCGGCCCGACGACGAGCACCTCGTCGCCCATCGCCCGAGTCCCGGCGCGACGCAGGACCGCGCGGATGCGGCTGCGCAGCTCGGCCAGGCCGAACGGCTTGGTGACGTAGTCGTCGGCGCCCGCCTCCAGGCCGAGGACGGCGTCGGCCTCGGAGTCCAGGGCGGTGAGCATGATGATCGGCACCACGTTGCGCCGGCTGCGCAGCGTCCGGCAGACCTCGTAGCCGTCGGGGCCGGGGCCGAGCGCGACGTCGAGCAGGACGATGTCGAACGTGTCCGTGCTGGCGCGGTCGATCGCCGCGCGTCCGTCGGCGACCGCCAGGACCCGGTGGCCCTCACGCGAGAAGGACCGGGTCAGCATCTCGCGCAGGTCGGATTCGTCGTCGACGACCAGGATGCTGAGCGAGGCGTCCGCGCCCCGCGGAGGGGCGGGCGGCTGTGCGGCGCCGCGAGCGAGGGACTGGGTCTGAGTGGGCTCAGAGGACATCACTACGGCTCGGATCGTACCGACCGGACAACACGCATTCCGCCACTTCTGTTGCCGCCCGCGTCGATCCAGCGCGCGGCGGCCAGCAGATCGGGGGCGACGTGGTCGGCCGGTTCCTCACCGTCCGGACCGCCGGGGCCGGCGCCGGCACCCGAACCGCCGTTGCCGGGGTCGATCCCACTGACCAGGACGCGCAGCGCCCCGATCCGGCGCGCCGCCTCCATATCGGAGGGCTGGTCGCCGATCACCACGGTCCGCGAGAGGGTCAGGCCGAACGCGGCCGCGGCGTCCTCGAACATCCCCACCTCCGGCTTGCGACAGTGGCAGCCGACTTCGTGGGGGCAGTGATAGATGGCGTCGATGCGTCCGCCGGCGCCGGCCACCGCCGCGCGCATCCGGCGGTGGATGTCCTCGAGCTCCGCGGCGGTCATGACGCCACGAGCGATCCCGCGCTGGTTGGTGACCACGATCACCGGGACGCTGCCGCGGGCCAGGACCGCCAGCCCCTCCAGCGCGCCGGGCAGGAACGCGAACTCGTCCCACGACGTCACGTAGCGGCCCTCCGGCGCCTTGCGATTGATCACGCCGTCTCGGTCCAGGAAGACCGCGGTCAGCCGCGTATCGGCCACGTCCCCCGGCACAGCGCCACGCGGGGCCTAGACGGCCTCGAGCTTGCGCGACCGGGCCCGCGCGGGCTCGGCGGTCTCGGCCTCGTCGACCGCCACCGCCCGCCTGGCCAGGCTGCCCTCGGTGGCCCACGCCCACAGGACCGCGATCCACGAGACGGTGGCCAGCGTCACATGGACCCAGACCATGTCCGAGGGCAGGTGCAGCTCGTACTGGACGCTGCCGACCAGGCCCTGGGCGGCCAGCAGAACGCCGAGCACCGTGAGCGGCTCCAACGCGTCGCCGGTGGCGCCGCGTCGCCGGCGCAGGAACCACACGCCGATCACGCACACGCCAAACAGGGCCCCGATCGCGGCGTGCTGATGAATCGCCCAGGTCAGCGTGTCAGCGCCCTTGAAGTGCAGCCGGTGCACGACCTGCCCGGTGAAGCCGCCGCCGTGGGGGCCGGCGGCGCTGGCCACGGTCCCGGCGAAGATCGTCAGCGCCCCCAGCGGGGCCAGTGCGCGAACCGACCAGACCGACACCCGATCAGTGGCGCGGGGACGGCTGCCGGGCTCGTGCACGCTGCGCCAGGCCAGGGCGAACGCGGCGATGAGGATGATCAGCGACAGGCTGAAGTGGGCCATGACGAAGCCCGGAGCGAGGTGGTTGAGAACGGTCAGGCCTCCGAGGACCGCCTGGGCCACGACGCCCAGCGGCAGCAGGACGGCCAGCCAGGCGAGGTCACGGCGGAACGGACGGCGGGTGAAGGCAAAGACAGCGGTGGCGACAGTGATCAGGCCGACCACGAACCCGACGACCCGGTTGCCGAACTCGATCAGCGCGTGGGTGCTCAGCGGCGGCAGCGGCGTGCCACCGCACTTCGGCCAGTTCTCACAGCCCAGCCCTGAGTCGGTCAGCCTGACCGCTGCGCCGCTCATCACGATCAACGTCAGCGCGACGAGCGTCCCGTAGGCCAGCAGGCGAAACTGCCGGGGGGTCACCGCCAGCCGGTCACGCATCGGCGAACGTGTAGCGGTAGGGAAGCGCCGGGGTGCGCTGAGCCAGGCTGGGGGCCTCGCGATCGCGCGCTGAGACGACCAGCTCCACGTCCGCGGGCCACTCGATGGCCACGTCGGGGTCGTCGAAGGCGAAGCCGGACTCGATCTGCGGGTCGTAGTAGGTCGAGACCTTGTAGGTCACGTCGGCGATCTGTGACAGGACGCAGAAGCCGTGGGCGAACCCATCAGGGCAGTAGAGCTGCTGATGGTCGCCGTCGTCGAGCACGAAGCTCTCCGGCTGGCCAAACTGCGGCGACCCGACGCGGATGTCGACCAGCACGTCGAGGATGGAGCCGCGCACGCAGCGGATCAGCTTGGACTGGCCGGGCTGGAAATGCATGCCGCGCAGCACCCCGCGGCCAGAGCGCGAGTGATTGTCCTGGACGAAATCGACCTCGATGCCGAGATCGGCGAAGACGTTGCGCCGGTAGGACTCCAGGAAAAAGCCTCGCTCGTCGCCGTGGACGGTGGGGGCCAGCAGGATGGGGCCGTTGAGCTTGGTGGGGAGCGTCTGCATGTCGAGACGGTCCGCCCACGATATCGACCGTTCCCACCCCGCGCTGCGGCCCGGTGCTCGGCCCGACGCCGTCACCCGGTGAGCGTGGCCAGCTGGCCCAGCGTCACCTCGCGCATGTCCGCGCCGCCGGCGTGGGCCTCGTGCCAGTCCACGATGCTGTCCAGCGCCGTCGCGAACGGCACCTGCGGCCGCCACCCCAGACGGAGCCGGGCCCGCGACGAGTCGAGCTTGAGATAGGCCGCCTCGGGCGGATGAGGTCCAGGATCGATCTCCCAATGAAGCCGCCCCTGCCACCGCCTGCCCATGCGGTCAACGATCCACGACACCGGATGGGCATCGTCATCCGGTGGACCGAAGTTCCAGCCGCCGGCCAGCTCCGGCTCGCTCGCCAGCGACTGGGCGAGCAGCAGGTAGCCGCCGAGTGGGTTGAGCACGTGCTGCCAGGGGCGCACCGAATTCGGGTTGCGCACGCGCAACGGCTGACCGAAGCCCACCGCCCGCACGATGTCGGGGATCAGCCGGTCCGGGGCCCAATCGCCGCCGCCGATCACGTTGCCCGCTCGCACGGTCGCGATCGCCGCCGTGCCGGGGTCGGCGAAAAACGACCGGCGGTAGGCGGCGGCGATGATTTCGACCGCCCCCTTCGAGGCGGAATAGGGGTCGTGCCCCCCGGTTGGCCCGTCCTCGCGGTACATCCACTCCCACGCGCGGTTATCCCAGCACTTGTCGGAGCTGACGATCAGCGCCACCGTCACGTTCGGCGTCGCCCGCACCGCCTCGAGCACGTTGACCGTCCCCATGATGTTGATGTCGAAGGTCTCGCGCGGATGGTGCAATGAGCGCCGAATGAGCGGCTGGGCGGCGAGGTGGATCACCGTGTCGGGCGCCCAGCGTCGTGTTGCCGCCACGACCGCAGCCGCGTCGCGAATGTCGACGAGCGCCTCGTCGGCCATGCTCTCGCTGACCCTGGCCAGCTGAGATAGCGAGGGTGAGCTCGCCGCGCCGCGCGACAGCCCGAAGACGCTGGCGCCGAGGGTCTGCAGCCACAGGGCCAGCCAGGCGCCCTTGAACCCGGTGTGGCCGGTGATGAGGACACGCCGTCCCCGCCAGAACGCCGGATCGACCACCCTCTCGCCGCTCACCTGACCCAGGCGCCTTCGCCGGGTGGCTTCTCATCGAACGGCCGGACCACCGATCAGGTGAGGTCGCGCTCGACCAGCTCGGTTCCCCCGCCGGCGAACGAGAGCCGCAAAGGAGCCTTGGCCCGGATCAGCACGGGGCCAGCGTACTGATGCGTTCACACGATCGGCGGTCCCCGCGCGGGGCCGCGCCCCATTCCCGAGCGCGATCCGCTTGCATATGGCCTGTGGCCGACCCGTCCACCCTCCGCCGGCGCGCCGAACCGCTGATTCAGGAACCGCGCGCCCGTATCCCCGGCGCGCTCGCCGAGGTCAGCGTCCACCGGCGCAACCACTAGTCATGCGCGTGCTGCACATGACACCGGAGCTCCCGTTCGAGCCCGGGGGTGGCGGCGGCCGCGGCCGCGAGTACTTCCTCTGCCGCCGGCTGGTCGAGCGCGGCCATCAGGTGCTCAATATCTCGCCCGCGAGTCCGCAGGAGATGCTACAGGCGCAGGCGCTGCGCGACGTCGGCGTCGAGAACTGGGTGCTCGAGCGGCCGACATCGCAGCTGCGCGAGGTGGCAAACGCCGTCCGGGCCGAGCCCCAGGTGCTGGCCACCGCAGCGGTCGCCCCGATACGCGCGCTGGAGATGCGGGTGTTCTGGGTGAGTTTGCGGGCGCTGGCGCAACGGGCGGTCAGCGAATGGCGGCCCGACGTGGTCGTGGTGGGCCACGACATGGCGGCGGCTTGGGCGCAACCACTGCCGGCGTCGCTGCCCGCGGTGCTGACGCTGCACAACCTCACCTGGCACTGGTACGGCTCGAGGGCGCGACGGACCTCCGGGATCCCGGCGGCCCTGCTGCGGGCCGAGGCGGGCCGCTACCGCGCCTACATCCTGCGCATGCTCGGCCGCTACCAGGCGGCGGTGGCGGTGTCGACGATCGAGGCCGAGGAGGTGCGCCGCAGCTCGCCGATCCCGGTCTCCGTGATCCCCACCGGCGTGGATACGACGATTACCAGGCCGGGTCCCGAACAGCCGGGCCCGCCCCGGCTGGTGTTCACCGGCACGCTCGGATATCAGCCCAACAGCCAGGGAATCGGCTGGTTCGCCGACCACGTGTGGCCGGAGGTGCTCCGGGCCGTGCCCGACGCCCAGTTGGACATCGTCGGCCGGGCGCCGCCGCCCAGTGTGCTCGCCCTCGACGACCGCCCCGGGATCACCGTCGTCGGGCCGGTGCCGGTCATGGGCCCGTACTTCGACCGCGCCCATGCCGTGATCGTCCCGATCCTCACCGGCGCCGGCATCCGGGTCAAGATCGTCGAGGCGATGGCGGCCGGACGCGCGATCGTCTCGACGTCGCTCGGGTGGGAGGGCCTGCCCCACCTCGTCCCCGGCGAGCATCTGCTGGTCGGCGACGATCCCGCCACGTTCGCCGCCGCCACCATCCGGCTCCTGCGCGACCCGGAGCTGCGTCGGCGACTGGCCACCCAGGCGCGGTCGCTCGCCGAGCGCCACTACGACTGGCGTGCGCTGGGCGACGAGCAGGAGGCCGTCCTGCAGAGGGCGCTGGCAAGCGTTTCGGCGCCACCTGAGCGCCCCGCATCGGCCGCGCGACAGGCAGGCGGCTGATGCGCCTCGGCGCCAGGGAGAGGGAGGCGGTGCGGCGGGGGGCGGCGCGCGCGGGCTTGGAGGCGCCGCTGCGGGCGATGTGGGAGCACTTCAATCCCGCGGTCCGACGCGATCGGATCGACAACGAGCACATCCGCCTGCTCCTGTCATTCGCACTGCGCGAGGACGCCAACTGCATCGACATCGGCGCGCACTCGGGGGTGATCCTTCGCGAGATGCTTCGCGTCGCCCCACGCGGGCACCACATCGCCTATGAGCCGCTGCCTCAGCTGGCCTCCCAGCTGACCGCGGAGTTCCCGAGCGTCGAGGTCCGCAACGCCGCCGTCTCCAACGAAAATGGCGAGGCGACGTTTTTTCAGATGGTTGGGGCGGAGATGCAAAGCGCGCTCAAACTCCGCACGGGCACGGCGGCGGAGGCCAGCCGGACGTTCACGGTCCGCGTCGACAAGCTCGACGACGCCCTCCCGGCCGACTACGTGCCGGCGCTGATCAAGATCGACGTCGAGGGCGCCGAACGGCAGGTTTTGGAGGGTGCCATGGAGACGCTCAGACGTCATGCCCCGATCGTCGCGTTCGAGCACGGACCCGGGGCGGAGCGCGAATACGACACCTCGCCCGGACAGGTCTACGACCTCCTGGTCGAGGGCGCCGGCATGCGGATCTTCGACATCGACGGCGCCGGGCCGTACTCGCGCACGCAGTTCGTCGAGATATTCCCCGAACCGATCTGGAACTTCGTCGCCCACCGTTGAGGCGTGGGCGGATTTCAGGCGGTGAGCTCGCGCACCTGCTCGAGCGTGACGGCACGCATTTCGGCGCCGGCGTCGAACCGCTCGTACCAGCGGACGATGCTCTCCAGGGCAGCGTCGAGCCCGACCGTCGGTCGCCACCCGAGCCGCTCACGGGCACGCGAGGAGTCGAGCTTGAGGTAGTGCGCCTCGTGCGGGTGGGGCCCCGGATCCGGCGCCCACCGGGGCCGGCCCCCCCATTTCTCGCGCATCCGCTCCACCACCCACTCCACGGGCCGCGCGTCGTCGTCGGGCGGGCCGAAGTTCCAACCCTCGGCGTTCTGATGAGACGCCCATAGCGCCTGAGCCAGCAGCAGGTATCCGCCGAGCGGGTTGACCACGTGCTGCCAGGGCCTGACGGAGCTCGGATTGCGGATCCGCAGCGTCTCGCCTTCAAGGGCGGCGCGAACCAGGTCGGGCAGGAGCCGCTCCGGCCCCCAGTCCCCTCCGCCAATGACGTTCCCGGCTCGCGCCGTGGCCACCGCCGCTCCAGCACCGCCGGAGAAGAACGAGCGGCGATACGCGGCGGTGACCAGCTCGGCCGCTCCCTTGGAACTCGAGTACGGGTCGTGCCCGCCCATCGGCTCGTCCTCGCGGTAGCCCCACTCCCAGCCGCGGTTCTCGTAGCACTTATCCGAGGTGACGACGACCACGGCCCGAAGCGCAGGCGCGGTACGCGCCGCCTCCAGCAGGTTGACGGTGCCCATCACGTTGGTCTCGAACGTCGCGCGTGGCTCCGCGAACGACAGGCGCACCAACGGTTGAGCCGCCAGGTGGATGATGATCTCCGGGTCGCATTGCCGCACGGCCGCTTCGAGGGCCACGGCGTCACGGATGTCGACCTCCGCCTCGCCGGCCATCTCCCGGCCGACCTGTGCGACCTCGTAGAGCGACGGCCGGGTGGGGACGGCGAGCGAGATGCCGTGCACCCGGCTGCCCAGCGACTGCAGCCACAGCGCCAGCCATCCCCCTTTGAAGCCGGTGTGACCGGTCAGCAGCACCCGCCGGCCGCGCCAGAACTCGGGCTCGATCACGCCCAGGCTCTCCACGGGGCCCGGCCGCTCTCCCACATGGCCTCCAGGTCGTTGCGATCCCGCAGGGTGTCCATCGGGTGCCAGAACCCGTCGTGGAGATAACACGCCAGCTGACGCTCTTCGGCGAGGGCGCGCAGCGGCTCCTGCTCCCACACGGTGCGATCGTCAGTCAGGTAGCGCCCCACCTCCGGCGAGAGGACGAAGAAGCCGCCGTTCATCCAGGCGCCGTCCCCACGAGGCTTCTCCTCGAAGGCCTCCACGAGCGCGCCGTCGATATTCAGCGCCCCAAAGCGACCGGGAGGCTGGACTGCCGTCACGGTCGCGATCCGGCCCTGCGCGCGGTGGAAGGCGAGCAGGGCGCCGATATCGAGGTCGCTGACGCCGTCGCCGTAGGTGAAGCAGAACTCGCTCGCGCCCTCCAGATACGGGAGTACCCGACGCAGCCGCCCACCCGTCATCGTTGACTCACCCGTGTCGACGAGCGTCACCTTCCAGGGCTCGGCCGACGAACGGTGCACCTCGATGTCGCCACCGGCGAGATCGAAGGTGACGTCGCACGTATGCAGGTAGTAGTTGGCGAAGTACTCCTTGATCATGTAGCCCTTGTAGCCCAGGCAGACGATGAACTCGTCGATTCCGTGGGCGGCATAGATCTTCATGATGTGCCACAGGATCGGCTTGCCGCCGATCTCGACCATCGGCTTGGGGCGGCTGATCGTCTCTTCGCTGAGCCGTGAGCCCAGTCCGCCGGCGAGGATCACTGCTTTCACGTCAACGTATTCCCTTCGTCATGGCGCTCGGCATGCGGGGCGCCGATTATGGCTCAGCGGCGGCGACCGGGACCTCGACACCGCCTAGCATCCCGGCCGATGAGCCCGACGTCGCCACGCGAGCCCGTCAATCCCGGCCCGGCGGTCGGCGAGCTCGCACCGGTGGCGGTGCCCGCCGCCGACGCGGGCGTCGCGCACGCGGCCGGTCCCCAGGCGCTGCGCGGCAGCGTTCTGGTCGGCGGCGGATACGCGGTGACGATCGCGCTGTCCCTGATCGCGGCACCGCTGCTGATCAGGCATCTGGGGATCGCCGGCTTCGGCCGCTACACGACGGTGGTGGCGATCGTCGCGGTCGCCGGCGGGATGACCGACGCGGGGCTGGTCAACATCGCGCTGCGCGAGTGGTCGACACGTTCCGGAGCCGACCGCCAGCGCCTGATGCGCAGCCTCCTCGGCATCCGCCTGGAGCTGAGCGTCGCCGGGGTCGCCGCCGGGGCGCTGTTCGCGCTCGTGGCCGGCTACGACAACACCCTGGTGCTGGGCACCGTGATCGCCGGCGTCGGCATGATGCTCCAGACCGTCGCCAACGTGCTGACCGTTTCGCTGCAGGGGGAGCTGCGATTCGGCTGGGTGACGATCGTCGACATCGCCCGCCAGGCGGTCAGCGTCGCGCTGATCGTGGTACTGGTGATCGCCGGGGCCGGCCTGCTCCCGTTCCTGGCGGTCACGATCCCGGCCGGCCTGGTCACGCTGATCTTCACCGGCGTGCTCGTGCGAGGCGACATGCCGCTCTGGCCGGCACTGCGGGGCGCGCAATGGTGGCCGCTGGTCCGGGACATGCTCCCCTACTCCGCGGCGATCGCCCTCAATGCCCTCTACTTCCGGGTGACGATCATCGTCATGTCGCTGATCGCCACCGCGCAGCAGACGGGCTACTTCGCCACCTCGTTCAAGGTCATCGAGGTTCTCATCGGAGTGCCCGGCCTGGCCATCGGGGCCGCGTTCCCGATCCTGGCCCGTGCGGCCACCGACGATCGCGATCGCTTCGCCTACGCCTGCGAGCGCATCATCGAGCTGGCGCAGCTGATCGGAGGTGCCGTCGTCCTGGCGGTGGTCCTGAGCGCCCCGTTCGTGATCGACGTTCTCGCTGGGGCCAAAGGGGCCCCAGCCACCCCGGTGCTTCAGATCCAGGCGTTGGCGTTGCTGGCGACATTTCTCGCCGTCGCCACCAGCTACCCGCTGCTGGCGTTGCGCCGCCACGTCGCTCTGCTCATCGCCAACAGCATCGCGCTGGTGATGAACATCGCGCTGACGCTGGTCCTGGTACCGCTTGACCAGGCCCGGGGCGCGGCGGTCGCTGCCGTGGTTGCCGAGACCTGCGTGTGCGGCGCTCAACTGGTGTTGCTCCTGCGCCTGCGCGTGGGCCGGCCCCGCCTGACATCCCTGCCGCTGGTGGTGGTTGCCGGGCTTGCCGGTGCCACGCCGCTGCTCATCAGCGGCCTGCACCCCCTCATCCGGATGGTCATCGGTCTCGCCATCTACGCGGCGATCCTCGTCGCCGTGGGACGGACGCCCCCGGAACTGCGGCACCTGTTCGAGCGCCGCGGCCAACATTGACTCCGATACCCTGGCGCGCATGAGCAGCTCCTGCCGGTTCTGCGGGGCACCGCTGGTGCACGTCTTCGCCGACCTCGGGATGTCCCCGCTGGCCAACAGCTATCTCACGGCGCAACAGAGCAATGCGATGGAGCCGTTCTATCCCCTGCGCGCCTACGTGTGCGACCAGTGCTTCCTGGTCCAGCTGGAGCAGTTCGAGACCGCCGACCACATCTTCGGCGACTACGCGTACTTCTCGTCCTACTCGACCAGCTGGCTGGAGCACAGCTCCCGGTACGTGGAGGAGATGATCGAGCGGTTCTCCCTCGACGGCTCCAGCCAGGTGATCGAGCTGGCCTCCAACGACGGGTACCTGCTTCAGTATTTCGCGCAACACGGCATCCCCGTGCTCGGGATCGAGCCGGCCGCCAACGTGGCGGAGGTGGCGGTGCAGAAGGGGATCCCCACTCTGGTGGAGTTCTTCGGGCGCGAGACCGCCCGGACGCTGCAGGCGCAGTCGCCGGCCGACCTGCTCCTGGGCAACAACGTGCTGGCCCACGTCCCCGACCTCAACGACTTCGTGGCGGGCATGCAGATCCTGCTCAAGCCCGGCGGCGTGATCACGATGGAGTTTCCCCATCTGGTGCGCCTGATCGACGAGAACCAGTTCGACACCATCTACCACGAGCACTTCAGCTACTTCTCGTTTCTCACCGCGCGCCGCGTGTTCGCCGCTCACGGGCTGCGGCTGTTCGACGTCGAGGAGCTGCCGACGCACGGCGGGTCGCTGCGCATCTACGGCGCCCATGCCGACGATGACGCCAAGCCGGAGACCGACCGCGCCGTCGAGCTGGCCGAGCGCGAGCGCACCGCCGGCTTGCAGGACATCGAGACCTACCGGTCCTACGCACACCGCGTGCAAACTGAGAAGCGCGCCATCCTGTCGTTCCTGATCGGGCTCAAGAACGACAGCCAGTCCATCGCCGGCTATGGCGCGCCGGCCAAGGGCAACACGTTGCTGAACTTCTGCGGCGTCGGCACGGATTTCATCGACTACACCGTGGACATGAACCCCCACAAGCAGGGTCACCTGCTGCCCGGCAGCCACATTCCGATCCGCGCCCCCGAGACCCTCGCGCAGACCAAGCCCGACGTCCTGCTCATCCTTCCGTGGAATCTGCGCGACGAGATCATGCAGCAGCACGCTTACATCAGTGAGTGGGGTGGGCGCTTCGCGGCGCGGGCGCCCGAGATGAAGGTCCTGCGCTGAGTCTGGCCTGTCCTCTGTGCGAGAGCGCCTCGACGCCGGCGTTCACCGCCCACGACGTCAACCGCGGATTCAGCGACGAGGAGTTCCGCTACCGCCGGTGCGGCGGCTGCGGGGTCGTCTTCCTGGAGAACGTGCCCGTCAACCTGGCCGACTATTACACCGCGGGGTACCACCACACGCCCGAGGCGTCGGCGCTGGAGGCGGCAGCCCAGTACGAGGCCTACAAGCTCAGCTTCGTCACCCCGGTGGCGGCGTCGGGCCGGATCATCGACATCGGGCCCAGCTACGGCGCCTTCCCGTTTCTGGCGCGGCGAGCGGGCTACGCCGTCACCGCCATCGAACTCGATGCTGACTGCTGCCGCTTCATCGAAGAGGTGGTGGGCGTGGAGGCGATCAACAGCGCTGAACCCCACGTGGCCCTCGAGTCGCTGCCGGCGGCGGACGTCATCACCCTGTGGCACTCGATCGAACATCTGGCCGACCCGTGGCTCACGCTGGAGGCGGCGACACGGCGGCTGCGCCCTGGAGGGGCGTTGATCGTCGCGACCCCGAACCCGGACGGCTTGCAGGCCCGGCTGTTAGCGCAGCGCTGGGCCCATGTCGACGCTCCGCGCCACTTGTTCCTGATCCCCCAGCCCGCGCTTGCGGCGCGCGGCGCCGCCCTGGGACTCTCGCTCGTTGCCGCGACGGCCCGCGACATCGAGACGCGGCGATGCAACCGCTACGGGTGGCAGCGGGCGATGGCGATGCTCGGCTCGCCCGATCAGGGGGTGCTCACGGGCGCGGTGGTCGATCGACTGGTTCGCCCTCTGGAGCGGCGCGACGGGGCGGCGAGCGCTTACGTCGCCGTGCTGGTCAAGCGGTGACGGCGGGATGATCTTGCACCCCACCACCATTGCGCAGGTCATCGTCATCGAGGCCGAGCGCCATGTCGACGAGCGCGGGCATTTCGCCCGGACCTACGACGCCGCCCTGCTCGCCGATCACGGGCTGGATCCGACGATCGTCCAGTGCAGTACGTCGTTCAACCACCGGGCGGGCACCCTTCGCGGGCTGCACTTCCAGGCCTCGCCCCACGGCGAGTCAAAGCTCGTGCGCTGTACCCGGGGCGCCATCTACGACGTCGCGGTGGATCTGCGCCCCGACTCCGGCACCCATCTGCGCTGGTATGGCGTGGAGCTGAGCGCCGACAACGGCCGGGCGCTGTTCATCCCGCCCGGCTGTGCCCACGGCTTTCAGACACTTCAGGATGCGTCGGAGGTTCTGTATCAGATCTCGGTGGCCTACGAACCCGGCGCCGCGCGCGGTGTGCGCTGGGACGACCCGGCGTTCGGCATCGACTGGCCGGCGCCCCCGCCACACGGGCGGATCATGTCCACCCGGGACGCCGGCTACCCGGACTACATCCGGTGAGCCGGGTCCTGGTCACCGGCGCCACCGGCTTCATCGGACGAGGAACGGTCAGGCCGTTGCTCGCCTCGGGGTTCGAGGTGCACGCCGTCGGCTCACGCCGGCCGCCGGCGCCTGTCCAGTGGCACCAGGCCGATCTGCTGCAGGAGGGCAGCGCCGAGGCGCTCATGCAGTCGATCAGACCCACCCATCTGCTCCACCTGGCCTGGTATGCCGAGCCGGGCGCCTTCTGGCGCTCGACGGAGAACCTGCGCTGGGTCGAGGCGAGCCTGCGGCTGCTGCGCGCCTTCGCCGCCCACGGCGGGCGCCGGGCGGTGCTGGCCGGCAGCTGCGCCGAGTACGCGTGGGACGACCACACGTGGTGCGTGGAGGCAACCACCCCGTGCCGGCCGGCCACCCTGTACGGCACCGCCAAGCACGCCCTGCATCAGATCGCCGAGCGCTTCGCCGTGGACGTCGGCATCAGCCTCGCCTGGGGCCGGATCTTCTTCGTCTTCGGCCCTCACGAGCGCCCCGAGCGACTCGCGGGCTCGGTGTCCAGCGCACTGGTGCGCGGTGTGGAGGCCCCCTGCTCGCACGGACGCCAGCGGCGTGACTTCCTGTACTCAGAGGACCTGGCCGACGCGTTCGTCGCCCTGTTGAACTCGCCCGTCGAGGGTGCGGTCAACCTGGCCTCGGGTCAGCCGGTCGAGATCCGCGAGCTGGTGATGGCACTGGCGCAGGCGGCCGGGCGACCCGAGCTCATCCGGCTGGGCGCACGGCCGACCGCCCCGGGAGAACCGGCCGAGCTGGCCGCCGACGTGCGGCGCCTGCGCGACGAAGTGGGCTGGGCTCCTCCGGCCGCTCTGAGCGAGCGGGCGGTCGACTGCATCGCGTGGTGGCGTCGGGAGCTGGGCGCGCCTGCGCCCGGTGAAGCGTGACGTGGACGAGATCGCCGTCGTCTACCTGCTCTGGGGGCCATTGGGCGCCGCGCCGCTGGAGACGTTCATGAGCTCGTACGCCCGTCACCCCGCCGGCGCCGCGCATCGGCTGGTGGTGCTGCTCAAGGGAGTGGACTCCGGGGAGTTGCGCGATCACGCCACCAGGCTGGCCGGCAGCCTCGGAGCGCAATGCCTGCCCATCGCGCCCACCGGGCTCGACCTCGAGTCCTACCGCGGCGCCGCCGAGCGCATCGACGCCGGGCGGCTGTGCTTTCTCAACTCGGCCAGCGAGATTCTCGGCGACGGCTGGCTGCGCCACCTCAATGACGCCCTCGTCCGGCCCGGAGTCGGCATCGCGGGCGCGACCGCCTCCAACGAGAGCCTGCTGGCCAGCGTCCCGGCTCCGTTGCGCCCATTGCGGCAACGGCGCCACCCCGCGTTCCCCAACCCCCATCTGCGCACGAACGGTTTCATCCTCGAGCGCGCACTCATGCGCGACCTCGACTGGCGCCCGGCCCGGCGCAAGCAGCAGGCCTGGAGCCTGGAGAGCGGTGGACGGAGCCTGACGCGGCAGATCGCCGCCCGGGGCCGGCAGGCGCTGGTCGTCGGGCGCGACGGCACCTGCTTCGAGCAGGAGCGGTGGGCCGCGAGTCGCACGTTTCGCAGCGGCGCCCAGGACAACCTCCTGATCGCTGACAACCGGACCCGCGAGTACGACGCCGCTGGTGGAGCGCGCCGAGCCGAGCTGGCGCGGTTGGCGTGGGGCGCCGCTGCGCCTCCGGTGTGACCGGCTCAGATCGCGCCGCCGCGCGCGTCGCGCGCGCGCAGCCATCGCGAGATCCGCCGCTCGAGCGCGCTGGCCCGCGCCGGCCCCAGCAGTCGCCGCACCGCGTCGGCCGCGCTGAACCGCGTCAGGATGAGCCCCGCGGCTGCGGTGGCCACCACCAGCCGGGTCGCGTGGCCCATCCGCCGGTATGGGGGCGCCCCGGCGGCGATCTGCCGCGCGATCGAGGCGGCCACGAACGCGTGGGACTGACGGGCGAGGAGCCCTTGGAGACCGAAGTCGTCGGCCAGCCGGGCGGCGTCGGAGCCGAGTCCGCTCATCGAGCGGTGGATGTGCACGTCGGGCAAAGTCCGGACCCGACCTTTGGCGGCGAGCGCCGCGACGAGCATCCAGTCGCCCCCGATGACCGGCGGGAAGCCGATTGGCAGCAGGTCGTCACGCGCGGCGACGCCGAACACGGGGCCGTTGAGGCTCACGCGGGCGAAGTACCGCACCAGGCGCGCCGCCGGGTGCCGGTCAGTCAGCTCGATCGGCCGCTCGTCGAGGACGTGGTGGCCGTCGCGGTGATAGCGGCCGCCCCCGCAGACCAGCACCGTGTCCGGATCCGCCCGCAGCTCCGCGACACATCGGCTCACGTAGGCCGGGTCGAGCCAGTCGTCGTCGGACAGCCACATGAAGTAATCGCCCCGCGCCGAGTCCAGCAGCCACTGGAAGTTGAACTCGTGGCCCCGGTTGCGCTCGTGGCTGACGAATCGCACCTGCGGATACTCGGCGGCGAGCTGCCCGCCCACGCGGCGGACGTCGGGATCGGTGGAAGCGTTGTCGGAGATGAGCAGCTCGATCGGCGCATGGTCCTGGGCCAGGACCGACCGCGCGGCGCGCCCCAGCTCGCTGGGGCGGTTGTATGTCGGAATCCCGACGGTCACCAACGGCGCGGCCCGCTCGCCGGCGCTCACGGTCCCCAGCGCAGCGTCCAAGGCCATCGCCACACAATACGGCGAGGTTATGATGGCCGCTTGTCAGGGCAGCCCGCCAGCGCACACGCACCGCTACGGCGTTGACCGAGCTGTCCGGCCACCGACGGCCGCTGCATGTCGGACTCAATCTCCTCTATCTCGTGCCCGGGGAAACCGGTGGGACCGAGACCTACGCCCGCGAGCTGATCCCCGAGCTGATCGCCGCCGCACCCGACCTGCGCCTGACGGCCTTCATCAACCGGGAGGCCGCCGACGCGGGAGCCGCGCCCTGGACGGACTCGATCGCGTCGGTCACGTTTCCGGTCCGGGCGCGCAACCGGATCGAGTGGGTCCGGGGCGAGCAGCAGCTCCTGCCCCGGCTGGCGGCGCGTCACGGCGTCGAGCTCGTGCACAGCCTGGCCAACACCGGGCCGGCATGGGGTCGGTTTGCCCGGGTGGTCACGATCCACGACCTCATGTACCGCATCGCCCCCGATGCCCACCTGGGCCTCCGCGGCTACGGAATGCGCGTCCTGGTGCCGCTGGCCGCGCGCCGCGCCGATCGGGTCATCACCGATTCTCAGAGCACGGCCGACGATCTGCACCGGCTACTGGGCCTCGATGCGGCCGACGTGGACGTGGTGCCGATCGGGCTGGGCTCCCGATCTGCGGTGACGCCGCTGCCCGAGTCCGAGCTCCGGGCCACGCTCGATGCCGGCGAGCGACCGCTGCTGCTGTGCGTCGCCGCCAAGCGGCCACACAAGAATCTCCTGCGATTGGTGGGAGCGCTGGCGCGTCTGACCCCCGCCGAGCGCCCGCTGCTGGTGATCGTCGGCTACACCACCCCCTACGAGGCCGAGATCCGGGCCCGGATCGATGCCCTGGGGCTGTCCGCGGACGTCCGCCTGCGCGATTGGGTCGACGCCGCGACCCTGGAGGGTCTGTACGCCGCCAGCCGCGGATTCATCCTGCCCTCGCTGTACGAGGGCTTCGGACTCCCCGTCCTGGAGGCGATGTCCCGCGGGCTCCCGGTGGCGTGCTCGGCCGGCGGCGCGCTGGCCGAGGTCGCCGGCGACGCCGCCCTGCGCTTCGATCCCGAATCCGAGCCGGCCATGGCCGAGGCCATCCAGCGCCTCATCAACCTGCGGGGCGCGGAGGCCGAGCGCCTGCGGGCCGCGGGCCGCGCCCAGGCCGCGCGCTTTCAGTGGGAGACGACCGCCCGGCTGACGCTCGACGCCTACGGCCGCGCCCTGGAACGGGCGCGCCGGCTGCCGCTGATCGGCCGCCGCGCGAGATGAGAATCGTTCACGTCAGCCCTGAGCTTCCGTACGTCCACGGCGGAGGGGGCGGGCGCGCCCATGAGTTGCTCATGTGCCGGCGTATGGTCGAGCTCGGCCACCAGGTGCTCAACATCTCCCCGGTCCTGCCTGCCGAGGCCGCCCATGTCAGCGACCTCGGCGCGGCCGGAGCCGAGTCCTGGGTCTCGCTGCGGCCCGCTTCTCACCTGCGCGAGGCCGCCGAAGCGGTGGTGAGGGACCCGGCGGTGCTCGGCGGCGCCGTCGCCAGACCCGTTCGGGCGCTCGAGATGCGGGTGTTCTGGGTGAAGCTCGGCCGGCTGCTGAGACAGGCAAGCGAGGAGTGGCGGCCCGACGTCGTGATCGTGGTGCACGGCATGGCGGCGGCGTGGGCCCGTGCGTTTGACCCGGCGATTCCCGCGGTGCTCGAGCTTCACGACCTCCAGTGGCGCTGGTACGCGAGCCGCGCCGCCAACGCGAGCGGTCTGGGCGCGGCGCTACTGCGCGCCGAGGCGTGGCGCTACCGCCGGCACGTGCTGAGTCAGTTGCCGCGCTATGCCGCCGCGGTGACGCTCTCCACCGACGAGGCACGCGAGCTGCGCGAGACCGCCTCTCTGCCGGTCTCAGTGATCCCGATCGGCGTTGACACGTCAGAGCTCCGCCCCGGCCCTGAGCCGACCGGCTCGCCGCGCCTGGTATTCACCGGGACACTCGACTACATCCCGAACGTCAACGGCATTCGGTGGTTCGTCGAGGAGGTGTGGCCACGCATCCTGCAGACGTGCCCCGAGGCCGAGCTCGACATCGTCGGCCGTGACCCGGTTGCGGACGTGCAGGCGCTCGGACGCCGACCCGGGGTGAACGTCGTCGGCCCGGTCCCCAGCGTCGCTCCCTACTTCGACCGGGCGCACGCAGTCGTCGTGCCCATCCGGGAGGGCACCGGCGTGCGCGTGAAGATCGTGGAGGCGATGACGGCGGGACGGGCGATCGTGACCACATCGCTGGGATGGGAGGGTCTGCCCCACATCGAGCCCGGACGCCATCTGCTCGTGGCCGATGCTCCCGGTGCGTTTGCGGCATCGGCGGCGTCCCTGCTCTCTGACGCGCCGCTGCGGCGCAGCCTGGCGTCCGAGGCGCGCGCCGTGGCCGAGCGCTACTACGACTGGCGGCGCCTTGGCGATCAGCAGGAGGAGCTGCTGCGGGCGGTCGTCGAGGGCGCATAGCCCGCGGGGCGCCGGATAACCTCCTGACCGTGCACCACGACTCGATGTCGGAGGCCAACCCGCGCGGCGGCGACGTCAACCTCCGTTCCGGGCCCCAGATGGAGGAGTACCGCGCGATCGTCGCCCGGATCGCCGGCGACGAGCCGGCCGGCATCCTGGACTGGGGCTCGGGCCACGGGCAGGTGACGAGCCTGCTCCACGAGGCCGGCCTTGCGGTCACCGCGTTCGACTACGAGCCAGACGCGCCGGATGGCTCGCGCCCGATGGAGCGCTATCCCCACCTCTCCGTCCACCTCGGCTCGCACCCGTGGCGGCTCCCGTTTGAGGACGGCAGCTTCGCCGCGGTGCTGAGCTGCGGCGTCCTGGAGCACGTGGGCGACCCCGACGCCAGCCTCGAGGAGATCAGACGGGTTCTCGCCCCCGGGGGGACCTTCTACGTGTACAAGCTCCCCAACCGCCGCTCCTACCTCGAGGCCATCGCGCGGCGAATGGGCCTCTACTACCACGGGGCCTGCGAACACGACAAGCTCTATGACCTGCCCGAGGCGGTCGAGCTCCTGAGCCGCCACGGCTTCGCGGTCGGCGAGGCCCGGCGCATGAACGTCCTGCCGCTCACGCTCACCGCGAACTGGGCGGCGCGCTCGGCATCCCGCATCTGGCGGGCAAACCAGCGCTTGAGCGCGGTTCCGGGCCTGAATCTGATCGCCACCAACATCGAGCTCGTCGCCCGAGCCCCGGCATCGGGACAGTCGCCCTCGATCAACCGACCGGCCCCGACCTCGGCTCAGGCGACGCCCGCCGGGAGGTCGTAGACGCCCAGGACGACCTCGAGCGAGCGCTCCAGCGAGACCCGCCGCGCGTTGTCAGCGAACCACTGCGCCGTGGTGCGGCGCAGAGGCGGCCCGCCGACGCGCACCGCCTCGATCGCCGCGGCGAGGTCCTGCGGCGAGTCGCTGGCCGCCACGAAGCCGTTGACGCCCTCCTCGATCAGCTCGACGGCGGCGTTGTCGGGTGCGGCGACGACGACCGACGGGGTGCCCCGCGCGGCCGCCTCCACGACCACGAGGCCGTAACCCTCCCGCCGGGAGGGGAGCACCAGGCACAGCGCCCGTCCGATCGCCTGGTCCACCCCCTCGGTGGTCACGAAACCCGGCACGTCGACGATCCCGGTGAGACCGCACTCGGCGACCAGCCGCTCCACCTCGGCGCGCTCGGGCCCATCGCCGAGGATGAGCCCGCGGACCTCCGGCAGCGTCGCCCGAACGCGGGCGATGGCCGGAACGATCGCCGGAACGCGCTTTTCCGGGATGTGGCGACCGGCAAAGACGACGAGCGGCTCCGACGAATCGGAGGCGTTGGGCTCCAGCGGCCCGTCATAGGCCCCGCCGAGCATCGTGATCTCACCGCGCAGCCCCTCGTCGCGCAGGCGCCGGGCATACAGCCGTGAGAAGCAGAACGCTCGCTGCGGGATGCGGGCGCACAGGCGCTGCACCCATGACCCGACGTCACCCCCGACCCGGCCGAGGTACTCCCGCCAGTAGTCGCGGCTCCAGACCTCGAACCAGTCCGTCACGAGCCGGTAGCCGCGCAGCGGGGCGGCGAGCGCCGCCGCCAGCAGCGAGAAGTACGGAAACGAGCAGGTGTGCACCACGTCGTAGCGACGCCCGTGCCAGAGCAGGTGCCACAGGACGCCCGCTCCGAACACGAGCGGCGGCAGCACGCGACGCTGTCCCGGACCCGCGTACAGCCTCATCCGCGGCCCGACGGCGCGGACATCGACGCCGGCGACGCCGTGCGGCTCGCCCCGGTCCCACTGGCGCAGCGTCAGATAGGTGACCTGGTGCCCGTCGGCGGCCAGGCGCTCGGCCAGACTTCGGTACCAGCGCTCGGCTCCACCCACGGTGTGGGGGAACAGACAGTCATAAACGACGCAGATCCGCATGGCGACGCCGCAGATTCCCATATCCTGCTGTCAGGGGCGTGCCAACAGCGCGACATTTGCGCCCTCCAGACGTTTCAGACGGGTAGACAGCGAGCCATGAGCACGATCGAGCACGAATCGACAGAGCCCACCTCGTTCGCGGCAGGCGAGGACCTCACGGTCTCGGTCGTGATCCCCTGCCTCAACGAGGAGGCAAGCATCGCGCGTTGCGTCCAGCGCGCCCGCGAGATCCTGGCCGAGCACGGCATACCCGGCGAGGTGATCGTGGCCGACAACGACTCCGAGGACCAGAGCGCGCGGCTGGCCGCTGAAGCCGGGGCGATCGTCGTCCACGAGCCGGAGCGAGGCTATGGGAGCGCCTATCTGGCCGGCTTTGCGGCCGCCCGGGGGCGCTACATCCTCATGGCCGATGCCGACCTGACCTACGACTTCGGCGAGATCCCGCGGTTCATCGCGGAGCTCGAGAGCGGAGCCGACATGGTGATCGGCAACCGGATGAAGAACATCCAGCCGGGCGCGATGCCCTGGCTGCACCGCTACGTCGGCAACCCGCTGCTGTCGTGGTTCCTCAACCTCCTGTTCCACACCGGCGTCGACGACGCTCACTGCGGCATGCGCGCGCTGCGCCGGGACGCGCTGCCGCAGCTGGACCTGCGCACCACCGGGATGGAGTTCGCCTCCGAAATGGTGATCCGGGCGGCCAAGGAGAAGCTCGTCCTGCGCCAGTTCGAGATCGAGTATCTCCCGCGGGAGGGCGAGTCCAAGCTGTCGAGCTTCCGCGACGGCTGGCGCCACCTGCGCTTCCTGCTCGTCCACTCGCCCAACCACCTGTTCATCTTCCCGGGCGCCGCCATGGCCCTGATCGGGGCCGTCGTCGAGTTCATCGTCATCGCCCACCTCGGCATCTTCGGCCGCGAATGGGACATCCACGCCCTGATCGGCGGCGCGCTGCTGGCGATCGTCGGCACGCAGGTGGTCGCCCTCGGCATCTGCGCCCACGCCTACGCGACCTACTTCATGGGCGAACGCGACCGGTGGTTCGATCGGATGCGGGCCCGCTACAAGCTCGAGCACGGCCTGGCGCTCGGCGGCGGCATCATCCTCGCCGGGGTGATCGTCGGAGCGGTGATCGCCGTCGAGTGGATCAATCACGGCTTCGGCAGCCTCGCCGATGAGAACCTGGCGGTGCTGGCCGCGACGCTGATCATCGTGGGCATCCAGATCTTCTTCAGCTCGTTTTTGCTGTCGAT
>DATAWL010000003.1:0-85946 GCA_036267215.1 Solirubrobacteraceae bacterium | reverse complement strand
CCGACTGTGGAGACCGGACGTCTGACCTCGGCGAGGGGGTCTGGTCTGAGAGGCGCGGATTCCCGACATCACAGACCAGACGTCCCCAGATGGCCGGACGTCTGGTCTGTGGGGTCTGCCAGGACGGCCTGCAGGCCGATCCCCCGTTCGATAGCCCGGCGTTTTTCGCATGACAGCGACCGCCCGTGAGGCCACGGCCCGTCGCGCCCGCCGGCGACCGCGCCCGCCGCCGCCCGCGCCCGCCGGCGACCGCGCCAGCCGCCGACCGCGACGGCCCTACCCGCCGACCGCGCCAGCCGGCGACCGCCCCAGCCGGCGGCGACGACGCACGCTGAGACCCGCGGCTACCGCTGCAGCGTGAAGTAGATGACCGAGGCGCTGAGGGCGCTCACCGGCGCGACCGCGGCGTTGACCGCCCACTGCACCAGCGCACGGCCGACCGACCCGAGCGACACGGTGGCCAGCCCGACGGCGAGGCTGACGACCAGCACCGCCAGCGAGACGATGATGATCACGCCGAACACGGCCCAGCCGTTGCCGCGGACCATCTCCATGCTGCGTCCGAAGGCGGCGAAGATACCGGGGCGCTCGAGAACGGTGACCGGCGCCACTACGGACCACATCACCAGCAGCCAGAGCCCCGGGATGATGAGCAGGACGAAGCCGACGGCCACTCCGATGGCGAAGATGATCGACACCGCCATGAGCTGCAGCAGCACCGGCTCGACGCTTCGCAGCAGCTTGGAGATCGAGAGGTCGTGCCGCTCCGCCTCGACGTCCTGGACGAGCTTGACCACCATGCCCTGGTAGAGGACGCTCAGCGCCCAGAAGAGGATCGCCACCGCCACCGACGCGCCCGGCACCAGCAGGAAGACGACGAACTGCAGCGCGAACAGGATCAGCGCGGTGCCGATGAGCACGGGCGCGTTGCCGCGATAGATCTCCCAGATCCGCGATACGACTGCCCTGGGGCTGATCTGTTGCGAGCTCACAGGCAACCTTTCGCCGCTCCGCGTTGCACGACTCCCATTGCGCCTGACCCACTGCGGAGTGGGAGATCGTACCTGGCCGTCCGGGCGTGTCCGCCGCAACCGGCTTCGGCGCCCCATTAGAATCGGCGCAGGAACCGTCGCCTGGGAGGAGGACGCACGAAGCCACGTGCGCCCCTGGCCGGGTGCGGTGCGCGGGCTGCCGCGCTGGTCATGAACCCCGCTCTGCTGAATGCCGAAGTGAACGCACCGCCCGCGCTGCGGGTCTCGGGGCTCAACGCCGACCTGGGCCCCGGCCGGGCGCTCACCGAGGTGGACCTCAGCATCGGCGCGGGCGAGCTGGTGGCGGTGGCCGGCGAACCGGGCGCCGGCAAGACGATGCTGGTGCGCTGCATCGCCGGCGACACCGCTCCGGCCGGTGGCGAGATCTTCGTTGGCGGACGGCCGATGCCGGCGGATCCGGCGGCCGCAGGCCGGCTGGGGGTGGCCGTGGTGTGGCAGGACCTGGCGCTGTGCGACAACCTCGACGTCGCCGGCAACCTGCTGCTGGGCCACGAGACGGCGCGGTTGATGTCCTCCGAGGCGCGTCTGCATGCCGCGGCCGGCGCGTTGCTGGACGGCCTCGAGATATCGATGCCCGCAACCACCCGCCTGGTCGGCTCGCTGTCGGGCGGGCAGCGCCAGCTGGTCGCGCTGGCCAAGGCCATCGCCCGCCGTCCGCGCCTGCTGGTGCTCGACGAGCCGACCGCCGCGCTCGGCGTCATGGAGGCGGGGCAGGTCGAGGAGCTGATCAGCAACCTGCGCTCCCAGGGCATCGCCATCCTCCTGGCCAGCCGCGACATCGAGCAGATGTTCCGGCTGGCCGACCGGATCGTGGTCCTGCGCCATGGCCAGGTGGTGGCCGAGCTCGATCCGCCCAGCACCCATCCCGACGATCTGGCCGCGCTGCTCTCCGGCCAGCAGGTCGACTCCTCGGCCCGCCGCCAGCTGACCCGGCTGCACGGGCTGGCCGACCGGCTGGTCTCGGCCGATCCGTCGTCGAGCCTGCCACTGATCCTCTCCGCGCTGGGCTCGGCGCTGGGCACGGAGAAGGTCTGCATCCACGTGGTCGACGGCGGGTCGCTGCTGTGCGATGCCTCGCTGGGGTTCTCGCCCGGCGAGATCACCCCGTGGTCGCGCCTGCAGGTGGGCCCGGCGGGCGGCCCGGCCGGCCGCGCCGCGGCGCGCGAGGAGCACGTCGTGGAGGAGGACCTGCGCGTCAGCAACCCCTGGGCGCCGTTCGGCGACGTCGCCGAGCCGCCGGCCACCCTCAGCTCGTGGTCGGTACCGGTGATGGGCCCCGCCGGCGTCAGCGCGGTGATCACCGTGTTCCGGCCCGATCCAGGCGGGCCCGGCCGCGACGAGCTCGATCTGCTGACCCTGTACGCGGGCTATGTGGCCAGCGCGGTTGAGCGCGACCGGCTGCTCAACGAGGTCACCGCCCGTAACCGCGTGCTGGAGACGATCCGCGAGATGCTCGAGACCCTGGCCGGTCCCGTGACCGTGGCCGAGGGCTTGACCATCGCGCTGCAGTCGCTGCGCCGCGGGCTTCAGGCCGACGAGGTGGGGCTGATCACCCGCCTGGAGGACGGCCCCGCCTGGCGCGCCTACAGCGGCCCGCTGGGCACGGACCCCGACTCGATCTCGACGTCTCTACGCGAGGGCGCGGTCAGCGCGCTGAGCGATGCTCGGCGCGACGGCTCCGCGCGGGAGTTCGACTCCAGCCTGCGTCGCGACGTGGTGCTGGCGGTGCCATTCATGTCCCCTGGCGGCCCGACTGTGCTGCTGGCCACGTGGAGCGATTTGCACGTCACCCCGGAGGAGACCGCGCTGATCGAGGACGCGGCGCATTCGCTGCGCCTGGCGCTCGAGCGCGAGGAGGCCGGGCTGGCCCACCAGGAGGCCGCGGCCCTCCGGCGCTCCCGGCAACTGCAGCGCGGATTCCTGTCGCGGCTGAGCCACGAGCTGCGGACCCCACTGACGGCGATTCGCGGATACGCCTCCAGCTTGCTGGCGCCTGACGTGACCTGGGACGGCGACTCCCAGCAGCGGTTTTTGGAGCGGATCGCCGCCGAGTCCGCCCGTCTGGGTCGTCTGGTCGACGACCTGTTGGACTTCAGCGCGATCGAGTCTGGAGTGATGCGCCTGCAGCCCGACTGGTGCGACATCCCGCTGGTCGTCGAGGCGGCCGTCGCGTGCCTGGCCCCCGAGCAGGCGGCCGCCGTGACCGTCAGCTGCGACCCGACGCTCCCCGCGGTGTGGGCCGACCACGATCGCCTCGAGCAGGTGTTCGTCAACCTGCTCAACAACGCGTTCTGCCATAACCCGCCGGGAACCGCCGTCCGGGTCATCGCTGACGGCCCCGGCCCCGCCCATATCGAGATCAGCGTGGCCGATGACGGTCCCGGCTTCCCCATCGAGCTGGCCGGCAACCCGTTCGACTCGGCGCGGCGCCACCGTTCGCGCACCGCCGGGGCGGGCCTGGGCCTGTCCATCGCCCGCGGCATCGTCGACGCCCACGGCGGCCTGGTCGAGCTGGCGGGGGTGACGCCCGGCACCACCTGGCGGATCCGCTTGCCGATCGAGGCCGTCATGCTGTCGCCCGGCGCGGGCGACGGCGGCCGCGAGGACGAGATCGCCGCCCTGGTCGACCCGCTGGTGCCCGAGCCGTCGATCTCCCGGAGCGCCGATGTCTGAGCCGGTCACGAACACGCGGGCGCTGCTGGTCGAGGACGACCCCAACATCGTCGACCTGATCCGCTCCAACCTGGCCGTGCGCGGCTTCGACACCGTCGTCTCCACCGATGGCATGCGGGCGCTCCAGCTGCTGGAGACCGAGGATCCGGACATCGTCCTGCTCGACCTCATGCTGCCCGAGGCCGACGGGTTCGACCTGTGCCGCCAGATTCGCGAGCGCTCCTCGGTGGCGGTGATCGTCGTCTCCGCTCGCGGCGGCGAGCGCGACAAGGTGACCGCGCTGAACATGGGCGCCGACGACTACATGACCAAGCCGTTCAGCGTCGAGGAGCTGCTGGCGCGGATCACGGCGACGCTCCGCCGCACCCGTGCCGCCGGGGGCTCGGAGCCCGGCCCGCCGATCGTCACCGCCGGAGACATCGTCATCGATCTCGCCCGCCAGCAGGTGACCAAGCGCGGCCAGCCGATCCATCTGACCCCCACCGAGTTCGCTCTCCTGCGGGAGCTCGTCACCAACCGGGGGAAGCTGCTCAGCCACGCCCATCTGCTGCGCCGCGTGTGGGGCCACGGCTACCAGACCGAGACCGAGTACGTCCGGGTCTACGTGCGGCGGCTGCGGGCCAAGCTGGAAACCGACGAGGCCCAGCCCCTGATCGTGACCGCGCCGCGGGCCGGATACCGATTCGTCGCCGAATGAGCTCCGGATGCGACGTCCGACGGCGTTTATCGCATGTTTACGTTCGCTCGCCCGATGTTAACGCCTCGTTCACGCAGGCGGCCCTAGGGTCCAGCGGCAGACATCATTGTGCCAACCGCTGAGCGGTGACCGCGCGGCATGCGCGCCGACAGCGTCGTTGGCTGAGGAGGAGGAGGAGGTCAATGTGCACTTGCTGAAAAGCAAGACGATTGTCGCTGCGCTTGCCATCACCGCGAGCGTCGGCGTCGCTGCCTGTGGCAGCTCATCCAACAGCTCCAGTTCGAGCTCCAGCACCAGTACGGCATCGGCGGCGGCCAGCAGCAGTTCCGCCGCGCCGGCCCCGAGCATCTCGACGTCATCATTCACCAACGACTTCTCGGCGATGGCGGCACTGAAGTCGCTGGCGGCCTCGGGCAAGGGCAAGGTCGCGGCGATCCTGCCGGACACCACCAGCTCGACGCGCTACGTCGAGTTCGACCAGCCGGACATCAAGAAGGCCCTGCTGGCCGCGGGCGTGCCGGCCTCGGACATCATCATCCAGAACGCCCAGAAGAGCGACTCCACCTTCCTGACCGACGCCCAGTCGGACATCACGAACGGGGCGTCGATCATCCTGAGCGACCCGGAGGACTCCGGCACCGGCTCCGCGGTCGAGAAGTACGCCGCCGCGCACGGCGCCAAGGTCATCGACTACGACCGCCTGACGCTCGGCGGCAGCCGCCCGTACTACGTGAGCTTCAACAACGTCACGGTCGGCAAGCTCATGGGCCAGGGGCTCACGTCCTGCGTGGCGGCGTGGCACGTCGCCAAGCCGCAGGTCATCGTGATGCGCGGGGACCCGACCGACAACAACGCCACGCTGTTCTTCACCGGCTACCACGGGGTTCTGCAGCCGCTGTTCAGCTCCGGCAAGTGGACGGACGTCTCCAATCCGGCCGGCACGTGGGATCCGCCGACCGCGGCGACCGAGTTCGAGGCGGCCTTCACCGCCCACAAGAACGCCAACGCCGCCCTCATCCCCAACGATGAGAACGGCGCACCGATCATCACGTACCTGAAGAGCCACGGTGTGAAGCCCGACACCTTCCCCACCACGGGACAGGATGCGACGCTCACCGGCCTCCAGAACGTGCTGTCGGGCTACCAGTGCGGAACGGTGTACAAGCCGATCTACAAGGAGGCGCAGGCCGCGGTCGCGCTGGCCCTGTATCTCCGGGCCGGCAAGACCCCGCCGTCGTCGCTCCTGAATGGGACGACGGAGGACATCAACGAGCACAAGCCGGTGCCGTCGGTGCTGCTCCAGCCGTCGTGGGTCACGCCGGCGAACATGAACTCCACGGTGATCAAGGACAACTTCGTGCCGGCGTCTCAGCTGTGCACGGGTTCCTACGCCGCGGAGTGCAAGAAGGCCGGGATCTCGGGATAACCTCCGGCTAGACCAAACGAGACGGTGCATAATGCCCGCCCGCTCCCAGCGGGCGGGCATCATGCCCAGGACGGCCACCATATGAGCACTTCGGACAGCGGCGTCGCGGCGGCCCCCGCCCCGCAGAACGGCAGTGGTGCGCTCCTCTCACTCAGGGGAGTGACCAAGACGTTCGGCCCGGTACGGGCTTTGACCTCGGTCGACCTCGACGTGCCGCCGGGCCAGGTCACCGCGCTGGTGGGAGACAACGGCGCCGGCAAGTCCTCGCTGATCAAGACCGTCTCCGGGCTGTGGGCGCCGGACGGCGGCCAGATCCTGTGGGAGGGGGCGCCGGTTCACCTCCATGGCCCCAAGGATGCCGAGGCGCTCGGGATCACCACGATCTACCAGGACCTCGCCCTGTGCGAGAACCTGGACATCGTCCAGAATATGTTCCTGGGCCACGAGCCGCTGGAGCACCTCCTGCTCGACGAAGCGACGATGGAGATCAAGGCCAGGGACACATTGGCCGGCCTTCACGTGACGACGGTCCGCTCGATCCGCCAGCCCGTCGCCTCCCTGTCCGGCGGCCAGCGTCAGTCGGTGGCCGTGGCCAAGGCGGTGATGTCCAACGCCAAGCTGGTGATCATGGACGAGCCCACCGCCGCGCTCGGCGTCGCGCAGACGACGATGGTCATCAACCTGATCAAGACGCTGTCGGGCCGCGGTGTGGCGGTGCTGGTCATCTCGCACAATCTCAACGATGTCTTCGAGGTGGCCGACCGAATCGCCGTGCTCTACCTGGGACGGCTGGTGGCCGCCGCGCCGGCATCGGAGTTCGACCGCCAGAACGTGGTCGAATACATGACCACCGGAACCGCCGGACGCGAGGCGGGCAACGGTGCCGCCCGGACCGTGACGTAGAGGAGGAGGAGACGATGGCCGAATCCACCGAAGGCCCCCACACCACGGGCACGCTCCCGGACGCCCCGCCCACCGACGGCGACGTCGGCGACGCCCACGTCAGCGACGCAGAACTGGCCGCGGTCGCCCCTGACCTGGCCGGCTCGCTGAGCGAGTACTTCCTCGCCTGGGGCCGGCGGATTCGCAACGGCGAGAGCGGCGCGCTGCCGATCGTCGTGGGGCTGATCGTCATCGTGATCTTCTTCCAGGTCGAGCAGTCGACGTTCCTCACCGCCGGGAACCTCGTGAACCTGTTCGTCCAGGCCGGGACCTACGTTCTGTTCGGCGCCGCCGAGGTCTGGGTCCTCATCCTCTCCGAGATCGACCTCTCGGTCGGCTTCGTCGCCGGCGTGGCCGCGTTCGTGATCGCCGAGCTCGTCAACGCGCCGGTGGGCCTGCCGTGGTGGGCGGCCATCATCGGCGGCCTCATCGTGTGCGTGGCCATCGGCGGCCTGCAGGGCACGCTCATCACCCGGCTCGGCCTGCCGTCGTTCATCGTCACGCTCGGCGGTCTGCTCGGGTTCGAGGGCGTGATGATCGAGCTCGCGAACATCGACAAGACCGCGGTCGGCGGCGTCATCTCGCTCCCGAACAACAACACCATCTACAACCTCGTCAACACGAACATGAGCCCGACGCTGAGTTGGGTCGCGCTCGTCGTCGTGCTGGCGATCTTCGCCGCGGTGACCTTGACCGGCACCACGCGGCGGCGGAGAGCCGGCCTCACCGCACCACCGCTGAGCGTCACCATCCTCTCCATCGTCGTGACGGCGATCGGTGGCTTCGTGCTTGTCCTCATCTGCAACCTGAACCGCGGACTGCTCACACCGCTGCGGGGCGTGCCATGGGTGATCCCGGTGGTTCTCCTGATCATCTTGGCGTACTCGTTCTTCTTGGGCCGGACGCGGACCGGCCGCTATCTCTACGCCATCGGCGCCAACCCCGAGGCGGCACGCCGCGCCGGTATCAACGTCGCCAGGATCCGGACGTTCGGCTTCATCATGGCGGCCGTCACCGCCGGCCTGGCGGGTCTGGTGTACGAATCACGGCAGGGGTCGATGTCGACCGACATCGACGGCGGCAACCTCGTCCTGTTCGGGGTCGCCGCGGCGGTGATCGGCGGCACCAGCCTGTTCGGCGGGCGCGGCAAGCCGCTCCACGCGCTGCTCGGCGGAATCGTCATCGCCGCGGTGTTCAACGGCCTGGGCCTGATGGGCATCACCGCCGCCGGGCAGGACATGGCCACTGCGGTCGTGCTGATCGCCGCGGTCACGCTGGACTCGCTGGTCAGGCGGCGGGCGACCGCCCGCTAGTGGGGGCCACTAGCCGCCGCTGACGCTCTCGTAGACCGTCACGGTCTGCGCAGCGATCGCCGGCCAGGCGAAGTGCTCGATCGCCCGCCGGCGGCCTGCCCGGCCCATCATGGTGGCCAGCTCGGGGTCGGCGATCAGCCGGTTGACCCGCTGCGCGAACGCGGCGGCGAACGCCGGTGGGTCGATCGGCTCGATCGAGCCGGGCGCCTGTTCCAGAGGTACCAGCAGCCCGGTCTGGCCGTCCTGCACGACCTCGACGATGCCGCCGGTGGCCGAGGCCACGACCGCGGCCTCGCAGGCCATCGCCTCCAGGTTGACGATTCCCAGCGGCTCATAGATCGACGGGCAGGCGAACACCGTGGCGTGGCTGAGCAGCTGGATCACGTCGGTCTTGGGCAGCATCTCCTCGATCCAGACGATGCCGTCGCGGGTGGAGCGCAGGTGCGCGACGCCGTCCTGCACCTCGGCGGCGATCTCCGGCGTGTCCGGGGCGCCCGCGCACAGGACCAGCTGCACCGAGGGATCGAAGTCGAGCGCCGCGCGCAGCAGATGGGGGACCCCCTTCTGGCGGGTGATCCGCCCGACGAACACCACGCTGGGCCGCGCCGGATCGACCCCGAACCGCTCCAGCACGCCGATCCCCGGATCCGGGGTGTACTGGACGGCGTCGATCCCGTTGTAGACGACGTGGACGCGCTCGGGATCGATCGCCGGATAGCACTCGAGGATGTCGCGCCGGGAGCCCTTGGACACGGCGATCACCGCGTCAGCGCCCTCCAGGGCGGTCCGCTCGCAGAAGCTCGAGATGGCGTAGCCGCCGCCCAGCTGCTCGGCCTTCCAGGGACGCAGCGGCTCCAGCGAGTGCACCGTGGGCACGTGGGGAATCCGGTACATCAGCTTGGCCAGATGGCCGGCGAACTGCGCGTACCAGGTGTGGCTGTGCACGACATCGCAGCCCTCCACGCCGGCGGCCATGACCAGATCGATCGACATCGCCTGCAGCGCCGCCAGGTGCGGAGCCTGCCCGGCGAGGGCGTCCCAGGGCCGGTGGGCGTGTACCGCCGGATCGTCGCGGTCCGCGCCCCAGCAGTGGACGGTCAGCTCGACCAGCTTGCGCAGCTCGCGGCTCAGGTACTCGACATGCACGCCGGCTCCGCCGTAGACCTCGGGCCGGTACTCGCGGGTCAGCAGTGCGACGCGCACGTCAGACGGTGACGCCCGCAGGCACGCGCGCGCCCTTGGGGACCACCACGACGCCGCCGGCCGAGACGGTGAACCGCTCGCGGTCGAGATCGAGGTCGACCCCGAGGGTGGCGCCTGGCTCGACGACGACATCCTTGTCCAGGATCGCGTTACGGACAACCGCCTTGCGCCCGACCTCGACGCCGGAGAACAGCACTGACCCTTCGACCTCGGCGTAGGAGTGGACCTGGACGCTGGGCGAGAGCACCGACCGGTTCACGCTGCCCCCGGAGATGATCACGCCCGAGCACACCATCGAGTCGACCGCCCGCCCGGTCCGCTCTCCGTCGGCGAAGACGAACTTGGCCGGCGGCAGTGGGTCGGGCAGCGTCAGGATCGGCCACTCCATGTTGTAGAGGTTGAACACCGGATGGACTGAGATGAGGTCCATGTGGGCGTCATAGAACGCGTCCAGGGTGCCGACGTCCCGCCAGTAGCCGCGGTCGCGTTCGGTGGCGCCGGGAACCTCGTTGCGCGCGAAGTCGTACACCTGCGCCGTTCCCGAGTTGACGAGCATCGGGATGATGTTGCCGCCCATGTCGTGCGCGGAGTCGCGGGCCTCGGCGTCCATCGAGACCGCCTCGATCAGCGTGTCCGTCGAGAACACGTAGTTGCCCATCGACGCGTACACCTGGTCGGGGGCGTCCGGGAGGCCGAGGGCGTCCTTGGGCTTCTCCCGGAACGCGGTGATCGTCCGTCCATCGGCCGCGGTCTCGATCACCCCGAACTGGTCCGCCTGCTCGATCGGCGTTCGCAGCGCGGCCACCGTCACCGACGCGCCCGATTCGATGTGCTGGCGCACCATCTGCTCCGGATCCATCCGGTAGATGTGGTCGGCGCCGAACACGATGACGATGTCGGGCTTCTCGTCGCGCAGCAGGTTGAGGTTCTGATGGATCGCGTCCGCCGAGCCCTGGAACCAGTACGGTCCGCGGCGCATCTGGGCCGGCACCGGCGCCACGTAATTGCCCAGCAGCGGCGACAGGCGCCACGTGGTGGTGATGTGGCGGTCCAGCGAGTGGCTCTTGTACTGGGTGAGAACCACGATCCGGCGGTAGCCGGCGTTGACCAGGTTCGACAGCGCGAAATCGACCAGCCGATAGTTGCCCCCGAACGGCACCGCGGGCTTGGCGCGGTCCAGGGTCAGCGGCGACAGGCGCTTGCCCTCGCCGCCGGCGAGCACGATCGCGAACACGTGGTTCTGGTCGGCGCTCTTCATCGCGAGCTCGCTCCCGCGCCGGCCAGCGCGGCGGAGACGATCTGCTCGGCCTCGGTGAGGATCCGTTGCAGGTGCTGCTCGCCCTCCATCGACTCGGCGTAGACCTTGTAGACGTCCTCGGTCCCCGACGGGCGGGCGGCGAACCAGCCGTGGTCGGTGACCACCTTCAGCCCGCCGATCGCCGCATGGGGCTCCGCCGGCGCGGTGGTCAGCACCTGTGTGATCGGGTCGCCGGCCAGCTCGGAGCTCGGGACCTGGTCGGGCGAGAGGCGCTTGAGCACGTCCTTCTCCGCCGCTGAGGCGGCCACGTCCACGCGTTTGTACACCGGGTGGCCGAAGCGCTCGGTCAGATCGCCGTAGACCTCGCCCGGATCGTGTCCCGTCGTGGCCTTCATCTCCGCCGCCAGCAGGCAGGGGATCAGGCCGTCCTTGTCCGTGGTCCACACCGTGCCGTCGCGGCGCAGGAACGATGCGCCGGCGCTCTCCTCGCCGCCGAAGCCGAGCGTGCCGTCCAGCAGCCCGGGGACGAACCACTTGAAGCCGACCGGAACCTCCTCCAGCCGCCGGCCCAGGTCGGCGGCGACGCGGTCGATCATGCTCGAGCTCACCAGCGTCTTGCCGACGCCGACCTCGTCGCCCCACCGCCGGTGTCCGCCGAACAGGTAGGCGATGCATGCGGCCAGGACGTGGTTGGGGTTCATCAGCCCGGCGCCCGGGGTGACGATCCCGTGCCGGTCGGCGTCCGGGTCGTTGGCGAACGCCACGTCGAAGTCGTCTGCCTTCTCGCGCAGCCGCGACATCGCCCACGGCGACGAGCAGTCCATGCGGATCTTGCCGTCCCAGTCCAGCGGGACGAAGCGGAACGTCGGATCGAGCGCATCGGAGACGATGGTCACGTCGAGGCCGAGGCGTTCGGCGATGGCGAACCAGTAGGCCAGTGATGCCCCGCCCAGCGGGTCGACCCCCAGGCGCAGTCCCGATCCGCGGATGGCGTCGAGGTCGATGACCGCCTCCAGGTCCTCGACGTAGCCGGAGATGTAGTCGCGGCGCTGCACCTGCGCCGAGGCGAACGGCACCCGGCGCACTTCGCGCAGGCCGCCCTCGAGCAGGCGGTTGGCCTCGTCCTGGATCCAGCCGGTCACGTCGGTGTCCGCCGGGCCACCATGGGTTGGGTTGTACTTGAACCCCCCGTCGTCGGGCGGGTTGTGCGACGGGGTGACGACGACCCCGTCCCCCGTGCCCGGGCCGCCGCCGCGGTTGTGGGTGAGGATCGCGTGGGAGATGACCGGCGTCGGCGTGGCGCCCCCGTCGGCGTCGACGACCACGTCCACCTCGTGGGCTCCGAGCACCTCGACGATGGTGCGCAACGCCGGCTCGGAAAGGGCGTGGGTGTCGCGCCCCAGAAACAGCGGCCCGTCGATGCCCTGGGCCGAGCGGTACCGGCAGACCGCCTCGCTGATCGCCGCCACGTGGGCCTCGGTGAACGTGCCGGTCAGCGACGATCCGCGGTGACCGGAGGTGCCGAACGCCACCCTCTGGCCCGGGTCAGACAGATCGGGCGTCCGGTCGTAGTAGGCCTCGATCAGCTCGTCGACGTCGACCAGATCGCTCGGCTCCGGTAGCTGACCAGCTCGGGGATCGGTGCCTTCCGCGCTCATCTCGTCCTCTCCTGGGGTCCCGGCTTGAGCAGACTCAGGCCAACAGTAACCGCCCCGCCGTCCGGCAATCAGGAATCGCGACGCGCGGCGCGCCCGATCAGGCCGCCGAGGCGGTCCCGCCGGCCAGCAGGCGCTCGAGCACGTGGGCGACGCCGGCATCGTCGTTGGCCAGCGTGATCTCGTCGGCGGCGGCCAGCACGTCGAGGTGGGCGTTGGCCACCGCCACCCCGTGACCGGCCCACTCGAGCATCGGCAGGTCGTTGGGCATGTCGCCGAAGGCGACGACCTCGGTGCGGTCGATCCCTCGCTCGGCGCACAGCCGGGCCAGCGCCGACGCCTTGCTCACGCCGGCCGCGGTGATCTCCAGCAGCGATCCCTCCGAGTTGGAGTGGGTCGGCTCGGCCAGGTCGCCGATGCGCTCTCGCGCGACCGTGACGAGCGCGTCCGCCGGCAGGTAGTCGTGGCGCAGCAGCAGCTTGGTCGCCGGCTGGGTGATCAGCGCCTCGACGGCGTCGACGATCGTGCCGTCGGGTACCGGCCAGTGGGGAAGGTAATCGGGCTCGTGGCCGAAGCGGTCGGCGGTCTCCACCGCCCAGGACGCGTCGGGCAGCGCCTGCTTGAGCCGGCGCACGACATCGGCGGCCACCGGCGGCGCCAGCGCCCGGGTCTCGAGCACCGCGTCGGCGTGCAGATCCCAGGTCACCGCGCCGTTGGCGCACACCGCGACCCCGCCGTGGCCGGTGGCCTGCGCCAGCGGGCGCATCCATCGCGGCGGCCGCGCGGTGCAGAGCACCAGCAGGACGCCGGCCCGCTGGATTGCCGCCAGCGTCCGGCGCGAACGCTCATCCAGCGTTCCGTCGGAGCGCAGCAGGGTGCCATCGAGGTCGGAGGCGATCGCGCGGGGCAGCACCACTGGATCGTCTCAGACTTCCGCGTCCGCCCCGCGTAGAGTCCGGGAGGTGGCCGCGTGGGACGACGTGCAGAGGCTGGCCCTGGCACTTCCCGAGTCGAGTGAGCGCGTGTCGCGCGACATGCGCCAATGGCGGGTCAAGGACAAGCTGTTCGTGTGGGAGCGGCCGCTGCGTCAGTCGGACCTCAGGGCGCTCGGGGACGCGGCGCCGGACGGCCCGATCCTGGGCGCCCGGGTCGAGCACCTGGTGGCCAAGGAGGCGCTGCTCGCTGACGCCACCGGCGTGTTCTTCACCACTCCGCATTTCGACGGCTACCCGGCGATTCTCGTCCGTCTGGAGCCGGTGTCGCTCGACGTGCTCGAGGAGGTCGTGGTCGAAGCCTGGCTGGCGCGGGCCCCGCGGCGGCTGGTCGACGCCTACCTGGCCCGCTGACGACCTGGCGGACCCGGAGCGACGTCGCGGGCGTCCAAGCGCTCGTAGAGGGAGTGCCGGCGGTCGGTGGCGGTCACTCCCGCTCCGTCCGCGTCACCGCGTGTCCCGGTCGCCACAGCTCGATCACCAAACGGTCGCCGGCGGAGTTGAGCTGGATGAGCGCGGCCGCGGCGATCTCGACCCGGAACAGGTGAGAGTCCGCCGACGGCGGGTCCGAGCCGTTGGCGCGGAAGATGGCCAGGCGCCGGTCGGGGTCGAGGATCTCCTCGGCCAGGCCGTTGAGCTTGGCGTCGCCCGCCCAGGCCCGCGGGTCGTCCGCCGATGGGTCGTCGGACGCGCAGTGCAGCGCCATGCGCGGATCGCGGCGCAGGTCCCGCGCCTTGCGCGCGTCGGGCATCGAACCGAACCACAGCTCGCCCTCGACGACGAACGTCTCGATGCCGCTGATCCGGGGCGAGCCGTCGGCGCGGATGGTCGCCAGCGTCTTGTGGGTGCGCGCGCCGAAGCGGGCCGCGAGCTCGCTCCCGAACCCGGGCGCCGACTGCGCCAGTTGCTCCCAGCTGCTCATCGAACAGGCACTTTAATCCGACCGCCCCTGTAACGGATATCGAGCCATGATACGTTACACGGCCGATGCCCGATCGCCCCATCTTCGATGCCACGAACGGCGTCACGCGTGCAGCCGCGCTGACCGCGGCGCTGCTGTGCGACGACGCCGGGCCGCGCGAGGTCGCGGCGGTGTTCGCGGCCGCGGGCGAGCGGGCGCCGCGGGTGACCGCGGCCGATGTGGAGCAGCTGCGCCCGGTGGCGGTCCGCGTGCGCGACGTCCTGGCCTCCGGGGATCTGGCGACCGCGGCCGCCCGGATCAACGAGCTGCTGGCCGGCTACGCGCAACCGCCGCGGCTGACCGACGGAGGCGGCCGCTACACCTGGCACGTCCACGTGCATGAGGATGGCGTGACGCTGGCGACGCGGTTCGCCGCGAGCTCGGCGCTGTCGCTGGCGACCGTGCTCGCCGAGCGCCAGCGGCTTCCCGGGGGGATCTGCACCGCGCCCGGATGCGAGCGGCCGTTCGCCGACGTCGGCGGCGGGATGCCGCGCCGCTACTGCTCCGAGCGGTGCGCGACCCGGGCTCGGGTGGCCGCCCACCGATCGCGCCACGCCGCGTGAGCTTGCTGGTCTCGCCACGCCGCCGGGGTCCTGTGCGCCTGGGCGCCGACGACCGGCGGATCGCCATGCTGGCACTGCCCGCGCTGGGCGCGTTGGCGGCGGAGCCGCTGTACATCCTGGTCGACACCGCGATCGTCGGCCGCCTCGGGGTGGCGCCGCTGGCCGCGCTGGCCCTGGCCGGCGCGGTCCTCTCGGGGGTCGTCGGCCTGTGCAACTTCCTCGAGTACGGCAGCACCCCGAAGGTCGGCCGGCTGTTCGCGGTGGGCGACACGCGCGCCGCGGCCCACCTGGGGCGCCAGGCGGCGATCCTGGGCGCGGCGCTCGGCGTCGCGCTCGCGGTGGTCGCCCTCGTCGCGGCCGGCCCGCTGATCTCCGTCATGGGCGGCCACGGCCGCGTCGGGCACCTGGCGGTGCTGTACATGCGCATCGCCGCGCTGGGGCTGCCGTGCGCGCTGATCGCGGTGGCCTCCCAGGGATACTTCCGGGGGGTCGCGCGGCTGCGGCTGCCGCTGGTGATCCTGCTCGGCGGCAATGCGCTCAATGCCCTACTCGAGCTGTGGTTCGTCTACGGCCTGCACCTGGGCATCAGGGGCTCGGCCTCAGGGACTGTCGCGGCCCAGGTGGTGATGGCCGCCGTGTTCGTGGTCGTGCTCGCCCGGGCCGGCGACCGGGGGCCGCTCATCGACCGGGCCGCTCTGCGGTCGCTGGCGCACACCGGCGGGCAGATCTTCGTCCGCACCGCGTCCCTGTTCGGCGCGTTCCTGCTGGCCGGGGCGATTCTGGCCCGGATCGGGTCGCCATCGCTGGCCGCTCATCAGGTGGCGTTCCAGCTGTGGAACTTCCTGGCGCTGGCGCTCGACGCGCTGGCCATCGCCGCCCAGGTCCTGGTCAGTCATCAGCTGGCCCTGCGGGAGGTGGACCGCGCGCGGGCGCTGGCGGTGCGCACGCTCGCCTGGTCCGTCGTCGTCGGGCTCGTGTTCGCCGGCGTCCTGCTGGCGCTGAGCGGCGTGCTGCCCCAGGCGTTCACCCAGAACCCACGCGTCCTGAACCGCATTCACGCGGTGTGGCCCATCTTCGCGCTCATGCAGCCGGTCAACGCCGCCGTGTTCGCGCTCGACGGCATCCTCATCGGCGCCGGCGACACGCGCTTTCTCATGTGGGCGATGCTGCCGTGTGCCGCGCTCGCGTTCGCGCCGCTGGCGGTGGCGTCGCTGCTGACGGGATGGGGGATCGTCGGGGTGTGGTGCGCGATCCTGGCGCTCGTGCTGGCGCGGCTGGCGCTCTGCGGGTGGCGGCTCACCGGCGAGCGCTGGAGCGCTCACTGACCGGGCCCGCGGGCTGGGTCACCGACCGTCGCCGGGATCACCGACCGTGGCCGGCGTTGCGCGCCAGCCGGTCCAGCAGCCGGCGCAGCTCGGCCAGCTCCGGCTCCTTGAGGCCGCGTCGCAGCCGCCGGTCGAACGTCATCGCGGCGTCGCGCAGACGCACGAACGCCTCCTCGCCGGCGGCGGTCAGCTCGATCACGTGGACGCGGCGGTTGGCCGGGTCGCGGCGGCGGCTGAGCAGCCCGTCGGCCTCCATGGCATTGAGGTGATGGGTCAGGGTCGCCTCGCGGATCCCGACCGCGTCGGCCAGCTCGCGCTGATTGCCCATCGCCCCGGTCTTGACGTTGAGCAGCACCAGCCACACCGGCAGCGATCCGCCGGCCGCGGCCAGCGCCTGGTCGAACGCTCGCCCCACGTCGCGCGCGGTCCGGGCGAGCTGCAATCCAATGGGCGTGCGGGGCGCGGGCATGTCCGAGCGAGCAGTATAGAGACCAACCTTCAGTCGTCTAAGGATTTGACATCTAAATCTTAGATATCTATGGTTTCTGCCATGAACGCACGCTATGCAGATCTCGCCGGGAAGGTGGCCGTCGTCACCGGCGCGTCACGGGGCATCGGGGCGGCCACCGCCCGCGCGCTGGCGGAGAACGGCGCGCGGGTGGCGCTCGTCGGTCGCGACGAGCCGGCGCTGACCGCCGTCACCGACGCCATTCGCGCGAGCGGCGGCGAGGCGCTCGCCCTGCGCGCCGACTGCACCGTCGACGGCCAGGTGGAGACCATGGCCGCCGAGGTCGCCGGGCGGCTGGGGGCGCCCGACATCCTCGTCGCCTTTGCGGGCGGCAACGGCATGCCGGTGGCCACCGCGGAGGAGACCGGTGCGCACTGGCGCGAGGTGGTCGAGGGGGACCTGACCCCCACGTTTCTCACCGCCCGCGCCGTGCTGCCGGCGATGATCGACCGCGGGCGCGGCGCGATCGTGACGATGTCGTCGGCCGCCGCCCGCCAGGCGGCGCGCTCAAGCGCGGCCTATGCGGCGGCCAAGGCCGGGGTGATCGCCTTCACCCGGCACATCGCCGGCGAATACGCCGCCCACGGGATCCGGGCCAACTGCGTGGCGCCCTCGGCCATCGAGCACGAGCGCCTGCGCCAGTGGACCACCGAGGAGGTCCGCCGCGAGCTGGCCGCGTCGTTCCCGCTGCGGCGGATCGGCCGGCCCGACGATGTGGCGCAGGCCACCCTGTTCCTCGCCTCCGACGCCTCGTCGTGGATCACCGGCGTGACCCTGGACGTCGCCGGCGGCAAGGTGATGCTGTAGCCGCTGGGCCGGCCGGTGTCGAAGCGGCGCTGGTTTGCCGGGTGGCTACTCGGGGTTGTACTTGAACGAGATCCCGAGCCGAACGCGGTAGTTGACGACCCCGCCGTCCTCGATGGTGAGGTCCTGCCGAACGACCTCGGCGATCCGCAGCTCGCGCACGCTGTTCGCCGCGGTCTCGACGGCCGCACGGGCCGCCGCCTCCCATGACTCGCTGCTGACGCCGATGACCTCGGTGACGCGATAGACGCTGTCGGGCATTGCGAACCTCCTCGCAGGGCATTGGGACCGGACGCTCCGAGTCTTTCACGTCTGCCGTGGGACGTGGTGATTTCGCGGTGCGTGCGGGAGTTGTCGGCTGGCGCGGCGGCCGAAGAGCGTCGGCAACGGGAGACCGCAAAACGATCGTGCCGTGAGCCAGGTCGCGTCAATCAATCGGCGCGCCGGTCTCCAGCGCGGCGCCGGCGACGATCTCGCCCAGCTGGAGCACCAGCCAGATGCGCGCCGGGTCGCGCAGCAGCGCCGGGTCCTCGAGCAGGTCGCCGTCGAGCACCGTCAGGTCGGCCAGCTTGCCGGGCTCGACGGTGCCGATGTGGTCCTGCAGGCCGATCGCCCGGGCCGCGACCGAGGTGGCTGAGAGCAGCGCCTCGCGGGTCGACAGACCGTGATGGACCATGCGGGCGAACTCGAGCGCGGTGTCGTCGCCGGAGACGCCGGAGCGATCGGAGCCCAGCGCGATCGGGACGCCGGCGGCGTGGGCGGCGCGCAGGCTCTGGGTACCCTGGTCGAGATTGTGGTGGGCCAGCTCGACGATGCTGGGCAGCATCTCCGGGTCGACCCGGGCCCGTTCGGGCTCGATCACGTCGCCCAGGCCGCCCATCCAGTAGTAGCCGCTCAGCGTGGGCACCAGCACCTGGCCGGCGGCGGCCATGGCCTCGAGCAGCTCGGGGCGCTGGATCAGGTACATGCCGTGCTCGATCGTGTCCACGCCGTGGGCGATCGCCGCCTCGGTTCCGGCGAGCCCCTCGACGTGGGCCGCCACCTTGAACCCCATGCGATGCGTCTCCTGCACCAGCGCGGCCAGCTCGGCGTCGGTCAGCTGGGTCGGCTCGGGATCCTCGAGCTCGTTGGAGCGCGCGCCGGTGGTCATGACCTTGATGAAGTCCGCGCCCTCGCGCAGCTGCTCGCGGACCGCCTTACGCACCTCGTCGGGCCCGTCGGCCTCCCGGTACATCGCGCCATAGAAGCGGCCGCCGGGCGCGGTGGCGGAGATGATCAGGCCGCAGGTGAGCAGCCGCGGCCCGCGGAAGGCGCCGTAGCGCATCGCCTGGCGCGCCTCCTGGGGCTGGTGGTCCTGGGATCCGACGTTGCGCAGCGTGGTCACGCCCATGCGCAGGGTGTCGCGCAGGCGCGCCTGGAGGAAGTGCGCGCTGGTGCCCGCCAGCAGCGGCTCGGCGCCGTGCTCGGGGCGCGGCTCGTGGCCCTGCACGTGGACGTGGATGTTGATCAGGCCGGGGATGAGCATCCGCCCGCCCAGGTCGAGGATGCGGGCGCCGTCGGGCGGGGCGTCGGTCGCGCTGCCGACCCGCTCGATCACTCCGTCCGTGATCAGGATCCCGGCCTGCTCGCGTACCGGTGCGCCGGTGCCGTCGAACAGGCGGGCGCCGGTCAGCCACACCCGGCCCGGGGCCGGGGCCGGGGCGGCGAGCAGCGACGGGTTGCGGTGGGGCACGCGGCCGGATCCTACGGGTCCCCGGCGGGGTGGGGCCCAGCGGGCCTGGGCGCGGGCAGGATCCCGCCCAGCGCCCGCTCGGGATCGACGAGCACGATCAGCCGGTCGCCGATGGCGGCGATCTGGTCGCCCAACCCGGCCTCGCTGGGTGCGACCGGCAGCGGCTCGATCTTGTCCGCGGGGATGTCGCGCACGCCGTCGACGGAGTCGACGATCACCCCGAGCACGCCGTTGGCGACCTCGACCACCAGGATGCGCGTCCGCTTGTCGATCTCGAGCTGGCGGCCCAGCCGGGGCGACAGGTCGACGATCGGCACCACCCTGCCGCGCAGGTTGATCAGGCCGGTGATCAGTCCGGTGACGGCCGCGGTGGCGCTCGGCGGCGTGTAGCGAATGATCTCCCGCACCGCGGCGATCGGAAAGGCGTACTGCTCGCCGTGGAGCGAGAACAGGACCAGCTGGCGTTCGGGCTCAGTCGACGTCATCGTCGCCCGCGCCGGTCAGATGGGCGACGCCGCGGGACGCCTGGGCAGTGCATTCGGGATGATTCCTCGGGGTCGCGCGCAATCCTACGCGCCGGCCGGAAAGGCGATTGTGCTCAGCGACCCGCGGACTGACCCGGACGGACTGGACGAGCTCGCCCCTCTGTGGGGGGAGCTGCACCTGCAGCACCTCGAGGTCTCCGAGTACCGCGGGCTGCTGCGCGATCCCGAGACCTCGTGGGCCCGCCGCCGCGACTGGTACCGGCGGCTCCTGAGCGATGGTGCGGCCTACATCACCGCCACCGACGGCCGGGGCCGGCTGGTCGGCTACGTGATGGTCGCGCTCGACGACACGGCCGACGACACCTTCGACTCCGAGGCCGGGGTGGCGGAGGTCGTCACCCTGGTCGTGTCCGGGACCCACCGCTCCGGCGGCATCGGCGCGTCCCTGCTGCGCGCCGCCGAGTGCCTGGCCCGCGACGCCGGCGCTGACGCGATGAAGATCGCGGTGATGGCCGGCAACGGCCGCGCGGAGGGGTTCTACGAGGCCCACGGGTACACGGTGGCCGAGCACGTCATGTACCGGCCGCTGGGCCGACGCCGCCGCTGAGGCGGGTCGACGCCGCCCGATCGCGAGGCCCGCGGCGAGGCCCACGGCTGGTTCAGGACACTAAGGGCGGGTGAACGCCCGCTGCGCGGCGTCGGCGGGCTCCCACGCCGCGCAGCCGTCGAGGTGGTCGTTGACCAGACCCATGGCCTGCATGAACGCGTAGACCGTCGTCGGGCCGACGAACCGCCAGCCGCGCGCCTTCAGGTCCTTGGCCAGCGCCTTTGACTCGGCCGTGTGGGCCAGCTGGGCGAGCCCGGCGCGATCGAGGGGCTCGGGCCGGCGCGGCGGCTCGAATCGCCACACGTAGCGCGCGAGCGAGCCCTCGGCGCCGACCAGCTCCACCGCCCGGCCGGCGTTGTTGATCACCGCCTCGATCTTGCCGCGGTGACGCACGATGCCCGCATCGGCCAGGAGCCGGGCCACGTCGGCGTCGCCGAACCGGGCCACCCGCTCGAAGTCAAAGCCGGCAAACGCCGCGCGGAAGGCCTCGCGCTTGCGCAGGATCGTCAGCCACGACAGGCCCGCCTGGAACCCCTCGAGGCTGAGCTTCTCGAACAGGCGCACGTCGTCGCTCACCGGAAAGCCCCACTCGGTGTCGTGGTAGGCCCGGTACTCGGGCGCCGAGTCCGCCCACCAGCAGCGACCGACGCCGTCCTCACCGACCGCGATCCCGGTCTGCGCAGCGGCGGGTTCGGAGTTCGCTGCCATATGCATCCGCGTTTGTAGCCGGTCGGGCGGACAGGCTCTAACGCGCTCAAAACGCAAGCGCGCGCGGTCCCCGAACGTTGCATGTGAGTGGTCTTAGGAAAAGGCGTGCCGCGGGCGTTGCTCGCTGGACTGGGCGCGATGCTGGTCATCGGAGTGGCCCTGATCGTGGTCTTGATCCTCGGCGGTCAGACGCCGGCGGCCAGCACGACAACCGCGCGGGCCGCCGCGCAGGCGGCCTATGCGCCGCCCCCGCTGGCGACGTATGACGAGCGCTCGCCCCACGTGGCCAGCGCGCTCAACGTCTACGCGACGCAGGGTGCGGTCCGCGGCGCGGCGTCCGCGCCGTCATCGACGCTGCCGCCGGTCTCGCCGGGCGCATTCGCGGCGCCCGTCGCCGCGTATCTGGCCTACTCGGGACGTGTGCTCGGCGTCATGGAGGGCCAGATCTCCAGCCTGAAAACGGCGCTGGCTTCGGGTGACCGGGCGCAGTCGCAGCGGACGTGGCTGGCCGCCTACGCGTCGTACCTGCGGTTGGGCGGTGTCTACCTCGAGGGCCAGCTCGCGACGCTCAACCAGGCCATCGACGGAACCCCCGGAGGGCTGGCCGGCGGTGTGACCTCGCCTCGGTTCAGCGGGCTGCACCGGATCGAGTACGGACTCTGGACCGGCCAGCCGCCCACCGCGCTCGAGCCGTGGGCGACCCGCCTGGGCGCCGACGTGCGCCGGTTGCGCGCGATGATGCCCAAGGTCCAGATCTCGCCGCTGGACTACGCGACCCGGGCGCACGAGATCCTCGAAGACGCCGTCCGCGACCTGCTCAGCGGCACCGACGTCCCCTGGAGCGGCGCCGGAGTGGTGGGCACCAATGCGGGCCTGGTGGCGACGACGGAGATCGTCAACACGCTGGCGCCGGTACTGAATGTCCGGGAGGGTGTGCTGGCCACGGTCAGGAGCGATCTGAGCGGTCTGCGGACCACGCTCGAGTCGATCGCACGCGCCCATGGGGGTCAGCTGCCGACCGACGCCGGGCTCTCGCAGATGCAGTCCGAGGAGCTCGACGCGTCGACCGGCCAGGCCCTGGAGGGGCTGGCTCAGGTGCCGGGCGCGCTCGAGACGACCGCCGCGGCGACCCCGCAGATCCCCCAAAGCGCGGTCAAGCTCGACCCATGAGCCCGCTCGATCGCCGCACATTCCTGACCCGGTCCACCGCGCTGCTCGGCGCGGTCGGCGCGGGTGGAGTCGCCGGCGGGGCCGCCGCGGCGGCGCGGGCCGCCGAGATCCAGCAGCAGCCCGGCGACGTGAACGCCGAGGTCGGGGCGGCCGCGTCGGCGACGGATCTGGTCACGCAGCAGCCGTTCAGCGGCGTTCACCAGAACGGGATTCTCAATCCGCCGCCGGCCCAGGCCACCTTCGTCGCGCTCGACTCGTTCGCGCCGGACCGGGCGAGCCTGATGCAGGCCCTCAGGGTGCTGAGCACGCGGGCGCAGGCGCTGACCGTCGGCGGGCCGATCCCGCTGCTCGAGATCGACGCCCCGCCCGCCGACTCGGGCACGCTCGGGCCCGACAATGCTCCGGACGCACTCACGGTCACGATCGGCCTTGGCGCGTCGCTGTTCGACGGGCGCTACGGGCTGGGTGGGCAACGTCCCCGCGAGCTCACCCAGATGCCGACCTTCCCGGTCGATCAGCTCGATCCGGCACAGAGTCATGGTGATCTGCTGCTCCAGATCTGCGCCCAGCATCGCGACACCGTCGTGCACACGCTGCGCGAGCTGCTGCGAAGCGTCCGGGGGACATTCCAGCAGCGCTGGTCGATCGACGGGTTCGCCAGCGCCGGCCGGGGCCCCACGCCCAAGAACAACCCGCGCAACCTGTTCGGCTTCCGCGACGGCACCGCCAACCCGCCGACGACGGACGCCTCCCTGATGAACCAGCTCGTGTGGGCGGGGGCCGGCGAGCCGGGATGGGCCGCCGGCGGCACCTATCAGGTCGTCCGCATCATCCGGATGCACGTCGAGTTCTGGGATCGCGTGGCGCTGCGCGAGCAGCAGACCATGATCGGCCGCGCGCGCGACACCGGCGCGCCGCTCGGGGGCACCACCGAGTTCGAGGATCCGCGCTACGACCTCGACCCCCACGGGCAGCGCATCCCGCTCGACGCGCACATCAGGCTGGCCAATCCGCGCACGTCCACGACCACGAACCAGCGCATCCTGCGCCGCGGCTTCAACTATCACCGGGGCTTCGACCACGCCGGCCAGCTCGACCAGGGCCTGGTCTTCGTCGCGTTCAACCAGAGCCCGAGCCGGCAGTTCGTCACGATCCAGGAGCGGCTGAACGCCGAGCCGATGGTCGACTACATCACCCCCGTCGGCGGGGGATACTTCTTCGTGCCGCCCGGCGCTCAGGGCGCCGAATTCGTTGGCAGCGGGCTGTTCGCCTGACCCACCGCGATCCCGCGGGGGGCGACCGGCGCCGACTGGACGATCGACGTCGTCGTCTGGGCATAGATCGCGATCCGGTCGATGACCTCCTCCAGGTGCTCGACCGAGCGCACGTGGGCGGTCATCACGAAGCAGTCCTCGCCGGTGATCCGCCGGCAGTCGACGACTTCGGGGGAGCTGCGCGCGACCTCGGCGACCTGGCTGAGCTGGCGGGGCGCCGGCCGGGCTCGGATGACCGCGGTCAGCGCCAGCCCCAGCGCGCGCGGATCGAGGCGCGCGTGGTAGCCGAGGATCACCTTCTCCTGCTCCAATCGCGCCAGCCGCTCGGCGACCGCCGGGGAGGACAGCCCCACCCGCCGCCCCAGCTCGGCCAGGCTCAGCCGGGCGTCGGCCTGTAGCTCCTCCAGCAGCTGGAGGTTGGTGGCGTCAAGCGCAGCCGCTTCGGCGTTGCGGCCGTTATGCCTTCGATTCTCAGGCACCTAGCCGATCATACCTGCGATTGGCGATGTACACCGGCGACATCGTTGGGCAATGTGCAGGTCATGGATCACCCGGTCCCCGCCGTGCCGGCCGCGCGCTCGCCGCATCGGCGCGCGGCGCGCAAGATCGCCGCGGCCCCGCCGTCCGCCTACTTCCTGTTCAGCGCGGTGTTCCACTTCCTGGGGCCCTCGTTCGCCGTGCTGCTGTTCGCCCGAGTCGAGGTGCTGGGGGTGGCGTGGCTGCGCATCGCCTCGGCGGCGGTGATCTTCGCCGTGTGGCGGCGGCCGTGGCGCGCCTTCGCCGCGCTGGACCGCGACGGCCGCCGGCTCCTGTTGGCGTGGGGCGCGCTGCTGGCGGTCATGAACGCCTGCTTCTACAACGCGATCAGCCGGCTCGCGCTCGGCACCGTGGCCGCGATCGAGTTTCTGCCGGTGATCGTGCTGGCGGCGCTCGGCGCCCGCTCCCGGCGCAACCTGGGCGCGCTGGCGCTGGCCGCGGGCGGCGTCTATCTCCTGACCGACGTCCGGCTGGCCGGCGCCGCCGTGGGCTTCGCGTTCGCGTTCGCCGACGCGGTCCTGTTCGCGCTGTACATCGTCGTGGCCGATCGGGTCGCCAAGCTGCCCGCGCTCGGCGGCATCGACGGTCTGGCGGCGGCCATGCTGATCGCCCTGGTGGTGGTGACGCCGATCGGGGGCTGGGAGGCCCTGCCGGCGTTCATCTCGCCGATCTCGCTGGCGGCGGGCATCGGCGTCGGCGTTTGCTCCAGCGTCATCCCGTATGTCACGGACCAGCTGGCGATGGCCCGCCTGCCGCGGGCGACCTACGCCACGATGGTCGCGCTGCTGCCGGCGATCGCCACGGTGATCGGCATCATCGTGCTGGCGCAGATCCCCACCCGGCTCGAGGTGGCGGGGCTGGTGCTGGTGATCGGGGGGGTTGCGCTGCATCGTCCGGCGGCCGCCGACTCGACGTAGGCGGCCCGCGCGTCGGAGCCGTCGCGGCGGGTCAGTCCGGCTGCGACAATGCCCGCGGAGTGCGCCACCGAGATCTTCTCATCCGCGGCGCGCTGTTGTGCCTGATGATCCTGGTCGTGGCCGGTGTCCCGGCGGCGGTCGCCGCGCCGGTGGGCGGGCCCGACCCCTACGCCGTGCAGGTCGTGCAGACCACCGCTGACATGACCCAGCGGCTCGCGCCGCTGCCGGGCGTCGAATTCGGCCCGGCGAACGTCGGTCGTGAGCCGACGATCGACGTCAACGCCGGCACCCGCTATCAGCGCGTGGAGGGGTTCGGGGCGGCCATGACCGACACGTCGGCGTGGCTGATCGAGCGCGAGGCGTCGCCGGTGACGCGCGCCGGGCTGTTCAGCGAGCTGTTCGGGCCCGCCGGAATTCGGCTGAACTTCGTGCGCGTCCCGATGGGCGCCTCGGATTTCACCCACAACGGACAGCCCTACACCTACGACGACATGCCGGCGGGCAGGACCGATCCCCGGCTGGCCCACTTCTCCATCGCCCACGACCAGGCCTCCATCATCCCGGCGCTGCGGGAGGTGCTGGCCGCCAACCCGCAGACCGAGTTCCTGGCCAGCCCCTGGTCGCCGCCCGCGTGGATGAAGGGCAACGACTCGCTCGGCAACGCGGGGGACCTGGGGACGCTGCGGGCGGCGGCCTACGGGCCATGGGGTGAGTATTTCGTCAAGTTCATCCAGGCCTACGCGCGCGCCGGAGTGCCGATCGCGGCGGTGACGCCGGAGAACGAGCCGGGAGCGCCCACCCTATATCCGGGGCTGAACCTGTCAGCCGCGGCGGAGGCCACCTGGATCGTCCAGGACCTGGAGCCCGACCTGGCGGCCGCGCGGCTGCATCCCAAGATCTACGCCGGGGATCTCGGCTGGGGCCCGGACAACAACCCGTACATGGACACCGCGATCTTCGGCCGGGCGGGTGGCGAGCTGGCCGGGATCTCGTGGCACTGCTACTTCGGGGCCCCCGGAGTGATGAACGAGTTCCGCCAGGCGGACCCCCGGCTGGACCAGATCGTCGACGAGTGCTCGCCCGGCGGCGTCTCACCCACGCCCACCTCGGAGATCGTGATCGCCTCCCTGCGGGACTGGGCGAGCACGGTGGCGCTGTGGAACCTGGCCCTTGACCCCACCGGTGGTCCGGTCCAGGTGCCCAACCACGGCTGCCCCGGCTGCGTGGGCCTGGCCACCGTGGACGAGCGCACCGGGAACGCCTCGCTGACCCGCGCCTACTACCAGCTCGGCCAGGCCAGCGCCTACGTCGACCCGGGAGCCCAGCGGATCGCCTCCAACCATTTCGTCGCCTACGTCTACCCCCATCGCGGCGTGAACGTGGTCACGCCGGGGCTTGACGACGTCGCCTTCCGCAACCCGGACGGCAGCATCGTCCTGGTCGCCTACAACAACGGCACGGCGACCAGCCGGTTCGCCGTCGCCTGGAAGGGCCGCGCGTTCAGCTACGAGCTGCCGGCCGGCGCGATGGTCACGTTCGTCTGGAACCGCCCGAGCTGATCGGCCCGCGCGCGGGTCGGCGCGCGGGCGATGGTGGCATCCAACGCGAGCGGTTCGGCGTGCGGCGGCGCGCTGTGATCCTCGCGACGTCCGCTCATCCATGGACCCGAGACCGACACCAGAGACCACACCCCCAGCACGCGGACGACGTGTGGTCTGTCAGGTCGGGAATCCGTGTCCCCCAGACCAGACGTCCCCGCCCGGGCCGACGTCCGGTCTCCACGGTCGGTTTCGTTGCCCATCACGCAACAGTCGCAGGCGATCGCCCGTCCCCCCTTCGAACGCCGCGATTTTCCCGACGCGCACGAAGCGTGTCAGGCTCTATCGGCGGGACCCGGGGTGTGCGAGACTGTCCCGGCCTTTGGGCGGGAGGCGTCGTCCATGCTCACATCACAGCCGACAAGAAGCCGACGATGAGCTCGGTGCAGTCTGTGGATCGCTCGCCGGGACCGGCGGCGGAGGAGGTTGCGGCCGGCGCCGAGGGGGTTGCGCCCGAGCGCCGTTCGCGGGCGGCGCTGTGGCTGCCGGTCGCGACGCTGATCATCGGCCTGGCGCTGACCGTGACGCTGTCCCTCGTCTCGCAGTCCCAGTACACCAACAGCGAGAAGCGGCTGCTGGCCCTGCGGGTGCGCGACGCCAGTCTGCTCGTCACGGCGGCGCTTCCGTCGGTGCAGACGTCGCTGGCCTCCGTGGCCGAGCTGGCCGACGCGACCAACGGCAACCTGAGCCGGGTCGATCAGTTCGCGTCGGCGCTGGTCGGGGCGCCCGCCAGCGGTAAGCAGTTCGTCTCGCTGTCGCTGTGGAAGTCCGCCGATCCGGCGGCCGGCCCGGTGGCGGTGCTGGGGCAGACCCCCCGGCTGGCCTCGGCCCCCGCGCGCGCGGCGGCGCTGTTCGCGAGCGCGATGCACCGGAACACGGTCGGGGTGACCAGCTTCCTGACGTCGCAGCCGCCGGGGCTGGGCTACGCGTACTCGGCCCCGCGGGTGCCGGGCGGATACGTCGCCTACGCGGAGACCGCCCTGCCCGCCAACCGCCGCTCCAAGCTCCAGACCAGCAACGCGTTCGCCAACCTCGACTACGCGATCTACTTCGGAGCCTCGCAGCGACCGCAGGACCTGCTGGTCACCAACCTCAGCCACTTCCCGGCCCCGTCGCCGTCGCACGCGGAGACCGTCCCGTTCGGGGACGGGGCGCTGACCCTGCTGATGTCCTCGCGGGTGTCGCTGGCCGGCTCGCTGCCGCACGACCTGCCGTGGCTGATTGGGATCATCGGCGTCCTGCTGTCGGTCGCGGCCGCGCTGCTGACCTGGCGGCTGACCGAGCGGCGGCGGTCCGCCGAGGAGCTGGCCGGCCGGCTGGAGGTCACCGCCTCCGAGAACCGGCGGTTGTACGGCGAGCAGCGCAGCATCGCCCAGACCCTGCAGCACGCGATGCTGCCCGACGTGCTGCCCGAGATCCCGGGAATGCTCGCCAGCGCGCGCTACGAGGCCGGCGAGCAGGGCGTCGACATCGGTGGCGACTGGTACGACGTCATCGATCTGGATGGACGGCGTCTGCTGCTCGTCGTCGGCGACGTCTCCGGACGGGGCCTGAAGGCGGCGTCGACGATGGCATCGCTGCGCTACGCGATCCGTGCCTACGCCGCCGAGTCCGATCCGCCGGACCGCATCCTGACCAAGCTCTCGCACCTGTTCAGCATCTCCGACACCGGCCAGCTGGCCACGGTCCTGTGCGCCCAGCTCGACATCGCGGCGCGGGAGATCACGGTCACCAGCGCCGGCCACCTGCCGCCCCTGCTGCTGAGCAACGGCAGCGGTCGCTATGTCGAGGTCGAGGCCGGCCTGCCGATCGGGGTGGAGGCCGGATCGACGTACACGGCGACGACGATCGCGGCGCCGATGGCCGCGACATTCCTCGCCTACACCGACGGCTTGGTTGAATTGCGGGGTGAGAGCCTGGACCAGGGCCTCGAACGATTGCGGGCCGCGGCCGCGGGCGACCACTCAGAACTGCCGGATCTGCTCGGACGGCTGGTGACCGAGCTGCCGCATGGACCTTCGGAGGACGACATCGCGATCGTGGGAGTTCGATGGACAAGCTAGAAGTCGAGCCCGGCTCCCTGGTCAGCTTCGACGTCGCGGTCGACGGCCGGCGTCACGCCATCGTGCGCATCGCGGGCGAGCTCGACATGAGCGGGATCGATCCGCTCGCGGCCCAGGTCGAGGAGGCGCTGGCCAGAGGAATCGACCGGCTCACGGTCGACGTCGGTCAGGTGCGGTTTGCGGACAGCTCGGCGATCGCGCTGTGGGTGCGCTGGGCAGGCGCGGTCAGCGCGTTCGAGCTGCTCGACCCCCCGTCCCTGCTGCGCAGGGTGATCACCGCCATGGGGCTGTCCGAGAAGCTGGGGGTGGTGCAATGAGGCGGATGCGGACGTTCCCGGCGATCCCCCAGTCGGTCCACGCCGCCCGCCGGTTCGCCACTGACACACTGGCCGACAGTCCCGAGCAGGCGCTGGAAGCGGTGGAGCTGATGGTGTCCGAGCTGGCCACCAACTGCATCCGCCACGAGCGGGCCAGCTTCCACGTCGCGATCCTGCGCCGGCCGGACGAGATCCGGGTCGAGGTCACCGACTCGGGCGGCGGCATGCCGACGATGCGCTCACCCGGTCCCGACGAGCCGAGCGGGCGCGGCCTGCAGATCGTGGACATGCTCTCCGAGCGCTGGGGAGTGGAGCCGGAGTCGCCGTCGGGCAAGACGGTGTGGTTCACGCTGGAAGTCTCGGCATCGCTCGGCCAGGAGGCCGAGAGCGCGGGCGCGCGGCGTGCCGAGGTCAGCCGGCCGGCGCCGGGTTCAGGGCGTCCAGAAAGCGTCCAGCAACAGCAAGGTCGCGCCCGAGGGCCGACGAGCCAGCAACCACCTGGATGTGGGGCCGGCCGGGCCCGTGCAGCGGCCGGTTCGAGGTCGCCGGCGCCTCAAGATCGGCGGAGGCCGCGACGATATTCGGGACACGATGAGCCTGACCTCGATGCGCGACGGTGTCGCTTCTCAGACGCCTCTGACGCCCTCCGCTGAGCCGACCACGAAACGCATCCTGATCGTCGACGACCGGTCCGACACGTTCGACGGCCTGGTCGACATCATGCGATCCGCCGGGGCCGAGTGGCAGATCGAGTTCGCGCCCGGCGGCGAGGCGGCGCTGAAGGCGCTGGCCGCCGAGGCCGTCGACGTGCTGGTGGTCGAGGATCAGATGTCCGGGATGGACGGCGTCACGCTCCTGACCCGGGCCCGCGATCGCTATCCCACGACGATCCGGATGATCCTCTCCGGGACGAGCAAGCCCGGCCTCGCCACGATCATCTCCCATCGCTTCATCTCCAAGCCGGCCGACGTGCAGGAGCTGGGCGTCCTGATCAGGCGATCCTGCGCGCTGCATGAGCGCACCGGCCAGGTCGAGGCCTTCCGCAAGACGCTGGCGACGACGACGCTGCCGTCGCGCCCGGGCGTCTACATGGAGCTCAACCAGGTGCTCAGCGATCCGACGTGGCAGCCCAACCAGGTGTCAGCCGTGATCGAGCGCGACGTGGCCATGAGCGCCAAGGTGCTGCAGCTGGCCAACTCGGCGCTGTTCGGGCTCGCCTCGACGATCGCCTCGGTGCGCGACGCCGTCATGTACCTGGGCGTCGACACGATCCGGTCGCTGGCGCTGACCGCGGAGGCGTTCGGCAAGCTGACCCCGCGCAACGCCACCGCGGGCTTCTCGATCGATGAGTTTCAGAATCACGCGATGCTGGTGGCGCGGATCACGGGGTCGATCCTGCCCGCCGGACAGACCCAGCAGCAGGCGGTGACCGCGGCGCTGCTGCATGACATCGGCAAGCTCGTGGCCGTCGCGGACTCCGGCCGCCGGTGGGCGGAGATCAACCAGCTCGCGCAGGCGCGGCAGGTGCCGGTGTACGAGATCGAGCTCGAGCAGGACGGCGTCAGCCACGCCGACATCGGCGCGCACCTGCTGTCGCTGTGGGGCCTGCCCGACGTCATCGTCGAGGCCGTCGCCCACCATCACAGCCCCCGCTCGGTCGACGGGCTGGCCTTCGACGGCGTCGCCGCCGTTCACATCGCCAACTCCCTGGCCGGCGAGCTGGCTCCCGCCGGTGCGGATGTGGCGCCGCCGATCGACGCCGAGCTGGTGGCGCGCCTGCAGCTGCAGGAGCGCCTCGGCGTGTGGCGCGAGCGCGCCGCCCAGATCGCCGCGGCCGACGCCGACGTTGCGGCCGGTCGCGAGTAGCAGCGACCCCGTCAGGCCCTGAGGAGCCGCCCGGCACCCAGGCGCCGGAACTGAAATTCCCGGCCGGGGGGCTAAACGAAAAGGCGGTCGCTGCCGATTATGTCGGTGAAATGAGGAGATTGGTCAAGAACCAGCCGGTCCGAGTCGACCTCGACGCGAAGGTCGATTGGGAAGCCGACTGCATCGAATGCCGCGTTGACACGATCCGGGGTCCGGTGGCGACGCTGGTGCCGATCGAGCAGATCGGCTCAGACGTGGCCGAGCGCCTGTCCTCGGGCTCGCTGTGCTTTCTGACGTTCACCCACCGCGGCGCGCCGGTCGCCCTGCGCGGGGTCGCTCTGGCGGTCGCCGACAGCGGGAACCTCGAGTTCGTGGTGGTCGACGGAATCCAGGTTGCCGAGCGCCGCAGCGCCGAGCGCACGCCGCTGGTCACGGCGGTCAAGGTGACGGCGGTCGACAGCGAGGGCGCGCTGACGGACGCCGTCTCCACGGTCACCTCCAACCTCAGCATGGGCGGCGCCCTGCTGCTGCGCCGCCCGAACATGGGGGAGGGGCCGCGCTGGCAGGTCGAGCTGTTTTTGCCCGGTGATTCGGTGCACGTCCACTGCGAGGGCATCCTGGCTCGAGCGACGCCGACCCACTACGGCGTCAAGTTCGTGAACATGCCCGAGTCCGACCAGCTCCGCGTCGCCGGGCTGCTCGCCGGGCTGCGCCGGGCCACGCCCGTCGCGGCCTGACACGCCGCGGCGATCGCCGCCGTCGCGGTCGCGAGTGATGTCCGGTTTCGCGATCCGTCATCGTCTTAGTAGGCGATGGATCTCGAAGCCCTTATTCGCGCCGAGCACGACCAGCTGACCGCGCGGCTCTCGTTCGCGCTGTCCGGAGACCGGCACGCCGCGGAGGATCTCGCCCAGGAGGCGTTCCTGCGGGCGTGGCGGAGCCTCCCGGAGGGCCTCACGCCGGAGCGCCAGCGCGCCTGGCTGCGCCGCACATCGCGCAACCTGGCGGTGGACGAGCTGCGCCGCCGGGCGCGGCGCCCGACGGTCGCGCTCGACGAGGCGGCCGCCACGGAGCGGACCGCGGATGCGGCGGCGGCGCCCGACGCGGCCCGGGAGGCGCTCGGCCGGCTGCCCGCCCACCAGCGTTTCGTCCTGCTTCTGTACTTCGATGCCGGCTTCGCCCACGGCGAGATCGCTCGCCTGCTGGATACCACCGAGGAGGCCGTCCGCAAGCGCGTCGCCCGTGCGCGTGCAGCGTTCCTCCAGGCATACCGGGTCACCCGCGCTGACACGGCCCCGCTGATGCTGCTGGTGGCCCGCGACGATCCGAGCCCGCCTTACATCCGGTGGCTGCAGAATGCCGGCGCCCGGGTGCGCATCCTGACCGCGTCGCCCTCCGAGCGGGAGCTGTCCCTGGCCGACGGGCTGGTGATGACGGGCGCCTTCCGCGACCTGCACGCCGGGCTCTACGGCGAGGAGCCGCGCATGCCCCACGGCGAGCCCGACTTCGAAGAGGATCGCCTCGACGCGGCGACGGTCAGCGCCGCGGTGGCCCTCGACGTGCCCTTCGTGGGGGTGTGCCGCGGGCACCAGCTGCTCAACATCGCCTCCGGGGGCAGCCTCTATCAGGACGTGGTGGTGGACGGGCTGACGTCCGAGTCGCACGCTGATTCCAGCCACCCCCTCGACATCGCTCGCGACGGGTCGCTGCGCGGCCTGGTGGGCGGGTCGATGCGCGTCCAGAGCGAGCATCACCAGGCCGTCCGCCGGCTGGGCCGCAACCTCCGGGTCACCAGCAGTTCGCCCGACGGCGTCATCGAGACGATCGAGCGCACCGACCGCCGGTTCGCGCTCGGGTTCCAGTGGCACCCGGAGAAGGACCTCGATGGCGCGGGCGACCGGATCGCCGAGGCGCTGGTGGCCGCGGCCCATGACCGGGCCGCGTGACCCGGCCATGAGCCATCCCGAGCTCACCCGGCGGCTGATGGAGGCCCGCACCGCGGACATGCTCCGCGTCGCCGCCCAGCGCCGGAGCCGGCGCGACGACTCGACGGCGCCCCGCGAGCCTCCGGAGGCGCCGGTCACGCTGCGCTTCGCGCGGCCCGATGATGCGTCTGAGCTGGCGCACCTGGCCCAGCTCGACAGTGCTCCCGTGCCGGCCCCGCCCGCCCTGTTGGGCGAGATGTCCGGCCGGCTGGTGGCCGCGCTGTCGCTGGCCGACGGGCGGGTGATCGCCGACCCGTTCGTCCCCGCCGCCGCGGTGATCGAGCTGCTGCGCGCCCGCGCCCGCCAGCTGAACGGGACGGGGGGCGGCTCCCGCGGGCGACGAGCTTCGAGACCTCTTCGGCGCTCGCCCGCAAGGTCTAAGCTCGCGGGGTGATGAGGTCCAACCGCTCGATTCCGCGGGCCACGGTCATTCCGGTGCTGATCTATCCGGACGTCCGCGCCGCGGTTGACTGGCTGACCGGGGCGTTCGGCTTCAGCGAACGCGTGCAGATCGGCGAGGACCACCGCTCGCAGATGAACGCGGGCGATGGGGCGGTCATCATCGGCGACGTCCGTAGCGACCGCCGGCCCCCGCGGGCCGGCGAGGTGACCCACTCGGTGATGGTGCGCGTGCAGGACGCCGACGCCCACCACGACCGGGCGCGGGCCTACGGGGCCGAGATCGTCGCGGCGCCGACGGACTTCCCCTTCGGGGAGCGCCAGTACACGGCGCAGGATCCCGCCGGGCACCAATGGACGTTCTCGCAGACCCTGGATGACGTGCACCCGGAGTCCTGGGGCGGAATCCTGAAGGAGTAGGCCACAAACCAGTCCAATTCGTCTCGGGCGAGGGACATCCGCCTCGATGGCGAAACTGTCAGCGATGCCGAGCCGCGATCGGACTCGTGGACGGCGCCGGCAGCACCCGGCGCCCGCTGCGCCGGGACCTACGGCCGTGGCTCCGTGGGCCGGTGGGATCGCGGTGGCCACCGCCGCGGTCGTCGCTGTGGCCGGCGCCGGCGAGGTCGTCTGGCTGGCCGTCCCCGCCGCACTGGTGGCCGCCGCGGTGGGCCGCACGCGTCGCAGTGCCGCACTGGCCACCGCCGCGGTGCTGGGGGCGGCGGTCGCGGCGGCGCTGGCGCGATCCAGCGGGGTTGGGGGGCCGCCGGTGGCGTGGCTCGTGCTCGTCGGCGTGGCCTGCGGCGTGGTGCAGGTCGGCCTGCGCGAGCGGATCGAGCGCGAGCGCGACATGATGCGCGAGTTCGCCCTGTCCGATCCCGTGACCGGGATCGCCAATCGCCGGTCGCTGCTCCTGCGCGCCGACTATGAGATCGCCCGCCACCGCCGGGCCCAGCACAGCTTCGCGCTGGTCATGATCGACCTCGACGGGTTCAAGCAGCTCAACGACCGCTTCGGCCATGCCGCCGGCGACGATCTGCTGCGCGATGTGGCCGCGGGGCTCAGCCGCGCCATGCGCGACCAGGACACCGTCGCGCGCTTCGGCGGCGACGAGTTCTGCGTGCTGGCGCCCGAGACCGACGCCCGCGGCAGCGCGCGGCTGGCGGCCAAGGTCGACCAGGCCGTGCGCGACGTCAGCGTCGGCCTCGAGGCGGTCGCCGGAAGCGTCGGCGTGGCGATCTTCCCCGGCGACGGCCTCACCCCCGCCGACCTCATGCACGTCGCCGACCAGCGGCTGCTGGAGGCCAAGCGGCAACGCTACGCGGGCCGCTCGGCGTCGCGGCGCCGGGCCGCCTGAGCGGGCGGCCGCGCCGGCCGCGCCGGCCCTCAGCTGGCGACGACGGCGGGCTCGAACACGACCACCCGGTCGCGCCCGCTGCGCTTGGCCTCGTACAGGGCCGCGTCGGCGCGCAGCAGCAGCTGGCGGATGTCCGGAACGGCGGGGTGGGTGGCGACCCCGGCGCTGACGCGCACCGGGGGCAGGCCGGCGAACAGCGTGGCCTCGAGCTCGTCGCGGATCCGCTGCGCGAACGCGCCGGCCCCGCCGCCGTCGCTGTCGGGCAGCAGGGCCACGAACTCCTCGCCGCCCCGCCGCGCCAGCACGTCCGCCTCGCGCGCCTCGGCGCGCAGGATCTCGCCGATGCGCGCCAGGACGCGGTCGCCCGCCTCGTGCCCGAACCGGTCGTTGATGGCCTTGAAGTGGTCGATGTCGAACGCCACCAGGGCGACCGGCGTCTCCTCGCGGCGGCTGTGGCCCAGGGCGGCCGGTACCCGCTCATCGAAGCCGCGCCGGTTGAGCAGGCCGGTGAGCTCGTCGGTGCGGGCCTCGCCGACGAGGCGGCGGACCAGCTGCCGGTTGCGGCGCTCGAGTGCCTCGACGACGATCGCGATCGAGGCCGCCGAGACCATCACATCGACCCAGCGCCCCGGGTAGGCGATGCCGTCCGGCAGGGCCATCAGGGCCAGGGCGTGAGCCACCGCGACGCAGGCGACGATCGCGATCGCTCCGCGACGCCCGAAGAACAGCGTCGTCCACAGCACCGGCAGCGCGTAGAGCACCGCGGCGTCGGCGGGATGGGGCGTCGTGCCCAGCGCGTAGGCGGTCAGGGCCACCCCGAGGGGGCCCAGCAGCGCCAGCGCGCGCCGCGGCAGCCGGGGTCCAGCGACCACCAGCGCCACGAAGATGCCCACCACCACGTAGACCGGCAGCATCGCCGACGGCGGATCTCCGGGAAGGTACCCCTCGATGGCGCCGTCGATCGCCGCCGCGCCGTACATGGCCGCGGCCGTATAAGCCATCGTCCGCCGTTCTCGGCGGACGTCCTGCGTCGTCGTGCCCACGCCCCGTATATCGGCGCATTGTGCGCGGGACGAGAGATTTGGGCGCCCGGCTTGGCCGCGGCCGGGCGGCTGACCCGGGCGCGGCGGGGTCGCTGCGGCCCCGCCGGCCGGGACTTCTACGGGTCTGGCGCGACGCTACTGCGCGTGAGACCAGCCGTGGTGATGGCGGCCGTGGTGGCGCAGGTGGCCGGCGTAGGCCGGGCCCGAGGTGCCCGAGGTGCCCGAGGTGCCGTTGTGACCGCAGTTGCCGGCGGTCTTGACGGCCAGGACGTTGAAATTGGCGTCCTCGATCACGATCGCGGGGGAGCCGTCGGTCTTGGCGACATGGACCTTGTAGGCCGCTCCTTGGATCCGGCTGTAGGGCACCGTCGTCGCCTTGGTCACGGTCCCGCCACCGGCCGCGTTGACCGCGGCCGTCGAGGCCGACGCGAGCGTCGAGCCGGTCAGCGCCGCCGGGGCGACGTAATTCGTGCTCTGCTGCTGCCCGTTGGGGCCGTGGCAGTGTCGTCGGCCGGTGTGGGCCAGCGCCGGAGCCGCGCTTCCGAGGGCCAGAACGGCAGCCGTCGCGCAACCGGCGACCGCCCGTGTGAGCGTGCGGGTCATGGATGTCTCCTTCCGGTCAGGGCGGTCTTTGAATGACCGCCAACCGGTGTATTACCCGACCTGCGCGCCGGAAACGTCCGCGGGCGGATTGCCGCCCGATGTGTGTTGCCTAAAGCGGCCTAGCGCTGCTCATTGCGCACCACTTCTGGGGTGCCCGCCGGCTCAGCTGACGGTTTCCAGCGACGGAGTGAACGCGGGCTGCTCGGACATCGGCCGCACGTCGACGGCGACGACCTTGTACTCCGGGCAGCTGGTGTTGACGTCCGCGGACTGGCCGATCAGCAGGTTGGTCCGCGCCTCGGGGAAGTGGAAGGAGGTGAACACGTGCCCGGGCGCGATCCGCTCGGTGACCTTGGCGAACAGCTCGGTCTGGCCCACGCGACTGCGCACCGAGACCTTGTCGCCGTCAGACACCCACAGGCGGGCGGCGTCGTCTGGGTGGACCTCCAGCCAGTCGCGGTCCACGATGTCGATGTTGTGGGTGCGACGGGTCATCGTGCCCGCGTTGTAGTGCTGCAGCACCCGGCCGGTCACCAGGATCAACGGGAACTCGTTGTCAGCCGCGTCGCCGGGGGCCTTGTAGGGGAGCACCGCGAACTGGCCCTTGCCGGTCGGGTTGTCGAAGACCGTGTCATACAGCGTGGGGGAGTCGGAGCCGTCGGGGTGCATCGGCCACTGGGCGCCCCCCCGCCCGATCCGCTCCTTGCTCACGCCGCGGTAGTGCGGGGTCAGTCGCGAGATCTCGTCCAGCGCGTCCCACGCCGTCTCCCAGCCCATCTCATGGCCGAGCATGCGCGACACGGTGGTGATGATGTCGAAGTCAGTCCGGGCCCCGCCGGGCGGATCGATGGCCGCCTCGACCAGCTGGAAGCGCCGTTCGGCGTTGATGAACGTCCCGTCCTTCTCCAAGAACGCGGAGGCGGGCAGGACCACGTCGGCGTGCTTGGTCGTCTCGTTCTCGAAGATCTCCTGGCAGACGACGAACTCCAGGCTCTCCATCGCCTTGACCACGTGCGCGGTGTCGGGATCGGTCTGGGCGATGTCCTCGCCGAAGATGTACATCGCCTTCAGGTCGCCGGCGATCGCGGCGTCGAACATCTCCGGGATCTTGTAACCGACCTTCCGCGACAGAGGCACGCCCCACGCCTCCTCGAACAGCTGGGCGGTCTCCTCGTGATCCACGCGGCGATAGGCGGTGTAGGTGTCCGGCAGCGCGCCCATGTCCGAGCTGCCCTGCACGTTGTTCTGGCCGCGCAACGGCAACAGGGCGGCGCCGGGCTTGCCGACGTTGCCGCTCATCATCGCCAGATTGCACAGCAGCTGCACGACTTCTGAGCCGTACTTGTGCTCGGTCACGCCCAGGCCCCACAGAATCGAGGCGGCGCCGGCCTCGCCGTAGATGTGCGCCGCGCGCTCCAGGTCGGCGGCCGGGATGCCGGTGATCTCCTGCACGGCTTCGGGGGTGTAGCTGTCGATCAGCTCCTCGGCCGTCTCATAGCCCTCGGTCCGCTCGGAGATGAACGCGGGGTCGGTCAGCCCGTCGCGGCGGACGACGTGAGCCAGGCCCAGCGCGACCGCGGCGTTGGTGCCCGGTCGCGGCGACAGATGCAGCACGCCGTAGTCGGCCAGCTCGATCCGCCGCGGGTCGATCGTCACCAGCTTGCAGCCCCGCAGGGCGGCCTGCTTGATCCGCGCGCCGACCACCGGGTGCCCCTGCGTTGGGTTCACGCCGATCAGCACCGCCACGTCGGCGTGGTCGATGTCCGTGAACGAGCCGGTCGCCCCCGACAGCCCGAAGCTCTTGCGCAACGCGAACGACGTCGGCGAGTGGCACACCCGCGAGCAGTTGTCGATGTTGTTGGTCCCGATCGCCGCGCGGATCAGCCGCTGCATCGCGTAGCAGTCCTCGTTGGTCGCCCGCGACGACGCCAGCCCCGCGATCGCATCCGGGCCGTACTGGTCCTTGATCCGGGTCAGCTCGGAGACGATGCGCTGCAGCGCCTCGTCCCAGCTGGCCACGCGGAAGTGGTCGCCCTCGCGGATCAGCGGAGAGGTGAGCCGGTCGCGGCTGCGGGTGAACTGATGCGCGAAGCGACCCTTCAGGCAGGTGTGGCCCTCGTTGGCGGGCCCGTCCAGCGCCGGGGAGATCGACTGGATCCGCCCGCCGTTCACATGCGCGTCCAGCCGGCAGCCAACCCCGCAATATCCGCACGTCGTGGTGACGGTGCGATCAAACCGATCAACGCTCATTGCTCATCACCTCTCTGTGTTGTCTTTTAAGGGTAGCCGCCGCTTGAGGCGGGGCCGATGTTCTTCGGTCAACGGTAGACGCCCGACCCCATTGCCGTCCAGCAGCCTGATCTCCGTGATCGCGTCGGTGGGGCAGCTGTCAGCGCAGGCGCCGCAGGAGACGCAGGTGGAGTCGGTGAAGCCGCTGCCCAGGCCGGCGGTGACGTTGGCCTCGAAGCCGCGGCCGACGGCGGTCAGCGCAAACGCGCCCTGCACCTCGTCGCACGCGCGCACGCACCGCCCGCAGCTGATGCACAGCTCGTGCTGGAAGGCCAGATAGGGGTGGCGGAAATCGTGTTCGGTGCTGTGCACGACCCCCGGCCAGCGGACGTCGGGGCCCACCTCGAGCCGGTCGGCGACCTCGGCGAGCTCGGTGTGCGCCGCCGGCGCTTCGGGCAGCTCGGACAGGACCAGCTCGACCACCGCGGTCGCGACCCGGCGCGAGGTCTCGTCGTGGGTGTCGATCTCCATCCCGTCGCGGCACGGGGTGGTGCAGGCCGGCAACGGCTTGGGAGCGCCTTGCACACCGACCAGGCAGACGCGGCAGGCGCCGAACGGGGCCTGGCGCTCGTCAAAGCACAGCGTCGGCACCCAGGAGCCGGCCTGCTTGGCCGCGGTCAGGATCGTCGCCCCCTCCGGCACCTGCACCGGCTGGCCGTCGACGGTGACGGTGATCATGCCAACCCCAGTTCGTCGGAGTAGTGGGCGAGCAGGCTGCGCATCGGCGCCGGCATCCCGGACCCGTGCGCGCACAGGCTGCCCAGCTCCAGGGCCTCCAGCAGCTGCTCGAGCTTCTCCCGCGGGACCGGCACGTCGCCGGCGAACATGTCATGGGCTCGTCGCAGCCCGATCCGGCAGGGGAAGCACTTTCCGCAGCTCTCGTCCGCCCCGAAGTGCAACAGATGCGTGGCGACGTGACGCATGTCCGTCTGGTCGTCGAAGGCCAGGATGCTGCCGTGACCGACCATGCACCCCTCCGCGGCCAGCGCGTCGAAATCAAACCGGGTGTCGAGCCTGGACGCGGGCAGGATCCCGGCCAGCGGCCCGCCGATCTGCACCGCCTTGATGCTCCGCCCGTCGCGCAGGCCGCCGGCGACCTCCTCGCACAGCTCGCGCACGGTCATCCCGAACGGCACTTCGACCACCGTGGGGCTGGTGAACCGCTCGTTGAAGCAGACCAGCTTGGACCCGTTGGTCTCCGTGTCCGGGCTCAGTGCGGCATACGCCTGCGCGCCATGCCGCGCGACGAACGGCATGTTGGCCAGCGTCTCGGTGTTGTTGACCACCGTCGGGCGGCCGAACACGCCCCGCTCGGCCGGGAACGGCGGCCGCGCCGAGACCGTCCCGCGCAGCCCCTGCAGGCACGCCAACAACGCCGTCTCCTCGCCCACCACATACGAGCCTGCGCCCTCCACGATCGTGATGTCAAACGAGAACCCCGACCCCTGGATGTCCTCGCCCAGCCACCCATCCGCATGGGCCTGCTCGATCGCGGCATCGAGCGCCGGCTTGGACAGCGGGTACTCCGAGCGGGTGAGCACGAACCCATGGGTCGCGCCCACCGCGAACCCGGCCAGCGCCAATCCCTCCAACACCAGATTCGGGTTGCGCTCCATCAGGTACTTATCGACGTAGGAGCCCGGATCGCCCTCGTCGCCGTTGGCCACGATGAACTTCTCATCGCCCTTCGCCGCCCGGGTGAACCGCCATTTGGTGCCCGCCGGGAACCCCGCGCCACCGCGGCCGCGGACCTTGGCCTCCTCCACCTCGGCCAGCAGCCGTTCGTCGCCCAGCTCTGACAGCGCCCGGGCCAGCCCGGACCAGTCGCCCGGCCGCGTCATCACCGGCTCTGAGAACAGACTGCGCCACTCCGGCTCGGCCGCCGCGATGCTCGCGCCCGCCAGCACCCGGGCCACCGCGTCCGCGCCCGCGTCGATCACATCGCCATCGCGGATCGCCGGCGACGAGTGACAGAACCCCAGGCACACCGTCTCGGCCAGCGACACGCTCCCGTCGGCGCGCTTGGTCCCCAGCTCCAGGCCCAAGCCCTCGCGGATCGCGTCCACGTGGGCATCATCGGTCGCGGCAAAGCACGCCGTCCCGGTGCACACCCGCACATGCCGCTCGCCGCGGGGCATCAACAGGTCGTCGTAGAACGTCGAGACGCCGTAGACCGCCGCCTCCGGCAGCCCCGACAGCTCCGCCGCGCGCTTGCGATCCTCGTCGGTGAGCTCGCCGTGATCGTCGACCGCTGCCTTGAGCACCTCCAGCGCCGTCGGCCCGGCCACGGCATGGTGACGGCGGATCATCTCGACCAGATTGCGGCTCACGAAACCCCTCTCTACACCAATTGGTTCAAACAGTCTGACAGAGCCGCTTGCGCCCCGCCAGATCGGGTAGCGCGAATGAGATACGCAGTGCGAAGTATTGCGCCGTACAGCATGGACTTCACATCCTGACAAAGGCAAGGACCGTGTCCGACGACGAACATACCCAGGAAACCGTCAAGGAGGCGGCCGAGCACGCCGCGCGCTCGGTCGAGCACCGCCGCCAGATGCAGCGCAGCGCCGCCCAGGCCCAGGACGCCGACGGCTCCGACCAGGACGCGCTGGAGCACGAGGCCGCCGACCACGGCGCCGCCGCCGACGAGGAGGAGGACGAGGCGCAGGAGGTCGCCCGGGAGGCCGACGCCGAGTCCTGAAGCGTGGGGGCCGGGCGTCGCCGGCCGGGCGTCCTGACCGCGGAAAACGCGACAAATCTCGGATTGCCACAATCGGATTTGTCCCCGAAAGGCCCTACCGCTGTGAGAAACGCGCCAAACCTCGTGGTGGCGCGCAGGTTTGTCCCCGAAACGCCCCCGCCAGGCCGGCTCCGCGGGACAAATGACGTTCGGGCGGTTCCGGTGCCCCGGCCTCGGTAGCCTCGCCGGCAGGTATGCGGCGCTCCGCCCCCGTCGACGGCTTCGAGCTGGCCTACGAGCGCGTGGGCCCCGGCCGCGCCGCGGTCGTGCTGCTGCACGGCTGGCCCGGCGACCATCGCGACTGGCGCGACGTCGCCGCGCGACTCGCCGCCGACGGCCGGGCCGACGTGGTCATCCCGGACCTGCGGGGCTTCGGCGCCTCGGACAAGCATCCGTCCGACGGCGAGGCCTACTCGGCGGCCGGCCAGGCAGCGAGCGTCCGCGCGCTGATCGGCGAACTGGACCTGGAACGGCCGGTCATCGCCGGCTACGACATCGGTTCGCGAATCGCCCAGCAGATCGCCCGCGAGGCGCCCGGCGACGTCGCCGCCCTGGTCGTGGCGCCCCCGCTGCCCGGGGTCGGGCGGCGGGTGCTGAGCGAGCACGCGGTGAGCGAGTTCTGGTACCAGAGGTTTCACCGCCTCCCGCTGGTCGAGTCGATCCTCGACGGCCACCGCGACGCGGTGCGCTCATACCTGGGCTACATCTGGGAGCACTGGTCCGGGCCCGACTACCACCAGCCACCGGACGAGCTCGAGCGCCTGACCGGCGCCTACGGCGCGCCGGGAGCGTTCGTGGCGTCGATCGGCTGGTACCGGGCGGGAGCGGGCACGGTCGCGCGCAGCCTGACCGAGCAGGCGCCGGCCCCCGCCGACCGTCTCGCGGTTCCGACGACGATCCTGTGGCCCGAGCACGATCCGCTGTTCCCGCTGGAGTGGAGCGACCGCATCGAGGAGTTCTTCAGCGCGGCCACGCTGCACCGGCTCGCCGGGGTCGGCCACTTCTCGCCGCTGGAGGCGCCCGAGCGGTTCGCTGCCGCGATCGCGGACGCGCTCTGACATCCTCTCGGGCTTCACAACCTGGACACATCTTTGTCTGGAGAGAGGAAGTCGCAATGCGGAGAAGACGCGTACCGCGATGGATCGCGGTGGCCGCGACCGTCGCCGTCAGCGCTGGGGCGCTGGCCGCCGGGGCGACGGCCAGTGCGCACAAGGGCGCGAGCACGTCCCCCAACGTCGGGCCGTCCGGGCTGAAGTTCTATGCCCCGGCCCAGCTGCCGGCGGGCGTCCACGGGACGCTGATCTGGGAGCGCCCGTTCCACGGCGTCGCCGCGCTCAAGGGCGCGACCAACTACCTGGTGCTGTACAAGCAGGTCGGCGTCACCGGCAAGCAGGTGGCGGTGTCCGGGATCGTCTCGATCCCCAAGGGCAAGGCGCCCAAGTCCGGCTTTCCGGTGGTCACCTTCGCCCACGGGACGACCGGCATCGCCGACCAGTGCGCGCCCTCGCGCGACACCGGCCGGTCGAGCGGCGCCAACGAGGCGGACACCGGGGTCGCCCCGCTGCTGAATACGTGGATCAAGGACGGCGATGCGGTTGTGCGCACCGACTACGAGGGACTCGGCACTCCCGGCACGCACCCGTACCTGATCGGCACCTCCGAGGGGCATGGGGTGCTCGACATCGTGCGCGCCGCGCGCCAGCTGGACGGCGCCATCAGCAACCGGGTGGTCATCGCCGGCCACTCCCAGGGTGGTCAGGCCGCGCTGTGGGCGGCGTCGCTGGCGCCCAAGTACACGCCTGACCTCGACGTGCTCGGCACCGTGGCGTTCGCACCCCAGTCGCACACCGCCGACGAGGTGAGCCTGCTCAAGAGCCTCGACACGGCGTCGCTGACCCCGCTGGCGTCGCTGATCCTGCGCGGCATCGACGTGGCCTACCCGTCGCTGCACGTCAACTCGCTGCTCACGCCCGCGGGCGCCAAGCTCTACCCCCAGACGCTGACCGCGTGCCTGGGCCAGCTGGAGTCGACCAGCTCGTTCGGCGGGCTGCCGCTGGACCAGCTGGTCCAGCCGTCAGCGAACCTCACGCCCGTGGTCAGCGCGTTGGCGGCCAACGACCCGGACGGCCTGAAGATCAAGGCGCCGGTGCTGCTCGAGCAGGGCCTGGCCGACACGACGGTGCTCCCGCAGTTCGACCAGGAGCTGTCGCAGGAGCTGGCCAAGCTCGGCGACAAGGTCACGTACCACACCTATCCCGGGGCGACCCACGGCAGCGTGCTGATCGCGGCGGCCAAGGACGCCACCGCGTTTGTGAAGAAGCGCTTCGGCCGCTAGGCCGCGCCGCCTGATAGACAGGGCCGATGTCCGGCTCCCGCGCGATCGAGATCAGACGCGCGGGAGCCGGCGACGCCCCGGCGGTGGCGCGCCTGCTCTGCGATTTCAACGCCGAGTATCAGGAGCCGGCGCCACGGCCCGAGCAGCTGGCCCGGCGCATCATCGAGCTGCTGGACGGCGGCGACACCGGGATCCTCGTCGGCGGCGAGCCGCCCTGCGCCCTGGTGCTGATGCGGTTTCGCCCCGGCCTGTGGAGCCGCGCGCTCGAGTGCACGCTGGCCGAGCTCTACGTGGTGCCGGGCCGTCGGGGGCAGGGCATCGGCCGCGCGCTGATGGAGCGCGCGATCGAGCTGGCCCGCGAGCGGGGCGCCGGCACGATGGAGCTCGGGACCGGCGAGGCGGACGTGGTCGCCCGGGCGCTGTACGAGAGCCTGGGCTTCGACAACCACGAGCACGGCCCCGGCGGCGTCGAGACCCTCAGCTACTTCTATTACAAGGACCTCTAACGGTTGAGCGTGGGAGATCGACCGGCTATTTCCTGGTCGATCTCCCACGCTCCCGCCGCTCAGGCCCCTGACCCGAGCGCGTCCAGGAACTTGGCGATGATCGGCCCGTCCAGCGGCCCGCCGTTGGCCCCGCCGCTGTTCTGGACGACGATGGCGAACGCGATGTCGCCGTCGTAGCCCGTGAGCCAGGCGTCGATCTTCAGCTGCGAGCCGGTCCCGTACTGGGCCGTCCCGGTCTTGGCATGGGTGCTGGCCGGCAGCCCGGTGCCGGCCGCCGTCCCGCTGGCCACCACGTGGCCCATCATCAGCCGCAGGTCGTCGACCGCCGCTTCCGGCAGCGGCTGCGGGGCCACGGAGTCATCCGGCGCGCCGGTCACCAGCCGTGGCATGTGGAGCGCGCCGCTGTCGATGGCGGCGGCGACGGTGGCCATGCCCAACGGCGAGAAGACGACGTTCGCCTGGCCGATCGCGGTCGCCGCCAGGGCGGCCTGCGACGTGGGCGCGGGCACGTAGGCGTCGAACGCGGGCAGGCCCGGTCGCGCGAATCGTCCCAGCCCGTACAGGTTGGCCGCGGCGACGAAGTCGTGGGCGCTGAGGTTCTTGGTGGCCAGTCCGATGAACGCGGTGTTGCATGACTCGGTGAACGCCTGGTCCACGGTCTGCACCGGCTGGTCGCCCTCGGCGTTGTGGAACACCTCGCCGTCGACGTCGAGGGTCGGTGGGCAGCTCGCCGCCGACGCGGGCGACAGCCCCTTCTGGATCAGCGCCGTCGACGTGATCACCTTGAACGTGGAGCCGGGCGGGTACTCGCCCTGGAGCGCCTGGTCATACGCGTAGCTGACCGGGTCAGACACGACCGCCAGGACCTGCCCGGTGGACGCGCGCATCGCCACCATGGCGACGTTGCGGTGCACGCCGGCCAGGGCGGCCTCGGCGGCGCGCTGGACGGCCGGGTCGATGCTGGTCGCGACCGGGCGTCCCGGGCTGCCGGGGAATGACGTCAGGGTCGCGAGCGTGCCGCCGCCGGCGTCGACCGCGACGACCTTGGTCTGCGGCGTGCCGGCCAGCCGGCGCTCGTAGGCCTGCTCGACGCCGTTGCGGCCGACCTGGCTGGACGCGTCATAGGGCGGCCCGAGCTGCTGGAGCTGCTGGGCGGTGATCGCGCCGACCGTCCCGACGACGTGGGCGGCCAGCTGCGGGGTGATCGCGCTGCGCGACCCCGCCAGATGGAACGTGGTGCCGGGCACCGCGTAGACGTTGGTGGAGCCCGGCTGGGCCTTGAGCTGCGCGAAGCGGGCCTGCGAGATCTGGAACACCGGCTCGAAGTAGGTGGGGTGGGCCTTGGCCGCGGCCAGCGCCGCGCTGGTCGCCCCGGCGGGGGCGCCGGCGGCGAGCAGGTCCGCGTGGACGGCGCCGGCGTCCTTGATCCGGCTCCCCACCACCCCGACGGTCACGATCGGGCGCGTCGCCGTCAGCGGCGCGCCGCCGGCGCCGAGGATCGCCCCCCGCGCCGGCCAGCTCTCAGCGACGGCCAGCCGGTCGCCGGAACGCAGCGCCGGGTTGATCGTCGCCGGCGTCCAACTCACCAGCCACCGGCCGTTGCGCTGGACCATCCGCACGGTGGTCGCGGGGGACCACGCCCCCACCCGGGGCAGGGCGAAGCGCTCGGTGACCGGCGCCGACGCCTTGTCGCCGGACTGGTGCACCTTGCCGGCGGTGAAGGTCGCCGTGCGCACGCCCAGCGCACTGAAAGCGGACGCGTTGACGGTGGTAAACGCCGCCGGCGGGTCCGCCACCAGCCGCCGCATCGCCGCCCAGTCGCCGCGGCCCCAGGCGGCGAGGTAGCTGTGCAGGGTGGCCTGGGGCGTGGAGGAGGAGCCGCCGCAGGCGGCCAGGCACGCGGCCGTCGCCACCGCGCCGAGGACTGCCCGCGTCAGGCGGCGCGGTTCACGCAAAGCCGGGACCCCACGCGATCGAGGATAGAGCGAGGGCCCGTCGTCTCCGCCGCTTGACACGCCTAAGATTATTAGGTAATTTCCTAACAGCATTAGACATTGGATTCGAACCTCGGATACGGAGAGACGCCATGAGGACCACCCCGCTCAACGACCATCTGATCCAGCTGACTCGCTACCGCTTCGTCAACGCCTATCTCGTGCGCGAGGACGACGGCTTCACCCTGGTCGACACGACCATGTCCCGGACCGGTGCGGCCCTGATCGCGGCCGCCGCGGCCGCCGGCGCTCCGATCCGCCGGATCGCCCTGACCCACGGTCACGGCGACCACGTCGGCTCCGTCGACGAGCTCAAGCGGACGCTCGGCGATGACGTGCAGGTGCTGATGCCCGAGCTCGACGCCCGCATCCACGCGGGCGAGAAGGTGGTCGAGGGCAAGCTGACCGGGAGCTGGCCCAAGCTCACCACCGTGCCCGATGTGCTCCTGCACGGCGGTGACCGGGTCGGGAGCCTCGAGGTCGTCCCCAGCCCCGGCCATTCGCCCGGCCACGTCGCCTTCCTGGACACGCGTGACCGCACGCTGATCGCCGGCGACGTGTTCACCTCCTACGGCAAGGTGGCGGTGTCCAACCACTTCTACCTGCGCTTCCCGCTGGCGGCGATGGCCACCTACGACAAGGCCGAGGACCTGCGGTCGGCCCGGGCGCTGCGCGCGCTGGACCCGGCGCTGCTGGTCGTCGGTCACGGACCGGCCACGCCCGACCCCACCGGCGCCATGGATGCCGCGATCGCCCGGGCGGCCGGCTGATGCCGCGCGCCGGCTTAGACGCGCAAGCGGTCGTCGCGGGCGCCGCCGCGCTGGCCGACGCCGACGGCCTGGCGCAGCTGACACTCGTCCGGCTGGCCGCCGCCCTCGGGATCCGCACGCCGTCGCTGTACGCCCACGTCGACGGGCTGGGCGACCTGCGGGCGCGGCTGGGCGCGCGGGGCGCACGGGAGCTGGCCGGCGTCCTCCAGGTCGCCGCCGCCGGGCGGGCCCGCGGCGACGCGCTGCGCGCCGTGGCGCAGGCCTACCGGGAGTACGCGCACGCGCATCCGGGCACCTACGCGGCCATGCAGATCGCCTCCGACAGCGAGGAGTTCCAGGCTGCCGGAGCCGCGGTCGTGGGCCTGATCGTCGCGGTGCTGCGCGGGTACGGGTTGGAGGGGGAGCCGGCGATCCACGCGGTGCGCGGGATCCGCAGCGCTCTGCACGGCTTCGTGTCGCTCGAGCGCGAGGGCGGCTTCGGCATTCCGGTGGCCATCGACGACAGTTATGACAAGCTGGTGAACATGCTCGATGCCGGACTGGGCGCTGCCCGCTGAGGCTATGGCCCTCACCGTCTCAGACAATCCGGCCGCCGCTCGCTACGAGATCGCCGTCGACGGCGAACGAGCGGGGTTCGTCACCTACCGCATCGCCCCCGGCGTGATCACGTTCCTGCACGCCGAGGTCGACCCCGACCGCGAGGGCCGGGGCCTGGGCTCGCGCCTGGTCGCCGACGCGCTCGACGATGCCCGCTCCCGCGAGCTCGCGGTGCGGCCGGTGTGCCCGTTCGTGGCCGCGTTCATCGAGACCCACCCGGATTACGCGGACCTGGTGGGCTGAGCCAGCCCGACACCGGCGTCGCCGACCAGCCGCGGCTGCCCGGCCAGCTGTCCGCCCGCGCAGTCGGCGGCGACCACGGCGGTCTCGGGCTTGGAGCGCAGCGTCAGGCCGCCGATCCCGGCCACCACGAGCAGCCCGCTCGCGATACCGACCGCGACGTGAAACGCGTCCTCGGACGCCGTGGCCGTGACCTGGCGAGCATACGTGCGCTGGGCCGCGGGCACCGCGGCGGCGTCGATCGTGCCGAACGTGCGACGCTTGGCCTGTTGCAGCGCCGCCTGCGCCGAGGCCGGGAGCCGGTCGCTCAGCCGCTGGTTCAGCAGCGCGCCGTAGTAGGAGGAGACCACCGCTCCCACCGCCGCGACGGCCAGCAGACCGGCGGTGCGGGCGATGGCGTTGTTGACCGCCGACGCGATGCCGGCGTCGGCCTCGGAGGCGTCGGCCAGCACCGTGGCGGTCAGCGGCGCCACCGTCATCGACAGCCCGAACGAGAACACCAGCAGGGCCGGCAGCACGTCGGTCGTGAGCGACACCGACGTCCCGTAGCGCTGCATCAGGCCAAAGCCGGCGGCGACGATCAGCGGGCCGATGGTCAGGAACGGGCGCGGCCCGTAGCGGTCGGCCAGCTTGCCCATGCGGCCCGAGAGGACGAACATCACCGCGGTCGGAACCAGGCCGGTGACGCCGGACTTCAGCGCGCTGTAGCCCGCCACCTGTTGCAGGTAGATGGTCACGAAGAACCCCAGCAGCCCGATCCCGCCGTAGATGGCGAACGTCTGGGCATTGGCCACCGAGAAGTTGCGGTGGCGGAACAGTCCCAGCGGGAGCATAGGCGCGGGCGCCCGTGCCTCGTGGACGATGAAGGCGCCGAACGTGCAGACGCCGATGACCAGCGCTCCCCACACGCCCGGGTCAGACCACCCCAGCACCGGCTGCTCGATCAGCCCGAACGACATGCCGGTCAGCCCCACCGCCGCCAGCGCGGCCCCGAGCCAGTCGATGCGGGCGTCGCGGGCGGTCGCGGCCCGCCCGGGGACGGCGATTCGCGACAGGGCCAGCGCCGCCATCACCAGCGGCACGTTGATCACGAAGATCCAGCGCCACGACAGCGAGTCGACGATCTGCCCGCCCAGCAGCGGCCCGGCCAGGATCCCGATCCCGCCCCACGCGGTCCACTTGCCGATCGCCGCGCCCCGCTCCTGCCTGGGAAAGACGGAGACGAGGATGGCCAGGGCCGACGGCGTGAGCATCGCGCCCGAGACCCCCTGCAGCGCCCGGGCGACGATCAGGATCCCGATCGTCGGCGACGCCGCGCACAGCGCGGAGCCGATCCCGAACCCGGCCACGCCGGCGGTGAAGATCCGGCGTTCGCCCAGCTTGTCAGTCAGGGAGCCGGCGAGCAGGATGAGCGCGCTCAGCGTCAGCAGGTAGGAGTTCGAGACCCACTGCTGGGCGGCGAACCCGCCCCCGAGGTCGCGACCGATCGCCGGCAGGGCCACGTTGACCGCGGTGGAGTCGACGGCGGCGATGGTCGACGCCAGGATGGCCGCGATCAGCGCCAGCGTCTTGATCGAGTCAGACGCGCCGGTGGATCCGGGCGGCTGTCTCGCCGCGGTCATCAGCGCGCGGCGCCGTTGATCGGCAGCCGCGCGCGAAAGACGGTATGGCCTGGCTCTGACTCCAGGGTGAGGCTGCCGTGGTGGCGGTCGACCAGGATCCGGCGGGCCACGTCCAGGCCCAGACCGGTCCCCTGGCCGACCTCCTTGGTGGTGAAGAACGGGTCGAACACCCGGTCGCGGACCTCCCGCGGGATGCCGGGGCCGTCGTCGGCGATGTCGATCTCGGCGCAGTCGCCGTCGGCGCGCGTGGTGATCGTGATGCGGCCGCTCTCGCCCAGCGCCTCGATCGCGTTGACGAGGATGTTGGTCCACACCTGATTGAGCTCGGCCCCGTGCACGGTCAGCCGGGGCAGCGACGGGTCGTATTCGCGCTCGATCTCGATCCTGGTGTGCTTGAGCTTGTGGCCGAGGATGGTGAGCGTGTTGTCCAGGCCCTCGCGGACGTCGACCTGGACCACCGCCCCGCGGTCCATATACGCGTAGGACTTGATCGCCTTGACCAGCTGCGACATGCGGTCGGTCGCCTCGCGCAGCTCATTGGACAGCTCGCGCGCCCCCAGCGACGCCGAGATCCAGCGCAGCGTGGCCGCGGTCGCCGGCCCGGCGACGTCGGCCACCCGGGCCACGAACGCGGCGTCGATCCCGGCGGCGGCCAGGGGCTCGACGATCCGCCACGGCTCGGGCACGCCGGCGGCGGCCAGCACGTCGCTCAGCGCGTCCTCGGCGTCGGCGGCATCGAGCGTCGACAGCGGCTCGCGCTCGGCGGAGATGGTGGCCGCCTCGCGCTGGAGCGCGACCAGCTCGGCGGCCTGTTCGCGCTCGACTCCGGACTCGACCAGCAGCCCGACGGTGTCGGTCAGCACCTCGAGCGTCTCGGCCAGGTCCGACGCCGCTCGGTTGGCGGCCGACGCCGGGTTGTTGAGCTCGTGGGCCAGCCCGGCTGACATCGTCCCCAGCGCCGCCAGCCGCTCGCGGTTCTGCTCGAGCGCCGCGATCCGCCGGGTGACCGGGCGCACCTGGGCCATGATCCGCTTGAACACCGGGCGGTGGCTGAGCACGAGGTCGACGAACCGCTCGGGCTCGATGACTGCCACCCGCAGGTCGTCGCGCGCGACCATTCGCACCCCCGAGGGGCCGCCGACCAGGGTCGGGATCGCACCCATCCACGTCGGCGCGACGTGATCGCCGATCGGCTCGTCGCCGCGGCCGTCCTGGACCAGCGCTTCGATCGTCCCCTCGAGGATCAGCACCAGGCCGGTCTTGGTCTCGTTCTGCTTGGCCAGGATCGTGCCGGCCGGGAACTCGTGAACGTCCGCGGCCTGCGCCCAGGTCTCCAGCTGGGCGTCCGAGAGCTCGGTGAACAGGTCCATGGGTCGCAGATCGGCGGCGGTGGGGTGGCTCATGCCAAAACCGGGTGCTCGCGGGTCGTCATGCCTCGGCCAGATACTCGTGGATGAGCGAGACGGCCATCGAGCCCTCGCCGACGGCGCTGGCGACGCGCTTGATCGAACGGGCCCGGACGTCGCCGGCCACGAACACGCCGGGCACGCTCGTCTCCAGCGTGCGCGGCTCGCGCTGCAGCGGCCAGCCGTGCTCGCGGACGTCGGGGCCGGCCAGGATGAAGCCGCGCTGGTCGCGGGCGACGACGCCGTCCAGCCAGTCCGTGCGAGGCTCGGCGCCGATGAACACGAAGCAGGCGTCGACGTCCTCGTCGCGCTCGAACGGTCCGTTCTCGCCCACGCCCCGCAGGCGCACGCGCTTGAGCCGTCCGTTCTCGCCCTCGGCGGCGATGGCCTCGGTGCGGGTCAGCACCTCGACGTTGTTGAGCTTGGCGATCTGCTCGATCAGATACGCGGACATCGACTTGGTCAGCGACTCGCCGCGGACCAGCATCGTCACCCGGCTGGCGTAGCCGCTGAAGTAGACCGCGGCCTGCCCCGCCGAGTTCGCCGCGCCGATGACCACCACATGCTGCTGGGAGCAGGAGCGGGCCTCGGTTAGCGCCGCCCCGTAGTAGACGCCGGCGCCGGTGAAGTCCGAAAAGCCGGGGGCGGGCATCATCCGGTAGGACACCCCGGAGGCGACCAGCACACAGTTGGCGCTCAGTTGGACGCCGCCGGCCAGCTCGACGATCCGCCCGGCGCCCTCGACCCGCAGCTCGGTCACGTCCGAGACGGACAGCAACTCGGCGCCGAGCCGCCGCGCCTGGTCGGTCGCCCGCCGGGCCAGGTCTGACCCCGACAGCCCGTTGGGGAAGCCCAGATAGTTCTCGATCCGGCTCGACTGGCCGGCCTGACCGCCAGGCGCGTCGCGCTCGACCATCACCGTGCGCAGCCCCTCAGAGGCGCCGTAGACCGCCGCGGCCAGCCCGGCGGGGCCGCCGCCGACGATGACCAGGTCGTAGTGGTCAGACGTCGGCGCCACCGCCACGCCCAGGCGCTCGGCCAGCTCCATCACCGTGGGACGCTCGAGCACCGTGCCGTCCTCGAGCAGGACCATCGGGAGGCGATCCTCGGCGACCTCGGCGACCTTGAGCAGGTCGCGCGCCTCGCCGTCGCGCTCGACATCGAGCCAACGGCCGGGCACGCGGTTGCGGGCCAGGAAGTCGCGCAGGTCGTGGGTGTCCTTGGAGAAGCGGTGGCCGACGACCCGGACGCCCCCCTCGTTGAGCGCGGCGCCCGCCTCCCAGGTCGTCAGCAGGTCCTCGAGCACCGGGAACAGCTGCTCCTCGGGCGGGTCCCACGGCTTGAGCAGGTAGTAGTCCAGCGAGACCTCGTTGATGGCGGCGATCGCCGCCTGGGTGTCGGCATACGCGGTCAGCAGCGTCCGCTTGGCCTCGGGGTAGATCTGACGCGCCTTGACCAGCAGCTCGGTGCCCTCCATCCCGGGCATGCGCTGGTCGGCGATGATCAGCGCCAGGTTCTCGCCCCGCCGGCGCATCTCGTCCAGCAGCTCGAGCGCCTCGGGACCGGATCCGGCGCGCAGGATGCGGTAGCGCTCGCCGAAGCCGCGCCGCAGATCGCGGGCGACGGCGGCGAGCACCGTCGGCTCGTCGTCCACGGCGAGGATCGTCGCGCGGCGCGGTTCGGTGGCCACGGCGGGCGGCTAGACAGGCGATCCCGCGGCCGCGGGGGTCGTGGAATCGACCATCAGCTCAGCATCGGCGACGGCGGAATGCGCGTCGAACCGGTGACTTCGGGGATCAGCATGCCCAGCTCGTCGACAAAGCACCAGGACCACTCCTCGCCGGGCTCCAGCGAGCGGATGATCGGGTGCGAGCTGGTCGCGGCGTGACGGCTGGCGTGGCGATTGGGAGAGTCGTCGCAGCAGCCGACGTGCCCGCACTCCAGGCAGATCCGCAGGTGCAGCCAGACCCCGCCCTCGCGCAGGCAGTCCTCGCAGCCGTCGACGGCCTCCGGCAGGTTGGTGATCTTCACAGTGTCCAGGTGAGTACAGCTGGTTTGCCCGTGGCTCATGTCGTGAGCATCGCAAACTCGTCAAGCCCGGTCGGCTCGGGGAAGCGCGCCCCGCCTTGCACCCGAATCCGGACCGTGTCGCCCACGCGCGGGGCGGGCAGCGGCGCCACCGTGAACAGCCGGCCGTTGGTCAGCTCCAGCTCGAGCCGGAAGCCGTCCTCGAGCGCGACGGCCCGGGTCACCCGGCCCTCCAGTGGCCCCGCCGGATCGAGCGCGACGTGGGGCGGCCGGGTCAGCACCGTCTCGTCGCCGTCGCGCAGCCACCCGTCGTAGCCCAGGAAGCGGGCGACGGCGGGCGAGGGCGGCTGTCCCAGCAGGCCGCGCGGCTCGCCGGCGGCGACCAGCTCGCCGCCGATGAGGATCAGCAGCCGATCGGCCAGGGCCCAGGCCTCGGCCCGGTCGTGGACGACGACCAGCGTCGCCCGCGTGTCCGAGCGCAGCGCGGATACCGCGTCCTCGAGCAACCGGCTGCGGGCCTCGGCGTCGAGCCCGGCGAACGGCTCGTCGAGCAGGAGGACGTCGGGGTCGACCGCGATCGCACGGGCCAGGTGCACGCGCCGGCGCTCCCCGCCTGACAGTGTGGCGGCCGCCCGCTGGGCCAGATGCGCGGCCCCCATCGTCTCCAACGCGACACGCGCACGCTGGGCCCGCTCGGCGCGCGGCACCCCCCACCAGCCCAGCGCCAGCATGAGGTTCGCCATTACCGTGCGCCGGGCCAGGTCCGGTGACTGCAGCGCGATCGCCACCCGGCCGGCCCGCTCGATGCGTCCGGACGTCGTCGGCAGCGCGCCGGTGAGCGCGTCCAGCAGGGTGCTCTTGCCGGCGCCGTTGGGGCCCAGCAGGGCCACCAGCTCGCCCGCCCGCAGCTCGAGGCTGACGTCGCGCACCACCGCGCGGTGGCCGCGGGCGACGGCGATCCGATCGGCCGTGAGCAGGGTGTCCCCCGGCGCCGCGGTCACGACTCCGCCGTCCCGAAGCGCAGGCGCAGCCCATTGCCCTGGTGCTGGAGCAGCCCGAGCGTGCACATCAGGATCAGGATCAACCCGATCAGCACGATGGCGATCGCGATCGCTCCCGCGTAGTGGGCGCCGTTGACCTCGTACAGGGTGGCGCTGGCCAGCGTCTGGTTGTAGCCGTAGATGTTGCCGCCGACGATGGCGATCGCCGCCACCTCTGACAGCGAGGAGCCCAGCGCCGCGATGATCGCCGCCACGATGCCGATGCGGGCCTCGCGCAGCGCCAGGATCGAGAGCTGGATCCGCCCCGCCCCCAGGGCCCGGGCCTGGGCCAGCAGACCGGGCTCCAGCCCCTGGATGGCGGCGGCGCTCAGAGCCACGATGTAGGGCAGGGCGAGAACCGTCTGCGCGATGAACACGGCCTTGCGGGTGAAGATGAGCTCGAGCGAGCCGAGCGGGGCCTGGCTTGAGAACAGGAGAAACAGGACCGCGCCCACCAGCGCCGGTGGCAGCGCCAGGCTGGCGTTGGCCAGCAGCTGGACCGTTGCCCGCCCGCGGAAGCGTCCCAGACCGATCGCCAGGCCGATCGGCAGGCCGATGATCATCGCGCAGCCCGTGGCGATCGCGGCCACCTCCAGCGTGAAGCCGATGATGCTCAGCAGGTACGGGTTGCCGTGGACGATCATCGGGACCGCGTCACGCAGCAGCTGCCACAGGAAGCTCATCGGGATACCAGCTCAGGTGGCGGCTCGGAAGCGCCAGCGGATCCCGTCAGTGCGCCGCTGGACCACGGTCAGTCCGCCGATCAACACGATCACCAGAACCAGCAGGATGAGGGCGATGGCGGTCTCGTACGGCGCGTTGGCGGTGTAGGTGAACTCCGACAGCAGCGCGCTGGCCAGCGTCTCGTCGTGGCCCTGGAAGTTGCCGCCCACGATGATCACCGCGCCGACCTCGGACACGGTGGCGCCCAGCGCGGCGATGACCGCCGCCATCACCCCGATCCGCGCCTCCCGCAGCGCCAGCATCGCGGTCTGGCGACGGTTGGCGCCCAGTGCCCGCGCCTGAGCGATCAGCCCGGGCGGCAGGCCCTGCACCGCGGCGGGCGTGAGCGCGACGATGAACGGGAGGGCCAGGATCGCCTGCACGATGTAGACCGCGGTCAGGGTGAACTCGATGCGCAGGGAGCCGAACGGCCCCTGGGGCAGGAGCAGCATCAGGACGACAATCCCGACCACCACCGGCGGCAGGGCCAGACTGGCGTTGGCCAGCACCTGCAGTGCGCGGCGGCCGCGGAACCGGCCCAGCCCCAGCGCCAGCCCGATCGGCAGGCCGATCACCACCGCCAGCGACGTCGAGATCAGGCCGACGCGGATGGTGACCCAGGTGAGGCTGACCAGGTAGGGGTCGGCGTGGACGATCAGCGGGATGGCGCCGGTGAGCTGGTGCCACAGGTATGACATTCAGCGGCCGGATTTCGACGGGGCCGACTGCACGTAGACCAGCTCGCCGTTGGCGAGGCGGTAGACGACGCCGGCCTGCGTGCCCCGCCCGATCGTCCGCGCGCCCGGCCTGGGCAGCGGCGCGACCTTCTGCCCGGGCTGGACGTAGATGATCTTCGCGGGGTTGGCGCGCAGCCCGTGCTTGGTGATCGTGCCGCTGAGGTGCAGCGAGGACAGCGCGGCCAGCAGAAACGCCACGGACAGGACGATCCCCAGGTCGAACAGGTTGACCAGGCCGTCGAGCGGGTCGCCGGCGCGGTCCTCGCGGCTGCCGGCGTGGGGGGTGACCGAGATCATCTGAGGCCTCCTGACCCGGAAGGGGTCACGCGCGCGCCTCCTCGGGGCCGCCCACCGGGACGGGGGCGGTCGCCACCGCCTGCGCCTGCGGGTCGCTGACCACCGCGGCGACGTACTGCAGGTCCGAGAGGTCCTGGCCGTACATCCGATCGCGGGTCAGCGACAGCCCGAACGCGACCGCGCCGATCAGCAGGCCCACCACCGTCACGGAGAAGGCCACCCGCAGGTTCTGGCTGAGCGTCGCCGTGTTGCCGTTGGCCAACCCGGTCAGCGCCGGTGACAGCGGGATCAGGGTGCCCATCAGGCCCAGGGCCGGGCCGGCTCGCACCAGCATCCGGGTACGGCCCAGCCGCCGCTGCGCGTCGAAGTCGAAGTCGGCCAGCGCCTTGTTGACCTGATGATCGCCGCCCGGCGTGCGGGCGTGCTGGAGGATGAAGGCCAGCGTCGCCGCCATCGCCGAGCTGCGGGCCACGCCCGACGCGGCGGTGACCGCCGCGGAGCGATCCCCCCGCAGCAATGCGTCCCGGGCCTGGTCGGCCGCCTGCGACAGGGCGGAGAAGCGCCGCCCGCGCCGCCCGCGGACCTCCACGGCGAAGCTGCCCAGCTCGAAGATGACCAGCGCCAGCGCCGCCAGCGCCAGGATCAGCACCGGCACCTGGAGGGCGCTGGCGACGTGGAAGATCGCGTTGTCGATCGAGTGGGTGGTCAGGGCGAAGGTCACGGCCACACCGCGATGGTGCCACGACGAGGGGGTCAGCCGCCGACGTGCGGCGAGCGCCAGCGGCGGCGGCCGCGCAGCTCGCGCCCCGCGCCGAGGCCGAGCAGCAGCACGACCACCAGCGCGGCCGCGGCTCCGGCGAGCGCTGACCGGCTGCGCGGTGCCCGCACCGCGGGCGCCACTGCGGCGGCGACCGGTTGCTCGTGGACCAGCGGACTCGACGCGGCCGGCAGCGTCACGATGTCCGACACCAGGCGTCCGCGGACGATCGGCGCCTCCGGTGGCGGCGCGGGATGCGACGCGGCGCGATGGGTGGTGCGGGCCGGCCGATGGGGCTTGGCCGGCGGGGTGGTCTGCGTGGTGGCGGCCGTGCTCGCGGTACTCGTGGTCGTCGCCGCCGTGGTCGTGCTCGCCGTCGTCGGGGTCGTGCTCGTCTCGGAGTGCGTGCTTTTCTGGGTGGTCTGGGTGCCGGTCTTTCCGCTGTGGCCACCGGCTGGATGCTTGTGGCTCCCGGAGCCGGCCTGCTTGGACGGGCTCCTGGTGGGGCCGGTGGGGGCGTTGCCATTGGGGTTTCCGCCCCCGGTCACCGTCAGCGAGAGGGTGCTGCCGCCGCCCCCGCCGTCGGCGTCGGTCACCGCGAGGGTCACGGCGTACGTGCCCGGGACGCTGAACGTCTCCTGCGGCGAGGGCGCCGACGAGTTGGCCGGGCCGGCTGAGCCGAAGTTCCAGTCGTAGGTGAGCGGGCTGCCGTCGTTGCCCGACACCTGCGTGGTGAACGTGACCGTCGTACCCGCCGGGACGGTCAGCGACGACGCGCTGGCGTTCACATTCAGCATCGGGCCCTCGAAGACGTCGAGGGTCACCGGCGGCGCCTCCTGGACCTCGTCGAGGAAGTCCTCGTCGCTGCTGCCGCGCCACGGGCGGTCATAGGCGACGGTCGAGCCGTTGGCCGAGATCACCGGGTTCTCCGCCGTGTTGGCGAAGTCGCTGGGCGAGGCCAGATCCGCCGGGGTCAGCTCTGACCCTGGGCCCTCCTCCGGCGTGTCGTCGGAGCCCATCACCACGATCCCGGTCACGCTCGCGCTCGGGATCGCCGGCTGCAGGCAGCCCAGCGCCGAGCCCAGCGACCACGCCCCGGTCTGCGGCCCGGGGGGTGGGAAGTCGACCGGCACCGGGCCCTGGCGGCCGTACTCGACCATCGATGAGCTCGAGTATTCCGGGCACTGCTGAAGTTGGGACAGGCTCGCCGATTCCTCCACCGTCGCCCCGCCCTGCTCGTGGATGGTGGCGCTGACGATCGGGCCCGACGCGTCGTCGGCCGCCGCGACGTCCCCGGTGACCGCGCAGGCGGCGGCCGCCAGGGCCAGCACGACGCACAACCGCCGTCCCGGCGAGATCCCGGGACGGCGGTCGGTGGTTCTCCGTTGCCGCAAGGGGTGAGCTCGCGGACGCATTGACTGCTCAGGTGACGTTGACGGTCTTGAGCCCCGAATAGCTCGAGGCCGTCCCCTTCTCGACGTACTTGAGCTCGAGCACGTAGCGGAAGCCGCGCTTGAGCTTGCCGTGAGCGGTGAACTTCGAGTGGCCGTTCTTGACGGTGACCGTGCCGACCCCGACGAACCGGGCCGACGTGCCACCGGTCCGCATCGCCAGGACCTCGACCTTGGTCCCGGCGACCGGGGCCTTGGGCGAGACGGTGCCGTTGACCGTCAGCGCGCCCTTGCTGACCTTGGCCGACTTGAACGTCACGCCGGTGGTCGGCTTGGCGCCGACGGTCGCCTTCACCGTCTTGGACGTGGAGCCCACGACCGCCTTGGAATCGGCGAACTTCACCTGGAACTGGTACGGGCCGGCCGCCAGCTTGAGCGCGACCGCGAAGTTGGCGTCGCTGCCGCCCAGCCGGTCGGTGGCCACCTTCTTGAAGCGGCCCTTGGACCCCTTGCGGTCATAGACCGTGACCGCCGCCTTGACGTGGTCGATGCCCGGCGAGACCGTGCCCAGCACGACGGCCTTGCCGCCCCGGGAGAGCACCCGCAGGCTGGTGACCGCGCTGTGGACCGTGATCTTCGCCGGCGTCGTCGCCGCCGGCGACAGCAGGTCGCCGTAGACCGGGTTCAGCGTCGCGTTCTCGATCATCGAGATCTGGCTCGTCGACAGCTCGTACTGGCCCGTCGACGGCGGCGTGAAGCTGATGCTGAAGCCGCCCTTGGAGGTGGTCCTGCCCGTCGCCACCGGCACCGGCAGGGTGCCGACGATCTTGTCGACGGTGACCGTCTGCTTGGCCAGCGCCGGATAGCCCGGCTCGGCGTTGGTCAGCGTGCCGGTCAGCGTCAGCTTCTTGGCCGCGTTGTAGCTGGCCGGAAGCTTCTTCTTGAGAGCGATCAGCGGCGAGGCATCCGCGGTGAACGGCGGCCCGCCGGGGCTGCTGGCCAGGTAGGTCTTCAGCTGTGCCTGGAACGCCGGCGAGGTCAGCAGCGCGACGAAGTCCTTGGCCGCGGTGAGGTTCACCGTCTCGCCCGCCTTGCTGGGATTGATGATGTAGACGTGGAAGTAGTTGATCAGCGCGAACTGACCACCCGGCGCCGTGGTGCTGTTGTCATTGGACAGGACGGCCAGGTTCGGGATCCCGGCGGTGCCCGCCGACGGCGAGGTGCCCGACGACAGGTAGTCATAGGTGCCGCGATCGGTCAGCACGTAGCAGCTGTTGGCGCCGCTGGTTCCGACCGTGCACGCGTTGGTGGCGACCACGTTGGCGCCCTGGTTGGCGCCGCTGTTGACGAAGTACCACGACGGCGCGTCGGTTCCGCTGACGGTGCCGCTGTCCGGGCAGGCCTGGCCGGACGTCGACTGAACGCTTGAGTTGATCGGCGACATCCCGCCGCCGTCGGCGGCACTCACGTCGCACAGCACGACGCCGGACGGCGTGAGGCCGGAACTGCTGACCAGCCCCCAGATCGCGTGCTCCTCCACGGTCGTCCCCGATGCGGTCGTCGTTCCGCCACGCGTCAACATCGTCGCTTTGCCGGCCACACCGGCCGCGGCGACGCTGGCGAGCGCCTGGGCGATGTTGTGCGCGCCGACGGCGCCCACGCCCGCCGGATCGCCCGTGGGCCCGGCCAGCACGAAGTCGTTGGTGAAGATGGCGTTGCCGTACTGGTTGTTGTACGAGTAGCCGTTGGCCACGAACTGGTTCTCCAGCGAGGCCGCGTGCACGATCAGGGCGCTGGGCCCGCCGTTGCCGCTCTCGGCGTTCTGGATGGCCACGCCGGTGGCCGACCCGACGTACTTGAAGGTGATGCCCGGGTATGCCTTCTCGAAGTCGGGCATGATCAGGTTGGGCACCAGGCCCGAGTCGCTGACGTCGCTGGTCCCGACGACGGTGAGCGTCGACGACGTGTCGGCGCTGGCCAGAGACGGCGCCAGCATCAATGCCGTGGCCGTCAACAGGATCAGGAGGGGGGCGGCGAGAAGCCGGCGGGTCAGCCCGGACCGGTCGTCTCGCTCGTCCCGCCGCGCGCGGCGGCGCGGGATAAGGAAGGTTTCTTTCATTTGGTCACTATATAGGCGTTGCTTAGGCAACGCCCGGCGTGGCGTCCGAAGCCGTCAGCCGCCGGACCGCGCCTGGGACGGGCGCGCGGGCGGGCCCTGGGCCGGGGCCTGACGGCGGCCTTACGAGATCGCGGTGCCCGCCGCCGATGCGCATTGGCTGAGCCCGTATGCGCCGGCCAGGCTGGCCGCCGGGCTGTCAGCCAGGTTGGCCAGGTCCTGGGAGATGGCGTCAGAGTCGCCGGACTTGGCGGCCGCCGCCAGCGCCTTGTACTGGGTCGCGGTGCCGCTCATGGCGGTCACGTAGCGGTGCAGCAGCGCGCGGTCCTGCTGGGGCTGCGGGAGCGCGCGGATCCCCGCGATCTCCTTCTCGATGATCGGCACGACCTGCTCCAGGTACCGGGACATCGCCCGAGGCGAGGCACCGCCCGAGGTCGGCGCGGGCAGCGCCCGGATCTGCCGCAGCGCGATCGCACAGATCGCGTTGCCGCGGGCGATCACATCCTGCTTGGTGACGCTGTGGCCGCCGCATGCGCTCACCGCTCCCGCGACGAGGAGCGCGCCCAGGGTCGCGCTGAGCCTGGGCCGGGCGATCACCGCGGTTCGCCCCGGCCCATGATCAGGCTGGCCACCAGCCCCGTCCATCCGGTCTGGTGCGATGCTCCCAGCCCGGCACCGGTGTCCCCGTTGAAGTACTCGTGAAACGGGATCAGGTCGTGCCAAGCGGGATCGGTCTGCGCCAGCCGGTAGGCGCCGAACACCGGCCGCGTGCCGTCGCCGCGCTCGGTGAAGATGGCGATCAGCCGGTTCGACAGCTCGTCGGCGACGTGTCCCAGGTGCAGCTCGTTGTCGCTACCGGTGGGAAACGGGACCGTGAACTCGTCGCCCAGGAACCGGTGATAGACCCGCAGCGTCCCGATCAGCAGGTAGTTGAGCGGGAACCACACCGGGCCGCGCCAGTTGGAGTTGCCGCCGAACAGCCCGGTTCGCGACTCCGCCGGCTCGTAGTCCAGCGTCTCGGTCGCGCCGCCGATCTCGAGCACCAGCGGGTGGTCGCGGTGCCGGCGCGAGAGCCCGCGCAGGCCGTGATCGGAGAGGAACTCGTCGGGGTCGAGCATCGCGCCGAGCAGGCGCCGCAGCTTGCGCTCGTCGACGATCGATAGCAGCCGCCATCCCGGGTGCGCGGCGGAGTGCGTGTGCTGCACGACGTCGCGGCCGAGCGGGAGGTTGTCGACGAACCACTGCAGACGCTCGGCGAAGTCGGGCAGGTCGGCCATCGTCTCCGGGCCGATCGTCGTCACCGCCGCCAGCGGCAGCAGACCGACCACGCTGCGTGCGCGCAGCGGGATCGACTGGCCGTCGGAGCGCAGCACGTCGTAGTAGAAGCCGTCCTCCTCGTTCCACAGTCCCTTCTCGTTGAGGGCCGAGCCGATCAGCGCGAAATGCTCGAAGAACTTGGTGGCGAGATCCTCGTACACGTGGTCGTGCCGGGTCAACGCCAGCGCCATCTCCAGCAGGTCCTGGCAGTACATGGCCATCCAGGCGCTGCCGTCCGACTGCTCGAGCACGCCGGTCACCGGCAGCTTGGACCGGTCGAACGGGCCGATGTTGTCCAGCCCCAGAAAGCCGCCCTCGAACAGGTTGTCGCCTTCGATGTCCTTGCGGTTGACCCACCAGTTGAAGTTGAGCAGCAGCTTGTGGAGCATCCGCGCCAGGAAGTCGTAGTCGTCGTCGCCGGCGATCTCGTGGACCCGCATCGCCGCCCACGCGTGCACGGGCGGATTGACGTCTGAGAAGTTCCACTCGTACGCCGGCAGCTGCCCGTTGGGGTGTACGTACCACTCGCGCGAGAGCAGGATCAGCTGCGACTTGGCGAATTCGGGGTCGACGTGGGCCAGGGCGACGCAGTGGAAGGCCAGGTCCCAGGAGGCGTACCACGGGTACTCCCACTTGTCAGGCATCGAGATCACGTCACGGTTGTTGAGATGCCCCCACTCGTGGTTGCGCCCGGACAGCCGCTCGGACGGCGGCGGCGGGTAGGCGGGATCGCCCTCCAGCCAGCGCCGGACGTCGAAATGGAAGAACTGCTTGGACCACAGCATTCCGGCGAACGCCTGGCGCAGGATCAGTGCCTCGTCATCGGAGGCGGCATCGGGGGTGAGCTCGTCGTAGAACTGATCGGCGTCGCGCTCGCGATCGCGCATGACGGTCGCGAAGTCGCTGCCGAGGCCGCCGAGGGCGTCCGCCGCCGGGGCGCCGTCGCTGAGGCGCAGCTCGATCGTCGCGCTGGCGCCCGGCTCGACGGTCAGGACGTGGTGGAAGGCCGCCTTGGTTCCCCGCTGGGCCGGGTTGACGGACGCCGTCCCGCCGATGACGTGGTTGCCGATGCCGTCCTTGGGAAACGCGGACGACTGCGGGGCGTCGGGTCCGAACAGCCGGTGGGCGTTGGTCTCGTTGTCGCAGAACAGCGCCTCGGGCGCGCCGGAGCTGATGAGCGTTCGGCGTCCCAGGTCCGGATGGTCGGCGTGCAGGCCCCCGTCACCGAACGTGATCGCGGGCTTGGGCTGGCCCGCCGCCCACGACCAGGTGTTGCGAAACCACAGTGTGGGGAGGACGTGCAGCGTGGCGACGTCCGGGCCGGCGTTGCGCGCGGTGATCCGGATGAGCAGATCCTCGGGCGACGCCTTGGCGCAGTCGGCGGTGATCTCCCAGTAGCGGCCGTCGTCGAAGATGCCGGTGTCGACCAGCTCGAACTCGGGGTCCTCACGGGTTCGCGCCGCGTTCTCGGCGACCAGCCGGTCGTAGGGGAATTCCGCCTGCGGGTACATGTAGCGCCAGCGCATCCACGCGTGCGTCGGCGTGCTGTCCAGGTAGAACCAGTAGTCCTTGACATCCTCGCCGTGATTGCCCTGGGGCCCGGTCAGCCCGAACGGCCGCTCCTTGAGGAACGGGTCACGGCCGTTCCAGAACGCCAGGGCCAGGCACAGGATCTGCTGGTCGTCGCAGATCCCGGCCAGACCGTCCTCGTTCCACCGGTAGGCCCGCGAGCGGGCGTGGTCGTGGGGAAAGAACTGCCACGCGTCACCGTCGGCGCTGTAGTCCTCGCGCACGGTGCCCCAGGCTCGCTCGCTCAGGTACGGGCCCCAGTGTCGCCACGGGGAGCCGCCATGGGGGGCCTCGTTCAGGCGGTCGCGCTCGGCGCTCATCGAGCGCAGCGTAGTCCAGTCCGCCGGGGGGTCGTGACGCGTGGAGTGCTGCGGCCGTGACGCGTGAAGCGCTGCGGCCGTGACGCGTGGAGCGCCGCGGCCGTGACGCCTGGAGCGCCGGCTACAGGTAGGCGATGCGGCTGTGGGAGAGGTGCAGCGCGGCCTGGGAGCCGACCGCCTCGCCGGAGTCCTTTCCGACCAGCGTCAGCAGCGCCTTGTAGCTGACGCCGCGCGCAGCGACGACGCAGGTGTGGCCGTCGCGCAGCCAGGTGATCGACCGGGCGGCCCCCTGGCGTCCCATCGTGAACTGGACTCCGTACTGGTCCACGGTGGCGCCACGGGCGCCCGCCAGCGCGGATCCGGAGGAGATCGCATAGCCGACCCGGGTGCCGTGGGCGGTGTAGTACACGGTCTTGATCTGGCGGCCGCCGACATGATCGGCGCGCGCCCCGGAGGCGTTCCAGCCGGCGCTCTCCCAGTTGGGGAAGGCGATCCCATCGACTCCGAACTTCAGCTCGGCGGGCTGGGAGTGACTGACGGCCGGCGGCGGGAGGGTGGCGGCCGCCAGCGCCAGGTTGGTCGCGACGGGGACGGTCGGCGCGGTGGTCCCGCCGCTGACCAGGACGACGATCGCGGCGGCGACGGCGGCCAGCGCCGTCGCTCCGGGCAGCACGAACGCGGGGCGCCAGCGCGGCCGGGCCAGTCGGCGACGGGCGCGGCGGGCGGCCGGGGCGGACTCGTCCGCCCCGTCGGCGCCGGTCATGGCCTCGATCTGGGCGCGCAGCCGCGCCGGGGCGGGCTGGTCGAGCGCGCGGAGCATCGACACGGCTCGCTCCTGCTCGGCCAGCGCCGCCGCCAGCTCCGTGGAGCCCTGCACCTGGGAGCGCAGCTCCGCCTGCCGGGAGTCCGGCAGCGAGCCGTCGGCCAGCCGGGCCAGCTCCGCCTCGTTGATATCTGGTTGGTCAGTCATCTAAATCGTTCTTCTCTGGAGGACTCCGTTTGAGTCAGATCCTTCCCGGACGCTGCCCCGCTCAGATCCTTCCTGGACCTTGCCCTGCTCGGAGCCTTCCCGCGGCTGGCCGGAATCCGGAGGCGGGTCGTCGGACATGGCGCGGACGACCCGTTGCCGGGCGCGGTACAGGCGGGTGGTGATGGTCGCCTCGCGGGTGTCGAGCGCCCGGGCGGCCTCGGCGTAGGACAGACCGAGGATGTCGATGGCCACGATCGTCATGCGGAAGTCCTCGGGCAGCGCGGCGATGGCCTCGAGGATCTCGCTCACCTCGGCCGCGCCCTCGGGCTGCTGGGTCGCGCGCGGGTCGGCTGGCTGGACGTCGTCGATCGCGGCGCCGGTCTGGGGGCGCCGCGACGCGCTGCGCAGGCGCGAGTAGAAGGTGTTGCGCAGGGCCCGCATCAGATAGCCGCGCTCGTCCCCACGGATCATGCGCGGGCGCGCCAAGACGCGGGCGAACGTCTCCTGCACGAGATCCTCGGCGTCCTCGCGCGAGCCGCACATCCCCCAGGCCGCGCGATACAGCGGGTCCAGGTGCTGACCGAGCGCCTTCGGGTCCAGACGACGCACCGCCGACAATGCTACGCGCCCCCCGCCAGTCCCTGAGTCAACGGATGGCTGGCGCTCGGCCGAACAGCCCGCCCACCATCACCTGGGTCAACGGGGCCACGATCGCGTCGGGATCCGGCAGCCCCGGGGCCTCGCCGACCAGGGCCACGTGCAGGACGCGCTCGTAGCCCCACATCAGGCACGCCGCCAGCGCGCGCGGGTCGGCGCCGGCCGGCGCCTGGGCCTCACGCCGGGCGGCGCGGATCACCTTCGCGGTGCCGGCCGTGAACGCCTCCATCATCCCGAACCACAGCTCGCGCAGCCGGTCGTCATGGGGCCACTCCTCGCTGACGGCGCGCAGCAGCGCTCCGTGAACCTTGGCGACCTCCACCCACTGGGTCAGGCTGAGGCGGATGGCCGTCTCGGGGTCGTCGGCGGGAGCGTGCAGCGGCGTCACCGCGACCATCACCTCGTCCATCACCCCGCGCAGGCATTGGGCGATCACCGCGGTCTTGGAGTCGAAGTGCGCGTAGAAGCTCGAGCGCGAGATGCCGGCGGCCTCGATGATGTCGCTCACGTTGAGCTGGTTGAGCGGGCGCTCGCGCAGGAGCTGCTCGGTGGCTGCCAGGATGGCCTCACGGGCCCGCGGCTGCGCGCGGACGGCACTGTCACGCTCGGTCTGCTCGGCCAGCGACACCTTTGCGAGACTAGTGCAATGCGCCGATCGCTCTTCGAGCCCGAGCACGTCGACTTCCGCGAGTCGGTCCGCCGCTTCGTCGCCGAGGAGATCACCCCGCACCAGCCGCAGTGGGAGCGCGACGGCATCGTCCCCCGTCAGTTGTTCGCCGAGGCCGCCGGCAAGGGGATGCTCGCCATCCAGGTCCCCGACCGGTACGGCGGGGCGGGGATCGACGACTTCCGCTTCAACCAGATCGTGTCCGAGGAGCTGGGCGTCGCCGGCACCGGTGGCACCGGCCTGGGGCTGACGTTGCACAACGACGTCTGTCTGCCGTACTTCCTCGAGTACTGCACGGATGAGCAGCGCGACCGCTGGCTGCCGGGCATCGCCGAGGGCACCCTGATCACCGCCATCGCCATGACCGAACCGGAGATCGGCTCGGACCTGGCCGGACTGCGCACCACCGCGATCCGCGATGGCGACGAGTACGTGGTCAACGGCTCCAAGACGTTCATCACCAACGGCATCAACTCCGACCTCGTGATCACCGCGGTCAAGACCGACCCCTCGCAGCGCCACGCCGGCATCTCGCTGCTCATCCTCGAGCGCGGGATGGACGGCTTCGAGCGCGGGCGCAACCTGGAGAAGGTCGGCCAGCACGCCCAGGACACCGCCGAGCTGTTCTTCTCAGATGTCCGCGTCCCGGTCGAGAACCGGCTCGGCGAGGAGGGGATGGGCTTCCGGTACATGACCTCCAACCTGGCCCAGGAGCGGCTGAGCATCGCCCTGGCCGGGCTCGCCGCCGCGCGGGGCGCCCTGGAGATCACCATCGAGTACGTCAGGCAGCGGACGGCGTTCGGGCAGACGATCGGCTCGTTTCAGAACTCGCGGTTCGTGCTGGCGGAGATGGCCACCGAGGTCGAGCTGGCGACCGCGTTCTGCGACCAGGCCGTGCTGGCTCTGAACCGCGGCGAGCTCACGCCCGAGGACGCCGCCATGGCTAAGTGGTGGACCACCGAGCTCCAGGGCCGGGTGGTCGACCGCTGCGTCCAGCTGCACGGCGGCTACGGCTACATGCTCGAGTACCCGATCGCGCGGGCGTTCGTCGACGCGCGCGTGACCCGGATCTACGGGGGCACCACCGAGATCATGAAGGAGATCATCGGGCGCTCGCTGGGGGTGTAGCGGTGGCGGGGATGGCGGAAGCCGACGCGGATGCGATGCCCAGCCCGCGGCGCGGCCGGCGACCCAAGACCTACGCCGCGGTGCTCGAGGCCACCGCGGGCCTGCTGCAGTCCACCTCGCTGGCCGAGCTGAGCGTCGCCCAGATCCTGGCCGCCGCCGACGTCGGGCGCACCTCGTTCTATGAGCACTTCGCCTCCAAGGACGACGTGGTGGTCAAGCTGCTGCGCAGCGTCGGCGCGGAGCTGGTCCGGCAGATGGCGCCGCTGTTCGATCGCGGTGGCCGCTCGCCCGACGACGCGTTCCGCGCCGGCCTAACCGCGCTGATCCAGACCAGCTCCCGCTACGCCCCGCTGCTGGTGGCCGTCGCCGAGGAATGGCCGGCCATCCCGGAGCTGCGGGTGACCTGGTACGCGATGCTGGGCGATCTCACCGACCGCCTGGCGGCGACGATCGAGTCAGACCGGGCGGCCGGGATCGCTCCACCGGGGGCCGACGCCCGGGCGCTGGCCGCGTCGCTGGTGTGGAGCGCCGAGCGGTCGTTCCACGTGGCGATGACCGGCGATGAGCCCACGCTGGTCGATCAGCAGGCGGTGATCGAACCGCTGGTGCAGCTGTCCGTCGGCGCGATCTACGGGCGGGCCGTGCGGCCGGTCACGCGCGCGTCGCGGTCCCGTGGATGAAGAACTCGCCGGTGCCCGTGACGCGGCAGTCCCATCCCAGGCCGGCCAGCTCCGTCTCCAGCGGCCCCGGGTCGTAGAAGCGCTTGACGATCTGGAACTCGCGCCCGTCATCGAGGCGGCGGGTCATCGTCTGCTCGTCCTGCTCGGGCAGGCGGTGGTCGGCGGCGGTCGAGCGCTCGGTGCGGGCGCTGTCGATGAACAGCACCCGCCCGCCCGGCTTGAGCGCCGTGGCGACGGTGTGCCAGAAGGCGGCGAACCGGTCGGCGGGGACGTGCGACAGCCAGAAGGAGAAGAAGCAGACGTCGTAGGCGCCGGGTTGCGGCGTGTAGTCGAACAGGTCGGCCTGGGTATAGGTGACGGTCGGGTCGCCCACCCGCTCGCGGTTGATCGCCAGCACCTCGGGGGCGGCGTCGAGCACCGTGAGGTGCGCCGCGCGGGCGGCCAGACGGCGCGTCCACAGCCCGGTGCCGCCGGCCAGCTCGAGCACGTCGCCGGAGGGGTCGAACTCGTCGACGACCCGCTCCAGCTGATGGGTCTCCTCGAACCACCGCGCGTTGGCCTCGGCGCCGCGGTCGAAGCGGCCCTGGCGCAGCCACCACTGGTCGTACTCGCCGGCGCGGGCGCGGTAGTAGTCCAGCTGCTCGGCCAGGAGGGTGTCGTCGGTCATCGGTCTGCCGTCGACCGTAGCGAACGCCGGCCGGGGGACCCCAAACCTCGCATCCACTGTCGGTTTTGGCGGGACGGTGGGGACGCCGGCGCACCCCGCTGACAAAGTTGCCCTCCAGTGTCGAATTTGTCAGCAGCGTCGACTCCAAGCGCCGAGCGACGGGTCCCCCGCCCCCCCTTACACTGAAATCCGATGGCGAGGACTCGAGCGATCACCGACGAGGCCCAGCTGCGCGAGATCATCGGGGTCCCCACCGAGACGGTGCTGACCAAGATCACGGACCGGCTCAACCACCTGACCCGCCAGTTCATCGAGCGCTCGCCGTTCGTCTGCGTCGCCACCGCCGGCCCGGACGGAGGCCTCGACGTCTCGCCCCGGGGCGACCCGGCCGGCTTCGTGCGCATCCTGGACGAGCGCACGCTGCTGGTCCCCGACCGACCCGGTAACCGGATCGCCGACACCCTGCGCAACCTGCTCGAGGACCCGCGGATCGCGCTGCTGTTCCTGATCCCCGGGGTGGGCGACACCTTCCGCGTCAACGGCACCGCGACGATCGTCGACGACCCGGAGCTGCTCGCCGACAGCACCCACGAGGGCAAGGCGCCCAAGCTCGGGCTGCTGGTCTGCATCGAGGAGGCCTACACCCAGTGCCCCAAGGCGATGATCCGCTCGGATCTGTGGAATCCGGAGCGCCACATCGACCGCTCCGAGCTGCCGCGATCGGGCGACATCTTCCGCTCGCTGAACGGCCCCCAGTTCGATGCCGAGGAGTACGACCGGGAGCGCGACGAGCGCTACCGGCGGCGCGAAGGGCTCTACTGACCAGCCGGGCGTGGGCGCGCGCAGCATCCGGGGTCAGACCGCCGGCGGCCGTCGCGGGCTGACCCCGCGGGCACATCGCCGGACCCCGGCCGGCCGGTCGCCCCCACGCGTCGGCGCCGCGCGGGCTTACCGTCCGTAAGCCCTGCTCCTGGCGGTCAAATGCACGTGTCCGGTCCGACATTGCAACGCGGCCGCCCCCGGGTTTAGGATCCGCCAGTTCAAGCAATGTGGGGAGGATTGATGGCGAACCTAGTTGATCAGCCAGAGACCACGCCTGACGTGGATCTCAATGCTGATGGATTGGACCGGGGAGTCGGTTTCCTCGGACTGCTGTGGGCATCGGAGACGTCGATCATCGGGTCCGGATGGCTGTTCGGAGCCTTCGGGGCAGCCGTTCTGGCTGGCCCGTCGGCGCTTTTGGGCTGGGTCCTCGGCTCGATCATCATCTTGGTGCTGGCTCTGGTGCATGCCGAGCTGGGCGGGCTGTTCCCGGTCAGCGGCGGCACCAGCCGCTTCCCGCACTACGCGTTCGGCAGCTTCGCCGGCGCGACCTTCGGGTGGGCCTCGTACCTGCAGGCGGCCAGCGTGGCGCCGATCGAGGTGCTCGCCGCCGTCCAGTACCTGTCGACCGCCCACTGGGCGCGCAACTTCTTCCACGTCACCCCCGCCGCGGGCGCTGCCGGGGGGACCCTGCACGGCTGGGGCTATCTGGTCGCCGGGATCTTGATGCTCTCGTTCGTGATCATCAACCTCGTCGGCATTCGCTACTTCGCCAGGATCAACAACGCGATCACCACGTGGAAGGTGGCGATCCCGGTGGTCACGATCATCGTCCTGCTGGTCGGGCACTTCCACGCCTCGAACCTCGGCGCCGCCGCCGGCGGCTTCTTCACCAGCCACGACGCGATCAAGAACATCCTGCTCACGCTGCCGGCCGGGATCATCTTCTCGCTGCTCGGCTTCGAGCAGGCGGTGCAGCTCGGGGGAGAGTCGGCCAACCCCGAACGTGACCTGCCGCGCGCGGTGATCCTGTCGATCCTGATCGGCGCGGCCATCTACATCCTCGTCCAGCTCGCCTTCCTCGGCTCAATGGATCCCAAGGTGCTGCACGCCAACGGCGGATGGCTCGGTCTGGGGACGAGCACGAGCCCGGTGGCCAAGCAGCTCGCCGCCGGTCCCTTCTTCACCCTGGCCAGCATCGTGGGCATCTCCTGGCTGGCGACGGTGCTACGGATCGACGCCGTCGTCTCGCCAAGCGGCACGGGGCTCATGTATGAGACGGCGTCCGCCCGGCTGTCGTTTGGGCTGAGCCGCAACGGGTTCGTGCCGACCGCCTTCGAGAACGTCAACCGCGCCAAGGTCCCGGTGTTCGGCGTGATCATCTCCACGCTGGTCGGGATCCTGTTCCTGCTCCCGTTCCCGAGCTGGGCCAAGCTCGTCGGGATCGTGACCAGCGCTTCGGTGTTCATGTACGCCGGAGCGCCGGTGGCGCTCGGCGCCCTGCGCAAGCAGAAGCCGGAACTGGCGCGGAGCTACCGGCTGCCGTGGGCCGGGTTCCTCGCGCCGGCCGCGTTTGCCGGTGCGGGGTGGGTGATCCTGTTCTCGGGGTGGCAGACCTACAGCACGCTGGTCCTGGCCCTGCTGCTCGGCTACGCGCTCATCTGGCTGTCATATGGGTTCAAGTTGAACCCCAAGGCGGGGGCGATGGACTGGCAGGCGGCCCCGTGGATCATCACCTGGATCATCGGCATGGGCGTGATCTCCTATCTGAGCGCCTTCGGTCCGGGTGGGATCATTGGCGGCATCGGGTTCTTCAAGAACGTGCTGCCCCAGGGCGGCACCGATGACATCGGCCTATGGGGCGGGATCATCCTCTCGGGGGTGTTCAGCCTGATCATCTATTACTGGGCGGTCGCGACCCGTCTACCTGAGAGCAAGGTGGACGAGTACGTCTCCGACGTGTACCCGCCGCCGGTCGCGGAATAGCGCCGGGCGGTGTGACCGACCTCGCGGCGGGCGCGACTCAGGTCGCGCCCGCCGCGCCGAAGTCGTCGACCAGCATGTCGACGCGTCCGACGGCGACGAAGCCCAGGCGCTCGAGGATCGGGCGCGACATCGACCCCGCCTGGGTGACCAGGGCCGGCGCTCCCAGCCGCTCCGCCTCCTGCCAGCGGGCTGACACCAGCGCCCGGTAGGCGCCCCGGCCGCGGGCGGCCGGTCGCGTCGCGCCGCCGAACAGCGCCAGCCCGTGAGGCGTGGGCGCGCAGGTCCCGACACAGATGAGCTCGGCCCCGTCCCACACGCCGTGGATGAGGCGAGCGCTGACCTGCTCCCACTCCTCCGCCAGCTGCCGGCGGTCCTCGACGATCCGCTCCGGGGGCGCTTCGAATGCCTCCCACTGCAGCTCCTTGGCGGCGTGGAACTCGTCGAAGGTCTCGATCCGCCGGGCCTCCAGGCCGGGCGGCGGCGCCGGTGGCGCGTTGTCCAGGGCCACGGCGATCGCCACCGGGTCATCGTCGTAGACCAGGCCGCGCGTCCGCAGCCGCTGCACCAGATCGGCCGGTTCGGCGGCGCTGCCGACCTCCCATTGGGTGAGGTGACGGCCGCGCTCGCGCAGCCGTCCGCGCACCTCCGCGAGAACCTCGTCGAGCTCACCCGCGGCGAAGCGCTGGCGCTGGACGGTGGCGGCCCACAGGCTGCGCTCGAGGCACAGTGTGTACCGGCTGGTCTCGATTCGCTCCTGGCCGGGCGAGAGGTCGACGAACGAATTGGGGTACTCGGCGACCTCCCGCAGCACGGCCGGAAATGTTATGCGGCGCTGACCAGCGCCTCCTCGTCGGAGTAGATCTCGCCGCGCTCGGCCTTCTCGACCAAAGACGCTGGCGGCTCGAAGCGCTCCCCGTAGCGGCCGGCCAGCTCGCGGGCGCGGGCGACGAACGCCGCCGGTCCGGTGCCGTGGACCGGGTGCTGGTAGCCGTTGATGTACTGGAGGACGCCGCCGGTCCAGCCCGGGAAGCCGATGCCCATGATCGAGCCGATGTTGGCGTCGGCCACGGACTCGATCACGCCCTCGTCCCGGCACTTGACCGTCTCCAGCGACTCGATGATCAGCATCCGCTCCTCGAGGTCGCGCAGATCGATCTGCGACGGGTCGCCGGTCACCGGGAAGGCGTCGCGCAGGCCGGGCCACAGCCGGGTGCGCTTGCCGTCCTCATACTCATAGAAACCGGCGCCCTCCAGGCGGCCGGGCCGCTGGAACTCGTCCAGCATCCGGTCGATCACCTGCTCGGAGGGATGCGAGTCCCAGCCGCTCGACGATGCCTGCGCCGCCTCCTTGGCCGCGTTGCGGATCTTGCGCATGAGCTTCATGTTCAGCTCGTCGGAGAGCTGGAGGACCGGCGCGGGGTATCCGGCCTGCGACGAGGCCTGCTCGATCGTCGGCGCCGGGACGCCCTCGGTCAGCATGGCGATGCCCTCGTTGATGAAGGTGCCGATCACCCGGCTGGTGAAGAAGCCGCGGCTGTCGTTGACCACGATCGGGGTCTTCTTGATCCGCTTGGCGACGTCGAGCGCGCGGTACAGCGTCTCGTTTGAGGTCTGCTCGCCGCGGATGATCTCCAGCAGCGGCATCTTGTCCACCGGGCTGAAGAAGTGCAGGCCGATGAAGTCGGCCGGCCGCGTGACGTTGTGGGCCAGCTCCGTGATCGGCAGGGTCGAGGTGTTGGAGCCGAGCAGCGCGTCGGGGGCGAGATGGGGCTCGATCTCGGCGAACACCTCGGCCTTGACCTTCGGGTCCTCGAACACCGCCTCGATCACCAGCTGCGCGCCGTCGGCGGCCGCCGGATCGGTGGTGGCGGTGATGCGGGCAAGCAGCGCGTCGCCGTCGTCCTGGCTGGAGCGCCCGCGCTGCACCGCCTTGGCGATGAGCTTCTCGCTGTAGCCCTTGCCCTTGTCAGCGGCGGCCTGGTCGACGTCCTTGAGGACGACCTCCAGGCCGGCCTTGGCGCACACGTAGGCGATGGCCGCGCCCATCATGCCGGCGCCGAGCACCACGACCTTGGTGAGGTCAAACGGCTCGATCTCGGCCGGGCGGCCGCGGTCGCCGGTGGCGCGCTGCAGGTCGAAGAAGAACGCCTGGATCATGTTCTTGGACACCTGGCCGGTGACGAGGTCGACGAAGTAGCGCCCCTCGATCTCCGAGGCGTTGTCGAAGTCGACCTGGGCGCCCTCGACGGCGGCGGCCATGATGTGGTGGGGCGCCGGATAGTTGGCGCCCTTGATCTGCTTGCGCAGGTTGGCCGGGAACGCCGGCAGGTTCTGCGCCAGCGACGGCGTCGAGGGGGTGCCGCCCGGGATCTTGTAGCCCTTGACGTCCCACGGCTGGGCGACCTCCTCGCCGGCCTTGGAGGCGATCCACCGCTTGGCCGCCGGGATCAGGTCCTCGCGGGTGGGCACGATCTCGTCGACAACGCCGACCTCCAGGGCCTTGGCCGGGCGCAGGCGCTGACCCTGCAGCAGCAGCTGCATCAGCGCATTGACGATCCCGAGCATCCGGACGGTGCGGACCACGCCGCCGGCGCCCGGCAGCAGCCCCAGCTGGACCTCCGGGAACCCGACGACCGCCTTCGGGTCGTCGACCACGATCCGGTAATGGCAGGCCAGCGCGATCTCCAGGCCGCCGCCGAGCGCGGCGCCGTTGATGGCGGCCACCAACGGCTTGCCGAGCGTCTCCAGCCGGCGCAGCACCGCCTTGCCCTCGCGCACGAACGTCGCGATCTCGTCGGAGTGCTCGCGGGTGGCCGTCTTGAGGTCGTTGAGGTCGCCGCCGGCGAAGAACGTCTTCTTGGCGGAGGTGATGATCACGCCGGTGATCTCGTCGCGCTCGGCCTCGAGCCGGTCGACCGTCGCCCTGATCGACGCGGCGTAGGCCGCGTTCATCGTGTTGGCGGACTGGCTGGGGTCGTCGAGCGTGAGGATGACGACGCCGTCGTCGTCGCGGTCCCAGCGGATCGTGCTGCTGTCAGTCATGAACGGTGTCTTTCTCTTTCCGTGTCGGGGAGGGGTGGACGTCAGCCGGCCGGGCGCGTCAGACGCGCTCGACCACGGTGGCGATGCCCATGCCGCCGCCGATGCAGAGGGTGGCCAGGCCGTAGCGCTTGTTCTGGCGCTCCAGCTCATCGACCAGGGTGCCCAGGATCATGCCGCCGGTGGCGCCGAGCGGGTGGCCCATGGCGATGGCGCCGCCGTTGACGTTGACCCTGTCCAAGTCGAGGCCCATGTCGCGCACGAAGCGCAGCACGACCGCGGCGAACGCCTCGTTGATCTCGACCAGATCAATGTCGTCGACGGTCAGGCCGGCCTTGGCCAGCGCCTTCTTGGAGGCCGGCGCCGGGCCGGTGAGCATGATCGTCGGGTCCGCGCCGCTGACGGCGGTGGCCAGGATCCGCGCCCGGGCGCGCAGGCCCAGCTCCGAGCCGGTCTGCTCGTTGCCGACGACGACCAGCGAGGCGCCGTCGACGATCCCGGACGAGTTGCCCGGCGTGTGCACGTGGTCGATCTTCTCCAGCCAGTGGTACTTCTGCAACGCCACGGCGTCGAAGCCGCCCATGTCGCCGATGGCCGCGAACGACGGCTTGAGCGTGGCCAGCGTGTCGGCGGTCGTGCCGGGGCGGATGAACTCGTCGCGATCGAGCGTGACGTGGTCGTTGATGTCGAGCACCGGGACCACGGAGCCGGCGAAGCGGCCCTCGGCCTGCGCGGCGGCGGCGCGCTCCTGCGAGCGGACCGCGTAGGCGTCGACGTCGTCGCGGCTGAATTTCTCGACGGTCGCGATCAGATCGGCGCTGATCCCCTGGGGCACGAACGACGTGTCGTACGCGGTCTCGGGATCCATCCCCCAGGCGCCCCCATCGGAGCCCATCGGCACCCGCGACATCGACTCGACCCCCCCGGCCAGGACCAGATCCTCCCAGCCCGAGGCGACCTTCTGAGCGGCGATGTTGACCGCCTCCAGGCCCGACGCGCAGAAGCGGTTGAGTTGGACGCCGGCGACAGTGTCGGGCAGCCCGGCCTTGATCGCCGCCGTCTTGGCGATGTCCGCGCCCTGGTCGCCGATCGGGGTCACGCAGCCCAGGACGACGTCGTCGATGCGGCTGGGGTCCAGCTCCGCGTTGCGGCTGAGCGTCTCGTGCATCAGGCCGACCACAAGGTCGACCGGCTTGGTCGAGTGCAGCGACCCGTTGACCTTGCCCTTGCCGCGCGGCGTGCGGACTGCGTCGAAGATGAGGGGTTCCGTCGCTGCCATGGTCTGCTCCTCTGAAGTCAACCTGCACACAATGTTCGGAAATCCTGTCCCGCAATGTTACCCAGGAGGGGGTTCGGCCACTCCGCGCCGCGTGCCTGGTATGAGTCGAAATGCCCGTCTAGTCTGAGCAATGTGACCGCTGCGGACTTCCCGATCGAACCGGGCGAGGGCGAGACCGAGGTCGAGGCCGAGACCACGCGATCGGGCCCGTTCGCCGGGCATACGGCGTGGGCGCGCAACCTCGAGGCGCCGCTGCGCGACTTCCTGCGGACGGAGACCGGCTCGGCGGCGATCCTGCTGGGGGCGGCGGTCGCCGCCCTGGTGTGGATCAACATCAGCGCGTCGTCCTACCACGCCGTCTGGAGCATGGATCTGTCGATCCGGATCGGCGGCGCCGGCATCGCCCAGGACCTGCGCCATTGGGTCAACGACGGGTTGATGACGCTGTTCTTCTTCGTCGTCGGCCTCGAGGCGCGCCGGGAGTTCGACCTGGGCGAGCTGCGCGATCGCCGCCGGCTGGCCCTGCCGGTCGTGGCTGGAGTCGGCGGGATGGTCGTCCCCATCGCCATCTTCCTGCTGATCAACGGCGGAGGCTCGCACGGGGGCTGGGGCGCGGCGATGTCGACGGACACCGCGTTCGCCCTGGGCATGCTCGCCCTGGTCGGCCGGCGCTTCCCGGACAGCCTGCGCGCGTTCATCCTCACCGTGGCGGTGGTCGACGACCTCGTGGGGCTGGTCGTGATCGCGGTCGCGTTCACCACCGACGTCCAGGGCATCGCGCTCGCCATCGGGATCACCGTGTTTGTGGTCCTGCTCGTCGCCCGCAACCGCGGCGTCCACAACGGCGGCCTCTACGCGGTCCTCGGCGTAACCGCGTGGGTGGCGTTCCTGAAGTCCGGGATCGACCCGGTCGTCGTCGGGCTGGCCATCGGCCTGCTGACGATCGCCTACCCCGCGGCGCGCGAGGACCTCGAGCACGCCACCGACCTGTTCAAGGTGTTCCGGGAGCAGCCGACCTCCGCGCTGCAGTCCGAGGCCCGCGCCGGGCTGCGCTCGGCGATCTCGCCCAACGAGCGCTGGCAGCAGCTGTTCCATCCCTTCAGCAGCTACATCGTTGTGCCGCTGTTCGCGCTGGCCAACGCCGGGTTCGTGATCAGCGGATCGTTTCTGTCCCGGGCCTACACGTCCCCGATCACGCTCGGAATCATCGTCGCCTACGTCGTGGGCAAGCCGCTGGGGATCACCGGCGCCTCGGCGGCGGTCACGCGCCTCAGCCGCGGGCGGATCACCCCGCCGGTGGGGTGGGCCTCGGTTCTCGGCGGTGGCGCCGTGGCCGGCATCGGGTTCACCGTCTCCCTGCTGATCGCGTCGCTGGCCTTCTCCGGCGAGCAGCTCGACGAGGCCAAGCTCGGCGTTCTGAGCACGCTGGTGCTGGCGCCGACGGTCAGCTGGACGGTGCTGCGGGTCACCGAGCGGCTGCCCAGGCGGCTCAAGCTTCAGGCCCTGGTTGGCCGCGCCCCGACGATCGTCGATCTGGCCGTCCCGGTCGATCCCGAGCGCGACCACATCCGCGGGCCCGACGACTCCGAAGTGACCCTCGTCGAGTACGGGGACCTGGAATGCCCGTACTGTGGACAGGCCGAGATGGCGATCCGCGAGCTGCTGTCCGAGGTCACCGATCTGCGCTACGTCTGGCGCCACCTGCCGCTCAACGACGTCCATCCCCATGCCCAGCTGGCGGCCGAGGCGTCCGAGGCCGCGGGGGCACAGGGCAAGTTCTGGGAGATGCACGACACAATGCTCGCCCACCAGGACGCGCTCACCCTCAAGGACATCGTCGGCTACGCCAACGAGCTCGGCCTCGATATCGAGAGGTTCAAGGAGCACCTGCGCAAGCGCAAGGGCTCGGCCCACATCGCCGAAGACGTCGAGTCCGCGGACATGAGCGGGGTGTCGGGCACGCCGACGTTCTTCATCAACGGCCACCGCCATCAGGACGCCTACGATGTGGACACACTGTCCAAGGCGGTCAGGCTCGCGCGGGTGCGGGCCGTTCTCAACGCCTGACGCACGGCGGTCTGAGTGGATGCGGGCGCTCCGCCGGGCCGCTCACCATCCTCTTCAGTTCCTCGTCACATCCTCTTCGTGTACTCGTAATGGCCTCTTCGTCGCGCGGCGCACAGTCGATGCATGCGAAAGAAGCTTGTGGTTCCCACTCTCGCCGCGACGGCAGCCTGTGCGCTCGGTGCCGTCCCGGTGGCGTCGGCGGCGTCCGACGTACAGCAGGCGTCCAGTGCCAACTGGGCGGGCTATGTGGTCGGGGGCTCCTCGTCGGGGTCCTCGGGCACGCAGTACAAGAGCGTAAACGGCACGTGGGTGCAGCCCACCGCCAACTGCTCCAACGGTCAGAGCTACTCGGCGTTCTGGGACGGGATCGGCGGCGCCGGGCAGACCCAGGCGCTGGAGCAGGCCGGGACCGAGGCTGACTGCTCGGCGAACGGCACCGCGTCCTACTTCGCCTGGTATGAGCTGGTGCCGTCGGCCCCGGTCAAGGTCGACGTGGCCGTGCACCCGGGTGACACGGTCACCAGCAAGGTGACAGTCAACGGGACCAATGTGACCATCGATCTGTCAAACCAGACGACGGGCCAGACGTTCACCAAGACCCTCCAGATGAGCAACCCCGACACCTCGAGTGCCGAGTGGATCGCGGAGGCGCCGTCGTCGTGCACCCAGGGCGTGTCCAACTGCACGCCGCTGCCGCTGACCGACTTCGGCACCGCGAAGTTCTCCAACGCCACGGCGACCACCACCAGTGGTCAGACCGGCACCATCTCGGACTCGGACTGGTCGACGGCCGCCGTGTCGCTGAACCCGAGCGCGTCTGACTCCGGCTTCGGCGGCACGCAGTTCGCGTCGCAGGAGACCTCCGCGGGCGCGACTCCGTCGGGCCTGTCCTCAGACGGGTCGTCGTTCAGCGTGGCCTGGTCCTCCAATGCCGGCTCCGGCAGCAGCTCTGACACCAGCGGCTCGGCCGGCGGCTACCCGAGCAGCGGCTCGGCCGGCGGCTATCCGAGCAGCGGGTACGGCGGCTACGGCGGCGGTGGCGATGGCTACGGCAGCGGTGACGGCTACGGCAGTGGCGATGGCTACGGCTACGGCGGCGGCTATGGCGGCGGGTACGGCGGTGGCTACGGCTACCCCGGCGGCGGCTACGGCGACAGCGGGTCGGGCTACTACTCCTATTCCTTCTAAGCGTTGGCGGATCCCGGCCGGAAGCCGGGAGCAGGACCGCCGCGGCGGCGGATCTCCCAGCAGGAGGCTGGGTCCCAGCACGACGCTGGGGGTCCGCCACAGCCGGCCGGTCAGCGGATCTCCCAGCATGATGCTGGGGGGTCCGCTTCGGTCGTTGCGGGGCGACCCACCCGCGCGCTGCCCGGCGCAGCTATGACGTGCGGGGGCGGGGAGGCGAGGCCTGCTTGAGCGCGCGCTGCGCGGCGGCCACGACCGACTTGCGGCGACGGCCGCGGAGCTCGAAGAGCTCGACCGCGACCATCTCCGCGCGGGAGGCCGTCACCAGCCGGTCGACGATGTCGGCCGCGTCCATCGCCCGGTAGCCCTGCCATGGCTCGGCGACGCGGACCTCGGCGCCGGCGCCGTCCTCGGCGCCCGGCTCGGCGCTCTCCTGCACCAGCTCGGGTTCGGTGGAGACGTGGGCCGGCGCGGGGGACGTCGGGGTCGGCGCGGGGGTGGGTTGCGTGGCCGCTCGCGCGGGGGTGGGTTGCGTGGCCGCTCGCGCGGTGGTCGGGGCCGGGGCGGCCCGTGCGGTGGTCGGGGCCGGGGCGGATGACGCGGCGGGCGCCGGCGTCGCCGGCGGCTGGAACACCCGCAGGGCCCGCTGGGTCAGGCTCGTCGCCTCGTCGAGGACCAGGGCGGTCGCCCGCAGGCCGAGCCGCAAGGGGGCGGTGAGCAGAGATCCGAACATGGCTCCGTCCATACCCAGCGGGTTAGAAACCAATCGGAACGCGGAAGCTACTTGCGGGTAGGACGGGTAGCTACCGGCGGGTAGGAGATCGCCTAACCTGCGCGACTGGTGAGGAGAACACCGTGCGAGACGTCGATGTGAAAGGCCTGTTGGGCGGAGGGCTCAAGCTGGGGCAGCGCTTCGGCGACGAGGCGTACTTCGCCGCGGTGTGCGTCCGCAGCGGCATGATCGGACCCGAGCTGCCCCATCGGATCGCGCAGATGCTGCTCGCGTTCGAGCGCCATGGGCTGCTCTCCGGCGCGGTCACCATCGGCGCCATCCGCCACGGCGATCGCGTGGCCATCCGCGACGAGCGCGGCGACGTCAGCTACACGGAGCTCGACCAGCGCACCAACGTCCTGGCCAACGCCTGGCGCGGACGGGGCCTGGAGGCCGGCGACGGCGTGGCGATCCTCGTTCGCAACCATCGCGGGTTTCTCGAGGCGGTGTTCGCGGCATCCAAATGCGGCGCCAAGATCATCCTGCTCAACACCTCGTTCGCCGGGCCCCAGATCCGCGAGGTGGCCGAGCGCGAGGGCACCGACCTGCTCGTCTACGACGACGAGTACTCGCAACTGCTGGTGGGCGTCGAGCCACCCCACGGCCGCTGGCGGGCCTGGGTCGACGAGGACGCCCAGCATCCGGAGAACGTCGACGATTCGCTGGAGTCGCTGATCGACGGCGGAGACCCGAGCGCGCCGCCCAAGCCAGGCAAGTCGGCGAAGATCGTGATCCTCACCAGCGGAACCACGGGCACCCCCAAGGGCGCTCCCCGCGACGAGCCCAGGTCGCTGGGCATCATCGGCGGACTGCTCAGCAAGGTGCCGTTCCGCGCCCACGAGACCACCGAGCTGGCCGTGCCGATGTTCCACGCGCTCGGCTTCGCCGGGATGGCCCTGGCGCTGGCGCTCGGGTCGACGCTGGTGGTGCGCCGCCACTTCGACCCCGAGGCGACGCTCGACAGCCTCCAGGAGAACGAGGCGACGGCGCTCGTCGTCGTCCCGGTCATGCTCCAGCGGATCCTCGAACTCGGCGATGACAGGGTGGCCGCGCGCGACCTGTCGAAGCTGAAGATCATCTTCGTGAGCGGCTCGGCGCTCTCCACCGCTCTGGTCAAGCGCGCGATGAAGGCGTTCGGTCCCGTCGTCTACAACATGTACGGCTCCACCGAGATCGCCTACGCGACGATCGCCCGGCCCGACGATCTGGCCAACGAGCCCGGTAGCGTCGGCAAGGTGGTTCGCGGCGTGGTGGTCAAGATCTTCGGCGACGACGGGCGGGAGCTGAGGGCCGGCGAGACCGGCCGGATCTTCGTCGGCAACAGCGCGCAGTTCGAGGGCTATACCGGCGGGGAGACCAAGGAGCAGATCGAGGGTCTGATGTCCTCCGGGGATGTGGGCCACTTCGATCGCGACGGCCGCCTGTTCATCGACGGCCGCGACGACGAGATGATCGTGTCCGGCGGCGAGAACGTCTTCCCGGCCGAGGTGGAGGAGCTGCTGTCCGGTCACGAGGCGGTCGCCGAGGTCGCGGTCATCGGCGTCGACGACGAGAAGTTCGGCCAGCGGCTGAAGGTGTTCGTCGTCGTGCGCGACGGCCGGCAGCTCACCGAGGACGACGTCAAGGCCTACGTCAAGGACAACCTGGCCCGCTACAAGGTGCCGCGGGAGGTCGTGTTCATCGACGAGCTGCCCCGCAATCCGACGGGCAAGGTGCTCAAGCGCGAGCTCGTGGCGGAGGACGCGTAACCGAGCCGCCCACATACGGGCCGCCGTTCGCGTCCTACCAGGCCGAGGTCTTCCTCCGCGGCCTGGGAGGCGAGCTGTTGCCACACCCGGTCGCGATGGCCCAGCTGGCCGCCGCGGCGCGGGAGGCCGTCGAGCCCCAGGCGGCCGACTACGTGGCCGGCGGCGCCGGCACCGAGGACACGATGCGGGCCAACGAGGCGGCGTTTCGCCGCTGGCGCATCGTGCCGCGGATGCTGCGCGACGTCGGCTCGCGCGACCTGTCGACGAGCGTGCTCGGCACGCCGATGCCGGCCCCGGTGGGTCTGGCCCCGATCGGCGTGCCGGCGATCGTCCACCCCGAGGGAGAGCTGGCCGTGGCCCGCGCTGCGGCCGCCGTGGGACTGCCGCTGGCGGTCAGCACGATCGCGGCTCGCCCGCTGGAGGAGGTGGCCGTCGCGGCCCCGGGACCCAAGTGGTTTCAGCTGTACTGGCCGACCGACCGCGACATCTGCTCCAGCCTCCTGTCGCGCGCCGAGGCGGCCGGCTACAGCGCGATCATCGTCACCCTCGACACCTTCCTGCCGGGGTGGAAGCCCCGCGATCTCCAGCGAGGCTGGCAGCCGTTCCTGCGCGGGATCGGGATCGCCAACTACACCTCTGACCCGGTGTTCCGCGCCCGCCTGGCCAAGCCGCCGGAGGAGGACCTGATGGCTGCGGTCGGCGAGTTCGTGGGGGTGTTCACCAATCCCCGCCTGACCTGGGAGGACCTGGAGTTCCTGCGCTCGCGCACGACGCTGCCGATCGCGCTGAAGGGCATCCTCCATCCCGACGATGCCCGGGCGGCCCGCGAGCACGGGATCGACGCGGTCGTGGTCTCCAACCACGGCGGGCGCCAGATCGACGGCGAGATCGCCACGCTCGACGCGCTGCCGGCGATCGTCGACGCGGTCGGCGGCGACCTGGAGGTCCTGCTCGACAGCGGCGTGCGCACCGGAGCAGACGTGTTCAAGGCGCTCGCGCTGGGCGCGGACGCGGTCCTCGTCGGCCGCCCCTGGGTGTGGGGGCTGGCCGTCGGCGGCGAGGCGGGCGTGGTCGCGGTGCTGCGGGGGATCCTCGCCGAGCTCGACCTGACGCTCGGCCTCAGCGGCCACGCCGAGCCCGGGCAGCTGCATGCCGGGGTGCTGGTGCGCGACGGCGGCAGCTGAGCGCCCCGGGCCCGTAGACTCGGCCGCCGATGATGATCCTGCCACCGGGGCATGCCGAGGCGGTGAGCCAGCGCCGCACGTTCACCGTTCGGGAGAAGTGGATGATCCGGGGCGTGCTCGGGATCCTGGGGCTGGTGGTCGTCGCGCTGGTCATCTCGTTCGCCACCTCCACCAAGAAGTCCGGCCACGGCTGCATCTCCGTGGCGCTGGCCTACTCGACCGGGGGCCAGCAGATCTATCGCTGCGGGGCGTCGGCCAAGGCGGTGTGCGCCGGCGTCGGCAGGGCGGGCGGCATCACCGGTGAGCCCGCCCGGGCCGTGGCCACGGAGTGCCGCAAGGCCGGGCTGCCGGTCGGCTGACGGCGGCTCGGAACGCCGGCCGCCGGATCGCTGCGCAAGCCGTCCTGCTAATGATGCCGGGGTGACCGACGCCGCTCAATTCCGCGCCCAGTTCCCGGTGCTCGAGCGGACCGCCTACCTCAACGCCGGCACCGAGGGGCCGCTGCCCCAGCGCGCGGCCGACGCGGTGCGCGAGCGGATCGAGGCCGAGGTGACCGGCGGCCGGGCGGGGCGGCCGTACATCGAGACGGTGATCGAGCTTGCCGGCAACCTGCGCGCGGGCTACGCCCGGATGCTCGGCTGCGACCCCAGCTGCGTGGCCCTGACCGGGTCCACCACCGACGGGGTCAACACGGTGCTGTCGGGCCTCGACCTGCGGGCCGGCGACGAGATCGTGACCAGCGACCAGGAGCACCCCGGCCTGCTGGCGCCGCTCGGCCGGCTCAAGCGCCACGCCGGCGTCGACGTGCGGGTGGCGCCGTTCGCCGAGATCGCGGAGGCGGTCGCGCCGTCGACGCGCCTGGTGGCCTGCTCACACGTGTCCTGGGTCAGCGGCGAGGTGGTCGACACCGCCGCGCTGACGGCGACCGGCGTTCCGTTCCTGCTCGACGCGGCGCAGGGCGTGGGCGCGGTGCCGGTCGACGTGCACGCGCTGGGCTGCTCGTTCTACGCCGGGTCCGGCCAGAAGTGGTTGTGCGGCCCGGAGGGGAGCGGCTGTCTGTTCGTCAGCGACGATCGGCTCGACGAGCTCACCGTCCCCTGGCCTGGCTACACGTCGCTGGCCGACTCCGCCAACGCGCTGGACTCCGGGCCCGCCGAGCACGCCGCCCGCCTGGACCACGGCTTCCCGCCGGGCATGCGCAGCGCGTGGGCGCTGGCCTCGCTGAGCGTCCTGGAGGAGGCCGGTTGGGAATGGGTGCATGCCCGCTCGGCGGACCTGGCGGCCGGACTGGCGGCGGCGCTGGCCGAGCGCGGCTTCGAGGTCGGGCCGCGGGGCCGCTCCACGCTCGTCTCCTTCAAGCCGGCGATCGACGATGTCGACGCGGAGGTCATCCGCCTGCGCGAGGCCGGGTTCACGGTGCGCAGCATCCCCTCGCACGGGCTGATCCGCGCGTCAGTGGGCGCCTGGTCCTCGGAGGACGAGCTGGCCGCGCTCGTCGACGCCGCTCAGGCCTAGGCTCAGGCGCTGATGCGCTGCGGGTGGGTGTAGACGTTCACCGAGCCCCGGCGCGCGAACCCGCACAGCGTCAGCCCGCGGTCGTCGGCCAGCTCGACCGCCAGCGAGCTCGGGGCCCCCACGCCGATCAGGATCGGTGCGCCGGCCACCGCCGCCTTCTGCACCAGCTCGAACGACAGCCGGCCGCTGACGCACAGCACCTGCCCGGCCAGCGGCAGGCCTCCGTCCATCAGCGCCCGGCCGACCACCTTGTCCATCGCGTTGTGGCGGCCGACGTCCTCGCGGGTGCAGATGAGGTCGCCGTCCGCGGTGAACAGACCGGTGGCGTGCAGCCCGCCGGTTCGCGCGAACCCCGGCTGGTCCAGGCGCGACGGGAGGTCGGCGGCGAGCGAGCGCGGGATCGTAGGCTCGGCCGACACCGGTGCGCTGAGCACCGCCACCTCCTCCAGTGCGCCCTTGCCGCACACCCCGCACGACGAGGTGGTGTAAAAGCGCCGCACCCCGGGGTCGCGGATCAGCGGCCCCTCGACCTCGATGATGTTGTTGGCCAGGTCCTCGGTCAGCCCGGCCGGCCGGGGACCGTCGATCAGCCCCTCGCCGTAGAGGAAGCCGAGCGCGAGCTCCTCGTCGTGGCCGGGCGTGCGCATCGTCACCGCCAGCGCCGCGCCGTCCACGCGGATCTCCAGCGGCTCTTCGATGGCCACCACGTCAGCGACGCCGTCGTGGACGATGCTGCGGTACACACCGCAGACGCTACCGATCAGGCCAGGGCGGGCTCCGGGCGCAGCTCGATCTCGAACGGCTGGGACTCCCGCTCGAGCTCGCCGTCGGCTCCGATCCGATAGGCGCCGGTGCGGCGCAGCGGCGGAGAGTAGGCGTGGATCGTGACCGCCGGCGCAGTGCCGGTATGCAGCACGCGGTGGATGGCCACCGGCGGCAACGTGAATGTCGTGCCGGCTCCGATCACACGGGAGATGGGCTCGCCGCCGATCCTCAGCCGGTCCTCGCGCACCGCGCCGGATACCACGGTGATCCCGGCTGCCGACTCGTCGTGATCGTGGAAGCCGGTGTCCTGGTCCTCGCTCCAGCAGATCAGCCAGGCGTTGACGTCCGCGTCGTCCCAGATCCGTTCGTAGACGCGAAGGTCGTCGGCATGTCGCACCAGGTGGCGCCAGCGCTCGGGGGTGGCCGCCAGATCGGTGGCGAAGCGGGCCAGCGCGTCGATGGCGAGGCTCACGTCAGCGCCTCCGCCGCGGTCAGCAGACGCGCTGCATTGACCATCAGCTCCGTGTCGCGCCCGGTCGTCGCCGGCTCGACCACCGGCCGGTCTGAGCCGTAGACGAGTTGGCCGGCGCCCACCCAGTCGGCCAACGCCCGCACGGCTCGCGGGCCGTAGCTGGAGGTGTCGTAGAAGCTGAGCGGATCGCACAGATCGATCTCCGGTCCGCCGCGGGTGGCCAGGCGCTCGGCCTGCAGCGGCGCGCCGCCCGCCAGCATGGCGAACAGCACCCGCAGCCGCGGCAGCTCGCGCCGCCCGTGCGTGGCGAAGGTCAGCCATGCGGCCGACATCTGCGAGACGTAGTCGGTCAGGGCACGCCACCACAGGGGCTCGTTGAGCGGCGCCTCGCGCGCGTTGGCGGTGGCGACGCCCCCCGGATGCACGAACAGCGGCACCCCGTGGGACTGCACCCGCTCGAGCACCGGCCCCGCGCGATCGAGCGCCTCGCGGCCGGCCAGCGCGCAGGCCGGGAGCGAGACGCCAATGCATCCCCGCGCGAGCACCTCGTCGACGTCGGCCGGATCGGGGGCGTCGATCGCGATCGGGCCCCAGGCGGCGAAGCCCGGGCCCAGCGAGAGCACCCCGTCGAGGTGAGCGCCGATCAGCGGCGCGGCGACGTCGTGGCGCAGCGCCTCGATGCCGATCGGGCTCGAGATGGCCACCGCCGCACGGTCCACGCCGTCAGCGACCAGCAGCTCGGCGCGCCGCTCCGCCGACTCGGCCTCGGTGTCGATCACGTATGGCAGCTCGCCGCCGCAGTGCAGGACGGTCAGGCCGTCGGTCCGGCGCACGAACGGCAGGCACTCGCGCGCCGCCAGGGCGTCGAGGAGCGGCGTGGTCCAGACGTGCTGGTGGATGTCGACCTTCATCGGGGGCTTGCGGGTGGTGGTCAAAAGAAGACTAACTTCATTGACTTTATCAGGAATGGGTGGCCATAAGCAAACCGGTTCGATCGGACGGTATCGCCGGGTATGGTTCGAGTCGATGGCGGAGGACGAATTCTCCACCGAGGAGCTCAAGCGCCAGCAGGGTGAGGAGGAGCACGCCGAGCGCGAACGCCAGGCGCGGGCGGACTCCGACGCCGACGCCGACCGTCATCGCCGCCGGGCGGAGAAGGCCGGCTACCTCCGGCGCAAGCTCGAGCAGCGCGAGCGCTCCGAGCACGATGCCGACGACGCGGAGCCGCCCCCGAAGGCGTGACGACCGCCGGGCGGGGCCCTGGAGCGACCTTGACGCCCATGCGAACATATGTTCGTCTGCGTCCAGCTGATTGGGCGCGTGGCTTTTGTTATGCGCAACCGATCAACAAGTTCAGGTCAGCCTGCCGGTGTGAGTCCGGTCCGAGGAGGCGCCAGGGTCCTCGGTAGTGAAGTCCCCGTGCGTCGTCGAGAGGCGGGGTGCGAAGCGGGGTGGAGCGACTGGCCGGTCCGCGGCATCAAGCGAAGTCTGCGGCGTCGTAAATGTTCACCGCCTG
>DATAWL010000002.1:0-102478 GCA_036267215.1 Solirubrobacteraceae bacterium | reverse complement strand
AACGCGACCAGCCGCTCGCCGCTCGCCAGGTCCTCGCGCGCCAGCGCCGCGGCGATCGCCTGCCGGCTCATGATCGACCTCCGTCGCGCGCCGGACGCCGGACGTATGCGCGAACGCCCACCGGATCCGTCCCCGGACGCGGTAGACTCCCTAGCGAGCTTTTGACTTCTGCATGACCCCGAAACGCCGGGCGGCAACCCGGCGCTTCGCGTTTAAGGGCCGAGATCACGGAGGCCCCCTCGGCCGGCCCGCAACCGAGCGACAGGACGACGGAGCTACATCAGCACACAGCCAAGGAGAGCGCCGCTCGCTGCCCCGCGATCGCGGCCGGAATGCTCGGGCGACCCACTTCCCCACCGACTTCCCCACGACCTCCGACGCGATCGAGGAACCCCTGCAAATCGCGGTGGTCGAGCACCCATCCGTACCGGTCTCGAAAACCGGTATGGGCGTTTCCGTCCATCGGGGGTTCGAATCCCCCCCTCTCCGTAGGTCTTCCGCTGGAGCTGCACCATGGCGTCTGAGATGACTCAGCACGACGATCAGGCCATGGAACACCCGGCGCACGAGGCCGAGGAGTTCGCGGGGTGGGCCTGGCCTGGTGCCCTCATTCCGGCGAGCGTGCTTTTCGCCACCCAGCGCCGAGATCGCCGAACGATGACCGCCCGTCCAGCAGCGAGCCGCGAGGTCACAGCGGTTGGCCAGCGCATACACAGCCAACCCGCAGGTTCGGCTGGCACGCTGTCACCGTGACGCCCATCGCAGCGAGTACGGCCGAGGATCGCACCCGGGTGCTGGTGGTCGATGACGAGCCGAGCATCACCGAGCTGGTGTCGCTGGGCCTGCGCTACGAGGGTTTCGACGTGAGCAGCGCGCATGACGGTCGCGGAGCGCTGCGATCCGTTCGCGAATTCAGGCCGGAGCTGATGATTCTCGATGTGACCATGCCAGACATCGACGGTCTCGAGGTGGTGCGGCGAATGCGGGCGGAGAACATCTGGACGCCGGTGATGTTCCTCACCGCGCGGGATGCGACCGAGGACAAGGTCGCAGGGCTGACGGTCGGTGGCGATGACTACCTGACAAAGCCGTTCAGTCTCGACGAGTTGATCGCACGGGTGCGGGCGATGGTCCGTCGTAACAATCTCGCGGCGCGGCACGCGCCGTCGGGAGTGCTTCGGTACGCCGACCTGGTGCTCGATGAGGACCGGCTGGAGGTCGCGCGGGGCCCACGGGAGATCTCGCTGACCCCAACTGAGTTCCGGCTTCTGCGGTTTCTGATGCTGAACGCCGGGCGGGTCGTGTCCAAGACGCAGATCCTCGATCACGTGTGGGAGTACGACTTTGGTGGCGATGCCAACGTGGTTGAGACGTTCATCAGCTACCTGCGCAAGAAGGTGGATGTGGAGGAGCCGCCGCTGATCCAGACGGTGCGAGGGTTCGGGTACACGCTCCGGTCGGCTCGGGACTGATGTCGCTCCGAGCCCGGTTGCTGTCGGGCGTGCTGGCGATGACCGCCGTCGGCCTCATCGCCGCCGGCGGCGGGACGTATCTGGCGCTGCGGTCGTTCCTCCTGGATCGCGTCGACCAGCAGCTGATGGCGGCCCGCGCGGCGGTCGGTCGTGGTCTGCGCCAGTCAGGCACCAGCACGATCGACACGACGACGCTGGATCACGTGGCCCCGCCGGTCGCGTTCGCGGAGGTTCGCGACGCCGGCGGGCGAGTCGTCGCTCTGCACGTGGCGAGCTCGCTCAGCGGATCCAGTCCACAGCCGCGCCTGCCCGCTGTGCTCCATCCACCGCCGGCGCCCAGCGGGGGCGTGCCGTCACGCGAGCGAGCGCTGCAGTTGGACGTACCTGCGGTGAGCGGAGCGGGCCGCTACCGCGTGCTGGTCAGCTCGCTGCCGGCGTCGGCCGGTGTACTGATCGTGGCGGTAGCGCTCGATGACGTCAACGCCACCCTCAAGCGTCTCCTGCGTGTCGAGGTACTGATCGCGGCCGGGCTGCTGGCGGTGCTCGCCGCCGCGGCGTTCTGGTTGTTGCGGACAGGGCTGCGACCGCTGGAGCGGATGTCCCAGGTCGCCGGTGGGATCGCACAGGGTGATCTGGACGTGCGGCTCTCTCCGGCGGAGGAGCGCAGCGAGATCGGCCGACTCGGTCTCGCCCTTAACGGGATGCTCGAGCGGCTCGAGGACGCGTTCGCACGCAGGGATCGGTCAGAAGCGCAGCTGCGACGATTTGTCTCGAGCGCCTCGCATGAGCTGCGCACGCCGCTGACCTCGATCCGTGGCTACGCGGCACTGCTGCGCCGGGGGGCCAGATATCACCCGGATGATCTGGAGACGTCGATCTCACGGATCGAGTCAGAGGCGACGCGGATGGCGGGACTGATCGACGATCTCCTGTTGCTCGCCCGCCTCGATGAGCAGCGTCCGCTCACGCGAGCCCCGGCAGATTTGACGGTGATCGCTCGTGAAGCGGCCGAGGACGCGCGGGCGCGGGACCCAGGGCGGTGGATCACCGTCGACGCGCGCGCCCCGGTCGTCGTGAGCGGCGATGAGCCTCGCCTGCGGCAGATCGTCGCCAACCTGCTCGAGAACGCGCAGGTACACACGCCGGCGGGGGCAGCGGTCCGGGTTGAGGTCGGCGTTCGGGATCAGATGGCCGTCCTGGCGGTCATCGACGCCGGCCCCGGAATCGAGCCCGAGCAGGCCGCGCACGTCTTTGAGCGCTTCTATCGCGGGACGCCGGCCGGGAGCGGCGATACGGCCCCCCGCACCGAGGGAAGCGGCCTTGGGTTGTCGATCGTCAAGACGATCGCCGAAGCCCACGGCGGGACCGCGACGGTCACGTCGCGGCCCGGCGAGGGCTCACGGTTTGAGATCACGCTGCCGCTCGGCTGATCTGTGCTCTCTTTCAGTTCGCGCCAACCACCTTGAAGTTGCTGGTGACGAAGATGTGATGAGGCCAGTTCACGCCGATGTAGTGCACTTCGTACTCGCCGTTGCTCAGTTGCACCACCCGATCGACGACGCCGCCGGCGTACGAGCTCAGCGCGGCTTTGGTGGCCTTGGTCGCCGCGCTCCCACTGACGATTGTGCCCGACCCCTCCTTGTAGTTGGCTGGGATCTGACCGACGCTCTTCGATGCGCTCTGCGTGCCGCGCTTGAACGAGATCACGTTCGCCGACGCCTTGGACAGATTGACTGCGGGCTGCACCGTGACTTGAGATGCGGTGATCGTCGTGCTGTTGACCTTGCCGAGCACCAGCACGGTCTTGCCTTTGGTCACGACGCTCGCCTTCGATGGGCTGGTGCCCTTGTCATAGACGGTCGATGACGTCTCCTTGACGGTGACCTTCTCGCCGGCTGGGGTCGACACGGTGAAGCTCGACCCCGAAACCGCCGTGACCGTGCCGACCGATCCGCCCGCGGCGTTGGTTGACCGGGCGTTGGACCCCCCGCCCGCCCCGGCATGACCGGCGAAACCACTTGAGCCGCTGGCCTGTGCGGCCGGCGTTGACGGCGTCGTGGCCGCCATCGAGCTCGATGTCCCGCCGCAGGCGGCCAGCCCAACCCCGAGCGCGGGAACCAACAGCGCGACCGCAACCCCCAGGAGGCGCCTGCTCAACCGTCGTGTCCGTAGTTTGGCGCGACCTGGCTCGTGCTCGAACGTTGCACTCGACTCATGGCCACTCGTGTCGCTATGACTGTTCATGTCTCCTGGCTCCAATCTGTTCGCTAGGCGATCTGGGGCGCAATGCTCCGCGAGCGGGCCGTTGCTCTCAGATCTCATCTCACTCTCGCCAACGAGGCTGGCGGGCAGCTGGAGACAAGCTGTGCATCGCCTGTGCGCTGCGAAAACGCAGGGGATCCGCAGCGCGCGACGTTACGGGTGGTAGGTGGCGGGTGGTAAACTGAGGCCGTGAAAAAAACCAGCATCTACATCGAGCCGGAGGTCGACGTCGCACTCTCGCGTCGCGCCGCCGCGGAAGGGACGACCAAGGCCGAGCTCATCCGCCAGGCGCTCCGTGACGCGGCCCGGAGCTCGGTCCGCGTCAAGCCACGCGCGCGTGGAGTCTTCCGGGGCCCGTCTGATCTCGCCACCCGCGCCGACGACCACCTCGCCGAGTCGGGCTTCGGCGACTCGTGATAGTGATCGACACGTCGGTGATAGTCGCCTACATGAACGCCGGCGACGACCATCACGAGACGGTCAGCGCATGGCTCGACACCGCCGACGACGATCTCGCCACCACACCGCTGATCGTCGCCGAGGTCGACCACCTCGTCTCGGCGCGTGGCGGCAGAGGGGCTCTGAGCGCACTGCGAGCCGACCTGGCCTCCGGCGCATACCTGGTCGAATGGTGGCCGGGCGCGATCATCTCTGTCGTCACCATCGCCGAGCGCTACGCCGACAACCAGCTCGGGCTGGCCGACGCATCGCTCGTCGCCCTCGCGAAACGCCTCGAGACGACCCAGATCGCCACGCTGGACGAACGACACTTCCGCGCGGTGCGACCACTCGGCGCCGACGGCGCGTTCCGGCTGCTTCCGGCGGACGCCGAACGACCCACAACGTAGGCCGGATGTGGGGTCAACGCAGGCCAGCTCGAGCCAGCCCACTCAGCCTGCCAGAACCCACAACCGAACGTGACGGTGCCGCCGCGGCCCGGGATTTCACGCGGTTGTCGGGCCGAGTCACCGGTCTCGAAAACCGGTATGGGCGTTTCGTCCATCGGGGGTTCGAATCCCCCCCTCTCCGTCAAAGACCCTCTCACCTGTTTGGGGTGATGTCCCGCGGCGCGTCGTCGCCAGCATCTGGTGATCGATCGTCTTGCGTCCAAAGTGGGGGCGAGCCACCGGGAAGAGAGGCGAGCATCGATGACCATGGGGCCCGTTCAGCTGCTGATCGTCCTGGGCGTGGACCAGTGCGATTTCCATGAGGACCTCATCGCCGAGCTCGAGCGTCTGCACGACGCGGACGTCCTGCGCGTGATGGATGCGCTCGCCCTGTGCAAGAACGTTGACGGGGAGATCGAGGTGCGCCAGCTCATCGAGCGCAGCGCGGACGAGGCGATCGAGGTGGGATGCGCGGGGGATGTGCTGGACGAGATCCCGAACGACTCTGAGGCGGCGCTCGTTCTGCTCCAGCATCACTGGGCGTTGCGCCTGCACGACGTGATCGCGAGCGTCGGGGGGTTTCGGATCAGCGACGGGTTCATCATCAGTCCACTCGACGTGGGCAGATTGCGAGTTCCGGTGCCCGAGCCGTCCGCGCCGCTGCCCGCCCGCGCGACCGCGGCGAGGGCCGGCTGAGAGCCGGCTAAGGGCGATTCAGGATCCCACGGCCGCGCCGGTCCACGACGTCGAGCGGGCGCATCACCTGGGTGTACGTCGCCGGCCCGCTGATCGGAGCGCCAGCGGCTCCGACGCCGAGAGCGACAGGTTCCGCGAAGGCCCGTGAGCTATTCGCGGGCCATCATCGCCGCCGCCTCGCGCTCGAGGTCGACGTACGGCTCACCGCTGACATCCACCGCGACGCGGTTGATCGTGCCACCGGTGAATTCGTGTGGGTGGGCGCCGCCGTAGTCGCCGGTGACCGGTTCGCCGCTGTCGCGCCCCACGCACAGACCCTCGCCGGCGATCATGAACTTGCCGGGCTGGGTCTTGATGCGTCCCTCGCCGACCTTCTTTTCGCCGTGGTAGAGCGACAGCATCCCAGTCGCGACTCCGGGCGGGTCCTCGCCATCCTTGTCGAAGCTGGCGGACAGGATGAGATTCTGGCCGGCCGGCACGTCCTCGGTGGCGACGATCTTCTGCTCGAGCATGCCCACGAAGTTGTAGACGTAGTGCAGCCGGTTGTCCTTGACGTACAGCGCGTGCCCGCCGAACCGCGAGCCGTGGGCGAACAGCACGCCGCCGGCCCCGGGTCCCGCGATGTCGACGATCGCACCGATGGCGTAGGAGCGGTTGCGGACGTTGACCGCCTGGGACTCGGGCACCTCCGACACGCCGGGGTAGTACAGGTAGCGGTTGCGTGGCGCGCTGAGCAGCGGCCGCGGGGTCAACATGATCTCCAGCGCCGAGCGGTCGTCGAGCGGGAAGGCGTCGTTGGCCCCCGCCTCGGCGTACCACAGGTTGATCAGCTCCTGGAGCCGTTCGGGCTCCTCGGCCGCGAGGTCGTCCAGCTCTGAGCGGTCGATGTCGGTGTGGTAGAGCTCCCAGGTGTCCTTGCCGAACTCGCCCCAGCCGCTGATCGTCGGGTGGGTCGTGACCGCCTTCCACCCCGCGTGCCAGATCGCGCGCGAGCCGAGCATCGAATAGAACTGCGTCGGCCGCGCGGTGGGGATCGAGCCGGCGTCGAAGCTGTAGCGCATGCTGACGCCGTCGAAGTCGGTCTGCACGTGCCCGCCGATCGCCTCCGGCGCCTCGACGCCGAGCGCATCCAGGATCGTCGGCACCAGGTCGATCGCGTGGTGGTACTGGTCGCGGGTCTCGCCGCGCGCCGTGATGCCCTTCGGCCACGAGATGATGCACGGGTCCGACGTGCCGCCGTTGAACTCGTAGCGCTTCCACATCTTGAACGGCGTGTTGAACGCCATCGCCCAGCCGGTCGGGTAGTGGTTATAGGTCTTCGGGCCGCCGAGCTCATCCAGCAGCGCCAGGTTGGCGTCGATCGAGTCCGGGATGCCGTTGGCGAACTTCATCTCGTTGACGGAGCCGTCAGGTCCGCCCTCACCGCTGGCCCCGTTGTCAGAGATCACCACGACGACGGTGTTCTCACGCTGTCCGGTCTCCTCCAGGTAGTCCAGCAGCCGGCCGATCTGAGCGTCCGCGTGTCCCATGAAACCGGCATAGACCTCGGCCATACGGCAGAACAGCCGCTGCTCGTCGGCGGAGAGCGAGTCCCACGGCCGGGTGTAGTCGAGCCCCGGGAAGGGCTTCCCGTCAGGCCCCGTGCGCGTCTCGGGGGTGCCGATCGGGTTGATCGGCGGCAGTTCGGTGCCGGCCGGGACGATCCCCATCTGCTTCTGGCGGGCCAGCGTCTGCTCGCGGATCGCCTCATAGCCCATCTCGAACTGGCCCTTGAACTTCTCGATCCACTCCTTGGGAGCGTGGTGCGGGGCGTGGCAGGCGCCGGGCGCGTAGTACAGGAGGAACGGCTTGTCCGGCGCCACCACCTTGGCGTCCTTGATGAACTCGAGTGCCTTGTCGGTGAGATCCTCGGTCAGGTGGTAGCCGTCCTCGGGCAGCCGCGGCTGATCGACGGGGTGGCTGTCGTAGACCAGGTCCGGATACCACTGGTTGGTCTCGGCTCCGAGGAAGCCGTAGAAGCGCTCAAAGCCTCGGCCGGTCGGCCAGTTGCGCCGCGACGACGCGAGGTTCATCTCGGCGTCCGGGCACAGATGCCACTTGCCGACCATGTACGTGTTCCAACCGCGCGCCGCCAGGATCTCCTGGATCTGTCCGTTCTCCGGCGGGATCACGCCGCTCGCGTTGGGAAAGCCGATCGCCGCCTCGGTGATGCAGGCCATGCTGTTGCGGGTGTGATTGCGTCCGGTCAGCAGGCACGAGCGCGTCGGCGAGCACAGGGCCGTGGTGTGCATCTGCGTGTAACGCAGCCCGTCCGCGACGATCCGATCGATGTTGGGCGTCTCGATCGGACCGCCGTAGCTGCCCAGCGCCGAGTACCCCACGTCGTCGAGCACGATGTACACGACATTCGGCGCTCCATCAGGCGCGACCGGCGCCTCAAACGGGGACCAGTCGGGCACCGAGTCCCGGATGTCGACATTGACGATGCCCTTGAACCGGTTGCTCATCGCGGCCTCACCTTGTGTGCAGAGGAAGAAGATTCAACGCTCGCTGGCGTGCTCACCACCGTCACAGCCCGCCCGCGATGGGTCGTCATCCGCTTTGGGTGATCTTCCGCCGCAGCGGTCGGTGTGGGGAGCCAAAAACGGCGTACGTGCAGGCGGTCCACGGAAGCGACGCGGTGGTATGGTGTGTGGCAGGAGGTTCCTCAAACGGTCACCGACCGCCAACCGAACTTTCTGCCGCGCATTCGGAACGGGGACGACGACCGCGAGTTGGGCGTTTGACGCTGGTCCGTAGGGAGTAGTCCGGAGGCCGCCGCGATGTGGCTCTCCTCATATCGGCGAGCCGCGATGTGGCTCTCCACATATCGGACGGCCAGCTAGACCGGGAGCGGTGGGCGTCATGCCGTTAACCAGCGCGTTGTACCCCATGGGGTGGGACCGTCAATGAGCGACATCGCTCCGTACCCCGCTGCCGAACTCACCCCCACCGCGGTTCCGGTCAGCGAGCTCTCGATCTGGTCGACGGCCTCCCTGGCGACCGTGACCGGCGTTGGGTGGGCGCTGCTCAACACGCCGTCCAGCACGCGAATGATGGCCTTCCCGATCTTCGTGCTCGGCGCCGGAGCCATGTTCGGCCTTGGTCTGACCGACATCGCGCGCGGCCGCGACCGCCACTTCGCACGATCGCTGCTGGTCGCCGGGGTGCTGTGGTCCCTGTCGGCGCTGACCGCGTCCAGCGCCCCCGCGGCCAACAGCGTCGGCCACGTGAGCCAGTGGTGCATCGAGTTGGCCATCGCCTACCTGTTGCTCAGCTATCCGTCGGGGCGATTGGCGGACAGGACCGCCCGCGCCCTGTTCGGCCTCGGAGCGTGGCTCGTGGGGCTGCTGTTCCTCCCCACGGCGCTGGCGGGGCAGTTCCCCAACCCGTCGGCGTGGTCGCGTTGCACCTCGGCCTGCCCGCACAACGTGTTCTCGACTGGACATTCACCCCTGACCGTGGCGCTGGGGGTGATCGTCCCGTTGCGTTCAGCGCTGGCGGTGGCTCTGTTCGCGGCCATCGCGGTGGCGCTGATGCGACGTGCGCGTCGCGCCGAGCGTCTCCTCGGGCATCTGTACGTCCCGATCGCCACCTGCGCGGCGGCGCAATCGCTGATCCTCGCCGTGTATTTCCTGCTTCGCGCCGCCGCGCCGGACTCGGACGCGACGCGGATGCTGAGCTGGATTTTCGTCCTGTCGCTGCCGGCCATCGGCGTCGTGTGCGGGACGGGCCGGCTGTATCGGCGCATGCGCACCGCCACCGTGTTGGAGCGCGTCGCTCGCAGCCTGAAGGGCAGTTCGACCGCCGCGCAGGTACGTGTCGGCCTGGCCGATGCCCTGCAGGACCCATCGCTGCGGATCCTGCACTCGTTTCCCGGGGACTCGCGCGGTTGGGTCGATGAGGCGGGCACACCGGTACCGCTGACGCGGAACGGAGCAGACCGTCGGGTCACTCAGATCTCCAGTGGGAGCTGGCGCATCGCCCTGCTGCATGACCCGGTACTGGCCGAGGACCGCTCCCTCATCGACAGCGCGGGCGCGTATGCGCTCGCCGCGCTGGAGAACCAATGCCTCGCCGACGAGCTTCACGCCTCACTTCGCGCGCTGGCGGCCGCCCGGGCGGGGCGACTCACCACCGAACAGGAGACGCGCGAGAAGATCGAGCGTGATCTTCACGACGGCGCCCAGCAGCGTCTGCTGGCGCTGCGCCTGAAACTCGGATTGGTGGCGACCAGGCTCGCCGGCCGTGATCCGGCGGGCGCCGAGTCGATCCGCGACCTGGAGAACGACGTCGACGCGACGATCGACGAGGTCCGGTCGTTGGCACGCGGCATCTATCCGCCGCTGCTCGCCCGCACCGGACTCCGAGATGCCCTGCGCGCGGCCGGCTACGGCACGAGCATCCCGACCACCGTCCATGCGGAAGGCCTGAACCGGTATGAGGCCGAGATCGAGACGGCGGTGTATTTCTCCTGTTCGGAGGCGCTGCAGAACGCCGCCAAGCACGCGCGCACTGCCACGGGAGTGACCATCTCGGTATGGCAGGACGTGGACCTCCATTTCGAGGTACGCGACGACGGGGCGGGCTTTGACCAGCGAAGCCCGTCGTCGGGCACCGGTCTGGGCAACCTGAGGGATCGTCTGAACACCCTGGGCGGCACCATCATCATCCAGTCCGCCCCTGGCCAGGGCACCGTCGTCGGAGGATCGATTCCGATCGCGTGACCGGACGGTGCGGCAGAACGATGCCGGCCGTCAACTCGCCAGAATTCGCTCCTTCTGGGTCGTGAACTCCTCGTCGGTGAGGACCCCCTGGTCGCGGAGCTTGCCCAGTTCCTGGAGCTTGCTCACATCGTCGGAGCTGATGCCCGCACTCGGGGCCGCCACCGCCGCCGGTACCGGCTGCTGGCTCTCCAGATCGCTGATTCGCTCGTCCTGGCCGGCCTCCTGCTCCTGGCCCTCGGCGTGGCGTTTGCCCATGTAATAGGCCCCGCCGCCGACGGCGGCAGCACGAAGCAGAGGACGACGTCGTCTGAACATTGCCGTCCTCCTAGCCGATGTCCTCGGGCAGCGCCAACCCGAGCGCGAGCATGATCTCCGGCGCGGCGGCGACGACCCTGGGACCGCCGACCTGGGGCGCAACCGCCCGCAGCACGGCGAGGATGTCCTCGGCAGTGGCTCCATCCTGCAGCGCGTTGCCGACCTGCCAGGCGTACGACGCCGGCGGTGCATCGAGCGCGATCAGCGCGGCGATCTTGACCAGCGCGAATGTCCGCGCGTCCAATCCACTGGACTGCATCTGGGCCTCGCGCAGTCCCAGCACCTCGTCGAGCAGGCCGGCATCACCGGTCGCAACCCCAGACAACGTCTGATGAGTATCCGCTCCTACAACGGCCATGTGTCTCCCTTCGGAGCTTGATGAGGCAAGTTCGGTTTCAGCTCGCACTATCGGGCCGGGCTGGTCGCGGCGCATCAGCCGAAATGGGTGATACGTCAGTCCGGCGGTGATTGCCAGCCGGCGTCGGGCTCGGCGTCAGCGAGATACATCAGCGCGGCCTTTACCCGCCGGCTGGTGTCCGCGGACTCCCGCAGGTTGAGCTTCATGAAGATCGCGTTGATGTGCTTCTCCACCGCACGCTTGGTCAGGAACAACGACCCCGCGATCGCCGCATTGCTCTTGCCCACCGCCAGCTCCGCCAGTACCTGACGCTCCCGCGCCGTCAGCTCATCAAGCGGCGACGACGCCGACCGCGCTCGCTCCGCGATCAGCAGATCGATGATCTTCGCATCCACCACCGAGCGCCCCTCCGCCACCGCATGAATCGCATCCACCAACTGACCCCGATCCCCCACCCGCTCCTTGAGCAGATACGCGCGCCCCTCAGATCCGGACTCAAACAACTCCAACGCCAACCCGGGATCCGCGTACTGACTGAGGATCACCACCCCGATCGACGGATGCGACCCCCGCAACCGCTTCGCCACCTGGATCCCCTCGTGCCCACGAAACGGCGGCATCCGGATGTCGCTCACGACAACGTCGGGCGGATCGCGCTCAACCACGTCCATCAGCGCGCACGCGTCCTCACACACGGCGCTGACCTTCAACTCGGCCGCATCCGCCAGCAACTCGCGCAACCCCTCACGCACGAGATAGCTGTCCTCGGCGATGGCGATGCGTAGAGCCGCTGGCTGAGCTTGGTCCATGATTTCCTCGAGTGCCCGCAGACGGCAGCCTGCAGCCTGTCATGGATGACCGTCAGGATCGGACGACATCGCCCAGATCACCCGGGTCAACGCGGATTTATCACCCGGGTGAGCGCGGAGCGTGGCGTGCTCAGCCACCGAGCAGGCCGGCGCTCGTGGCGTGCGCCACCGCCTCCGAGCGCGAGCACGCGTCGAGCTTGCGATACACCGCGTGGACGTGCGTCTTGACGGTGTTCGACGAGACGTGGAGCCGTTGTGCGATCTCGTGGAACGAGTAGTGCGTCGGAAGGAACCGCAGGACCCGAAGCTCGGCGTTGGTCAACAACCCCACTCCGGTGAGGGCGTTCTCGGCCCGTGCGTCGAACTGGTCCCACGCGGCGGCGAACCAGCGTCCGAAGACGACGACGTCGGCGGTGCGGCGCGCGAGTCGCGAGGCATCCGCCAACTGCTCGCGTGCAGCCGATACGTGTCCGAGCGCGAGCGAGACACGCGCCAGCAGGATCCGCGTCTCGGCGCCGAACCACGCGCGCGAATCGTCGAGCGGGTCGAGCAGGGTCTGACAGCGAGCGGCGGCCGCCGTGGCCTCGTCGACGCGGCCCTCCCGCATGGCGGCCAAGGCGCCCACGGCGAACACAAGCGCCGAGGCCGGCGTGGCGCCGAGGCCGTGCTCAGCCACCACCACACGCGCGCGCTCGGCCAGGTCGGCTGCGGCCTCCATCTGGTCGCGCTCGCCGGCCGCGACGGCCAGCTGGGCCAGGCACAGCGATGCCGCATCCGGCGCGAGGACGGCGCCGCGGACTGCGCCCTCCTCCAGTCGCCGCTCGGCCTCGGCCTCGTCGCCGGTCAGCAGCGCGGCCGTCCCCCGCAGAAAACAGCAGCTCGCGCGCCAGGGGCTGTCGTCGGACAGCAGGTCATACGCCTCAGCGGCGGCGCGGCCCATGTTCGACGCGCCCGCGCGCGCACCCCACGCGTCAACGATCAGGACCGCGGCACGTTCGGCCTCCCCGCTCTCCTCAGGCACGTGGGACATCCGTACCGCCCCGTAGCGAGCCCACTGCTCCGCCACGGCAACCCGCCCCAACGACAGGTTGCTGTGCGCCGCCGCCAACGCCAGCCGGGCGGATCCGCTGAATCCCTCGACGCTCACTCCGCTCAGCCAGCGCTGGACGACATCGTTGCGTCCGCGGCCGAGGAACGCGAGCAGGTTCTCCCACAGCAGCTCTCCGGTGCCGTTGAGATCCTCGGCGCCGGTGGTGTGATCAAGGGCCCGGTCGATATCGCCGGCGCGGCGGTACCAGTCCGCCGCCCGTCGGTGCAGCACCGCCTCCACCTCCGGCTCTGACCGCCGGAGCTCGGTCTGGAGCATCTCGCGGAACAGGCCCTGCAGGCGATACCACTCGTGGCGTGAGTCCAGCGGGCACAGCGGGACGTTGAGCCGTGCCAATTGCGCGAGGACGGCCGCGGATCGCCTGCACCCCAGGACGGCGTCGCACAGAGATCCGGACAGGCGCTCGAGCACCGAGCTGCGCGTCAGGAAGCGCACCAGTTCCTTCGGCAGCGAGGCGAGGATCTCGGCGCGGAAGTACTCGGCGAAGACATGGTCATCGCCACTCAGGCGGGTCCCTGACCCCGACGATTCCGGGCTCCGGGCCCAGGCCCCCGCCAGCGCCAGCGCCACCGGCCAGCCCTCAGCCCGGTGGACGAGGGTCCGCGCCCGCGTGAGCCGCGGACCGCTCCCGCTCCGTCGAAGCGCGTCGGTCGCCTCGCCCAGGGACATCGAGAGATCCTCGCTGTGGACCTCTGAGAGCACCCCCTCGGCACGCATCCGGCCGAGAGCCAACGCCGGCTCACAGCGCGACGACACGGCAAGCTGGGACCCGGCGGGAAGCCAGCCGAGGATGTCGAGCACCGCGTCTCTCAACACAGCGGCCGGAAGGACGTGCGCATCGTCGAGAATCAGCCCGAAGCTGCGCCGCAGGCCCGGCTCGGCACCGATCGCGGTCATCGCGTGCGTGATCGAATCCAGCAGGACGCCGGGATCGGCGTCGGCTCCGTCGAGCGTCAGCCATGCGCACGGCCAGCCGTACTCCTGCGCCCATTGTGTGAGGAACGTCGTCTTGCCGTATCCGGCGGGCGCGCTCAGCAGGATCAGAGGACGGTCGCTCTCCTGCTCCAGGCGGCCGAGGAGGCCGGCGCGCCGAACGGCCCCGGCACGCATCACCGGGGCTCTGAACTTCGGATCAGGCAGGTCGGCGCCAAAGCGCAGACGCGTCGGCGCCGGCAGCGGTTCGTAGGCCAGAGTCGTCGCGCCTTGCATCGTCCCAAGCCTCGCCGCGAGCGGGGACACAAGCAAGGTGGCGCGCCAGCGTTTACATGGGGATGCGCCTACCACCTCGACTGGGGCAGCGGATCGTCACCGACCGGATGCGTCGCGTCTCATCCGGTTGAGGGGATGCGCGGTCGACCGCCGGACGTAGGCTGGCAGCCGTGGACGACTCCGGAAACCGACGGACGGGCGACCCCCAGGCGGACGGGAGCTTCGCGCAGCCGGTGGCATGGCACCCGACGTCGCCCCGGTTCCGGCCGCTGCGCCTGACGGTTTCCCTGCTGGTGGGGGCGGTGTCGGTGTGGGTGACGGGCCTGGTGCTGCCCGGGGTCCACGTCAAGAGCGCCGCCGGAGCGCTGCTCACCGCCGCTCTGATCGGTGTCATGAATGCGCTGTTGCCCCCGATCGTGGCGGCGCTGCGGCTTCCGTTCACGCTGGCACTCGGGTTCCTCGGCGTGCTGGCGGTCGATGCCGGGATCCTGCTGCTCGTCTCCGCCATCGACCCGAACGACTTTCAGGTTGATTCGTTCGGATGGGCGCTGGGGGCGGCGCTGGTGATGTCCGCGGCGAGCCTCGCGCTGCAGGTGATCCTCGGCGTCAACGACGACGACGCGTACTCGCTGCGCGTGATCGAACGTGTCGCCGGCCGGCAGGGGAAGCGGATCCGGTCAGACGTACCCGGGCTGGTCTTCCTGGAGATCGACGGGCTGGCGGCCCCGGTACTGCGCCGCGCGATGCGGGACGGGAACGCCCCGGTGCTGGCGCGGTGGATGGCGGACGGCACACATCACCTGCTGGAGTGGGAGACCGATCTCTCCTCGCAGACGGGCGCCAGCCAGGCGGGGATCCTGCTGGGCTCAAACGAGGACATTCCCGCGTTTCGATGGGTCGAGAAGGAGACGGGCAAGCTCATGACGTGCTCGGCGCCCGCGGACTGCGCGGAGATCGAGCGCCGCCTGGCCAACGGCCGCGGCCTGCTGGCCGGCGGCGGCGCCAGCCGGGGCAACCTGCTCTCCGGCGAGGCCGACGAGGTGATCCTCACCGTGAGCCGGATGGACGCGGAGAAGCGTGCCAATGCCGGTTACCGGGCGTTTTTGGCCAACGGCTTCAACGTCACGCGAGAACTGGTGCTGTTCGCGTGGGAGGTGGCGCTCGAGTACTCGGCGGCGATCCGGCAGCGACGCCGCCGGGTCATTCCTCGCGGCGAGCGCGGCGGGCGCTATCCCTACCTGCGCGCGGCGCTCTGCGTCGTCGTTCGCGACCTGATCGTGTACGGGGTTCTGGGCGACATGATGCGTGGCCGTCCCGCCGTCTACGCGACGTTCTCGAGCTACGACGAGGTCGCCCATCACTCCGGCCTCGAGCGCGTCGACACGCTCGAGGCGCTGCGCAAGCTCGACCAGCAGTTCGGTCGCATCGAGCGCGCCCGGCAGTTCGCGCCACGACCGTACAAGCTCGTCGTCCTGTCCGACCATGGACAGACCCAGGGGCAGACGTTCAAGCAGCGCAACGGCTACGGGCTCGATGAGCTCGTGCAGCGCTCGCTGGAGCGCGGGACCGTGTCCGGGGTCAGCGGCGGCGATGAGCACGACGACGCGGTCGGGCAGGCGCTGCAGGAGGCCACCGCCAGCGGGGCGCCGGCGCGATCAGCTGACGCCGTCGGCGACTCCCACGCGGTGGTGCTCGGGTCCGGCAACCTCGGTCTGGTGTATCTGATGGAGGAGGGCCGGCGTCTGACCGCGGAGGAGATCGAGCAGCGCCATCCGCGCCTGCTATCCGCGCTCGGTGAGCACCCCGACATCGGCTGGCTGCTGGTCCGCTCGGCCGAGCACGGCCCGCTGGCGATGACGTCCCGCGGGGTCCACTACCTGGCCGAGCACCGGATCGAGGGGACGGATCCGCTGGCCCCGTTCTCCCCCAATGCGCCGGCGCATCTGCTGCGCACGGACGGATTTGCGCACGTCGCCGACATCATGATCGGCAGCTTCTACAACCCGGAACTCGAGCAGGGGTGCGCATTCGAGGAGCTGATCTCGTTTCATGGCGGCCTCGGCGGTCCACAGACGCGACCGTTCCTCCTCTGCCCCGCCGAGCTGCCGATCCCGTCAGAGCCGATCGTGGGCGCGGCGCACGTCCACGAATTGCTCATCGGCTGGCGACGGCTCCTCGAGGACACGTCCCGGCGCACGGCCACGGATGAGCCCGTGAGCGCGCTGTCGTAGTGCCGGCGCGCGCCAGCGCCCTCACCTACGTCGGGCATGCGACGGTGCTCGTCGAACTCCGCGGGACCCGGCTGCTGACCGATCCGCTGCTGGGCGCCGGCATCCTGCACGTGCGCCGGCAGCAGCCCGCGCCGGCGGTTGACGATCTCGGCCCGCTCGATGCGATCCTCATCTCCCACGCGCACCGGGATCACCTGGATCATCGCTCCCTGAGCCGTCTCGCCGGCGTCTGCCCGACGGTCGTGCCGCGCGGGTGCGCGTCCGTGGCGCGGCGCGCCGGAGCGGAGCCGGTGATCGAGCTCGACGAGGGCGAGCGCCTCTCGATCGGCGGCCTCGTGGTCGAGGGCATCCACGCCTCCCACGACGGCCGCCGTCACCCGCTCTCCGGGCCGATGGCGTCGCTCGGCTACCTCCTCGACGGCCCGCCACGCATCTACTTCGCCGGCGACACGGACCTCTTCCCCGGCATGTTCGGGCTCGCCGGACGGGTCGACGTGGCCCTTGTCCCGATCTGGGGCTGGGGCCCTCGCCTGCCCGCCGGGCACATGGACCCGGTCCGCGCGGCCGAGGCCGTGGCGCGGATCAAACCGCGGCTGGCGGTGCCGATCCACTGGGGCACGCTCCGGGCGTGGGGCGCGCAGCGCGGGCTGGACCCGGTGGCACCGGCGCGGGCGTTTGCCGATGCCGTCGCCCGCGCCACCCCGGACACGGAGGTGCGGATCGTGATGCCCGGCCAGCGCACCCCCCTGTGAGCGGGCCGGTCAGAAGACGGTGCTCCAGTCGTTGCGGATGCTGACCACCGTCCAGCCGCTCGCGTCGGCCTGCGCCAGCGCCTGCTCGGCGCCGCTGGTGTAATCGAACTCCCGCTCGGCGTCGTCGTGGAGGACGAGCAGGCTCAGGTGCGGCCGGTCGTCGTGGGTGCTGAATTCGAACATCTGCATGTCGCCGTTGGAATTGCCGGCGGCCAGCATCGGCCGGCGACCGGTCCGGCTCCAGATCCGAATGGGCTTCTGGGGGCCATCGTCCAGATAGTCCGGGTCCGCGGTGTGGGTGATCGTGCCGCCGTGTCCGCCGCTGGTGTACTGAAGCGCGGTCGCGCTTCCGATCACCCGATCACGGGGGATGCCGTACACCTCCTGGCTGATCGGCCGCATGAAATCGCGGCCGCCACCGGAGACGATGTAGTTCGTGAAATCGTTGGCCTCGAGGTAACCGAGCAGCTCCACCATCGGCGCGTACGCGCATTCGAGATATCCGCGGCCGAGGCTGGGATGGCGGGCGGTGCGCAGAAAGTCGTCTGACTTGGTCTCGAAATCCTCGACGGTGATCCCGGCGAAGGCCGACAGGATTCCCGCCATCAGCGGCGGCAGGTTGCTGTCGTCGCCCGCGTAATGCTCCGCGATGACGTTGCCCAGCCACGCATAGTCACGCTCATAGGCCGCCTTCCACGGCTGGCGCACACGCAGCTCGGGGTCGGACTGCGCCATCTCGTAGAGCCGGCGAAGGATGAAGTCGGCCTGGATCGGCATCGGCTTCTCGCACCACAGCGTGCCGTCGTTGTCGAACACCGCGACCCGCTCCTCGACGGGCACCTGCGCCGCCACCGTCTGCTCGACGAACTCGACGATCGCCTGCCTCGCCGCGCCGGCGCCCCACGTGGTCAGCGCCTCGGTCTGCACGCTCATGAACCCAACTTTCCGATCTCATCGCTTGACAGTGTCAGTACCACTTCGTCGGTCTGCAGGCGGCCGATCGCGACCCCCGGGACGTCGACGATCCGCTTGCCCCAGAGGTGGCCGTGCTCGAACATCAGTCGCGTGATCTGCTCGGTCTCGTCGATCACCATGCCGACGACGTGACCGAGGTGATCACACTCGGATGAGGTCACCGGGCTCGCGCCACGGATCTCCACCGTCCCCTTCGGGATCCGGTGATACATGACCCCGACGTGCTCGTCGTACTGCATCGCCACCCCGGCGCCGAGAATCTCTGGACCGACGCTGCTGGGAACTGACATCCCATACGTCTCCTGGAGTCCGACGTCCCAACCCGGTCCCGGGTCGATGAGCTCGCCCCGGCGGACGTAGGCGGACTGCTGGATCGACTCGGACTCGCCGATCGTGGCGACCGTGCAGGTGAGCGAGATGGCCCCCGGCCCCTCCCCGCTGCGCGCGCTCCGCACCGGCATCAGTCGCGCACCGTCCACGTGGTGGTGCGGCTGGAGGACGACGTGCGTCACGCGCCGCGACCCGGGGTCGATGACGACCGACGCCAGCTCACCGAACGGGCCATCAACGCAGGAGACGGACGTGTTGAGGTCGATTTGCATCACATGCGCGGGCGCAGCGGCCGATTCGGGTCTGGCCGGGGCTCGATGCTCGCGGTCCGCCGGTCGGGACGCGTCATCCAATGCGGGTGAGGGCCAGTTCGGATTGCTGTGCGAGTATCGGACGCGATTCCGACTCGGACCGAGGATGCGATATGGCGACAGCGACGGTGACCAGCGACACGAAGCAGGAGTCGACCTCCCAGACCAACGGTGCGGTGCCGCATCTGTCGGTGGCCGAGCGCGTCGCGCGCGGTAGGGCGGCGCGTTCCGAGGTGCCCCGGGCCAGCCACGCGGGCTTCGCGCCGTCTCCGGAGCGCCCTGATCCGCTCGAGGTGCTGGAGCGGCAAGCCACCACGCGGGTGCCCGAGCTGGTGCCGATCCGATACGGCCGGATGCTCGTCTCGCCGTTCACGTTCTATCGCGGAGCGGCGATGATCATGGCGGCCGATCTGGCGCCCACGCCGCGCTCGGGCCTCATGGCCCAGTGCTGCGGCGACGCCCATCTGTCGAACTTCGGCGTGTTCGCGTCTCCGGAGCGCAGGCTCGTGTTCGACCTCAACGATTTCGACGAGACCCTGCCCGGTCCGTGGGAATGGGACGTCAAGCGCCTGACGGCGAGCATGCTGATCGCCGCCATCAACAACGGCTACCCGGTCAAGGACCAGGATGAGATCGTGCTCGCCACCGCCGAGTCCTACCGAACGGCCATGCGCACGTTCGCGAGCCAGGGGAACCTCGACGTCTGGTACGCGCACCTCGACATCGAGAACACGCTCGAGGAATTTCGCTCACAGCTCGACAAGAAGCAGGCCAAGCGCACGGAGAAGGTGCTGGCCAAGGCGCGAACGCGCGACAGCATGTCCGCGTTCAACAAGCTGACTCACGTTGTCGACGGCCAGGTGAGGATCGTCGACCTGTCGCCCCTGATCGTGCCGATCGACAAGCTCGACCCCGGCAGGGGGGGCGAGCAGACATACGAAGCGCTCCAGGCACTGCTGCGCGCCTACCGCGACACCCTCGAGGCCCACCGGCGCGACCTGCTGCAGGAGTTTCACCTGACCGATGTCGCTCGCAAGGTCGTGGGCGTCGGCAGCGTCGGCACGCGCGCGTGGATCGCGCTGCTGCTGGGCCGCGACGAGAAGGACCCGCTGTTCCTCCAGATCAAGGAGGCCGAGGCGTCGGTGTTCGAGCCGTTCCTCGGGCCGAGCGAGCTCACCAACCACGGCGAGCGCGTCGTCGTCGGGCAACGCACGATGCAGGCCAACAGCGACATCTTCCTCGGCTGGCTGAACATCGAGCGGGGCCTCGACGGCCAATCCCGCGATTTCTACGTCCGCCAGCTCCGCGACTGGAAGGGGTCGGTGGAGGTCGAGGACATGGTGCCCGCGGGTCTGGCGATGTACGGGAAGCTGTGCGGGTGGACGCTGGCCCGCGCCCATGCCCGCAGCGGCGACCGGATCGCGATCGCCGCCTATCTCGGCGGTGGCGCCAGCTTCGACCGCGCCATCCTGGAGTTCTCGCACGCGTATGCCGAGCAGAACGATCGCGACTACCGCCGGCTGACCAAGGCGGTCAAGTCCGGCAAGATCGTCGCCCAGACCGGCCTCTGATCGCCGCTCCCGCGTCGACCACCCCCGGCGCGATCAGGACCCAGCCCCACACACCACACTGATCCCCGTCCCCGCGCCGGCGATAACCGCGTTCATCTCAATCGGATGAGGTGATCCGGCCGCCGGTCGGCGACCGTTGCGGGATGGGACGCGTTTTCGCCTTCGCGTTGACCGCGGCGCTGAACCCGACACTGCTGGCCGCCGTGACGGTGATGCTGACCCTGCTCAAGCCCCAGCGGCTGCTGACGGGTTACCTGGTGGGTGCGGCGGTCACCAGCCTCACGTGCGGCCTCCTGCTGGTGTTCACCTTGGACGGGTCCAGTACGTCCAGCTCGGCCAAGCACAGCGTCAACCCGGTTCTGAACATCGTGTTGGGCGTTCTTGCCCTGGCGCTCGTGTTCGTCGTCGCGACCGGCCGCGACACGCGACGGCGAGCCCGCAGCGCGCGCAAGCGCGAGGAGGCCAAGGACAAGCCGCCACCTCGGTGGAAGCGTCAGCTCAGCAAGGGCTCCGCTCGGGACACGCTGGTCGTCGGCGTGCTGTTGAGCTTTCCGGGAGCCTCCTACATCGCCGGCATGGACCTGCTCAGCAAGCAGAATCTCTCCACGACGGCGACCGTCTTCTCCGTGATCGGCTTCAACGTGATCATGCTCATGCTGCTCGAGCTCCCGCTGATCGGTTACGCGACTCAGCCGCAGTGGACCGAAGCCACCGTGGGACGCTTCAACGGCTGGCTGCAGCGCAGCGGCGGCCGGGCGGCTCTCATCGCCGGCGCGGCGATCGGGATCCTCCTGATCGGACGCGGGATCATCAACTGGTGAGCCGGGCGATCGACGCGCGGCTGCTGAAGTACGCCCGGGCCACACGTCCATTCCTGGTCGCACTCGTCCTGCTGGGTGTGGCGGGCGCCGGGCTGATCATCGCCCAGGCGTGGCTGCTGGCGGACATCATCGCCGCGGCCTTCGCCGGCGGAAAGGGCATCGCGTCGCTCAGCCTGCCGTTCACGGCTCTGCTCGTCGTCGTGGTGGCACGCGCGACGCTCGGCTGGGGACGCGAGGTCATGGCCGATCGCGCCTCGGCACGTGTCAAGGCCCAGCTACGCGACGCGCTGCTGGAGCATGTCGCCGCCCTTGGCCCCGGCCGTGGCGCCGATCGGTGGACCGGTCAGATCGCCGTGCTGGCGACCCGGGGGATTGACGCGCTCGACGGCTACTTCTCCCTGTATCTCCCACAGCTCGTCCTGGCCGGAATCGTCCCCGTCGCCGTGCTGGCGGCCATCGGAGCGCAGGACTGGATCTCAGCGCTGATCATCGCCGGGACGCTGCCCCTGATCCCGTTGTTCATGGCCCTGGTCGGCGCAGCCACCCGCGAGCGCATGGAGCATCAGCTCCAGGCCCTGCAACAACTCGCAGGGCATTTTCTCGACGTCGTCGCCGGCCTGCCGACGCTGAAGGTGTTCGGTCGCGCAAAGGCGCAGATCGGTGCCGTCGGCGCGGTCACCGATCGGTACCGCCTGACCACGATGTCGACGCTCAGAGTCACCTTCCTGTCCTCGCTGATCCTCGAGCTCGTCGCCACGCTCTCGGTCGCGCTGGTCGCGGTCGAGATCGGACTGCGGTTGATGGGCGGTCACCTTGGCCTGCGCACGGCGCTCATGGTCCTGGTGCTGGCTCCCGAGGCCTACCTGCCACTGCGACAGCTCGGAGCCAACTACCATGCCAGCGCCGAGGGCGTCGCCGCGGCGCGACAGGTGTTCGACGTGCTGGAGATGCCGCTTCCAGCGCGCGGGCGTGGCTCAGGCGTTCCGGACCCGGGCGTGAGCAGCATCGAGATCGAGGGTCTCCGAGTCCAGTATCCGGGACGCCCGGAACCAGCGCTCGACGGGATCTCGATGACCGCCGCGCCCGGAGAGGTGGTGGCGATCACGGGGCCGAGCGGCTGTGGCAAGTCGACGCTCCTCGCGATCATGCTCGGCTTCCTGTCGCCGCACGCAGGGTCGGTGCGCGTGGGCGGCGTGGACCTGGCCGAGCTGGACCCCGATGCCTGGCGCGCGCAGGTGTCGTGGATGCCACAACGTCCACATCTGTTTGCGGCGTCGATCGCGGACAACATCGCCCTCGGACACCCGGACGCGACGATCGAAGAGGTCTCCTCGGCGGTCACGGCGGCCGGCCTGCGCAAGGTGGTGGAGAGCAAGCCAGCCGGACTGGAGACGATGCTCGGCGATGACGGCGCCGGTCTCTCGGTGGGCGAGCGTCAGCGTGTCGCGCTCGCGCGCGCCTTCCTGCGCCAGGCACCCCTGCTGCTGCTCGACGAGCCGACCGCCAACCTCGACGGGGAGACCGAGGCCGAGGTGCTGGCAGCACTGAGCCGGCTCGTCGCCGGCCGTACCGTCCTGCTGGTCGCGCACCGGCCGGCCCTGGTGGCGCTGGCCGACCGAGTGCTGGAGCTCGGCGCGGTGCCGGTGGCGGCGTGACCTCCAAGACAGCACATCCGGTCCGGTCTGACGAGATGGGCGGTCCTCAAGCGCCGGTGCTCGCGACGCTCGCGCTGGCGCTGACACGCCCCGTTGCCGGACGACTGGCCCTCGCGACCCTCCTCGGCGCGGGAGCGCTCGGCGCCGGGATCGGGCTGATCGCCACGTCGGCGTGGCTCCTCTCCCGGGCGTCGCAGCGCCCGCCGGAGTCGGCGCTCGCCATCGCCATCGTCGCCGTGCAGTTCTTTGGTCTGTCGCGCGGACTGTTTCGGTACGAGCAGCGGCTCGTCGGCCATGACTCCGCCTTCCGGTCGCTGGCGGCTCTGCGAATGCGCTGCTACGCGCGACTCGAGACGCTGGCGCCCGCCGGGCTGATCGCCTTTCGCAGCGGGGACCTGCTGGCTCGGGTCGTCCACGACATCGACTCGCTGCAGGACGTGCTCCTGCGGGTCATCCCGGCGTTTGCGATCGCGCTGATCGTCGGTGTCGGCACCGTCTGGCTGATCTGGTGGATCCTGCCCGCCGCCGGCCTGATCCTGCTCGCCGCGCTGATCCTCGCGGCGACCGCCCTGACGTGGCTGACCGGCAGGCTCGCCCGGCGCTCCGAAGCCGAGCGAGCGGCCGCGCGCGGCGAGCTGACGGTGGCCGTCGTCGACCTACTGCGCGGCGCGCCCGAGCTCACCGCCTACGGCGCGGTCGGCGCCCAGCGCAGGCGCATCGCGGCGAGCGAGGCCCGGCTGGTGCGCGTCGTGTCCAGCGCCGCGCGCACGGCGGGCGTCGGTCAGGGAATCGCGATCCTGCTCTCCGGGCTCGCCATGTGGGGCGGACTCCTGGTCGGCGTCGCCGCGGTCCGCGGTGGGGTCCTCGACGGCGTGCTGCTGGCCGTCATCGCTCTGGTGCCACTGGCCGCGTTCGAGCTCGGCGCCGACCTGCCGGCGGCGGCGCAGACGCTGCAACGGGTTCGTCGCTCCACCGCGCGGACGATCGAGGTGCTGGACGCGGTCCCCCCGGTCGCCGACCCCGAGCATCCACGCCCGGTCGCGCCCGGACAGACCGGCCGCGTCCTGCGCGTCCGCGGGCTGCGCGCGCGGTACGGCATGGACAGCCCATGGGTGCTCGACGGGCTCGACCTCGATCTCGTCTCGGGCGCAAGCGTCGCCGTCGTCGGCAGCAGCGGGGCCGGGAAGTCGACGCTCGCCAATGTCCTGCTGCGGTTCCTGCCCTACGAGGACGGGTCGGTGGTGCTCGACGGGACGCCCGTCAGCGAGCTGGCCGGTGACGACTACCGGCGGATCGTCGGCCTCGTGTCCCAGGACGCATACGTCTTTGACACCACACTCGAGGAGAACCTGCGCCTCGCCCGCCGCGACGCGACGGGGGCACAGCTGCTCGACGCCCTGGACCGGGCGCGGCTGCTGGAGTGGATCACGGGATTGCCCGCCGGGCTGGAGACGCGGGTCGGCGCCCACGGGGCGGAGATCTCCGGCGGCCAGCGTCAGCGCCTCGCGCTCGCCCGGGCGCTGCTCGCCGAGTTCCCGGTGCTCGTGGTCGACGAGCCCGGCGAGCACCTGGACATCGACACCGCCGACGCGCTCGTGGCCGATCTGCTCGAGGCCAGGGAGCATCACGCGACGCTGCTGATCACGCACCGGCTCGCCGGACTGCAGGCCGTCGACGAGATCATCGTGCTCGACGGTGGCCGAGCGCTCGAGCGCGGCGCCCACGCCGAGCTGCTCGCCCTCGATGGAGCGTACGCGCGCATGTGGGCGCGTGAGACCGGCTCCACCTCTTCGCCATGAGCTGGCGCAGGAGCTTCCGGATCCGGCTGTACGTGCGGGACTCGCTCTGGGTTCTGCCGTTGGCGGGCGCGGTGCTCGGCGCGGTGCTGGGCCTGGTTGATGTCCAGATCGACGAGGCCGCCCACCTCCCCGCTCAGTTCCAGTACTCGGCCTCGACCGCCACTGCCGTGCTGGCGGCGATCGTCGGCGCGATGGCGGCGTTGACCGGATTCGTCGTCACCGTGACCACCCTGGTCGTTCAGATGGCCACGGGCAGCTTCTCGGCTCGCTATATGCGGCTGTGGTACCGCGACCGCATGCTCAAGGTCCTGCTCGCGCTGCTCGTCGGCACGCTCGCCTTCGCGTTCTCCCTGATGCGTCACGTGGAGACCAACTTCGTCCCCGATATCGGGGTATCGGTGGCCGGCGTGCTCGTGATCGCGAGCCTGCTGGCGTTCCTGGTCTTCCTCGACCGCTACCTGCACCGGCTGCGACCGGTTGCGGTGGCGGCGCTGGTTCACAAATATTTCCGGCGGAACTTCACCTACGAGGTCCACCGCGCCGCCCACCCGGAGGTCTTCATCGGCGTGCTCGATGCAGGGCGCGAGACGCCGTCGCTCACCATTCGCAGTCCGAGGGCGGGGGCCATCCAGGCGGTCCACGCCGAGGCGCTGGTCGCCTGGGCGCGCAAGGAGGATTGCCTGATCGTGCTGCGTCATGCCATCGGGGACTTCGTGCCCTCCGGCGCCACGCTGATCGACGTGTACGGCGGTGGCGATCACCGCCCTCGCGCGCAGCGGCGGCTCACCGACATGGTCGCGCTCGGCGACGAGCGGACGATCGAACAGGATCCCGCCTTCGCCATCCGCATCCTGGTCGACGTCGCCAACCTCGCGCTGTCGCCCGCCGTCAACGACCCGACGACGGCCGTCCAGGTGATGGACTACCTCGGAGAGACCCTGCGGCTGGTCGGGACCACCGAATTGCCGGTCAGCACCTGGCAGGGCAACGGTCGCCCGCGGGCAGGCGTGGTGGTGCCCGCGCGCAGCTGGGAGGACTACCTCGCGCTGACCGTCGACGAGATCCGGGAGTACGGGAACGGAGGGATCCAGATCATGCGCCGGATGCGGGCGCTGCTCGAGGAGCTGCACGCGGAGGTGCGCCCGGAGTACCGCGCGGCGGTCCGCGACGAGCTGGCGCGGCTCGAGGCGACGGTCGCGCAGTCCTTTGGGGGCTCGGTGGACTTCGATCGGGCGAGCGTCGCGGACACGCAGGGAATCGGCGGGCCCCGCACGCGGCCGGTCGACCACACCCCCGCCTAGCCGCCGGCTCATCCGATTCAGGTGAGGTCTCACCGGCCGGCCGCGAAGAGAATGCCAACAGATGACGGTGCCCTGGCCGATCCGCAGTGTCCTCGCCGGAGCCGCCGGGACGGCGACGATGACCTTGGCATACGCGACCGAGCGCCGCCTTCGTCCCAATCTCCATCAGCCGCTTGACTACGACGACAGCCTGGTGCCTGGCCAGATCGTCGCCGGCATCATGCACCTGCCGGCCCCTACGGACCGCGAGGAGAACGAGCTGGGGCTGGCGCTGCGCTGGAGCTATGGCTCGGTGTTCGGGATCTGGCACGGGCTGCTCCGCCGGCGATTCGGAGAGCCGGTGGCCAGCGGCGCCTTCGCCGCGACGCTGATGACCGCGACGCTGACGATGTTTCCCCTGCTCGGCCGGACACCGCCGCCCTGGCGCTGGCCGCCGAGCGTGATCGCGACCGCCTTCGGCACCCACGCCGCGTACGTCGGAGCGGTGGCGGCGGTTGACGACCAGGTCCGCCGGGCGCTGCGATGAGGCAGGGGGGCTGATGCGCCCGCGGGTGCTGTTCGTCTATTTCACCTACACCCAGCAGAGCCTCAAGGTCGCCGAGGCAATGGCGGCGGTGCTGGGGGATCGCGGCTGCGACGTGCGGCTGGCGCGCATCGAGCTCACGGACTCTCGTTGGGCGGACCGATTCACGCGGTTCCCCCTGCGGCACGCCCTCCTCGACATCCTGGGGATGATGCCGGCACAGCTGCGCAGTGCGACTGGGGAGATCCGGATCCCGGACGAGGCGCGCGACGGGGATTACGACCTCGTCGTCGTCGGCTCGCCGACGTGGTGGATAAAGACCAGCGTGCCGATCCGCTCATATCTGATGTCCGACGCCGCGGGGCAGATCCTGCACGACACTCGCTTTGCCGCGTATGTCGTGTGCCGCAGATACTGGGGCTTCAACCTCAGAGCGGTGCGGAAGCTCGGGGCAGCGCGGGGCGGGCAGTGGGTGGATGGCATTCATTTCTCGTTCGCCGGTGGCCAGATCCCGTCGCTGCTGTCGTTGATCAGCTATTTCGGCGCGGGCGAGAACCGCGCGCGCTATCTCGGCATCAAGATCCCTCCGACCAATCTCCGGCCGGAGTACCTCGGGCAGGCTCAGGCGTTCGCGAGCAGGCTGGCGGATGGTCTCGCCCGCACAGCCCGGGGAGGGGCGGAGATCGCCGGCACTGTCGCCTCATCCGCTGACCGCGGTGCCGTGGCCGCACGACACACCAACTGATGGAGGCAGGTATGAACGACACCGAAGTGGACGAGCTGGGACCGGTCGATTATGTGGTGGTGGAGTTTCCGGCCGATCAAGCGAACTTCTCAGGGGAGATGGCGACTGAGCTGTCGCGCCTGATCGACAGCGACATCGTCCGGGTGCTTGACCTTGTCCTGCTCAAAAAGGAGCTCGACGGGTCGGTCGAAGGGTTCGAGTCACACGACTTCGGCGACACCGATCTCAGCGGGCTGCGCGAGCTGGAGACCAGCCTCGCGCTGCTGCTCGCCGAGGAGGACGTCGAGGCGATCGGCGCGGCCCTGGAACCGGGCAGCGTCGCGGCGGTGCTGGTCTGGGAGAACGTCTGGGCCGCGCCGTTTGGGTCCGCCGTTCGCAGGTCGGGCGGTCAACTGGTGGCCAGCGGCCGGATTCCGATCCAGGCCCTCGCGGCCGCGCTCGAGGACGATGAGGCGATGACGAAGGAAGGAGCCTGACATGCTTGGGAGACGTCGAATCGGCAGACGAGGCGTGCTCGGACCGCGGCCGGTCGCTCGGACCGCTGCGGTCGCCGGCACCGCGGCGGTCGTCACCCGCGGTGTCCGCCGTCGCGGGGACCGGCGCGAAGACCGCCGCGACCGACGCTGAGAGCATCGTCTTCTGTCTGAGTTCCGGAGGTTCTGAGCGCGGTCGCCGCGCCGGGGCCGCCGCGTGACTCGCCTGCCCGCGTGGGTGAGGTCGCTGCCCCCGCAGCGCAGCACGTTGCGTCAGGATGTCATCGCCGGAGTTCCCGGCGCGATCGCGAGCGTTCCCGACGTGATGGCCTCCGCCGTGCTGGTCGGCGTCAATCCGGTCTACGGGCTGTACGCGAGCATGGCCGGTCCGATCGGAGGCGGGCTCGCGGTCGGCACGCGGCTGATGGTGGTGAGCACCACGACGGCTGCGGCGCTGGCCGCCGGCTCCGCGCTGAGCGGCGTCTCGAACGCCGACCGTCCCGAGGCGCTGTTTGTGCTGTCCGCGCTGGCCGGGGTGATGATGATCGCGGCCGGCGTGCTGCGCTGGGGTCGCTGCACGCGCTTTGTCTCGGTGTCAGTCCTGACCGGATTCCGTGCCGCGTCGCGGTGAACATCATGCTCGGCCAGCTGGGCGATCTCCTCGGCTCACCGCAGAAGGGCCGGCCGGCGGTGGTCAAAGGCCGGAACGTGGCACCCATCCCAGCGAGATGAGCGCGGCTCGAGCAGCAGCTCGTTCGTCGACAACGCGGGCATCTCGACTCAGGCGGGCGGGGAAGCGGCTGGAATGCCGGGAGGATCGGCCTGCCGCGGGGGCGCCTTGACGCGGGCGCGGAAGACGTGGAAGGACCAGCCCTGGTAGAGCAGCACGACCGGGAAGAAGATCACGGCGACGATGGTCATGACCTTCAGGGCGTATGAGCCCGACGCGGAGTTGTTGACGGTCAGGTTGTAGGCGGCGTTCGTGCTCGAGATCATCACGTTCGGATAGAGGTCGATGAAGATCGAGCCGATGCTGGCGGCGATGGCGACCGCCGACGCGGCGAACGCCCATCCGTCGTTCCCTTCCGAGACGGCCAGCCGTGCGGCGAAGATCACCGCGATGACGGCGAGGATCTGCACGGGTTCGGGGATGTCCGCCCCGCCGGCGACAACCCGCGTCCAGATCACGTGGCCGATCACCAGGGCGATCGCGGCCCAGCCGAGCGGGCGCGCGGCCGACCGCGCGCGCTCGCGCACGACGTCAGTGGTCTTGAGCTTCAGGAACGTCGCGCCGTGCAGCAGGCACAGGCCGACCAGCGTCAGCCCGGTCCACACACCGTAGGGCGTCAACAGGTTCCAGAAGGTGCCGGTGAAGTCGTGGCTGGAGTTGATCGGCAGGCCGTTGAGCAGGTCTCCGAGTCCCACGCCGAGGAGCAGCGGGATCAGCAGGCTGCCGATCGTGGTGCACCGCCTCCACGCGCGGCGCCAGCGCGGATTGTCGCTCTTGCCCCGGTATTCGAACGCCACGCCGCGGGCCATCAGTGCGGCCAGCACCACGAGCAGCGCCAGGTACAGCGCCGAGAACATCGTCGCGTACCACCCCGGGAACGCGGCGAACGTGCCCGCGCCGGCGACCACCAGCCACACCTCGTTGCCGTCCCAGAACGGACCGATCGTGTTCAGCGCAACGCGCCGCTCGATGTCCGTTCTGCCGATGATCGTGTGCAGCATGCCGACGCCGAAGTCAAATCCCTCCAGCACGAAGAACCCGATCCAGAAGATCGCGATGATCACGAACCAGATGGTGTGCAGCTGCACCGGGCCTGCCCCTAATACGTGAGCGCCGGAACCACGGGCGCTCCGGAGTTCTCGCCGGCGGTCGCCTCGGATTCGCCCGCCGGCTCATCGTCGAGGCCCCGGCGCGCGTAGCGCAGCATCAGGACCAGGTCGGCGGCGCCGAGCGCGATGTAGATCAGCACAAAGACGATCAGACTGATCCAGATATCGGTGGAGGTGACCGCCGGGGAGTTGGCGTTGATGGTCTTCATCAGCCCCTGGACGATCCATGGCTGGCGACCGGACTCGGTCAGCAGCCAGCCGGCGGTGTTCATCAGAAACGGCGTCACCACGGCCCACAGCGCGAACCGCGCGAACCACTTGGAACGGTCCAGCGTGCCGCGGTGGATCAGCCATCCGCCCCACAGCGCCAACAGCGTGATCAGCGAGCCCAGATAGGCCATCACCCGCATCGACCAGTACTGGATGAACACATCCGGGATGTAGTTGCCCGGGCCGTACTTCTTCTGATACTGGGACTGAAGCTCGCTCAGACCCTCGACCGGCCCGTTGAACGTCCCGTCCGCGAGCACTGACAGCAGATGCGGGATCGCGATGATCTGAGTCGGGGTCTGGTCGTTGTTGCCTCCCCCGATCTGAAACGCCGAGAACGAGCACGGCTGGCAGTTCGTCCACTGGGCCTCGGCGGCGGCGATCTTGGCCGGCTGATAGGTGGCCTCGATCTCGCCGAGCTTGTTGCCGACGAACATCTGGATCAGGATCGCCGGCAACAGCACCAGCACCGCCACGCGCGCCGTGCGATGGAACGCGCGGACCTCTCGCCGCCGGCGCAGATACCAGGCCGACACCGCCAGCATCACCAGAGAGCCGGTGACCAGCGAGGCGAGGATCACGTGGACATAGCCCCACAGAAACGTCGGATTGGTGAACAGCGCCCCGATGTTGTTGAGCACCGGCTGGCCCTTGGAGTTCATGACGTACCCGACGGGATGCTGCATCCATGAGTTGGCGGCCAGGATGAACAACGCCGACAGCATCGAGCCGATCGCCACCATCCAGATACAGGCGAGATGCACCCGTTTGGGAAGCCGATCCCACCCGAACAGCCACAACCCCAAGAACGTCGACTCCAAGAAGAACGCCGCCAGCCCCTCCATCGCCAGCGGAGCCCCGAACACATCGCCCACGAACCGCGAGTACGTCGACCAGTTCATCCCGAACTCGAACTCCTGCACCAGCCCGGTCACGACCCCGACCGCCACGTTGATCAGCAGCAGCGTCCCGAAGAACCGGGTCACGCGCCGGTACTCGGGCTGGCCGTTGCGATGCCATGCCGTCTGCAGGATCGCGACCAGGAACGCCAGTCCGATCGTCACCGGCACGAACAGGAAGTGGTAGATGCTCGTCGTCGCGAACTGCCAACGTGCCAGGTCGTTGGTCATCCCCACCCAGCAAAGCCCGTCGCCGCCTCGCGGGCATCACCTCGAACGGGTGATCCGCCGCCCGGAGATGTGGCCGTCCTGTGATGACGACGGTGTCACCCAATCGGGGTGATGTCCGAGTGCGCGCCGGCGCCTAGCTTCCGGAGGCTCCGAGGACAATCGAGAATCGTGCGGCGCCGCGGACGCGCGGCAGCGAGGAGACCACCATGGCAGTCGTCCTAGATGCTCAGACACCCGGCCCCGAGGCCGCAGCCCGATCTCAGGCCGCCGACGTATTCGTGGCCTTCGGCATCACCGGCGATCTCGCCAAGGTGATGACCTTTCGCTCGCTGTATCGCCTCGAGCGGCGCGGCCTGCTCACCTGCCCGGTGCTCGGGGTGTCGGTCGATGACTGGTCCGTCGATCACCTTCGCGATCACGCGCGCGCCTGCATCGAAGGCACCGGAGAGACCGTCGACGACGAGGTCTTCGATCGCTTCGCCGCTCGCCTCGCCTATGTCCAGGGCGACTTCGGCGATGCCGGCACCTACGAGCGCGTGTCCCAGGCGATCGGGTCGGCCCAGCGGCCGGTGTTCTACCTGGAGATCCCGCCGTTCCTGTTCGGAACGGTGATCAAGGGCCTGTCGGAGGCCGGCTTGACCAAGGACGCCCGGGTGGTGGTGGAGAAGCCGTTCGGTCACGACCTCGCCTCGGCCCACGCACTCGCGGCAGACATCCACCAGTACATCGACGAGTCCCAGCTCTACCGGATCGATCACTACCTGGGGAAGATGGGCCTCGACGAGCTGCTCTACCTGCGCTTCGCCAACACGATGCTCGAGCCGGTGTGGAACCGCCAGCACGTGTCCAGTGTGCAGATCACGATGGCCGAGAACTTCGGAGTCGAGGACCGCGGCCACTTCTATGACCGGGTCGGCGCGCTCCAGGACGTCGTCGTCAATCACCTCATGCAGGTGGTGGCGATGGCCGCGATGGAGGCCCCAGCCGGCTCGGACGCAGCCACCCTCAAGGACGCGAAGTTCGCCGTATTCCGGTCGATGTCCGACGCGGACCCGCGCCACTACGTCCGCGGCCAGTATGACGGCTACCTCGACATCGACGGCGTCGCCGCGGGATCGACGACCGAGACCTACGCCGCGCTGCGGCTGGAGATCGACAACTGGCGCTGGGCGGGGGTGCCGTTCTTCATCCGCACCGGCAAGCGCCTGCCGACGACCCAGACCGAGCTTCGGCTCGTCTTTCGCCGTCCGCCCAAGCTGCGCTTCATGTCGTCGGGCACGCGCCTGCCGTCCGACGGCCAGCTTGTCGTCAAGCTGGACCCCACGACCGGCGTCAGGATGGAGATCGACGCGCATCGCGCTGACAAGCGGGGGCCCCAGGCGATCACGCTCGACATGGAGTTCGCGCAGGAGGGCGGCGAGGCGCCGACTCCGTATGAGGTCCTGCTGCACGCCGCGATGGACGGGAACAGCACGCCGTTCACGCGCCAGGACAGCGTCGAGGAGACCTGGCGGATCATGGCGCCGCTGCTTGACGCTCCGCCTCCGGTACACCGCTACGCGCCGGGTTCCTGGGGGCCGAGCGAGGCCGACCAGCTGCTGGCCGGCGTCGGGCGCTGGCACGGCCCGTGGGTGGCGTCATGACCGCCGTCAGCTCCAAGAACAAGAAGGCCCGCCCCGCCACCCCCTCCAACGGCGCAAAGGCCACGGCCGCGGCCCAGCGCCCGGCCCAGAGCGCCGCGGCGCCCTCACCGTTTCCGCCGATCGCCAATTACGCGTTCCTGTCGGACTGCCACACCGGCGCGCTCGTCGCTCCCGACGGGTCGATCGACTGGCTGTGCGTGCCACGCTTCGACGCGCCCAGCCTATTCGGCTCCCTGCTCGACCGCGAGGCCGGGCTGTTCCGGCTGGGGCCGTTCGGCGTGATGGTCCCGTCGGACCGCCACTACGTGCCCGGCACCAACGTGCTGGTGACCACGTGGAAGACCCCCGGTGGCTGGGTGGAGGTTCGCGACGCCCTGACCATGGGTCCGACGACGCACGAGGACCGCGTGACGCCGCACACCCGGCCGCCCACCGACGAGGACGCCGACCACATGCTCGTGCGAACGGTGACATGCCTGGACGGCGAGGCGGAGATCGAGTTGATCTGCGAGCCGGCATTCGACTATGGGCGCTCCCCGGCCGAGTGGACGCTCGTCGACGGCAGCCGGCACACCGCTGAGGCCAGCGGCGCCGGCCAGACGATCCGTCTGCAGACCAGTCTCGATCTCGGGATCGAGGCCAGCCGGGTCCGTGCCCGCCACACCCTCGCGCCCGGTGAGCAGATGTACGCCGCGCTCGGCTGGGGGTCAGATCTGGCGGTACCGGGCGATATGGATGACGCCACCCGGCGGCTCGACGCCACGGTGGCCTTCTGGCGTCGCTGGCTGAAACATGCGCGCCCGTTCGCCGACCATCGCTGGCGGGAGGCCATCCAGCGCTCGGCGCTGACGATCAAGGGACTGACGTACATGCCGACCGGAGCCACCGTCGCCGCCCTGACGGCCGGGCTGCCCGAGACACCGGGCGGCGAGCGCAACTGGGACTACCGCTACACCTGGATGCGCGATTCGACGTTCACGCTCCAGGCGCTGCATCTCCTGGGGCTCGATTGGGAGGCCGACGAGTTCATGCAGTTCGTCGCCGACGTCGAGCCCAACAGCGACGGCGGGCTGCAGATCATGTACGGGATCGACGGGCGCCGGGACCTGACTGAGACCTTCCGCGAGGACCTTTCCGGATATTCGGGCGCCCGCCCGGTGCGGATCGGCAACGGCGCATTCGACCAGCGCCAGAACGACGTGTTCGGCGCCGTGCTCGACTCGATCCACAAGCACTCGATGCACAGCCAGCGCCTCCCGCGCCGGCTCTGGCCGATCGTCCAGGCGCAGGCGGAGTGCGCCACCAAGGTGTGGCGCGAGCCTGACCAGGGGATCTGGGAGGCGCGGGGCAAGCCGCAGCACTACGTCTCCTCGAAGCTGATGTGCTGGGTGGCGATGGACCGCGCCGCCAAGCTCGCGGCGATCCGCGACGATCCCGACCTGCAGGCCAAGTGGCAGGCGACCGCGGAGGAGATCCACGCCGACATCCTCGCCCACGGCATCACCGATGGCGTGCTGCGCCAGCACTACGAGACCGATGCGCTGGACGCCTCGACTCTGCTGGCGGCGATCTTCGGCTTCCTCCCGGGCGACGATGAGCGCATGCACAAATCGGTGCTGGCGATCGCCGACGACCTGACCGAGAACGGCTACGCCCTGCGCTACAAGACCGACGAGACCGACGACGGGCTCTCCGGCAAGGAGGGGACGTTCCTGATCTGCTCGTTCTGGCTGGTCTCCGGGCTGTCGATCGTCGGCGAGGCCCAGCGGGCGCATGACCTCATGGAGCGCCTGCTGAGAATCGCCTCTCCGCTCGGCCTCTACGCCGAGGAATTCGACGCCGGGACCGCTCGCCACCTCGGCAACTTCCCGCAGGCGTTCTCACACCTGGCGCTGATCGAGGCGGCATCACGCATCATCCTGGCCGAGCAGCTGGCCCTGGAGGGCCTCGGCCCGCCGAGCTCGTCGGCTCTCGCCCGCTCGATCCCACCCGCACGATTCGAGGCGGCACCATGAACCACTACGACGTGATCATCATCGGGACGGGCGCCGGCGGAGGGACGCTGGCTCGCCATCTGGCGCCCTCGGGCAAGCGAATCCTGCTGCTCGAGCGCGGGGGCTGGCTCCCCCGTGAGCCGCAGAATGTCTCGGCCCAGGAGGTCTTCGTCAACAACCGCTACGTCTCCGCGGACACGTGGCGGTATCCCAACGGCGATGAGTTCCACCCTCAGATCCACTACTGCGTCGGCGGGGCCACCAAGCTCTATGGGGCGGCGCTGTACCGGTTGCGGGCGGAGGACTTCGGCGAGCTGCACCATCACGACGGACTGTCGCCGTCGTGGCCGATCGGCTACGACGAGATGGAGCCCTACTACACCCTCGCCGAGCAGCTCTACTGCGTGCACGGCGCCCGCGGGGAGGATCCGACCGAGCCGCCCTCCAGCGCCCCCTATCCGTTCCCGGCGGTCTCACACGAGCCCCGGATCCAGAAGCTGTCCGACGACCTCGCGGCCCTCGGGCACCATCCGTTCCACGCCCCCTGCGGGGTGATGCTCAACGAGCGCAACATGCCCTACAGCGCCTGCATGCGCTGCAACAACTGCGATGGCTTTCCGTGCATCGTGCACGCCAAGTCCGACGCCGAGGTGCTCGGCGTCAGGCCGGCGCTGGAGCACGACAACGTCGAGCTGCTGATCAACGCCCAGGCGGTGCGCCTGGACACCAATCCCGCGGGAACCGCGGTCACGACGGTGGTCGTGGACCACGGGGGAGTGCAGGAGCAGGTGACGGCGGACTTCGTCGCCGTCTGCTGCGGCGCCGCGAACTCGGCGCGGTTGCTGTTGATGTCCGCCACTGACAAGCACCCGAACGGGCTCGCCAACGGTTCGGACCAGGTGGGGCGCAACTACATGTTCCACAACAGCCAGGCGGTGCTGGCACTGTCGATGCAAGAGAACCCGACCGTCTTTCAGAAGACCCTGGGGCTCAACGACTTCTACCTCAAGGGTCCCGATTTCGATTTCCCGCTCGGCAACATCCAAATGGTCGGCAAGTCCCAGGCGCCGATGTTCCACGGCGAGAAGCCGGGCGAGACGCGGTTTGCCCCCAACTGGTCGCTGGAGGATGTGGCCAGGCACGCGGTCGACTTCTGGCTGTCAACCGAGGATCTCCCACGTCAGGACAACCGGGTCACCGTCGACGATCAGGGCACGATCACGATCGCCTACAAGGCCACCAACGACGAGCCGAAGGACCGCCTCTTCGATCAGCTCAAATCGATGCTCGGCGACCTGGGGATGCATCACCATCATCTGCTGCCGCACCACGCGTATCTTAAGAACGAGATCCCGGTCGCCGGCTGTGCCCATCAGGCGGGCACCTGTCGCAGTGGCAACGACCCGGCGTCGTCCGTCGTCGACGGCGACTGCAAGGCCCACGAGCTCGACAACCTCTATGTGGCCGACACCAGCATCTTCCCCAGCATCGGCGCGGTCAACCCGGCGCTGACCGCGATGGCCAACGCCCTGCGCGTGGGCGATCGCCTGCTGGGGCGGATGGGCGTCGACACGAGCGCGGCGCGCCCGACGGCCGCCGCCGCCTAGGGACCGTCGCCGCGCCGCCGACGGCGGCGCGGCGATGTACCCGTCCCGGGGGGACTAGGCCGGCGTCGCCAGACTGGCGTTCACGTCGGCGTCGGCGTCCTCGTGCCAGTCGATGTGCGCCGACGTAGAGCGCTGATCGAGAATCTGGGGTCCACGCGTCTTGGAGAAGTAGTCCCAACCCCAGTCGACGAACGCCTCGATGCGGTTGCGCACACCGCTCATCAGGGCCGCGTGCACGCCCAGCCACGCGGCGAAGGCGATCGACCCGTGGAGCTCGTGCCGATGCTTGCCGACCTCCGCCACCGCGGCGCCACGCCCGATCATGGCCATGATGCCCTTGTCCTTGTAGTCGAAGGCCTTCCGCTCCTCGCCGGCGATCTGGGCGAGGATGCTCTTGGCCACGCAGGTGCCGCTCTGCTGCGCCACCGATCCGAGCTGCGGGAAGGGCCGGCCATCGGGGCCCGGAATATTGGCGATGTCACCGATCACGTACACGCCGGGCACGCCCTTGACGGTCAGGTCCGGCTCCACGTCGATGCGCCCGCCACGCCCCTGGGGCAGGCCGCTGGCCTTCGCGGGGGCGGCCGCCATCAGGCCGCCGGCCCAGGCCACGCAGCGGGTCTGGATCGTCGTCCCGTCAGACAGCAGCACGTGGTCCGCCGCCACCTCCTTGACGCCGATGCCCAGTCGCAGCTGGACACCGCGATCGGTCAGCACCTTGCCGGCGTACTTGTGCGCCCGGTCGGAGAACCCGTTGAGCACCACGTCCCCAAGATCGACCACCTGCACGGTGGCCCGGGACACCGCCAGGTCGCGGTACTCGTCAGGCATCGTGTCGTGGATCATGTCCGCCATCGAGCCCGCCAGCTCGGTCCCGGTCGCCCCCGCGCCGACGATCACGAAGTTCAGCGCGCCGCGGTCGATCAGCGTGGGATCGCGGTCGGCATCCTCGAAGACCGCGAGCATGCGGGTCCGCAGCCGCTCCGCATCGGTGAGCGAGTACAGCGGGAACGCGTGCTCAGCGGCGCCCGGGGTGTTGAAGAAGTTCGCCTGCGCGCCGGCGGCGAGCACGAGGACGTCGCCGCTGATCGTCTCCCCGGCACGCGTCCGCACCGAGTGCGCGGCCGGTTCGACCTCAGTCACCTCGGCGAGCTTGACGTCCACGTTGGAATGCTCGTGAAACGCCTTGCGCAGCGACGAAGCGATGCTGGTGGCCGCCAGCTGGGACGTCGCCACCTGGTAGAGCAGCGGCTGAAACTGATGGTAGTTGTGCTGGTCGATCAGGGTGACGTGGACCGAGTCCTCGCCGGCGAGGGCACGGGCGCAGCCGATCCCGGCGAAGCCGCCGCCCACGATCACCACATGCTTTGGGGGTCCACCATTGGTCGGATTCACGCGTGCTCCTCTCGGTAACGGTGACCTCAGTACACGCCTGGATCCGTGACGCCGCATCGCCCGAACGGGGTGACACGAGTTTGGCCCGGTCGTTTGCCGTCATCGTTTGGTGGTCTGCCGTGGGGCGTTGAGGGGGGTATCGCGACGAACGTCAACTGCGGCTATCGAATGTGGCACCGACGGTGCCTGGCGGTCCCTGGGCGTCGGCAAACGTCCCACTGGATGGCCGCTGGAAGTCGGATGGGGCGTTTGCGCTCGTGACGACGGCAAACGCCCCACTGGGCTGGGGGGAGGGGTTGGTTGGGACGTTTGCCGACGGTGTTCGGCGATGTGTTGCGCTCTGGGCAACGAAACCGACCGTGGAGACCAGACGTCTGACCTCGGCGAGGGGGTCTGGTCTGAGAGGCGCGGATTCCCGACATCACAGACCAGACGTCCCCAGATGGCCGGACGTCTGGTCTGTGGGGTCTGCCAGGACGGCCTGCAGGCCGATCCCCCGTTCGATCGCCCGCCGTTTTTCGCATGACAGCGACCGGGGTCACCCGATGCGTCGATCGAGGCCCGGTCGCGCCACTGATCGAGGCCCAGATCGCGCAACCGAGGTATCGACGGGAGCCCCGGGAGCCCCGAGAATCGGTGCATGGCACCGTGGAGCCGGCCGGAACCGGATCGCATTCAGAGCGTGGCGCTGGCGGCAGAGACCGCTGTGCGTGACATCGACGCCAGCACCGCGTTCGAGGACGCCAACCTGATCGAGGCCTTCCTGTGGGTCGCCTGGCCCACGCTCCAGGCCCAGAACCAGTGAGCTCGGGCGAGCGCCCGGTGAGGGTGTTCTGCGTCGACGATCAGGCCGTGTTCCGTGCCGCCATGCGCCAGGTCATCGCCGCCACACCGGGGTTCACGCAGGTGGGCGAGGCCGCCTCGGGCGAGGCGGCGGTCGCCGCGGCGAGGGCCCTGCGGCCGGATCTCGTCCTCATCGATGTTCACATGCCGGGGATCAACGGATTTCAGGCGGCGACGCTCGTGGTGAACGAGCGCCGAAGCGTGGTGGTCGTCCTCATGTCAGCCGACCCTGCCGAGCCCCCGCCGGGGTTCCCACCGCGCGGCCGGGCAATCCACATCGTGGCCAAGCGCGAGCTGTGTCCCGGGATTCTGCTCGATCTCTGGCACGCCGGCAGAACCCGATAGACGTCAGACGAGGCCCTGGCCAAGCGTCTTGGCGACGAGGTGCGCGCGCGAGCGGGCGTCCACCTTGACCATCGCGTTGCGCGCGTGGGTGCGGACCGTGTCGTGGGCGATCTGAAGCTGGTCGGCGATCTCCGGGCCGCTGTACCCGAGCGCCACCAGCCGCACCACCTCGCGCTCGCGCTCGGTCAAGGGGCGCGAATCGCCGTGCGGGCTGCTCCGGCGAAACCGTGCCCCCCACCGCGACGTGCTCAGCGCGACGACGAGGGTCAGCCGGCGCCCGGTGACGACCTCGCTGGTCGACGCCCATTGCACGGCGACCCGTTCTCCGAAGGCACAGAGCAGCGTGGCCTGGCCGGCGTGCCGCCCTTCCGCCAATGCCGCCTTCCACTCCGCCGGAGAGAGCAGCGGGCCCCCGTCGACGAGCGTCTGGATCGCCTGCCCGACGATCGCCGTGCGCGGATATCCGAGCAGGCGCACGAACGCGCCGTTGGCATCGACGACCCGGCGATGCGCGTCGACCAGGGCCATCGCGTTCTTGGACTGCCCGAACGCGGCCGCGAACAGCGGCGACGTGGCGGGCTCGGGCACTTGCTCGCCCGCTCGCGCGGCCGGAGCCTGCCCGCCGCCGAACCGAGCGCTCTGCGCCGGCGTTTCAATCACGCCGCGGGGACCGGGGCCGCCGCGGCGGCGTCCTTGGCGGCAACCGGCGCCGGCGCCGCTCTGGCCGTCTGAAGCGCCGCCAGCCGGACGGTCACCAGATACGCCACGACGACGCCGATGATGGTGAGCGGCGTGACCCCCGCCCCGGCGTTGCCGGTCAGCAGCGTCGCGATGACGATGGCCGAGAGCGGCAGGCGCAGAATGGACACGGTCCCGGCGCCGATCCCGACGGATACCGCCGCCGCCAACGGGAATCCAGGCAGATGCGAAGCCATCAGCCCCCCGGCCGCGCCCAGGAAGATGGCCGGAAATGTCGGACCTCCCCGAAAGGCTCCCAGCGAAAGGGAATAACCAGCCCCTTTGAAGGCGATCAGGAACGCGAGGGCCGACAGCGACCAGGTCCCCGAGCCGGAGACCAGGCCGGGGAGCGCGTCCTGCCCGGAGAACAGCACCTCGTTGATGCCCCGTCCACTGATCTGTGAGAAGGCAATCGCCAGCCCGGACACGACCAGGCCGCACACGGGCAGGAGCACGAGCGGACGCGGCTTGACCACGCGGTAGGTCAGCAGTCCTCCCGTCCGGATCAGGTGCGCGACGACGGCGATGACGAGCGCCAGGCCGATCGTCCACGCGAAGTTGCCGGCGGTGGGATGGGGAAAGGCCGGCAGCGACAGGGCGCCGAGGGCGTAGGCACTCGAGCTCAGGCCGGTGAACGAACCCATCCCGACCGACACCAGGGACCCGATCCCGGCGCCGACGAGCCCGGGAATGAGGACGATCGGGAGCCGTGACCTGCCCAGCCCCGTCGCCTCGATCAGGATGATCGCCGCGATGACCGGCGAGGAGAACACGAACGAGAGCGCGGCGAAGCTTCCGGCCGCGCCGACGACCAGCAGCAGCTGAGACGGCGCCTGGCGGCGGGCCAGCTTGACGATTGCGACGGCGAGCCCGGCGCCCAGGGCGATCAGGGGCGCCTCCGGGCCGATGACCAGGCCCAAGCCGATCGAGATGAGGCCCGCCAGCATGACTCCCGGCAGCTGGATCGGCTGGGCGGGACCGCCACCCACCTTCAGACCCTCCGCCGGGATGTGTCCGCCGTCCCCGGGCAGCCGAGTGATCGTCAACGCCACCAGCACTCCGGCGATTCCGAGGATCGGCAGCGACCACCACAGGGGCGGACCGTGCTGATACCCGAGCGCCGCCGGCAGGTGGTGATACAGCTCCTGCTGCACCTGATAGACGAGCTCGACGAAGCACCACGCGACCAGCGACACGACGATCCCCACGACCGCCGCGATCACCAGCAGGACCATGAACCCCTTGCTCAGGAGCGTCGCGGTCGGATCGTCCGGAGTTTGGGAACCTTCGGCGTCGGCTGGAGCAGCGCCCTGCTCAGCCATGACGTGACGCGTGGCGGGCCGGCATCGGTGATGACGCTACGGCGATCCCGGCTCAGGTCGTCATCCCGATGAGGTGACACGCCCCCTGTCGCCCGTCGGCAGCGCCTTGAGTCGTCAGCGGTCGACGGCGGTCACTCGTGGTTGAGTATCCCCCATGCAACGCTGAGCTCGTCAGTCGACAGAGCCTGCTTGCGCAGGCACGCGATGCGGTCGCTGCGGTCCCCCTCCTCGAGATAGCCCGACGGGTCGTCGACGGAGATCAGCAGGATCGCGACGCCGGGGTACGTGCTCACCATCGTCCGCGCGGCCTGGATCCCCCCGATGCCCGGCATGACGACATCCATGACGACCAGCTGGGGTGACAACCGCGCCACATCGCGCAGCGCCTCCTCGCCTGAGCAGGCAACGCCCACCAGGACGAACTCCGGCGTAGCCGCGATCAGGTCACCAAGGGCCTCGCGGACGGCCGGATGGTCGTCGACTGCCAGGATCCTGACGGCGGGGGGGTCCCCGTCGCCGGATCGACTCTCCCGTTGGACCGTCGACGGCATACCCGCTGCGTCCTCGTTCCTGTTGACCACAATCCGTCGCCACGGAAGTGTCGCAGCGCGTCTGGAATGTTGCGAGGGTGTTAACCCGCCTCCTCACGCGTGTGTGCGCCTCTGCCACGGAACGACCGACCGCCCCGTCACCGGCGGTAGGCTCTGCCACATGTCAGTGGTGATCGTCGGTGCCGGCCCCAACCTCGGTCTGGCCGTGGCCAGGCGGTTCGGGCGCGAAGGCTTCTCCGTGGGCCTGATCTCGCGCACGGAGTCCCGGCTGGTCGAACTCACCGCCCAGTTGCGGCTCGACGAGGTCGCGGCGTCCGGCGTGGCGGCGGACATCCGCGACAGCGACGCGCTGGCGCAGGCGATCCGGAGGCTCGCCGGCGAGCTCGGCCCGGTCGAGGTGCTCGAGTATTCCCCGCTGCCGGCGCCCGAGTTCATGAAGCCCGTCCTGGAGATGACTGTCGCAGACGTCCAGGGGCCGCTCGAGTTCAGCGTCCTGGGCGCGGTGGCGGCAGCCCAGGCGGTGATCGGTCCGATGCGCGAGGCCCAGCGCGGGACGATCCTGTTCACCACCGGCGGGGCCGCGATCAACCCGAACCCGGCCCGGGCCGGCGTCGGTATCTCGTTCGCCGGCGAGGTCGCCTACGCGCGGATGCTTCACGACGCGCTGGGCGACGAGGGGATTCACGTCGCGCACATCGCGGTCGCGGGCCGGATCGCCCCCGGGGCCGACAACGAGCCCGACGACGTCGCCGAGGTGCTGTGGACCCACCACGTCGACCGCCGGGTCTTCCAAACCCGGCTCGGCATGCCCTGAGCAGCCGGGCTGGTCGGCGCGGCGGAACCGGGCCGTCAGGACGCGGCGTGGGCCGGACGGCTCCGCCGCGCGCGGGATGCGCCCGTGCGCACGGCGGCCCCGACCGCGGTCAGCGGCGTCGCGATGCCCTCCAGCCGTCTGCGCTCGGCCTTGACGCCGAACACGATCTCGGCGACCCCGCCGAGGATCATCAGGACGGCGCCGATGGCGAGTGCCACGAAGACATCCGAGGTCTTGCCGGTGGGGACGAGCCGTCCGAACAGCTGCGGACCGATGATGCCTCCGATGCCGGTGCCGACCGCGTAGAAGACGGCGATCGCCAGGGCCCGGGTCTCCATGGGAAAGATCTCCGAGACGGTCAGATAGGCGGCGCTGACGCCGGCCGAGGCGAAGAAGAACACCACCGACCAGGCGATCGTGAGGGTGGCCGCCGTCAGCTGGTGCTGATCGAACAGGTAGCCCGTGATCAGCAGCAGGACGCCGGAGAGGATGTAGGTTCCGGCGATCATCGGCTTGCGCCCGACCGAATCAAACAGCGGGCCCAACACCAGCGGGCCCAGCAGATTCCCGACCGCGAACGCCACCAGGTAGTAGGGCGCATTCGACGTGGCCACGCCGAAGAACGTGCTCAGCAGCGTCGCATAGCCGAACAGGATGGCGTTGTAGAGAAACGCCTGGCCGATGAACAGGGCCAGCCCCAGCACGGTGCGCTTGGGATAGGTCGAGACGATCGCCCGCGTGATCTCCCACAGGCTGATCGACTTCCGCTGGCGGATGCAGATGGTGTCGTCGGGGTCCGGGTCCGTCAACGGCTCCCCGGTCGATTCTCTGACCTGGCGCTCGATGTCCCGCGTCACCGCCTCGGCCTCCTCCTCGCGGCCGTGGATGAACAGCCAGCGGGGGCTCTCCGGGACGTGGCGGCGGACGATCAGGATCGCGAGGCCCAGGATGAAGCCCAGCCCGAAGCAGACCCGCCACTGCAGCAGCGGCGAGAAGATATGCAGGGCGGCCACTGACAGGAGGGCTCCGGCGGCCGCGCCGGCCCAGTAGGTGCCGTTGATGAGGATGTCCGTCCGGCCGCGATGCTCGGCGGGGATGAGCTCGTCGATCGCGGAGTTGATCGCGCTGTACTCGCCGCCGATCCCCATCCCGGTGACGAACCGGCAGGCGAAGAAGAACAGCGGCGTCCACGCGAACGCGGTGGCGATCGTCGCCGCCAGGTAGACGCCGAGCGTGACCATGAACAGTCGCTTGCGCCCGAACATGTCCGTCAGCCGGCCGAACAGGAGCGCTCCGAAACATGCCCCAGCCACGTACATCGAGGCCGCCCAGCCGGCGACCTGGGCCGAGGAGATGTCGATGCCGCTGCCCTTGGCCGAGATGGCGCCGGCGATGGAGCCGACGATCGTGACCTCGAGCCCGTCGAGGATCCACACCGTCCCCAGCCCGATGAGGATCCGCCAATGCCAGCGCGACCAGGGCAACCGGTCGAGCCGCGCCGGGATGTTCGTCTCGATCGTGCCGAGTTGGTCTGCGGATGCCGTTGCCGTGGCCATGTTCCTGCCTCCTGATGCGACCGTGGTCCCAGTGATCTCGCTACCCGGCCGCGCCCTGCGCAACCCGCGGTGGCCGCTAGGGTGGAGGGCGATGCCGGTGCGGCTGTCAATCCTTGATCTGGCGCCGATCGGGCCAGGCGAAACCGCGAGCGACAGCTTCGCCGCGAGCGTGGCGCTCGCCCAGCAGGCGGAGGAGCTGGGTTACGAGCGGGTGTGGTACGCCGAGCACCACAACATGCCGAGCATCGCGTCGTCGGCGACCAGCGTGCTGATCGCACACGTCGGCGCCCAGACACGGAGCATCCGGCTGGGCGCGGGTGGGGTGATGCTGCCCAACCACGCGCCGCTGACGATCGCGGAGCAGTTCGGCACGCTGGCGGCGATGTACCCGGGGCGGATCGACCTGGGCCTGGGCCGCGCGCCGGGCTCTGATCAGCGGACGATGTACGCGCTGCGCCGCGATCCCGGATCGGCGGAGTCGTTTCCCCAGGATGTGGTGGAGCTGCGGGGGTATCTCGCGGGGCGCAGCCTCGTGCCGGGAGTCTCCGCTGTCCCGGGCGACGGCTCGCGCGTCCCGCTCTACATCCTGGGTTCGTCGCTGTTCGGCGCGAAGCTGGCGGCCACGCTCGGTCTGCCCTACGCGTTCGCCTCGCACTTCGCGCCGGCGGCGCTGGATGCGGCGATCGCCGCCTATCGCAGTGAATTCCAGCCGTCGCAACAGCTGGAGCGACCGTATGTGATCGCGGGGGTCAACGTGGTCGCCGCCGACACCGTGAGCGCTGCTCAGGAGCAGTTCCAGGTCATCCGGCGCCGACGCGCCGTCAACCTGTACGCACGGCAGATGGGGTTGACCGATCTCGAGATGACCGACGAGCAGGCCGACCAGCTGCTTGACGCCGGGGCCGGCGCTCACGTGGACGAGATGCTCACCTACACGGCCGTCGGGACCCAGCGTGACGTCCAGAGCTACCTCGACGACTTCCTGCGCCAGACCGATGCCGAGGAGTTGATGGTCGCCCACCAGGCACCCACGATCGAGGGTCGCCTGCGTTCGGTCGCTCTGCTCGGCGGGGCCATGCTCAACGTATCCACCTGCTGAGCCAGCGCATTCTGCCGGCGAGGCCCGCTTGATATGCTTGAGCCATCAACGGTTCGATCTCAGTCACATTGTTCAGCGATCCGGCGTGCCCGTGGGGCTATTCCGAGAACCCGGCGCTGCGGGTGGTCGAGTGGCGCTACGGCGACCAGCTGGACTGGCGCCTGGTGCTGGTCGGCCTGAGCGAGGACGTCTCGCGATACGCCGAGCACGGGTTCACGCCGCTGCGGATGGCCAGCAGCGGGTTGATGTTCCGGGAGCGCTACGGGATGCCGTTTGCCGCGCAACCCAAGCCCCGGTTGAGCGCGTCATCGCGCGCCTGCCGGGCGGTGATCGCTGCGCGCCGGGAATGGCCCGGCAGCGAGTGGCGCGTCTTTCGCGCCCTGCAGCTGGCCAACTTCAACTCCGCGCTGTTGTTCGATGACGATGAGCAGATGCGTGAGGTCCTGGCCGGCGTACCGGGCGTCGACGCTGACCGGGTCCTCGCCCTGATCGAGGACCCCGACGTGTTGACCGAGTACGAGCGCGACAAGGCGGAGACTCGGACCGCGTCGGGCTCGGCGACCGAGCTGCAGGGCAAGGCCGGCAACAGCGACGGCGCCGTCCGCTACACCGCGCCGTCCCTGCTGTTCGAAACCCGGGACGGCCGCCGTCTGCAGGCCGGAGGCTTTCAGCCGGTCGAGGCCTACGACGTGGTGATCGCCAACCTCGATCCCAGCCTGGAACGCCAGGCGCCGCCCGAGGACCCCGGCCCGCTGTTGGAGTCCTTCGACTTCGGTCTCACCACCCAGGAGGTCGCGGCGGTCATGACTCGCGGCAACGATCGCCCGGACCGCCTCGCCACCGAGACCGCTCTGCTCGGGCTCGTCGCCGACGGGCGCGCCGAGCGCCACGCCCTCGGCGACGACGCGCTGTGGTCGGCTCCCGGTCGCGGCGGTATCGATGGCCTGGTCGCCGCGGGCGACGCCCTCAGCGCCTGATCCGTCGGCGACCGAACCAGTAGTCCAGTGGACACCGAGGACGTTCGGCTTGCCGTCTATCGCTCGTTCGCCGAGACGGGGCGAGCGCCCGAGTCCGGCTTGCTCGCAGACGGCGCGCTGCGCGAACTGCACGAGCAGCGCCACGTCGTCCTTGATCGTGATGGCCGGATCGCGATGGCGCACCCGTTCGCCGCCGTGCCACTGGGCTTCTCGGTCATGGGTCGCGAGACCCTCTGGTGGGGCGGCTGCGCCTGGGACTCGTTCGCGCTGCCCCATCTTCTGCCCGATGAGCCGGTGGTCCTGGTCGCGACGCGATGCCCGGGCTGCGGGGCTGCGCTCGCCTGGGTGGTCGACCGGGATGCGCCACCCGCGGGCGACCAGGTGGCGCACTTCCTGACGCCCGCGGCGCGCATGTGGGAGGACGTCGTCCACACCTGCGGGCACCAGCGCCTGTTCTGCGGAGAGGAGCTGGCGCAGAGCTGGTACGCCGGCCGGCTTGACCGCGGCTACCGGCGCCGCGAGCCCGCAGAGGCGAAGGAGTACTTCCACTCGGTCGGATTGCGCGGGCCGTTCTGGGGACTGTGATCCGCCCGGCGGCGGGTCATCGACAGTGGGTGCAGCTTCCGCGCAACGTGACCTCATGGTCAGTGGTGTCAAATCCGAGGCGGGTCGAGAGGCGGCTGATCGATCGCTCAAGTGCCGGGTCGTGAAATGGCACCAGCCGTCCGCACTGGTCGCAGAGCATGTGGTGGTGATGGTGACCGCCGGGATCGACGATCTCATAGCGGGTGATGCCGTCGCCGAGGTCGATGCGGTTGACCAGCCCGTGTTCCTGAAGCAGGTCCAGCACCCGGTACACGCTGGCCCGGGCCACCGGGCGCGCGCCGGAGCGGCCGGTCTTGAGCTTGGCCTCGATCTCCAGAGCGGTGAGAGCGCAGGTCTCGCGCGAGAGCAGGTCGATCAGGGTGTCGCGGGCGGCGCCCCTCTGATGACCGGCGTGCTGGAGGACCTGTCGCGCATGCGACGCCCACATGGAGTCGGTCTGCACGGTCATCCGAACAGCATAGTCCCGGCGCCGACAGCCGATATGAGATTGAGACTTGGACTCATTCTCGTGTATTCTAGTGCCCTCCCTGGCCATGCCGAACCCGAGGATGCCGATGGACGCCGCTCGCCACCGTTGCCCGCTGACCCTGCTGCCGGTCATCATCGGCCTGCTGATCGGCGGCTGCGGATCCGCGGCGGCTGGCGATGGCGGCGCTGGCGGCGCTGGCGGCGACGGTCGCATCGTGGCGGTCGGGGCCGAGAACGAGTACGCGAACGTCATCTCGCAGATCGGCGGCAGCCACGTGGCGGTCACGGCGATCGAGAGCAACCCGAACACCGATCCGCACACGTTCGAGGCCAGTCCCAGCGTGGCCCAGACGGTGAGCTCGGCGCAGCTGGTGGTCCAGAACGGCGTCGGGTACGACACGTTCATGAACAAGATCGAGTCCGCCTCGCCCAGCTCGTCGCGCAAGGTGATCGACGTCCAGACGCTGCTGGGCCTGCCGGATTCGACCCCAAACCCGCACCTCTGGTACAAGCCGCAGACGATGCCGGCGGTCGCGGCCGCGCTGGTCAGGGACCTGTCGAAGCTGCAACCCGCTCACGCGGCCTACTTCGCGGCCAACGAGCGGCGTTTTGACGCATCGCTGAAACCCTGGTACGCGGCGCTCAGGCAGTTCGCCACCCGATACCCGCAGACCCCGATCGCGAGCACCGAGCCGGTCGGGGACTACATGCTGCAGGCGGCCGGCACCACGAACCTGACTCCGTTCGGCCTGCAGGCGGACATCATGAACGGGGTCGATCCGGCTCCCCAGGACGTCACGCTGCAGGACGGCCTGTTCTCCGGGCACCGGGTCAGGGTGTTCGTCTACAACCAGCAGGTCACCGATTCGCTGACGCAATCGTTCCTGTCGGCCGCCGCCGAGCACGGCATTCCGGTGGTCGGGGTCTATGAGACGATGCCGACACCGGGCTATGACTACCAGTCGTGGATGCTTGCCGAGGTCAAGGCACTGCAGCGCGCGGTGGCCGACGGCATATCGACCCGCCGCCTGACGTGAGCCAGATCGATCTCACCGCTCCCGAGGTCGGGGACGCGACACTGGCGGCCGAGGGGATCACCGTTCGCCTGTCAGGGCGCACGATCCTCGACGACGTCAGCTTCATCATCGCCCGCGGCGAGTTCACCGGACTGATCGGAGCCAACGGCGCCGGCAAGACGACGTTGTTCCGCGTCATCCTCGGATTGCAGGCCCCGACGCACGGGCAGGTGCGCATCGACGGCAACAGCCGCGCCGGCCAGCAGGTCGGCTACGTGCCCCAGAAGTTCCTGCTGGACCCGGATATGCCGGTGCGCGGACGCGACCTGGTCGGGCTGGGGCTGGACGGCCACCGGTTCGGGGTGGCGCTGCCGTCGCGCTCGCGTCGTCGTCTGGTCGACGAGATGCTCGAGGCCGTGGACGCCCAGCGCTTCGGGGATGCGCGGGTGGGGCAGCTGTCCGGAGGCGAGCAGCAGCGCATCCTGATCGCCCACGCCCTGATCAGCGCACCGAAACTGCTGCTGCTCGACGAGCCGCTGGCAAACCTGGATCTGCGCAGCGCTCAGGAGATCGTGACTCTGCTGGCGCGGATCGCGCGCGAACAGCAGATCTCGATCCTCATCTCCGCCCACGAGATGAATCCGCTGCTGCCGGTGATGGATCGCGTCGTCTACCTCGCCGCAGGACGCGCCGCCAGCGGGACGGCGGAGGAGGTCGTGCGTTCCGACGTGCTGTCCGCGCTCTACGGCCATCATGTCGACGTCCTGCGCGTTCACGGGCGCATCATCGTCGTGGCCGGCACCGGCCACGACGAGCACGCGGCGTCTGACGGCTCCGCCGGCGGCGCCGTCGAGATCGTCTGAGGCCCCGGTGCATCAGGTTCTGAGGGCGATCGTCGAGCCCGGGTTCTTCTCGAGCTCACCGGTCGAGTTGGCCGCGGTGGTCGGAGGTGTGGTGGCGCTGGTGGCGGCCGCCGTCGGCCTGTTCACGGTGCTCCGCGGTCAGGCGTTCGCCGGCGAGGCGCTCGGCGATATCGGCGCGGCCGGTGGTTCGAGTGCCTATCTGATCGGGATCGCGCCGCTGTGGGGCTTCGTCGGCATCGCCGTCGCGGCGGCCGGGGTGATGGAGATGATCGGGATCCAGCGTGCCCGCGGTCGCGATCTGGCGACCGGGATCGTGCTCGGTGCCGGTTTCGGGTTGGCGGCGCTGTTCCTCTACCTCGGAACCACGTTCGACAACACGACCGGAGCGACGGTCACGATCCTGTTCGGCTCGATCTTCGCGCTGGACCGGGCGATCCTCCCCCCCGCGCTCGCCCTGGGAGCCTTGGCCGTGGCGATCATCGTCGCCTGTTACCGGCCGCTGCTGCTCAGCTCGGTCAGCCCCGACCTGGCCGCGGCCCGGGGCGTCCGGATCCGGTGGATCGGCAGCCTGTATCTGATCGCGATGGCCGTCGCCGTCGCCCTGTCGGCGGTGACGATCGGCGCGATCCTCTCCACCGCGCTGCTGATCGGCCCCGCCGCGACGGCGTTGCAGCTGACCAGCCGACCGGGCAGAGCCATCGCCGTCGCCGGGCTGACCGGATTGGGCGCCATGTGGCTGGGGCTGCTGCTCGCCTACGACAGCTACGACTGGCCGCCGCTTCACCGTGGCTGGCCCGTCAGCTTCTTCGTCGTCACCCTGGTCCTGATCGCCTACCTCGCCGCGCGGGTCATGACCCGCCGCCGCGCCCGGCGCTGACGATGTTCTCCGGCTTCATGGTCAACGCGTGGCTGGTCGCGACCATGGTGGCGATCGTCGGCGGCGCCGTGGGGTTCTTCGTCGTGCTGCGCGGCTCCGCATTCGTGGCCCATGCCGTTCCCAACGGATCGTTCGCCGGCGCGGCCGCCGCGAACCTGATCGGCATCAACGCCATCGTCGGCCTGGGGGTGTTCTCCCTCGGGGGGGCGCTCGGAATCGGCCTGCTCGGCCGGCGGGGCCGTCACGACGTCGCCACCGCACTGACGCTCGTGTTCATGCTCGGTCTCGGCGCGCTGTTCCTCGGCTTCAGCGTCGAGTACGCGCCGGAGATCTACTCGCTCCTGTTCGGCGAGGTCCTGGGGATCAGCCCGACCGAGCTCGCCCCGACCGCGGGGCTCGCGGTCGCCTGCGTGGCCGCGCTGGCCGTGCTGTACCGGCCGCTGCTGCTGTCCTCGATCCTGCCCGACACCGGCCAGGTCCGCGGCCTGCATCCATTCACCACGGAGCTGTGCTTCCTGGTCATCGTCGCGCTCGCGACCGCCATGACCGTTCCGGTCGTCGGCACCGCGCTGATCTTCAGCCTGATGATCGGTCCCCCGGCGGCCGCCCGCGCGTTCACCGCCCGGCCCCCCGTCGCCATCGCGCTCTCGACCGCCATCGCGCTGATCACCGTGTGGGCCGCGATCGCACTCTCCTATGAGACCAACTGGCCGGTCGGCTTCTTCGTGGGGACCATCAGCGCCCTCGCCTACACGTGCGGGCGCGCCTGGACGAGGTTCGGGGCGTCCTGACACCCTGAGACGTTGACGAAATCTGTATGCGGCGGCGGTTGATCAGAACGGGATGTTCACGGGCGCCTGTCGATACTGCGATCTCCGCTCGAGATCACGATGACCTCACCGCTCGTGTCCGTTGCAACTCCGATATGGACGAATCTCGCACGCCTGCCCCCGGACCGGGCGTGAGCGCCAGCCTGAGGTCGTGGGTGCGGACCGCGCGCCGCCAGCTGGACCGGGAGATCGCAGCTGGGGCTCCGTCCCAGGAGTCGCCGGCGCGGTCGGTCCGAGCCGCGCAGCTGGCAACGCCCGGAACCCGCCGGGCGATCGCCACGGTGCTCGAGACCATTCTCGATTCGGCCCAGGAACGCCGGCACGATCGGTGCTCGAACCTCGTCCTGGAGCACGAGGCCGTGCTCGAGGCAGGTGACGGCCTCCTCGAGTTGGCCGGCATCCTGAGAAGCGACGAGCCGATGGCGCCCCGCGCCCTGGCCCTGGCCGTGGTGCTCGCCGAGCATCCGGACAGCCCGCTGGTGTCCCCGTCCGCGACACACACGATCCGGCAGGCGCTCGCCGACATCGCCGCGGCGCGCTGAGCGCGAAGCAGACCGGGGTTTGACCCGGGAACCTCGGGACCACCCGGTAGCATGGCCGCCAGGTGAGCCGGGAAGACTGGTCGGCGCCGCGTCAAGCTGCCCTCAGGTGCCAACCGCTTCCGTCCACTCCTAGATGTTCCTGCTGAACCTTTGGTCGCCCTGGCGCCGCGAGGCCCTGCGGACGAATCTGTGGTTGGTGCCGATGCTCGAGGTGATCGCCGCGGTGGCGCTCTACGTGGCGACTCACGCGATCGACCGGGCTGCGTTCGACGGCTCCTTGACGCTCCCATCGTGGCTGATCTTCGGGTCGGCGGACGCGGCGCGCCAGATTCTCACGACGCTGGCGGCGGCGGTGATCACGGTCGTCGGCGTGGTGTTCTCGATCACGATCGTGACGCTCACGCTCGCGTCCACCCAGTTCGGCCCGCGGATGTTGCGCAACTTCATCCGGGACCGCGGGACGCAGTTCACGCTCGGGACGTTCGTCGCCACCTTCGTCTACGCGACGCTGGTGCTGATCTCGATCGGTCCCGGGGCAGGGACGAACACCTTCGTGCCCCACCTTTCGATGAGCATCGCGGTCGCGCTGGTCACGATCTCGATGGGGGTGCTGATCTACTTCATCCACCACATCGCGACGTCGATCCAGCTGCCACAGGTGATCGCGAGCATCGCCCGCGACCTGTCGCATGCCATCGACGCGGACTCCGGCGCGGCCCGGGGTGGGCTGGAGGCCGGACCGTCGGTGTCTGAGCTCGTGACGAGGATGAAGGAGGGCGGCGGCGTGGTGCCCGCGCCCGCCAGCGGCTATCTGCAGTTCATCCGGCACGAGACGCTGATCGGCCTGGCGGCCGAGAAGGAGGCGGTCATCCGCCTTCACCATCGGCCAGGCCACTTCGTGGTGGGCGGCCACCTGATGGCCACGGTGTGGCCGGCCGGCGCAACACCGTCCGTCAGCAAGGCGTTGCGCCGTGCTCATATCTCCGGGCCCAGCCGCACGCTGGCCCAGGATCTCGCGTTTGCCGTCGACCAGCTCGTCGAGATCGCCCTCCGCGCGCTTTCGCCCGCGGTCAACGACACGTTCACGGCACTCACCTGCATCGACTGGCTGGGCGACAGCCTGTGCCCGATCACCATGCGCTGGCGCCCGGTCACCGTCCACCGCGACAGTCACGGGTATGTCCGCGTGATCACCGCCGACGTCAGCTACACCCGGCTGGTCGAGCGGGCGTTCGAGAAGATCCGCCAGGCGGGCCGAGGCATGCCCGCGGTGATGATCAGACAGCTCGAGGCGCTGACCAAGATCCTGGACTACGCCACCGAGGCCGAGCAGAGGCAGCTGCTGCTCGATCAGGCCGCGATGATCCACCGGTCGAGCGTGGAGTCCGTTCCCGAACCGTGCGATCTCGCCGACGTACAGCGCGAGTACGACGAAGTGCTGCGCGCCGCGGCACGCGTAGCCGAGCTCGACGTCGCCGACCGGACCTGACTCGTTGAGGACCGGCGATGGCCCAGGAGGACACCGGACCGCCCCGGCGCCGGCAGCGGGCACCCGGCCGGGACCGCGGTCGGGCTCGTCGTCTCGAGCGGCTGACGCTCAGGCGAGCTCGCTGCGGCCCGTGCCCTGGCGGCGGAGCCGCCGTCGCTCGTCCTTGGCCTCCTGGCCGCATTCGCTCATCCGGCACCAGCGCCGGTTGCCCCGCTTGGTGGCGTCGAGGAAGAACCAGCCGCAGTGGTCGCCCGGGCACTGCTTCAGGCGCGGCGAGGGCTCGGCGTGCAGCAGGTCGACGGCGCCGGCGACGGCGACGTGGCGCACGGTGGTCAGGTCGGCGGAACTCCAGCGCCAGCTCACGCTGCCGTCGGCGCCGGGCTGCAGCGACGCCGCCGCGTAGGCCTCCGCGGACAGCTCGGCCAGCCGTGCCAGCCGGCGGCGGGCCGGGGCCCGGCCCTGGGTACGGGCCAGGAACAGGTCGTAGAGCAGCTCGCGGGCCTCGCGCGCCCGGGCGAGCTCGGCGTCAGCCTCGGGCCCGAGCGGCGCCGACCGGGCCAGCAGGCCGTAGCGCTGGCCCCACAGCCGCAGGTCGGCTGGGGTCAGCAGGACGTCGCCGGCCTCCGGATGGCCGCGTTCTTCGGCGGTGTTGACGAAATCCAAGGCCGGATCATCGGCCACGAACGGCAATTGCCGAATCGGCTGCATGCGCTTCATTGTACCGGCAATTCTGGCTTTGCTGGTAGCATCGCCCCAGTGAAAGACATTTTGCCGGTACACAACAGAAACGGACGGCGCTGATGGGCGTCCTGCTCGCGGTGACCGCGGCGCTCGGCTGGGGCGCCGCCGACTACTTCGGCGGCGACGCCACCCGGCGCGCGACGCCGGTGTTCGTCGTGGTCGCCGTCGCCGAATTGATCGGCGCCGCGCTGCTGGTGCCGGTGCTGGTGCTCCGCGGGACGCCGCCGCCGGACGACCCTCGACTGCTGCTCGCCGCGCTGGCCGGGGTCGCCGTCACCGTCGAGCTCAGCCTCATCTACCGCGCGCTGTCACGCGGGGAGGCGTTCATCACCGCGCCGGTGGGCGCCCTGGGCACCGCCGGGGCCGTCGGCCTCGGCCTCGTCGCCGGCGATCCGCTGGGCCCCATGGTGGCGATCGGTCTGGCCTGCGCGCTGCTCGGCGGCGGGCTGAGCGCCTCGACCTCACCCACCACCGCCGAGCGCGGCGGCACCAGCGCCCAGTCGGTCGCCATCGCCGTCGGAGCGGCGGCCGCGGTGGCGACGATGCTGACCGCCCTGCACGCCGCCGGACGGCTGGATCCCTACTGGGTCACCGCGACCGAGCACGTCAGCACCGCGTTGTCGGCCGGGGCGGCGGCGGTGGTGGGCGCGCGAGGGTCGCGGCGCATCCGCCCGCCCCGGCGCTCGGAGCTGCCGGCGCTGGGACTGGTGGCGGCGCTCGGCGTCGTCGGCGACGTCGCCTACGTCAGCGCCTCACACGACGGGGCGCTCAGCATCGTCGCCGCCATCTCGTCGCTGTATCCGCTGACCACGATCGCGCTGGCGCGCGTGCGCCAGGGTCAGCGCGCGACCCACCTCCAGCTGGCCGGCGCCGGGGTGGCGCTGTTCGGCGCGGCCCTGCTCGGGGCCGTCGGCGGCTGACGGCCGTCGCGACGGCGGGGGGGCCTCAGGCGGTCGCGTCGCCCGACGTCGGGCTCACGTCCGCCCGGCGCCGGTCGCGCCACGCCACCAGACCGGCCGCCAGCGCCAGCAGGCCCACGAGGGCCAGACTGCCCTTCTCGGTGATGACCAGCAGTTCGTCGAGCGAGTGCCAGAACAGGAAGCCCAGCGTGCAGAACGTCGCCGCCCATGCGCCCGAGGCGATCGTCGTGAGTGGGATGAACCGGCGGGCCGGCATGTGGGAGGCGCCGGCGACGAACGGCGACACCGCGCGGACCAGGCCGATGAAGCGGCCGATCAGGATGGTCTTGCCGCCGTGCGTGGCGAACAGCCCCTCGACCCGGGCCAGGCGCTCCGCGGTGAGGCCGAGCGCGGGGCCATGGCGGACGAGCAGCTTCGGGCCCAGCCGGCGCCCCAGCACATAGGAGAGGAGGTCGCCGGCGAGCGCGCAGGCCCAGACCAGCGCGATCAGCGCGACGAGGTCGACTTCGCCCTGGCCGGCGGAGACCCCGCCGAAGATGACCGCGGTCTCGCCGGGCGCGATCAGACCGATGCCGGCGCCGGTCTCCAGGAAGGCCAGCGCGCCGACCAGGACGTAGGTGTACGGGCCCAGCGTGCCGATGACGTCGCGGATGATGCCCTGGAGGTCGGGAGGCGCCACCAGCCCAGCGCCCCAGGCCAGGAGCACGGCGACGGCAGCGGCAGCGGCGATGAGGACCACAGCGGGCAGCCGGCGTCTGCGGTGGACGGCGAGGGCGGCGACGAGCGCGGCGAGGATCAGCGGAGTGAGGTGCATCGGACGAGAGCCGCCGTGATCAGGGCTCGACCAGCCCGCGGCGGATGGCGTATCGGGTCAGCGCCACCCGGTCGTGCATGCCGAGCTTGTCGAGGATGTTGGATCGATGGCGCTCGACGGTCTTCTCGCTGATCACCAGGGTGTTCGCGATCTGGCGGTTGCTGTAGCTCTCGGCGATCAGCTTGAGCACCTCGCGCTCGCGCGGGCTCAGGGGCTCCTCGCGGATCCCGTTGTCGTCGCGCGCCTGGCGCAGGTAGTCGCGGATGACGACGCTCATCGGGCCCGGATAGACGAACGCCTCGCCGCGCATCGCCGCGCGGCAGGCCTCGACCAGGTCGCGGTCGGCGACCGTCTTGAGCACGTAGCCCGAGGCGCCGGCCTTCAGCGCCTCGTACAGGTAGCGCTCGTTGTCGTGCATCGACAGGATCAGGGTGCGCAGGTCGTTGCGCCGCCGGCTCAGCTCGGCCACCGCCTGCAGGCCGGTCAGCCGCGGCATCGAGACGTCGATGATGGCCAGATCGATCTCGGGGTCCAGGGCGAGGTGGACCGCCTCCGCGCCGTCGCCGGCCTCCGCGACGACCTGGAGGTCGGGCTCGGCGTCGAGCAGGTGGCGCAGGCCGCGGCGGACCAGCGCGTGATCGTCGGCCAGCAGGATCTTGGTCTTGAGCGGGGTCATCGGTCGTCCCGGGTCGGCGCGCCGGCCACCGTCAGCGCGACGCGACAGCCCGCCCCGCCGTCAGCACGGCCGATCTCCAGCTCCGCGCCGATCAGGGCGGCGCGCTCGCGCATCCCGCGCATGCCGGTCCCCGGCTCGCCGCCGGCGACCAGGCCCCGGCCCTGGTCGGAGACGACCATGACCAGATTGTCGCCGTCGCGGCGCAGCTCCAGCCGCGCGCGGGTCACCCCCGAGTGGCGGGCCACGTTGGTCAGCGCCTCCTGGGCCACGCGGTAGACGACGAGCTCGGCGTTGGGATCGAGCGCCGGCAGCCGATCGGCCACACGTTGCTCGACGACGATCCCCGAGCGCTCCGCGAAGCGCTCGCCCAGCACCGCCAGCGCGCTGGTCAGCCCCAGATCGTCGAGCGCCTCCGGGCGCAGCTCGAGCGCGATCCGCCTGACATCCTCGAGGCTGGCCCGGACCGTCTCCTGCACGTCCGCGACCCCCTCGCGCAACGGCGCCTGCACCTGGGCGTGTACACGGGCCAGGCCCAGCAGCACCGCGGTCAGCTCCTGGCCGACCTGATCGTGCAGCTCCTGGGCGATCCGCAGCCGCTCGGCCTCCTGACCGGCCAGCACCCGGCCGGTGGCCTCCTGACGCTCGGCCTCCAGCCGGGCGAGCATCTCGTTGAACGTCAGCGCGAGCTCACCCGCCTCCGACGTCGCCGCCGCGTCCGGAACGCGCTGCCCGGGTCGGGTCAGGTCGACCCGCCGGGCCAGGGCGGTCAGCGCCTCCAGAGGCCGGATGACCCGGCGCAGCATCAGGAGGTTGGCCGCGCCCATCAGCACCAGCGCGCCCGCCAGCAGCGCCGCCTCGTCGTCGGCGACGCTGGAGAACTTGTGCGGGGCGAGGATCAGCAGCGTGACGACGACCGCCGCCACCAGCACGACCGCGTTGACCAGCGCCACCCGGTACACGAGCGGCACGTAGCGGCGGTGAGGAGGTCGCGAGGACGGCGTCAGCACTCAGCGCAACCGATCCGAGCGTTCGAACTTGCTCAGCATGATCCACATCTGGGCGTCGACCGCGTCGATGCTCAACTGGAGGGTGCCGGCGATCTCCTGGATTTCGATTCCGGCCAGCAGCAGGCCGTAGATGGCCTGCTCGGACTGGTCCAGACGGCGGTGCATGCTGTCGGCAAATGATGGCGGCATCGGCGGCAACCGGGTCGCGCCGCGGTCGACCTCGCGGATGCGATCGCACAGCTCCGCCCCCAAAGCCGTCTTTGAGACCAGGCCGTCGGCCTGGGCCACGACGCTGGCGGCGGCCAGCAGGTGATCGGAGAACGCCGAGTACATCAGCACCGCGGGCGGGTCCTCGAGGCGCTTGAGCATCCGGCACAGCCACAGGCCGGAGTGGCCGCTCAGCTGGTAGTCGACGACCGCCACGTCGACGCGATTGCGCTCCGCGAAGGCCAGCGCCGCCTCGGCCGTGGCCAATGATTCGACCACCTCGAACCCCGGCTCGGCGCGCAGCAGCTCGCGCAGCCCGACCCGGATGGCCGGGTGGTCGTCGACCAGCAGGCAGCGGATCGGCGTCAATACCGCCTGGTGGGGCTTGTGGTGGTTGTCGCGCCGCGGTGACGGCTCTCGCGCGAGGCTGTGCATGGGTTGCGCTCCTTTGCTTCAGGTGACGCCATCCAGGGTGTCGGCGGCCCGGCCCGCCCACAATGGGGTCCACGCCCCATTCCCCGCGACACCCGCCCGCGCGAGCCTCATCTCACACACACGTCACTGACACGACCCGCGGAGGTAACCATGTTCCACACCATCCTGTGCGCGACGGACGGCTCCGAGCACGGCGATCGCGCCCTGCGATATGCGATCGAGCTCGCGCGCCACGACGACGCGCATGTTCACGTCGTCCATGTCATCGAGCGGCTGATGGGCGGCCTGATGGCCGGCGAGCCCCTGTTCATCGACGAACGCGAGATCAAGGCCAAGGTCCGGGCTCAGGCGTCGGCGCTCGCCGAGGACGAAGACCTGGCACTGACCGTCCACATGCCCACCACCACCGCGTCGCGCGTCGCCGATCGGCTGGCCTCGATCGCCGATCGACTCGATGCCGACGTGATCGTCGTCGGGGCTCGCGGTCATTCGGGGCTGGGCGCCCTGAGGCTCGGCGGCGTCACCCGGCGGCTGCTGCACATCGCTCACCGGCCCATCCTCGCCGTGCCGCCCGACGGTGCCCCGACCGCCGGTGCGCCCGGGGGGGTCGCCGAGGCCGCCAAGGCCGCGTAGGCCGCCGGGGGCCGCCGGGGGCCGCCGGGGCCGCGTAGGCCGCCGGGGGCCGCCGGGGGCCGCCGGGCGCCGCCGGGCGCCGGGGGCCGCCGGGGGCCGCCGGGGGCCGCCGCGATCAGGAGCGCCGTATCCGGTAATCGATGAAGGTGGCCAGCGGCGATTGGCGAACCCCCAGGTGCTCGAGGTCGAGCGAGCCGGTGAACCCGTCGAACAGGCGCTTGCCGCCGCCGAGGACGACCGGCGCGACGATGATCGTGAGCTCGTCCACGAGGTCGGCCTCGAGCGCCTGGCGGATGATCTGACCGCCGCCCATGACGTTGACGGTCTTGTCGCCGGCCGCCTGCGCGGCCTGCGCCACCGCCTCGGGAAGCCCGGACACGAACCGGAACGCCCCGCCCTCGGGCTCCTCCTCCGGACGGTGAGTGACGATGTAGAAGGGAACACCCCATGGGTTGCGGTCACCCCAGTGCCTCGCCGCCTCGTAGGTCCACCGTCCGGCGACGACCGCGCCCAGGCCGGCGAATGCGTCGCTCAGCCAGGCCGCGTCCTCGCCCGTCGGTTCGCCCCGCGGCCCGCCGCCCTGGTCGTCGGCGTAGGTCCAGGGGCCGCCGAACACCCAGTAGTGAAGCCGCTCGCCGCCCTCGCCCAGCCCCTGGCCAGGCCCATCGTCGGGGCCGGTGATGTATCCGTCGACCGATGTCGTGATGCCCGCGACCACCTTCGCCATGTCCTCACCTCGTCTCGTTGAACGTGGACTCTCTACGGGACAGTCGAACGAGCCCGGCCGGAATCGACGCGCGGGGACGAAAAAATCCGCGCCCGCCGGGACTCAGCGTCCGGCCGGGCCCTGCCCGAGCGCGGCCAGCGCGGATCCGACGCGATCCAGCGCCCGCCGGACGCCGGGCCGGGCCACCGGCTCCTCGCTCTCCAGCGTCTGGCGACGCTCGGCGTCGGTGTCGCCGTAGAGCAGGCTCGTCGCCAGGCGAAAACGCAGCGCGGCTGGGTCGTCGCCGAAGGCCGCGCCACTGAGGACTCCGATCTGATGGCGATCGAGCAGGTGCTCGGCCAGCGCGTCAGCGCCGACCACGCCGTCCTCGCGCAGCCGTTCGCGCAGCGGCTCGAGGTCCGGGTACAGGTAGAACCCGGCGCCCGGCGGGCGACACAGCGCCCCGGCGGCGGTGAGCTGCGCGTGCACCGCCTCGGTGGTCAACCGGTGCAGGCGGCGGCTGCGCTCGACGTGCGCGGTCACCTCGGCCGGCTCCGCGAGCACGTAGGCGGCGACGCTCTGCATCGGCGCCGCCAGGCTCGACCAGACCTCGCTGGCCAGCGCGGTCAACGCGCGCCGCGCGTCCGCGCCGGCCAGACCATCGGGGAGACGGGCGAAGCCGATGCGCCATCCGCCGAGCGCCATGCTCTTGCTCAGCCCGTTGGTGACATACGTCCGCTGCGGCGCCAGCTGCGCCGGGCTGAGGACGTCCTGGGGCTGGTGGGCGAGGTCGCGGTAGATCTCGTCCGAGATGATCGCCAGGTCGTGGGCCTCGGCGATCTCCGCCACCCGGGTGACATGCGCCGCCGGCGCCAGCGTGCCGGTGGGATTGTCGGGCAACGTGAGCACCAGGATGCCCGGCCGCGCCCCTTCACCGCGGGCGCGAACCAGCGTCTCGGTCAGCGCATCGGGATCGGGCACCCCGCCCGCGGTCGCGGTGACGTCGACGCTCCACACCCGGCGTCCGGCGAGCTGGGCCTGGGCGGCGTAGCTGACCCATGACGGGCGCGGCAGGACGACGTCTCCCGGGAGCATCGCGATCAGCGCCCACAGCAGGGGCTTGCTGCCCGGGGCGAACACGACCTGATCGGGCTTGGTCGCCAGGCGCCGGCGCTCGAAGTAGCCGGCCGCCGCCTCCCGCGCCGGTGCCGTTCCCGCGACCGGCCCGTAGGCGTTCTGGGACGCCGCTCGGGCGAGCGCCTCGAGCACGTCGGCGGGGACGGGCAGGCCGGCCTCGCCGAACGCGAGGTGCAGGATGGGCTCGCCGGCGGCGATGCGCTCACGGATGCGCTGGTCGCCGGCCAGCGTGGCCGACGGGGCCAGGTCGGTGGCGAAGCGAGGGGAGGACTGGACGGCCATCGCGATCCCACGTGGTGTAGCACGCGCGACTCGCGAGGACGCCGCGGGGGCCACCCGCGCCGAGAGTTATCTGGATGTAACCGTTGTTTGGAATCACTCCAATGAAGTTGTAGGATGGCGGCCGATGACGACGCGGTCCACGGAGGTGAACGATGAGGCACGCCGGGTGGACGCGCAGCGGCTGCGCGACGCCGGCCTGCGGGTGACCGCGCCGCGGCTGGCGGTGCTGGCCGCAGTCCGGGCCGGCAACCACCTCGCCGCCGACGACGTCACCGCAGCCGCGCGGGAGCGAATCGGCTCGATCTCCACCCAGGCGACGTACGACGTCCTCGCCGCTCTGGTCCGAGTCGGCCTCGTCCGCCGGATCGAGCCCGCCGGGAGCCCCGCCCGCTTCGAAACCCGCGTGGCCGATAACCATCACCACATCATCTGCCGCCGGTGCGGCGTCGCGGTCGATGTCGACTGCGCGATGTCGCAGGCGCCCTGCCTGGAGCCGCCGGGCGCGGCGGGCTTCGTGATTGACGAGGCCGAGGTCATCTTCTGGGGCGTCTGCCCGGATTGCCGCCGGAGCCGGCGATGACGGCGACGCTCGCCGCGCCCGAGGCCCGCGCCTCGACGGTTCGGATCCTGATCGAGGACCGGGATCTGGGCGCGGCCGTCGGGCCCGAGCGCCGCACGCTGGCCGAGCGCGCCTGCGCCGCCAACGTCGTCGTGCTTCAGCGCGGGCGCTGGAACGCCGCGCGCTACACCGAGGAGGCCGCGGCCGGGTTCGGCCTGCTCGTGCTGCGCGGACTGATCAGCGGCCGCGTCGGCCGTCAGGCGGGCTACGGCGCCGAGCTGCTGGGGCCAGGCGACCTGTTGCGGCCGCTGCCGCGGCCGGACGTGCGGGCCTCGGCCCCGTTCGACTCCACCTGGACGGTCATCCACCCAACTCGCCTGGCGCTGTTGGGCCCTCGCTTCGTCGAGCGCGCCGCGCCGTTCCCGGAAGTGGCGACCGCCCTGGTCGCCCGAGCGCTGCTGCGAACCCGGCGGCTGGCGGTGAACATGGCCATCGTCCACTACCCACGGGTGGACGTCCGCGTCCGGCTGCTGCTGTGGCACCTGGCGTCGAGCTGGGGGGAGGCGACGCCGCAGGGCACGCTGGTGCAGCTGCCGATCACCCACGCCCTCCTGGCCGAGATGATCGGCTCCCGGCGGCCAACGGTCACCAAGGCGCTGGCCCAGCTGACCGACGAGGGCCTGGTGACCCAGCTACGCAGCGGATGGCTACTGGCCGGGACCGCGCCCGCCGAGCTCGAGCAGTTCAGCCCGACGGATTAGCGGAACATTTTCGGGTAAGCGTCATGACACATCGACTACGGGCGAGCGTGTCACCCCGCCTACCGTGACCGCATGAACACTCACTCAGCTCGCACTCTCACCGCATCAGCCGGTGCCGCAGTGCCCACACAGGCCGGACAGGACCCCTACCGCGTCGGCAGCTTCGCCGATGGGATGACGACGATCGACCGTCCGGAGCCGCCACGCCTCAGCAGCTTCGCCGCGGGGCAGGCCCACCATTGGCGGCCCGGCGGCCGGCGGTAACGGCCCCAACCGCTAGTCGGCCCGGAACGGAAGGATCTCCGCCGGGTCGATCGCGAAGGCGGCGGCGAACTCGTCGCATTGACGGCGGGCGTCGCCGCTGGCCTTGGCGTACAGCCAGACGCCGGTTTCGGCCAGGCCGGGCTCGTGCTGAAGGAAGAACTGGTCGCCGGATGACAGCTCGACGACCGCATAACCGAGCGCCCCGCGGTGACCGTTGCTGTCACGGTCGCGGAACAGAATGCGATGCTCGTCGGCGAACGTGTCCCGACCGACCTTCACGAAACCGATCTCCTGGAACGCGCCCTCCATGTCCTCTTCGTGCAGCTGTATCCAGCTCGCCATACACACCTAACTTGCTGACGGGGGGAAAATTCGCGTCTACTGCGCGATCCTTGCCATCGATCTCGACACCCCAAACCTCGGTGTGATGGGAACGGGAGCCCCGCCGCGAGGCGGTGCGCCGATCAGGCGTCGGCGATGATCCGCAGGATCACCGCGCGCGCGGTGTGGCCCGCCGCTGACAGCAGCGCGTCGAGCTCCTCCTGGCGCAGTTCCTCCGCTGCCTCGATGACGACGAGGATCGGCTCGGTGCTCGTCCCCGCCTGACCGATCACCCGCCGGACGCTGTCCGCGTCGCGCGCCAGCGCCTCGGGCGACGGCAGCGACAGCAGGATCTCGCCGGCGGCGGCCGCCTCGAGCCGGCCCTCGGCGTCGGTCGGGCCCGCCTCGACGACGACCTCGCCCGCGGTGACGCTCGCGGGCGGATCGGCGGCGAGCCGGCGCGCGACCGCGCCGCCACGGGGGACCTGGACGATCAGGCGGGGCGATGACTCCATGACCGGAACCGTACCGCCGCGCGCGCGAGCCCGCCCCGCGGGCGTCCGCCCCCCAACCGGCGGGGGGGCGCACGGAGCCGGTCAGCGGTGGCACCGGCCGGCCGTCAGAGCTATCGTCGTGGGCGATCATGGTGCGCGTAGACCGGCGGGCGGTCGTTCCGGGGCTGGCACAGGCCGCGCTTCTGCCTCCGGCGGCGCTGGCGGTCCACGAGCTCCGCTACATCCTCGCATTCGGGCCTCGGGCCGGACTCGAGCTCCAGCGTCAGGGGCACTCCTATCTGCACTCGGTCGTTCCGTGGATCGTGCTCGTGGCCGCGCTGGTCGTCGGCGGGTTCCTACGGGCGCTGGGCCGGGCGTTCTCCGGGCAGACCTCGGCGTCGCGGCTGACGATCTCGCTGGCCGGTCTATGGCTGATCTGCACCGGCTCCCTGGTCGCCATCTACGCCGGCCAGGAGCTGCTGGAGGGGGTCTTGGCCGCCGGGCACCCGGGCGGTCTGGTGGGAGTGTTCGGCTACGGCGGCTGGTGGGCGATCCCGGCCGCAGCGTGCGTCGGCCTCGTCCTGGCCACGGTCTTCCACGGCGCTCCCTGGGTCCTCACCGAGGTCGCCCAGCGTCATGCGCGGTCCCGGCCCGCCGTTCGCCGGCGGCCGGCGCCGGCCCCGCGGCCGCTCCGCTTCGCCGTGCCCGCACCGGCGCCACTGGCCGCCGGCTGGTCCGGGCGCGGCCCTCCTCTGTGATCCCGCGGCACCAGGGTCGTCGCCTGGTGCCCGCCCGGTCATTCTCGCCAGCCGTCTGACTTCGGCGTGCGCCTCGGGCGCCGCCGCGCCTGCCGTTGGGGGCGCTTCGCGGTCTCCGATCCCACCACGGGCTCAGCCGCAACGGCGAAGACCGCCGGGCCGACGACCGACCATCGATCGATCACAAGGAGCTTTGAGGTGAGCACGAATACCGCCGAGGTCGGCGGGAACCTTGCCCGGCCGACCGCGTCCGTCGCGCTGCGGCTGCGCACGTACTTCTGGTCAGACAGCCGTCGGGCCATCCAGACGGTGCTGGGCCTGATCTGGCTGCTCGACGGCGCCCTGCAATTCCAGTCGTTCATGTATTCGAAGGGGTTCATCCAGATGCTGACCGGCATGGCCTCCGGGCAGCCTGGGTGGCTGTCGGACAGCCTGCACTGGGCGGCGAACATCGCGGCCAATGACCTGACGCTGTGGAACACCCTGTTCGCCCTGACCCAGGTCGCCATCGGGCTGGGGTTGCTGTATCGGCGGACGCTCAAGCCGGCCCTGGCGGTCTCGTTCGGGTGGGCGTTCATCGTCTGGTGGTTCGGCGAGGCGTTCGGCATGTTGTTCATGAACATGGCCAATCCGCTGACGGGCGCGCCGGGGGCGGTGCTCCTCTACGGGCTCATCGGGCTGGTGGTGTGGCCCAACGACCGGCCCGGCGGTCTGCTCGGCGTCCGCGGGACGCGGATCATGTGGGCGGCGCTGTGGATCGCGATGGGATTCCTGTGGCTGCTGGGGGCGAGCAGCAGCGCCAACGCGACCAAGAACGCGATCAACGCCGCCCCGTCCGGGATGAGCTGGCTGAGCACGGTCCAGGACTGGGCGGCCAAGGGCGCGGGCGGCAACGGCCTGATCATCGCGCTCGTGCTGGCGGTGGCCTCGGCGGCGATCGGGATCGGCGTGGCCGTCGGCCGCTCCCCGCGGGCGCTGTTGTGGCTGGCCATCATCATCAATCTCGCCTACTGGGTCTTCGGCCAGGGGCTCGGCGGGATCTTCCAGGGCGGCGCCACCGATCCCAACGCTGCACCGCTGTTCATCCTGCTCGCCGCGGCGCTGTACGCGCTGGTCCCCTACGACGGCGACGGTCGCCCCACGACGGTGACCGCCGGCGCCGCGACCCCGCCACGGCCAGGCCGGGCTCCCCTCAATCTCACGGAGATGTCCTCATGATCAGAGCACGACAGCTGGCCACGCGGCTGGCGATGGCGGGCGCCGTGGTGGCGCTCGCCGCCGGTTGCGCCAGCGCGAACAAGACGGCCGGCAGCACCACCTCGGCGGCGTCAGCCGGCGCGTCGATGAGCGGGATGAACATGGGCACGACCGCGTCGGGTGCCTCGGGGTCCGCCAGCGCGGTGGCCGTCGACGGGATCAAGCCGGTGCCGACCCAGACGCTGGCCACCACCGACTGGCAGGGCATGAAGGTCCAGGCGCGGGCCATGACCGCGGTGCCGTTCGTCATCTTCAACGGCACCAACGAGCAGACGGTCAAACCGCCCAGGAACGCGAGCTTTCACCTGATGGTGATGCTCAACGACGCCCATTCGGGCTACCCCATTCCCTACGCGGGGGTGTGGGCGACGATCCGCAGGGACGGCAAGATCGTCTACGACGAGCGGCAGTGGCCGATGATCAGCGAGTACATGGGACCCCACTACGGCAACAACGTGGCGCTGCCGGGCAAGGGGACCTACCAGCTGAGCCTGCTGATCAGCCCGCCGGTCTCGGCGCGTCACGTGGAATACGCGCACGTGTGGCTCAAGCCCCACCGGGTGAATGTGAGCTTCAACTGGGCCGGGAACTCGTGACGGGGTCCTCCGCCGATCGAGGGCGGGGATGGCTGACCCGGCGGCGCTTCTTCGTGGGCGCCGCCGGCCTGGCCGCGGGCGGGGTGGCCGCCGGAATTGGGATCGACCGGGCGGCGAGCTCGGGCGAGCCGTCGGTGACGGTGCCGCGGGTCGCGCTGGCGGCAGCGGTGGCGGGTCTGCCGGCCCGCCAGCACGCCTGGACGGCGACCCTGGCCCGCGACGCGTACGGCAACCCGGTCTCGCCCCGGTTCGACCGCCTGCTGTTCTTCGACGTCCGCGGCCGGCCGACCCCGGCATACGCCCGACTGCTGGAAGCGTCACTGCGGACGCTCGAGCACGTCTACCGGTGGGGGCCGGGCGGGCTGCTGTTGACCGCCTCGTGGGGGCCGGACTACTTCGAGGACATTCTGCGGGTCGGCTCGCCCATCCCCCGAGCGACCGGGCTGTCCGACTTCGAAGAGCCGGCCATCGACGATTATCACCTGTGCCTGCACCTGGCCGGCGACGACGAGCGCCGGCTGGCCGACGTCGAGGCCGCCCTGGTGCATGGGGCGCCCCTGAACGGGGCGGGCGGACCGCTTGAGATCTCGCGCGTCCTGCGCTGGCGCGAGACCCGCACCGGGTTCGTCGGCGCCGGGCTGCCGGCGGCTCACCAGGACGTCGGCGGGATCCCGCCGGGCCACCCTGTGAGCGAGGGCACACCGCTGTTCATGGGCTTCAAGTCCAACCTCAAGCGCAACCAGGCGACCGAGGATGCGGTGACCGTCGCCGATGGCCCGTTCGCCGGCGGCACCACGATGCAGGTCAGCTACATGCGCCTGCGACTGGGCAGCTGGTACCAGGACCTCACCGACCGCGAACGGGTCGCCCGCATGTACGCCCCGCAGGTCACTCCGCGCGACGTCGCCCACTTCACCACCGACGCTGAGAGCGACCCCAACCTGCTCAACCAGTCGATCAACCGCTACGGGGTCATCGGCCACGCCCAGAGCTCGGCGGTGGCGCGCAAGCACGGCAAGCCGCTGATCATCCGCCGCGACTTCAACACCGCTGACGGCGGCCAGGCCGGGCTTCACTTCGTCTCCGTGCAGCGGACGATCGAGGACTTCGTCGCCACCCGCAAGGCGATGAACGCGACCTCGGCGCAGCTGCAGAACCCCGCGATCACGGACACGGTCAACAACGGCATCAACGAGTTCATCTTCGTCGTCAAGCGCGCCAACTACGTGATGCCGGCGCGGGCGCAGCGGTCGTTCCCGCTGGTGTCGGGTCGCGAGGAGGCGCTGGCGAACTAGACGGGTTGCCCACGATCTTCGTGAACGTTTGAGGGGTATGGGCGTCACGTCAGAGGCGCTGTCGAGGGAGGGATGGGCGGCCGCTGCAGACCGTGGACGTAGGCAGATGTCCCCGGGCCCACGAGTTGGCTGGGATGTCTGTCGACGGTCTGCGGGCCGGACTGTTGCGCGATTGGCAACAAAACCGACGGCAGAGACCAGACCCCCCTCGCCGGAGAGGGGTCCGGTCTCTGAGGCGCGGATTCCCGACTTCTGAGACCAGACCTGCCTGATCGGACGGGGGCGTGGTCTGTGGTGTCGGCACGAACCCCGCCGCGCCGGCGAGCGGCTTACGGGCCCTTGGGTTCGCGGAAGCGCGCGTCGGCCCGCACCTGATGCACCCGCTGCGCGGCCGTGGCCAGCCAGCCCGTCCGCTCGGCCTCGAACGCGTCGAAGGCGGGCACGTAGGGCTTGATGTCGAGCACGGGCGTGCCGTCGAGCAGGTCCAGGCCGGCCACCTCGAGCGTGGCGCCGTCGACGGCGAGCAGGCGCACGACGCTCAGCCCGATCGGATTGGGGTGGCGCGGCGACCGGGTGGCCAGGACGCCGCGGGGCGTGTCGTCGAGGAAGGGGACCACGGTCAGCCCGCCGGGCACGCCGCGGTGCAGGTGGGCGACGACGTGCACATGCGAGAAGCCGTCGAGATCGGCGACCGCCGGGGCCAGCTCGGGTGCCAGGACGATCTGCCCATGCACATCGGCGGCGGCCACTGACTGCAGCGGCATCCCCTCGGGCGTGGTGAACGGCGAGCGGATCACCCCGATCGGGCGGTAGGTCACGCTCGGCAGTGGCGACTCGGCGGCCATCGACGGCGATGGTAGAGGTGCGTCCAGCACGCCGTGGCTACTGGGACCGCCGGGCCACCAGGCTCGCCACCGCTCGCGGGCGATCGCCGCGCTCATCGATGCCCTCGCGGTGGCGCAGCACTGCCAGCGACGGAAACGCCCCGCCCAACTCGCCGGGGGCGAGCAGGTAGCGCTCGTCGACAGCGTGGCCCAGCTCGCGCGCGTGGGCGGCGGTGAACGTTTCGTACACGAGGATCCCGCCGGGGCTCAGCGCGGCCTCGAGGGCCGCGAACAGGTCGCGCTGGAGGTAGTTGAACACGGTGATGGCGTCGTAGGGCCCGTCGGGCAGCGGGTCCTGCTCCAGGTCGCTCTGGCGCGCCGTGATCGCGAGACCGCGCTCGGCGGCGGCGCCCGCGATCGCATCGATCGCCACGTCGGAGATGTCAACCGCGTCGACGGCGAAGCCGAGCTGGGCCAGGAAGGCCGCGTTGCGCCCATCGCCGCAGGCGACGTCCAGCGCCCGCCCTCCGGGGGTCGCCACGGTCAGAAGGTCGCGGTTCTCGGCCAGCCAGCGGGCGGGCGGGCGGGTCAGGGCCGGGACGCCGCGGCCGGCCCAGCGGCGGTTCCAGCGCTCCCGGGCGTCGCCGCCCGTCGGTTGCCGGGGGACGTTGGGGTCCTGCTCAGGCATGGAGAGAGAGATACCCCAACCGCGGGATTGAGGGCGCCGCCGGGTGTTCGGCCGCGGGCGAGGACGCCGCCGCGTGTTCGGCCGCGGGCGGGGAGGCCGCCGCCGCGTGTTCGGCCGCGGGCGAGGACGCCGCCGCGTGTTCGGCCGCGGGCGGGGAGGCCGCCGCCGCGTGTTCGGCCGCGGGCGGGGAGGCCGCCGGGCGCCGGACAACGGCCGGCCGAGTTGCATATGCTCCGCCTAGGCAACGGTGAAAGCGGACCGGAGGTGGGTGGCATGACGCGCAGGTGGCTGACGGGCGTCCTCGTGGTGGTGGGGCTGACCGGGATCGATGCCGCGGTGGCGGAGGGGTGGCCGGGCCACCAGAACCGGGCGACGCTGAGCGTCAGCGGAGCGGTGACCGCGCCCACCACCTACAGCGCGGCCCAGCTGGCGGCACTGCCGCAGACGACCTTCACCGTCTCCCGCCGGCGCTGGCGCGGCTCGAGCACCATCAGCGAGACCGGCGTGTCGCTCGAGACCCTGGTCAACGATGCCCAGCCGGTGCTGCCCGACGCCAAGAACGCGCTGCTGCGGGTCACGGTGACCGTGGCCGGCGACTGGGGCCGTCGGGTGACGCTCGCGCTGGGCGAGCTCGATCCCGGCTTCGGCAACCATCCCGCCTACCTGGCGCTGTCGCGCGACGGGCGCGCGCTGCGCGCACCCGAGCTGGTCATACCCGGCGACAGCGACGGCCTGCGGACCGTGCCCGACGCCAGCGCCGTCTCGGTGGCCGTCCAGAACCCCGCGCTGACCACCCCGCCGGCGGGCGCGGTCAGATCGAGGACGGGCCGTTGAACCGGACGCTCAGTGCCGCCCTCCTGGCGTCCCTGCCTCAGCAGACGCTCCCGGTGACCTTCGCGGCCGGAACCGCGCCGCAGACGCACACTGAGACCGGCCCCACGCTCGCGACGGTGCTGCGCGCGGCGCGCGCCCCCGCCGGCCTGAACACCTGGGTGGCGGCGGTCGGCTCAGACGACTACATCGCGACGGTGACGCCGGCCGAGGCGCGGGTGGGCGGACGCCCGCTCCTGCTGTCGCTGGTCGAGGACGGCCAGGCGCTGGCCCAGCCGCGACTGGTCACCGACGGCGACGTGAAGGGTGGCCGGTATGTATCTGACGTGGTCGACATCGGCGTCGGCCAGGGGCTGACCCCCGGCCGCCCGTGGTGGGTCAGGTAAGAGTTCTTAACGGTCGCTTGCGCCGCGCTTAACAACCCTGAACCAGCGTTGCCGGAGCGGGGTCGCGTGTGCTCCACTGGCAGTGGCGAGAGGCGATGACGGTCACTCGTCACTGTCACCACTGGGCCACACACAAGGAGAGTCACATGCGTCGAGCGACACCACTGTCGTTCATTGTCACGCTGCTCGCATTCGCGGCGCTGGGAGCCCCGGCCGCGTTTGCCCACTCGGGCTACTCGCCGGTCGTCGGGCATGTCTACGTCAACGACAACACCGCCGGGTCCAACGCCGTCGCCGCTTTCGCTCGCCATGCCGACGGCAGCCTCAGCTCCGTTCCCGGATCGCCGTTTGCGACCGGCGGCGCCGGCAACGGCACGGGGACCGGCTCGCAGGGCGCACTGCAGGAGTCGGCGAGCGGCCACTACCTGCTGGCGGTCGACGCCGGCTCAAACCAGATCTCAGTCCTGAGGATCGCGCCCGACGGGTCGCTGCGCCAGGTCCCCGGCGGCACGGTGCCCGCCGGCGGCGCGGAGCCGGTCAGCATCGCGGTGCACCGGCATCTGGTCTACGTCGCCAACGACGGGGCGGGCGCCAGCAACTACACCGGCTTCGTCTTCTGGGGTGGGCACCTGTTCCCGCTGCCGGGGTCGACCTATGCCCTGCCCGACACCGCACAGCCGGGCGACGTGCTGTTCAACGCGACCGGCACCCTGCTGGCCGGCACCCGGGTGGGCACCTCGCAGATCGACAGCTTCGCGGTCAGCCGCGACGGCCGCCTGCGGCCGGCGGCGGGCTCGCCGTTTTCGGCCCAGGGCGTGGGCCCGTTCGGCAGCGAGTTCCGGCCCACCAACCCCAACCAGCTGTTCGTGTCCAACGCCCATGGCGGCCCCGGCGCCGGCACGGTGTCGGCGTTCCGGGTGGCTTCCGACGGGACGCTGAGCTCGATCGGCGCCTCGCCGTTCGCCGATGACCAGACGGCGCCGTGCTGGGTGGAGATCAGCCACGACGGCCGGTTCCTGTTCACCGTCAACACCGCGGTGCCGAGCATTTCGCGCTACGCCATCTCACCGGGTGGCGCGCTGACCCTGCTTGGCAGCACGCCCTTCAGCGGGGGCGCCAGCGGCCCGTTCGACGCACGGCTGAGCCCTGACGGCGACACGCTGTGGGTCGTCGACGACGCCAGCGCGCAGGTCAGCGCCTTCCGGGTGGACGGCGGCAACCTGACCGAGCTGCCGTCCTCGCCGACGGCGCTGCCGACCGGCGCGACGCCGTTCGGGATCGTCGTCAACTAACCGGGGGCGCCGAGCTGCTGGGCCGGGGGCGCGCGACGCTCCCGGCCCGCTCGGCGTTTGCGGCGGGGCCGAACAGCCGGGGATCGGCGGTGGCGATGCCGTGCACGCCCAGCCGGCGCAGGCTCTCGATCGACGGGCGCTCGTTGACCGTCCAGGCGTAGAGCAGACCGTCGCGCTCGGCCACCTCCTCCAGCAGCGGGCCGTCGATCAGCCGGTGCTGGGCCATGACCGCTTCCCAGCGCCGCGCGGCGAGCCCGGCCATGACCTGACTGCGCCAGTCGCCCCAGCGGCGGCTCAGCCGGGCGATCCGGCCCCCGACCGAGATGCCGGTGCGGGCTCGCGGGTCCTGGGCGCGGAGGCGATCCAGGACCGCCGGGACCTGCGAGGACAACAGCGCCCGGTCGAGCAGGTGCCGGCGGCGCAACCCGTCGAGCAGCGCCGGCTCGCAGCCGACGTGCTTGATGTCGACGTTGAGGCCGACGTCGGCGAAGCGGCGGCCGGCGAGATGGGTCAGCGCGTCCTCGAGCCGGACGACGCGACGCCCGCGGGCGTGAAACAGCGTGTGCGCGAGGACCAGCTCCCCGCGGTAGGCGCGCACGTCGAACTCGACCATGTCGATGCCGACCTCGACCGCCGCGTCGAAGGACGCCAGCGTGTTCCCGGGCACCAGCGCGCTGGCGCCGCCGTGGCCGACGCGATGGAAGACATCCCCGCTCATCCCCACAAAAATGGCAGGTTCGCGGCGTGCCGCCAAGTCGCTTCGGCGGCGGGGCGGGTGGGGCGGGCGGGGCGGGCGGGGCGGGCGGGTCCGGGCCACGCACGGCGTGGCCCGGACCCGGTGCGCCTTGCCTCTAGCCCCGGTGCCCCCGGTGGTGGGCCCACGGCCCCCACGGCGTCTGCCGCTGCGCCCACGGCAGCAGATATGCCCGGTAGGTGTTGACGCCGGTGGGGAACTCGGCGTTGAACACCAGGTTGCCCGCGCCGTCGAACTGGGAGATGTCGTTCAGGATGCCCCAGCCGACGAACTCCCCGCCGCCCGGCAGCGACTGGCCGTTGCCCTGTGAGGAGGCGGTCAGACCCTCGGGCTGGTCGTCGGAGGCCACCAGCGTGGCCGTCCGGTCACGCTCGTCGAGCCTGACCCGGACCACCCGGCTGAGCCCGAACTCGGCGGTCGAGCCCACGCCGGTGTTGGCGATGCCGGCCGACTCGTTGTCGAAGAACGTGTACTCGTCGTGACCGATGGCCTCCGGATCGTGCTGCCAGGCGAAGATGTCGCCGGCGTTGTTCAGCGACTGGCCGGGCGCGGCGCGCAGCGCGAAGCTCGACGCCTTGCCGCCGAGCTGCCAGATGATGCGGCCGGTGTGGCGGTTGACCTTGTAGGTCGTCCACGTGTCCCGGGCATCGACCAGCAGGTTGCCGTCGGTATCGATGTGCACCGCGTTGATGTGGAACCAGTCCCAGGGCGTGCTCGACGAGGCCGGCAGCGGCTGCTCGCTCTGGCTGTACGGAACGTGGTCGGCGGCATCCCACTGGAACAGCACCGCGCCGGTGCGGATGTCGATCTCCTGGACGATGCCGTCGATGACATCCTGGTCGGCCGGGCCACCGATCGCGGTCAGGTTGGCCGTCTCCTCCTTGTAGGCCAGGATCAGCGCCGTGTTCTGGGGCGTGATCAGGAACTCGTGACCATCGGCGCTCAGGCCGTTGCCGGCGTTGACGGTCGCGACCGGCTGGAAGCGGTCGTTGTCGATGTAGTCGGTCCCCTGTGAGAGGCCGCCGAGGCCGGTGCCCTGCCACCAGGTGAGGACCGGACGGCCGTCGTAGCGCTGGACGCGGAAGTCGGCGGCCGTGTCAGCGGCGGGGATCGCGTGGAACCAGACCACGTTCCCGTTGCGGTCCAGGATCTCCGGCCCATTGGCATATGCGGCGGTGTCGCCCGTGGGCGTGATGAAGATGTCGTCGCCGCGCCCGATGGCGCCGTGCGAGGAGAGCACCGTGAGCGGCGGCGGAGCGGTCGGGGTGGCGGCCAGAGCGGGGCCAGCGGTCACCAGCGCGACCGGGGCCAGGGCGGCTCCGGCCGCCAGCGCGCCGAGGATCAGTCGGCGCGCCGGAAGTCGGCGCGCCCGCGGTCGTGCGAGTGCGAGGGTGCGTTGAGGCATCCGAGTGTCGTCCTTGTGAGAGGGATGGGAGGGGCGCCTGGCCGTCCCGGCACGGTCGGCGACCAGGTCACGCTAGCACGAAGTGCATAAATCTGATCGAGTTTATGCGCTTTGCCTGGATCCTCACAGAATCTGTATGCGCCCGGCGGGGATCTTCACGAAGTGCTCACACGACGGGATCTAGCTTCAAATCACCAGTTCAATCTGACACCAACCTGATCAAAGGAACGTCAATGCCAACCATCGCGAATCCCCGCCACGGCCAGGTTGAGGCCCCGGCGCGGCATCAGACCTCGTCGTCGGATGCCACCGGGACGATCCGGTCGTGGGCGTACGGCGTGATGCACCGCCGTGACCTCACCCGAGCGCTGGCCCAGGGCACCGACCCCGAGTCGAGCCGCGCCCTGGCCCGCCGGGCCGCCCAGCTCACGACCACTCGCAACCGCCGGACACTGGCCCGGTCGCTGCGTCGCGTCGTCGCCGACGCGCACGATCCCCAGGTCGGCCGCGCGCGGTCGATCATCGTCCGCCGCGGGCCGGTGCTCGACGCCGAGTCGCTGTTCAACGCCCTGTCCTCCCGCCTCGCCGCCCCCGGAGCGATCCGGGCCCAGGGCGTCGCCCAGGCGGAGCGGATCCTCACCAACGCCGACATCAGCCCCCTGTACAACCACAGTGAGCCCGGCGCGCTGCGCGGGGTGCTCGCCGCCGCGCTGACCGCCATGGACGGCGAGCCGACCCGGTTCCACGAGTTCCCCATCCCCCGCTGAGCGACGCCCGTCTCCCTCCCCCACCCCGCCGGGCCGGCGCCCCCACCGCCGGGTCGGCGGGAGCCAGGGCCGGGGCGCGCCGCGGGGACCGACCCCGGCCCGGCGCCGGCGGCCGGCCACCAACTCCACCAATTCAGTGTGGATAGACTCGAGAGCAGCGATGCGCACGCTGTTCTCGTTTCCCAACCCGGTCAATGAAAAGGCTGCCCGCACGGTCGCCGGCGTGGTCCTGGCGACCGTCGTCGTCACGCTGCTGACCGGCGCCTACTGGCTGCTGATCCCGCTGACCTACGGCTTCTGGGCCCGGGTGCTGACCGGCCCGACGCTCAGCCCGCTGGGCTGGACCGCCCAGAACGTCATCGCGCCGCGATTGGGCGCCTCCAAGCCGGTCGCGGGGCCGCCCAAGCGCTTCGCCCAGTTGATGGGAGCGGTCATGTCCAGCGCCGCGCTGGTGCTGGCGCTGATCGCCGGCGACCACACCGCCGCGGACGTCGTGCTCATCCTGTTTCTGCCCGCGGCCGGCCTGGAGTCGCTGGCCGGCTACTGCGTCGGTTGCAGGATCTTCGGCCTGCTGATGAGCCTCGGGGTCGTGCCCGAGAGCGTCTGCGCCGAGTGCGCGGACATCAGCCTTCGGCTGCGGCCCGCCACGCCGTCGCGCTGAGCGCGGGGTGCCCGCGAGCTAGCCTGAGCGGCGCGATGCCCGCCGCCCGCCTCACCGGCCTCGGTACGACCATCTTCACCGAGATGACCGCGCTGGCCGCGCGCACCGGCGCCATCAACCTCGGCCAGGGTTTTCCTGACACCGACGGGCCGCCGGCCGTGATCGAGGCGGCCGTCATCGCCCTGCGCGGAGGCGAGAACCAGTACGCCCCGCTCCCGGGGGTGCCGCCGCTGCGCGAGGCGGTGCTCGAGCACCAGCGCCACTGGTACGGCCTCGCGCCCGAGGACGTCCTGATCACGTTCGGCGCGACCGAGGCGATCGCGTCCGCGCTGCTCGGGCTGTGCGACCCCGGCGACGAGGTGGTCGTGCTCGAGCCGTACTACGACTCCTACGCCGCCTGCATCGCGTTCGCGGGCGCCACCCGGCGACCGGTCACGCTGCGCCCGCCGGCGTTCGCCATCGACCCCGACGCGCTGACGGAGGCGATCACCGGCGGGACCGGCCGGGCGCGCGTGATGCTGGTCAATACCCCCCACAACCCGACCGGGCGGGTCCTGCACCGCGACGAGCTCCAGCTGCTGGCCGCCGCCTGCATCGAGCACGACCTCATCTGCGTGACCGACGAGGTCTATGAGCACCTCGTGTTCGACGGGGAACACGTGCCGCTGGCGACGCTGCCCGGGATGGCGGAGCGGACGCTGACGATCTCGAGCATCGGCAAGTCGTTCTCGTTCACCGGCTGGAAGATCGGCTGGTGCTCGGGGCCCGCGCGGCTGGTGGCGGCCGCACGCACCGTCAAGCAGTTTTTGACATTCGCCGGCGGGACGCCGCTCCAGCACGCGTCGGCCGCCGCGCTGCGCCTTCCGCCAGAAACGCTGGCGTCGCTGCGCGACGACCTGCGCGAACGGCGCGACCAGCTGTGCGCCGGTCTCACCGCCGCCGGCCTCACGCCGCTGACGCCCGAGGGCACCTACTTCGTCAATGCCGACGTCGGCAGCGACGCCGTGCAGTTCTGCCGCGCGCTGCCCGACCGCTGCGGCGTCGTCGCCATCCCCACCAGCGTCTTCTACGACGACAAGGAGGCCGCGCGCACGCTGGTGCGCTTCGCGTTCTGCAAGCGGCCGGAGGTCATCGCCGATGCGGCGCGGCGTCTGGCGACGCTGCGCGAGCCGGCCGCCGGGGCGGCTCAGCCCAGCGCCTGACGCAGATCGGCGACGAGGTCTTCGGGATCCTCGACCCCGCAGCTGCAGCGCACCAGGTCCGCCGGCACCGCGGCCGCCGACCCCTCCACGGACTGATGGGTCATCGCCTGCGGCACCTCGATCAGCGACTCGACCCCGCCCAGGGACTCGGCCAGCGTGAACAGCCGCGTGCGGGTGGCGATTCCGGCCGCGTCGGGGTGACGGAAGCTGACCATTCCGCTGAACCCCGGCCACCGCACCTCGCTCACGCCGGGCGTCGCCCTCAGCAGCGCCACCACCGCGGCAGCGCTGCGGGCGTGCGCCGCCATCCGCAGATGCAGCGTGCGCAGGCCGCGGTGCACAAGGAAGCAGTCGAACGGGCCCGGCACCGCCCCGACCGCGTTCTGGATGAAGCGCAGGCGCTCGTACCACTCGGGATGGCGGGTCACCACGACGCCGCCGACGACGTCGGAGTGGCCGCCCAGGTACTTGGTGGTCGAGTGCACGACAAAGTCGGCGCCCAGCTCGAGCGGGCGCTGATTTGCCGGGGTGGCGAACGTGTTGTCGACCGCCACCAGGGCGTTGGCCCGACGGGCGACCACGCCGGCGATGTCGACGACGTTGAGCAGGGGGTTGGTGGGGCTCTCGACCCAGATCAGCCGGGTGTCGTCGCGCACGGCGGCGGACACCGCATCGAGCTCCGTCTGATCGATCAGGTCGTACTCGAGCCCCCAGCGACTGAGCACCTTGTCGACGAGGCGGTACGTGCCGCCATAGAGGTCGTTGGGCATCACCATGTGGGCGCCGGCCTCTCCGGTGACCGTGATCAGCGCGTGCTCGGCGGCCAGCCCCGAGGCGAAGGCCACCGCCTGGCCGCCCTCGAGCTCGCCGAGCGCCCGCTCGAGCGCCGCCCGGGTCGGGTTGGCCGAGCGCGAGTAGTCGTAGTCGCCGACGAACTGCCCGGGGGCCGCTTGGGCATAGGTCGAGGTCTGATGGATGGCCGGGATGACCGAGCGGTAGGACGGGTCGGGCTCCAGGCCCGCGTGGACGGCGCGGGTGCCGAACCCGGTCGAGGGAGCGGAATTCGGGTCGTCGCTCACGTGGCCAGCGCCTCGAGGAGATCGGCGCGCGTCACCAGGCCCTCCGCGCGGCCCTCGTGGGTGACCAGCAGCGCCTGGGTGTCGCCCGCCAGCAGCTCGACCGCCTCGCGCACCGGGTCCTCGCTGGAGACGGCCGGGAACGGGGGCTCCATCACGTCAGCGATCTCCGCGTCCAGCAGCGCGGGATCCGAAGCGGCGTGCCGGAGCAGACCCCGCTCGCCGATGGCGCCCACCACCGCCGATGGATCGTGAGCCGAGACGACCGGCAGCTGCGAGACGCGGTGTTCGTGCAGGAGCGAGACCGCCTCGCGGACGCGGAAGTTGGGCTGAACGGTGACGAGCGTCGGGAACTCCCCGGCCTCGCTCTTGCGCCGCAGGACGTCGCCGACGGTGAGATCGCTGTCGCGCTCGAGGAACCCGTACTGGCGCATCCAGGCGTCGGAGAAGATCTTCGACAGGTAGGAGCGGCCGCCGTCGGGCAGGATGACCATCACCATCGCGTCGGGATCCTCGATCTCGGCGGCGACGACGAGCGCCGCGTGCAGCGCCAGGCCGCCCGAGCCGCCGGCCAGGATGCCCTCGGTCTGGGCCAGCCGCCGCGTGGTCAGGAACGCGTCGCGGTCGGACACCGTCACCCAGCGGTCGACCGTGGTCGGGTCGAACGTCGCCGGCCAGAAATCCTCGCCGACTCCCTCGACCAGATACGGCCGGACGTTCTCCTCGCCGCCGGAGTAGATCGACCCCTCGGGGTCGGCGCCGACGACGACCAGATCAAGGCGCCGCTCGCGCAGATAGCGCACGGTCCCGGTGACGGTGCCGCCCGTACCCACGCCGACCACGAGATGCGTGAGCGCGCCGGCGGTCTGCTCCCACAGCTCGGGCCCGGTCGACTCGTAGTGCGCCCGGGGGTTGGCCTCGTTGGCGTATTGGTTGGGCTGGAAGGCGCCGGGGATCTCGGCGGTCAGCCGGTCGGCGACGCGGTAGTAGGAGCGGGGCGAGTCGGGCGGGACATCAGTCGGCGCGAGCACCACCTCGGCGCCGTAGGCGCGCAGCAGGTCGATCTTCTCCCGCGACATCTTGTCCGGCATCACCGCCATCACGCGGTAGCCCTTGAGCCGGGCGGCGATGGCCAGACCGGTGCCGGTGTTACCCGAGGTCGGCTCGACGATCGTCCCCCCGGGGCGCAGCCGGCCGTCGCGCTCGGCCGCCTCGATGAGGGCGACCGCCACGCGGTCCTTGATCGAGCCGCCGGGGTTGAACATCTCCAGCTTGGCGATCAGCCGGGGGCGCAGCCCGGCGCCGATCCGGGATAGGCGGACCAGCGGCGTCCGGCCGATCGTGTCCAGGATCGAGTCCCCGATCGCAGCGGGTGAGGGATGAGCGGTCATGGGTTGATTCTGCTCGCTTTGCCCGCGTCGGGTGTCCGCGACTGTTTATCGTAAACTCGATTGACTTAGTTCTAATTCACCTGCCCCCGCCGGCGACAACCCCGGAGACGTCAATGAGCATCGCACTGCACTGGTACCTACCGACCCACGGCGACGGCCGGACGCTGCTGCAGGCGGGCGCCGCCGCCCAGTTGCTGCAGGGCACCCGTCGCAGCGACAGCTTCGGCGCCGGGCGGGAGGCGACGATCGACTACCTCGCGCAGGTCGCCCGGGCGGCCCAGGAGGCGGGTTTCGACGCCGCGCTGACGCCGACCGGGACCTCGTGCCACGACGCCTGGATCACCTGCGCCGCGCTCAGCCAGGTGGTCGACCGCCTGCGCTTCCTGGTCGCGTTCCGGCCCGGGTCCATCGCGCCCACCCTCGCCGCCCAGCAGGCCGCCACCTTCCAGCGCCACAGCGGGGGGCGGCTCCTGCTCAACATCGTCACCGGCGGCGACGACGAGGAGCAGCGCCGGTTCGGCGACGACCTGAGCAAGGACGAGCGCTACGCCCGCACCGACGAGTTCCTCACCGTGCTGCGCGGCGCCTGGAGCGGCGAGCCATTCGACTTCCGGGGCGACCACCTGTGGACCGAGGGAGCGATGGCGCTGGGGATGGAGGACCCGCCGGAGATCTACTTCGGGGGCGCGTCGGACGCCGCGCTGCGGGTCGCCGCCCGCCATGCCGATGTGGCGCTGACGTGGGGCGATCCGCCGCCCAAGCTGGCCGGGCACCTGGATCGGGTCCGCGCGCTGGCGCAGGAGGCCGGGCGCGACCTGCGCTTCGGCGTCCGTCTGCACGTGATCGCCCGTGACACATCCGAGGAGGCCTGGGCGGCGGCCGACACGCTGATCGCCGATGCCGACGACGCCACGATCGCCGCTTTCCAGGAGCGGCTGGCCCGAGCCAGCTCCGAGGGGCAGCGACGGATGCGGGCGCTGCACAGCGGCAGCCGCGACGCCCTGGAGGTCTATCCCAACCTGTGGGCCGGGATCGGGCTGCTGCGCAACGGGGCGGGCACCGCGCTGGTCGGCAGCCACGAGCAGGTCGCCGACCTGATGGCCGAATACCACGACATCGGGATCAGCGAGTTCATCCTGTCGGGCTATCCCCACGTCGAGGAGGCCTACGCGTTCGGCGAGGGCGTGGTGCCGGTGCTCCGCGCCCGGGGACTGGTGGGCGACCCGGTCGCGGTGTAGCTGCTAAAGTCAACTGAACTTGTGGAGATTGGCGGTCGCGCGGGGCCCAGCCTCTCGACGCGCCTCCAGGGCAGTGGAGGCCAAAACGGCGCCAATCGATGCAAGCCTCTCCTCGACAGCCGGTCGGGTCGGCGCGCCCGGCCCGACCGCTGCCGAGGCGGGAGCGATGTGTCTCAGGCGGCGTCGGCGCCGAGCCGCCAGAGGATGCCTCAGGCACACTGTGGCGCGTGTCCCTGTTCCCCGCCCTCACCGGCGCCGACGGCGAACGCCTGGCGCTGGCCTTTCCGGACCGGTCGCTGACCTATCGCGAGCTGAGCGACGCGGCCCGCGGCGTGGCCGGCGAGCTGGCGGGCGCCCGCCGGGTCGCCGTGCTCGCCGAGCCCCGGCTCGAGACCGCGGTGGCGGTCATCGGAGCGTTGCTGGCGGGCGTCCCGGCGGTGCCGATCAATCCCAAGTCGGGCTCGAGCGAGCTCGCCCACATCGCCGCCGATGCCGACCCCGACGCACTGGCCATCGCGCCCGGGGTCGAGGTGCCCGAGGCGCTGGCCGGGCGACGCCGGGTGGTCGTCGACCTCGATGCCCCGCCGGCGGTCGACGTGGACGCCGCGCCGGGCCCCTCCGACGAGGATCCGGCGCTGATCGTCTACACCTCGGGCACGACCGGCCGGCCCAAGGGCGCCGTGCTCCCCCGGCGCTCGATCGCCTCCAACCTCGATGCCCTGGCCCAGGTATGGGGCTGGACCGAGCGCGACGTCGTCGCTCACGGGCTGCCGCTGTTTCATGTCCACGGCCTGGTGATCGGCATTCTGGGGCCGATCCGCCGCGGTGGCGCCGCCCTGCATCTGGGCCGGTTCTCCGCCGAGGGCGTCCAGTGGGCGTTCACCGAGGCTCCGACGCGGGCGACGATGCTGTTCGGGGTGCCGACCATGTACCGCCGCCTGGCCGACGCCGCCGCGGACGCGCCGGACCTGGCGGGGGCGCTCGCCGGCGCCCGGCTGCTGGTGTCCGGGTCGGCGGCGCTGCCCGCCTCCGAGCATGCCCGACTCGCCGCGCTGACCGGGCGCGACGTAGTGGAGCGCTACGGAATGACCGAGACGCTCATGAACACCGCCATCCACGCCGGCGGCCGGCCCGCGCCGGGCGCGGTCGGACCGCCCCTGCCGGGGGTCGAGGTCCGCCTGGCCGACGACGACGGCGGAGTCATCGAGGGCGCCGACGACGAGACGATCGGCGAGATCCAGGTCCGCGGCCCCAACCTGTTCCTGGGCTACCTCAACCGCGACGACGCCACGGCGGAGGCGATGCGCGACGGCTGGTTCTCGACCGGCGACATGGCGACCCGCGGCGACGGGGGCTACATCCGCATCGTCGGCCGGCGCGCGACGGACCTGATCAAGAGCGGCGGCTACAAGATCGGCGCCGGCGAGATCGAGGCGAGCCTGCGCGAGCACCCGGCGGTGCAGGACGCCGCGGTCACCGGGGAGCCCGACGACGACCTCGGCGAGCGGGTGATCGCCTGGGTGGTGCTCGACCACGGCGCGCAGGCCGGCGAGCCCGAGCTGATCGACCACGTCGCCGGCCAGCTGGCGCCCCACAAGCGCCCGCGGACGGTCCACTTCCTGGACGAGCTGCCCCGCAACGAGCTGGGCAAGGTCCAGAAGCAGCGGCTGGGCCAATAGCCCGGGCGTGACGCGCCGCGGTCGCGCCGCCGGCCGGGTTTACCACCCGACCTCAGGGGTACCCCATGAGGTGTCTGCGTCGAGGGAGGTAGTGGCATGCGGTGGATGAGGATGGCCTGCGTGGCCGGCGTGATGGTGGCCGCGATGGCGGTGACGGCGGCCGGCGCGAGCGCCGCGAGCGGCGGCTACGTGCTGACGACGACGAGCAGCGGGTCGACCTACGCGCCGACGTTCACCGGCAACGGCCTGCTCGGTGTGCGCGTGCCCGCGACCGGTCAGGGCTACGCCGCGGGGACCGTCCCGGCGCAGTCCGAGCTGGCCGGTTTCTACGCCATCCCCAGCAACCCCACCAGCGTCTCGGACACGGTCCAGCAGCGGGCCAACATCCCGACCTGGTCGACGCTCACCTTCTCCGACGGCGGCCAGCCGTTCTCGCTGACCAGCGGCCAGACGGCCGGCTGGCAGCAGTCGATCGACCTGCACACCGGGGTGATCAGCACCTCGGCGACGTGGACGGCGCCCGACGGCCACACGACCAAGCTCGCCTACCAGGTGCTGACCGACCGCGCCGACGCGCACGTCGGGCTGGTCCAACTGCAGCTGACGCCGCAGTGGAGCGGCACCGCGACGGTCACCGACGAGATCGACGGCACGCCGGCGACGCTGACTGATCCGGTCTCGACGGGGTTCGACGCCGCTGACCGCCAGGACGACGTCGCGGTCACGACCCAGGGCACGGGGATCGAGGCGGCGATCGCCAGCCGCCTGGGCACGAGCGGCAACGTGACCGGGACCCCGACCGAGGTCGACACCGGCCAGCCGCAGTCCGTCGGCCAGCAGCTGAGCTTCCCGGTCAGCGCCGGGCAGACCTACACGCTGACCAAGTACGTGGGGGTCGACGACTCCCAGGACGCGAGCGACCCGGTGTCCGCCGCCCAGAGCGAGGCAGCGAGCGCCGCCGCCACCGGCTTGCCCGCACTGCTGACCGCCAACGACCAGGCGTGGGCGGCACTGTGGAAGGGGCGCATCGACGTGCTGGGCGATCCGACGGTCGCCACCGACGTCAACGCCAGCGAGTTCTACCTGTGGTCCAACACCCGGGACGGGGTGGACTGGAGCATCTCCCCGGCCGGCCTGTCCTCCAACGGCTACGACGGCCACATCTTCTGGGACGCCGAGACGTGGATGTATCCGTCGCTGCTGGCTCAGCACCCCGACCTCGCGGCGGGGATGAACGCGTACCGCTTCAACCGCCTCAGCGAGGCGCAGCAGCACGCGACGGCGACCGGCTACCAGGGCGCCCGCTTCCCGTGGGAGAGCGCGCTGGACGGCACCGAGCAGATTCCGCCGCCGGTGTCGATCAACAGCGAGGGCCTGTACGAGATGCACATCACCGCCGACATCGCGCTGGCCCAGTGGCAGTACTACCTGGTCACGGGAGACCGGAGCTGGCTGGCCAGCGAGGGCTGGCCGGTGCTCTCGGGCGCGGCCACGTTCTGGGCGTCCAAGGCGACCCGGGCGGCCGACGGCAGCTACCACATCGACAATGTCACCGGTCCCGACGAGGAGAACCCCGACGTCAACGACGAGGCCTACACCAACGTCGCCGCCAAGACGACGCTCGAGGACGCCGTCCAGGCGGCCCGGGCGCTCGGCCAGACGCCGCCGGCCAACTGGTCGCAGGTCGCGGCCGGGCTGGTCGTGCCGGTGTCGAGCGTCAACGGAAGCCCGTCGATCCAGCCCGAGTTCAGCGGCTACGGAGGTCAGCTGGTCAAGCAGGCCGATGTGACCCTCCTGCAGTACCCGTGGCTGTATCCGATGCCAGCGTCGGTGGCGACCAACGACATCGATTACTACGTGCCGCGCACCGATCCGGGCGGCCCGTCGATGAGCGACGCGGTCAACTCGATCGACACCTCGGCGCTGGGCACGCCCGGCTGCTCGAGCTTCGTCTACACGCAGCGCAGCTACGAGCCATTCATCCGCGACGTGTTCGACCAGTTCTCTGAGACGAAGACCGGCGGCGCGTTCACCTTCATGACCGGCATCGGCGGGTTCCTCCAGGAGTTCCTCTACGGGTACTCCGGGCTGCGCTGGCAGGGCAGCGACGTCGCACTGGCGCCGAGCCTGACCGGGCAGCTGGGCGGCGTCGTGCTCCACGACCTGTCGTGGCGCGGACGGACCTTCGACGTCGCCGTCGGCCCGCGGGTCACGCGGGTCACGCTGCTCAGCGGGCCGCCGCTGCCGGTGAGCACCCCCGCCGGCATGCGGATGGCCGCGCCCGGGCGCACGCTGACGATCCGCACCGCGCGGCCCGATCTGACGCCGACCACCGATGCGGTGCGCTGCCAGGATGCGACCGCCTCCAGCGCCCAGCCCGGCGCGCCGGCGCTGGCCGCCGTCGACGGCAGCCCGGCCACGGACTGGCAGCCGGTCACGCTGCCGGCGACGCTGACCGCGCCGACGCAGCCGGGCGAGCACCAGATCAGTCGCGCGACGGTGGTCTGGGGCCAGCAGTGGCCGCCGGCGCCGGGGCCGAACATCCCGCCCCCGCCGGGTCCGGTCACCACTCTGCGGGCCTCCAGCTACCTGCTCCAGGTGTCGAGCAACGGCTCCTCGTGGCAGACGGTGGCGACCGTCAGCGGCCAGACGACGCGCACGACGGATGTGCTGCGCTTCGCGCCGGTGCGGGCCCGCTACGTGCGACTGAGCATCAGCGCGGCCACCGCCAATGCGATGCCGCTGCTGCAGGAGCTGACCGTCAGCCGCTGATCGCGGGCGCGGGGCGCAGTTCCGGGGTCCGGCGGATCCGTCCGCCGGATCCTCGCTTAACTCGTTCACAAATTTGATAAGGTCGCTCGACTTTATCGGGATTATCGAGTTAATGGCCTTTAAAAGAGGTCATCAGCGACGGGGCCACCAGAGTGCGGCACACCGGCTGGAGACGGTCGGTTCTCCCGGCTCAAATCGACAACGGAGGTCTGGGTGGGCAAGCGGAATTTCTCGATGGCGGTGCGCCGGGTTGGCCTGATGGGTGGGCTGATCGCCCTGGCCGCACTCGCGGCGCCAGAGATGGCGGGCGCGGCCAGCACGCCGGTGACGCCGACGTCGCTGACCGACTGCGGTGGCACCGTGTCCGCGGACCCCGGGGCCAAGGCCGCGGGCGAGCCGAACCTGCTCGATTACCGGTTCTCGTGTGACTCCGGGATCACGGCGTACACGATCATCGTCGCCCAGCAGGGCGACGGCGCCAGTGGCGGGACCCTCGACGACTACAACCCGGCGCCGAATGTGTTCCAGGCCGACGGCGTGACGCCGAGCCCGACGGAGAGCCTGACCTGCGAGGGGACGACGCCGTCGGACGGGATCAACTGCAACACCGGCACGCAGGGTGTCCAGCTGACCGACGGCTACGTGGCCGACGGCTCGGTCGACCCCATCCAGGCCTACTGCAGGCACCTGCCGACCACCGCCCGCGGCAAGCTGGCCAAGCCGGGCACGCCGGCCGTTCCCCAGGCGCAGGTTCAGGTGGTCGTCACCGACTACACCGGCGCGGAGGACGGGCCGTTCAACCTCGGGCCGGCCAAGGCCTGCGCCAAGGTGCCCAACGCCGTGCCCGCGCCCAAACCAAAGAGCAAGGGCAAGGGCAAGGGCAAGAGCGCGAAGCACACGACCACCAAAGGGCACTGACGCCCGCAAGCGCAGTTCGTTCCCTGCACGTCGTTCAACCACCAGTCATAGAGAGAGGTAAGCCGTTGAGATCCCCCATCCGGACCGTTCTGGCCCGTCGCGGCGCCAGACCGCTGGCCGCCGCGACCGTCGCCATGGCCGCCCTGATCCTGCCGGCGGCGGCGGGCGCGGTCACCCTGACCGGCTCTGGCTCGAGCGCGGCCCAGCCCTACATGCTCGAGCTGTTCAAGGGCTACAGCAAGATCCACCACAACGTCCGCTTCAAGTACGTCGCCGACGGCGGCAACGCCGGCGTCAAGGACGTGCAGGCGGGGCGGTCCGAGTTCGCGATCAACACCCGGCCGCCGGAGCCCAGCGACGCGGGAACCACGTACGAGAAGCTGTTCCTGGACGCGCTGTGCATCGACGTCAACAAGTCCAACGCGATCAGCAGCATCTCGCTGGCGAACCTGAAGAACATCTTCCTCGGCGTCGACAACAACTGGAGCCAGGTTGCCGGCTCCAACCTGTCGACGACGATCGACCCGGTCGGCCGCAACTCCGCGGCGGGGCAGTACACGTTCTTCCAGCAGTCCGTGCTGGGCGGCTCGACCCAGGCATCCAATGTCTCCCAGCTCACGGCGGACGGACTGGTGCAGAACCAGGTGCAGCGCGATCCCAACGCGATCGGCTACCTGGGCCTGGCCCACTCCACCGGCTCCGGGGAGAAGGCGATCGCGGTCAACGGGGTGACCTGCACCGCGGGCAACGTCCGCAGCAAGTCCTACCCGCTGTTCCGGTTCGACTGGGCGGTGATCCCGAGCTCGCACGCCAACGCGTCCGTCCTGCAGTTCCTGAATTGGGCGCGGACGAGCGCGGCCGCCGGCAAGCTCATCAACCAGTCAGGCGCGGTCGCGGCCTTCAACAAGTAGGCCGCCCGCCCCCGGGACCGCAATGGACGAGGACATCCTCGACGACGAGCCGTACACGGGCCTCAGTCAGGATCAGCGCGCCGAGCTCGGGCTCGGCGCGCTGGTCTGTGGGGTGGTCATCGTGCTGCTCGCCATGCTGGTCTTCATCCTCGTGGAGGCCTGGCCGTCGTTCGCCCACAACGGGGCGCACTGGTTCGGGGCCGGGGGCGACGTCGACACCCAGATCCAGGCGATCTTCACCTCCGGCGACTTCGATCAGGCGCCCCAGCTGCTGATCCACGCCTGGCCGCTGATCTGGAGCACGATCCTGACCACCTGCGCTGCCGTCGTCATCGCCTTCGTGTGCTCGCTGTTCGTCGCGGTGTTCATGGTCGAGTTCGCGCCCGAGCCGATCAAGCGCATTCTGGAGCCGGTGGTCCGGCTGCTGGCCAGCGTGCCGTCCGTGATCTACGGGCTGGTCGGCGTGCTGGTGCTGGTCCCGTTCATCGGCAACCATCTGATCACCCAGCACCAAAAGGCATCGGTCACTCCGGTCATCCAGCTCAGCGGGTCCAGCCTGCTGGCGGCCGTGGTGATCCTGACGGTGATGATCGCCCCGATCATGATCGCGATCTTCGCCGAGGGCCTGCGCTCGGTGCCGCGGGGGTGGCTGGAGGGATCGCTGGCGCTGGGGGTCAACCGCTGGCGCACGTTCTGGAACATCGCTGTGCGGACCGCGCGACCCGCCCTGATCGCGGGGACGGTGCTGGCCACCGCCCGGGCGCTGGGAGAGTCGGTGATGCTCAGCATGGTGTCGGGTTCGGTCGGCTGGGCGCCCAACCCGGCCGACGGGCTGATCTTCTGGTTCGAGCCGTCGCGGGGGTTGGCGCCGACGATCCTGCACAACACGGACGAGCTGACCTCGCCGCCGATGAAGCACACCCTGTTCGCGATCGCGGCCGTGCTGCTGTTCTCCTCGGCAATGCTCTCGCTGATCGGCTGGGGGGCCAAGCAGCCGATGAAGCGCTACTTCAACGTCGGCGGAGCGGGGGCATGAGCGGCGCCCTGGCCAGCCCCCCGGCTGCCCCTCCGCCCGGCGACGCGCCGTCACCGGCCCGGCGCTCGGCCGCGGACTCGAGCGCCTCGTGGCGGCTGACCGACCGGCTGGGTCTGGCCTTCGCCTGGTTCCTGGGCCTCCTGTTCTGCGCCATCACCGCGGCGATCGTCATCTTCCTGGCGCTCCAGGGCATCCGCTACCTGCATCCGGACCTGATCTGGACCAACCCGCAGGTCGGCTTCAACCAGTCAGAGACCGGCGGCTTCCTGGCGGAGCTGATCGGGACGGCACTGGTCGCCGGAATCGCCATCGCCATCGCCGGCCCCGTGGGCGTGGGCGTCGCGGTGTGGCTGAGCGAGTACGCCCGCCCGGCGGGACTGGCCCGGGTCGTCGAGTCGAGCGTGGAGATGCTGGCCGGCGCGCCGTCGGTGGTGCTGGCCCTGTTCGGAATCCTGGTGTTCGAGCGCAAGGCGCTGGGCTTTCTGTCTGAGACCAACGGGGGGGTGGTGTTCGGCAAGTCGTTCTTCGCCGCGGGAGCGATGCTCTCGCTGGTGGCGCTGCCACTGGTCGTCACGACCGTGCGGGAGGGGCTGCAGGCGATCCCCAACCACGTCCGTGAGGCCTCCTACGCGGTCGGCAAGACCAAGCGCGCGACGATCCGGCGGGTGCTGCTGCCGGCCGCCCGGCCGTCGGTCATCACCGGCCACATGCTGGGGATCGGCCACGTGATCGGTGACACCGCGATCATCGTGCTGCTGCTGGGCGATACGCAGTCCCTGCAGGGGGTCGGTCACATCCCGCTGCTCGGCTTCCTGCAGGGCACGGGGAGCACGCTGACCAGCTATGTGTTCGACAACGCCCCCACGGGCGACCTCAACCAGCCCAACAAGGCCTACGCGGCGGCGTTCATGCTGCTGCTGCTGGTGCTGGCGCTCAACGTGATGGTCGACATCTTCGGCCGGCGGTCCAAGGAGCTGCTGTGGACCTGAGACAGCCGCCGCCCGTGCGCCGGCTGGACCCGGGCGCGACCGTCACGCCTCGTCCGGCTCGGCCGCCCGCGCCCGCCGCCGACCTGGCCGCCGGAGCCGGCGGTTCCGCGGCCAACGGGAGCGCCAACGGCCATGGCGGCGCATCGTCGTTCGTGACCGCCCGCAGAGCGGTCCGTCCGACCGTGCCGGCGATCGACCGGATGGCGATCGAGGACGTCTCGATCGCCTACGGAGGCAAGCCGGCCGTCCGCTCGGTGTCGCTGCCCATCCGCCAGGGCGAGGTGCTGGCGCTGATCGGCCCGTCGGGGTGCGGCAAGACGACGCTGCTGCGCTCGCTCAACCGGCTGACCGAGCTGACCCGGACGGCCTCGCTGAGCGGGCGCATCACCCTGGACGGACTCGACATCACGACGCTGGAGCCGACCGCGCTCCGGCGCCGGGTGACGATGGTCTTCCAGCAGCCCAACCCGTTCCCGATGAGCGTGTTCGACAACGTCGCCTACGTGCTGCGCGAGCAGGCCAAGCGCCGCCCCCGGCGTCCCGCGCTGCGCGGCGCGGTCGAGGAGGCCCTGGCGCGCGCGGGCCTGCTCGACGAGGTGGCCGACAGCCTCGACCACCCGGCGCTGCGCCTCTCCGGGGGCCAGCAGCAGCGGCTGTGCATCGCGCGGGCGCTCGCCGCCCAGCCCGACGTCCTGCTGCTCGACGAGCCGTGCTCCGCGCTGGATCCCCAGTCGACCAAGGTGATCGAGGACCTGGTGGTCAAGCTGCGCGAGGAGGTGGCGGTGGTCATCGTCACCCACAACCTCCAGCAGGCCCACCGGATCGCCGATCACGTCGCCTTCATGTACCTCGGCGAGCTGGTCGAGTACGGCAGCGCGGCGGCGGTGTTCGGTCGCCCCACCCAACAACGGACGCGGGACTACGTCGGTGGCGCGTTCGGCTAGCTCCTTGCGACGGCCGCCGGTGGCGGGGCGAGCGGTGGCGGCGGCGCTGGGCGCGGCGGGTTTGGCGGCCGCGCTGGGCGGCTGCGCGACGACGATGCAGGAGGCCGCCCGCCTCCAGCTCAACGACGCCCGGATCCGGGCCGGCGAGGTCCCCACCCGCGTCTCGGCTGCGGGCTCCACCGTCACCGTCGACCGCGTCGCGGTGGTGCGCGACGGCGGCCGGATCGCGTTCGTCGTCGCCGTGCACAACCCGGGCAGCCGGACGGTGAGCGACCTCCCGGTCAGCGTCGGGTTCCGCCTGGCCGGCGGACGGCGCGTGTATGTCAACGCGCAATCGCCGCTGGAGCTCTCGTACTTCGACGCGCATCTGCCGGCGGTGACAGCGCGGGGGACGCTGACCTGGGTGTACACCACCGCGCGCCGCATCCCGGCTCATGCCCGGCCGTTCGCGCTGGTGGGGCCGGTTGCCGCACCGGCGGCGCCGCCGACCGGACGGCTGCCCGCGATCAGCGCCCGCGCGCCGGCGGCCACGACGACGTCGGAGCTGCCGGTCGCGTTGCGCAACCTCTCGGGCGTGCCGCAGTACCAGCTGCAGGTCTACGCGTTCGCCCGGTCGGCGGGCCGCTACGTCGCCGCCGGGAGCCTGACCGTGCCTCATCTGGGCAGCCAGTCCAGCCGGACCCTGACGCTGGGCCTGCTCGGCCGCCCCCGCGGCGCTCGAGTCGAGGTCGAGGCGCTCCCCACGATCTTCCAATAAGGAGGCAGCGATGGATGTCACTGAGATCACGCGCGTGTCGCCCTCGCCGCCCGGGGTCACGCCACCCCCACCCGGCGCCACGTCAGCGCCGCCTGGCGCCACACCCGCCGCCCCCACCCATCAGCACTGTGACCAATGCGGGTCGCCGGTCGACGCCGCCCAGCGCTACTGCGTGGTCTGTGGCGCCCATCGCCGGCACGTCGATGACCCGGCCGCCACGTACCTCAGCCAGACGACCGCCCGGTCGCGCAGCTCGCGGGCCGCGGGCAGTGGCACGTCGCGGGCGGGACGTTCGGCGGGCCGGGGCCTGGGCACGGCACTCATCCTGGCGCTCATCCCCGTCGCGGCGGCCGTCGGCGTGATGGTGGGCCGCTCGTCCAACAACGACGACGCCGCGCTCATCCGCCAGCTGGCCCACCGGCAGGCGGCGGTCGTCCAGCGCGCGGCAGCGACCCCGACAACCGCGGCCGCGGCGACGACCACGGCGGCGGCCACCTCGCGGACGGCCAAGCACCGGACCAAGACCAAGCACTCGGCGAGCGCCAGGCGGTCGACGAGCAACACCGGGAATTCCAGTACCCAGTACGGGAGCGTCAGCCAGATCACCGGGGCCAAGCCGTCCTCGGCGCAGGTGCAGCAGGGCGCGCAGGAGACCCAGAAGGTGCAGAAGTCGACCGGCTCCAACTACGTCAACCAGCAGAGCAACCTGCCCGGCACGGTGGTGGTTCCGTGATCGCGCTGCGTCGCCGGCCAGCCGCGGCCGCGCCGCCCGCGGCCGTGCCGCCGGCGGGGGCCGACGCGGCGGCGGGCCCCAGCCCGGAGCTGCTCGCCCAGCGCGAGCGCCTGACCGAGCGCTTTGCCCTGATGCAGTCCGAGCTCGGCGGCCTCTTCTACGAGATGGCCATCCGCGACCACGTCCAGATGGACGTGCTGATCGCCAAGGCGGCGGCACTGCAGCAGCTCGACACCGAGCTGGCCCAGGTGCAGCACCTGCTCAACGAGGGCGGCGGCGCCATCGGTGGGCACTGCCCGAGCTGCGGCACCCCTCACGCCCGCGGAGCGGCGTTCTGCTCGCAGTGCGCGACCGCCCTCGGAGGTTCCTGATCCGCTCGCTGTTCGATGTCCGGCTCAGCCGGCTGGCAATGCTGACACTGGCCGCGCTGTCGGGTGTGGCCACCGTGGTCATCGTCACCAGTGGAGGCACGCAGACGCCCGCCCAGGTCGCGGCGCTGGCCGCGCTGCACCAGGGGCCGGTGACCGTGCTCCAGGCGACGCCCCCGGCCGCGGCCACCACCCCGGCGGCGAGCGTCGCACCCTCGACCGGGTCCGGCGCCGCCGGCGGCGCCGGCGCCGGCGCCGGCTCCGGCGGTTCGGGGTCCTTAGGCGCGTCAGGTTCATCGGGGTCGTCGGGCGCGTCCGGCTCCACGGGCGCCCCGGGCTCGGGCTCCAGCGACGACGGGTCCGGCGATGCGAGCACCACGACCAACACGACGAGCACGACCAGCACCACCACGACCGCGGCGACCGACCTGCCCCCGATCAAGCACGTGTTCGAGATCGCCCTGTCCACGACCACGTACGCGGCGGCGTTCGGGCACACCTCGGCGGCGCCGTACCTGCGCTCGCTGGAGAAACGCGGGACGCTGCTGAGCGGCTACGAGTCGCTGGGGCGCGGCGAGCTGGCCGACGAGCTGGCCGGCGTCAGCGGCCAGGCCCCCAACGCCGACACCAGCGCGGGCTGCGGTGAGTACGCCGAGTTCCCGCACAGCGCCACCGCCAAGGCCGACGGGGTCGTCTCCGGCAACGGGTGCATCTTCCCCGAGACGGCTCTGACCGTCGGCGACCAGGTGTCCGCCAGCGGGCATACCTGGAAGGCCTACGTCGCCGACATGGGCTCGCAGACCTGCTCGCATCCCAACTCCGACGCCGCCGACGACGTCGCGCTGCCGGGGACCCAGCCGGGATACGACACCCGCCACAACCCGTTCATCTACTTCCACTCGCTGCTCGACCTCGGCGACTGCGCCAGCGACGACATGGACCTCAGCCGGCTGCCGGGCGCGCTGTCGCGGGCATCGGGCCAGGCGACCTTCTCCTACATCGCGCCGGGGGCGTGCGCCGACGCGACGGCCGTGGCGGCGGCCGCCGGCGAGACGGCGGACCCGGCGGCGGCGACCTCCACGACGACGGCGACGAGCACGACGGCCGCTCCCGGCGCGACGACGAGCACGACGACGAGCACGTCGACGACGACGGGCGACTCGACGACCACCCCGGCGGCCGCTCCCCTGGTCAGTGCCACCGGGGTCAACGGCTGCCCGGCGGGGCAGCCCACCGGGATCGCCGCCGAGAACGCGTTCCTGGCGCAGTGGGTGCCCAAGATCACGGCCTCCTCCGCCTACCGGCACGACGGAGCGCTGATCGTGGCCTTCGCCGGTACCCGGGCCGCCGGCCGCGCGACTCGCACGGGCGCGGTGGTGCTGTCGCCCGACGCGCGCCGAGACCGGACGGTCACCACCGCCTACGGGCCCTACGCGCTGCTGCGCTCCGTGGAGGAGATGCTCGGTGACACGGCGCTCGCCCACGCCGCCAAGGCCCCGTCGTTTGCGGCGGCCGTCCTGGCGGCCAAAACTAAGTAAACTTGATTGAGTTAGTTAAGTACTAGCTCGGCATTGACCAATGACGGTTGACCAGAAGGGGACGTGGTGAGGGACATCGGACGGAGGGCACACTTCAATCGGGGGGTCGCGCTGACGCTGGCGGCGGCCTCGGTGGGCGGGGCCGGCCTGGCGGCGGCGCCGGGCGCGGGGGCGGCGGCGCTGCCGCCCAAGGTCACCAGCGCGTTCACGCCCAACCTGATCGGCGTCGGCGACAGCACGGCCACGGCGTTCTCGATCACGGTCGCCAACCCGAACGCCAGCGGCACGCTCACGTCGGTGGGGCTGACTGACACGCTGCCCGCCGGACTGACCGTCGACGATCCCAACGGTGAGAACGGGACGTGCGGCTCGACCAGCGTGGTGACCGCGAACGCGGGCTCGTCGACCATCTCGCTCAGCGGCGGGTCGGTCGGCGCCGGGGCCAGCTGCACGTTCTCGGTCTCGGTGATCGCGAGCCAGACCGGCGCGCTGCAGAACAGCACCGGCGCGGTCAGCTCGTCGGCGGGATCGGCCGCCGCGGATACGGAGACGCTGACCGTCCTGCCCCCTCCGACCGTCACCGCCGGCGGGATCCGCAGCCACGCCCGCTATGCCTACGGCCAGGTGGTGCGGCCGCGGTACACCTGCGCCCAGCCGAGCGACGCCGGCGGACTGACCGACTGCTCGGCCGCCGACGATCTCGGCAACGCCATCGCCTCGGGCGGGGCGCTCAAGACCAAGGCGCCCGGGAGCCACAGCCTGACGATCAGCGCCACCAGCGTCGACGGCCTGGTGACCACGGACACGATCGACTACACCGTCCTGCCGGACAACCGCTTCACCCTGTCCCGGGTGAGGCCGTCCAGCGGCGGCGGGCTCGGCCTGCGCCTCGCGTTGCCCGGCGCCGGGCGCCTGGTGATCGCCGAGCGCTCAGGCAGGGTGACCGTCGGCAGCTACACCCGCCGCCTGACCGCGGCCCGCAGGATCGCGGTGACGCTACGGCCGACCGCCGCCGGCCAGGGCCTGGTGAGCGCGGGATCGACGCGGGTCACCCTGACGGTCACGTTCACCCCCACCGGCGGCGTCAGGCGGACGCTCACCAAGCGGGGCATCGTCCTCAGCTGACGGTGCGACGGCGGGCCGCCACGACGCGGCCCGCCGTCACCAGTGGTCGGACCCGCAACGGTTCGAACTAGACCTTCGCGTCGACGAACATCTCCCGCAGCGTCGTCTTCTTGAACTTGCCCGTCGCGGTGCGCGGGATCTCATCGATGAACTCGAAGCGATCGGGGATCTGCCACTTGGCGTAGTCCTGGGCGAGGTGCTCGCGCAGATCGTCGGCCTCGACCTGCTGGCCGTCGCGGACCACCACGACCGCCAGCGGCCGCTCCCCCCACCGGTCGTCGGGGATGGCGATCACCGCCGCCTCGGCGACGCCGGGATGAGCCATGAGCTGGTTCTCGAGGTCGACCGAGGAGATCCACTCGCCCCCGGACTTGACCAGGTCCTTGGAGCGGTCACAGATGCGGATGTTGCCGTGACCGTCGATGCGGACGACGTCGCCGGTGACGAACCAGCCGTCGTCAGTGAACTTCTCAGATCCCTGGCCGCGGTGGTAGGCGCGCGCCACCCACGGCCCGCGGACCTCGAGCTCGCCCATCGCCTGGTCGTCCCACGGGATCACCTGGCCGTCGTCGCCGCGGGCGCGGATCTCGATGAACGGCGACGGGCGGCCCTGGCGGCTGCGATATTCGAGCTGCGCCTCCTCGTCGGCGTCCTCGAGCTCGGCGGGCAGGCGGCAGACGCTGCCCAGCGGCGAGGTCTCGGTCATCCCCCACGCGTGGAGCAGCGTCAGCCCGTGGCGGTCGAGGCCGCGCAGCAGGCTGGGCGGCGCGGCCGAGCCACCCACCAGCAGCAGGCGCAACGCGCTGAGGTCCCACCGGTCGGGCTCGGCGTCGAGCGCGGCGAGCATCGCCATCCACACCGTGGGCACGCCGGCGCTGACCGTGACCCGCTCGGTCTCGAGCAGTTCGAGCAGGCTCTCGGGGTCCAGCTTGGGGCCGGGGAGCACCAGCTTGGCGCCGACGAGCGACGCGGTGTAGATGAGCCCCCAGGCGTTGGCGTGGAACATCGGCACCACCGGCAGGACGCTGTCGCGGGCGCCGAGGTCGTTGACGTCCGGGAGGGCCTCGACGAGCGAGTGCAGGACCAGCGAGCGGTGCGAGTAGACGACGCCCTTGGGCCGCCCGGTGGTCCCGGACGTGTAACACATCGCGCCCGCCGCGCGCTCGTCCGGCGCGGGCCAGTCCATCGGCTCGGCGCCCTCGATCAGCTGGTCGAAGTCGAGGTAGCCGTCCGGGACCGCGCCCGAGCGGGTGACCACGATCACGTGCTCGAAGTCCCGGGCCTCGTGGAAGGACTCGAACACCTCCAGCAGCGATTCGTCGACGACGATCGCCCGGTCCTCGGCGTCGTTGACGATAAAGCTGAGCTCGTCGCGGTGCAGGCGGGGATTGAGGGTGTGGATGACGGCCCCCATCGACGGCAGGGCCCAGTAGAGCTCAACGTGCTCCGGCTGGTTCCACAGCAGCGTGGCCACCGGATCGCCGGGCTCGATCCCCAGCCGCGCCAGAGCGGCGCCCAGGCAGCGGGCGCGGTGGGCGCAGGATCCGAACGTGGTGTGTCCGATCGACCCGTCGGGACGGCGGAAGGCGATCTCGCGCTCCGGGCTGTACCGCTCCGCGCGCTCCACCAGCCCGACCACCGAGAGCGGATAGTCATCCATCATCAGGCCTTCGCGCATGTATCTCTCCTGGGCTGGGCTTTGCCGGTCGCCGCTGAGCCTACGTGGCGGCTACTGAAATCTCTACCCGCTTGCGGGGCAAACCGCGCGGCGACAGCACCGCCGGCGCCGGTCAGCGGATACGGTCCGCCCATGGCGAGCGCGCGTCCCGAGGACTCACGCGAGGAGATGTCGTGGTCGGGATGGGGCGACCCGGCCCGGGCCGCGCCTCTGCCCGAACCGTTCCACGGCCTCCTGCGCGAGACGCTCGGGCTGCGGGGCGGCGCCCGGGCCCCGGCGTCGCCGGACGCATTGACGCTGCAGCCGTCCCGGCTGTCTGACGCGCTCCGCGGCGAGCTGGCGTCGATCGTCGGCGATGGCCACGTGCACGCCGACCAGGACTGGCGGGCGCGCCACCGTGGTGGCAAGTCGACGGTCGACCTGCTGGAGCTGCGCGCGCGCCGGCCGCTGAGCGCGCCCGACGCGGTGCTGACCCCCGGCTCCCATGCCGAGGTGCTGGCGATCCTGCAGCGCTGCAGCGACCGGCGGGTGGCGGTGGTGCCGTTTGGGGGAGGGACCTCGGTGGTCGGCGGCCTGTCGCCGGACGCCGGCGGCTTTACGGCCGTGGTCGCCCTCGACGTCCGCCGCCTCAACGCCCTGACGGCGGTGGACGACGAGTCGCGCCTGGCGGTGCTCGAGCCGGGCCTGCGCGGACCCGAGGCCGAGGCGCTGCTGGCGCCCCACGGCTACACGCTGGGGCACTTCCCCCAGTCCTACGAGTACGCGACGCTGGGCGGGTTCGCCGCCGCTCGCTCCAGCGGCCAGTCCTCGGCCGGGTATGGCCGGTTCGACGACCGGGTGATGGCGCTGCGCCTGGCCACCCCGGCGGGGACGCTCGAGCTGGGGCGCGCGCCCAAGTCGGCCGCCGGGCCCGATCTGCGCCAGCTCGTGCTCGGCTCCGAGGGAGCGCTGGGGGTGATCACCTCGTTGACGCTGGCGCTGTCGCCGGCGCCTGGGCGGCGGCTCTACGAGGGCTGGCGTCTGCCGGACTTTCGCGCCGGCGCCGCCGTGCTGCGGCGGCTGGCCCAGGACGGCCCGCCGCCGACCGTCGTGCGGCTGTCCGACGAGGCCGAGACCGCGCTGGGCCTGGCTCGGCCCGGGCAGCTGGCCTCCGGCGGGGGCGGGGGCGGGTCCGGCGGGTGCCTGGCCATCCTCGGCTGGGAGGGCGACAAGGCCGATGTCGCGCGCCGCTGCGCGGCGACCGGCGAGCTGCTGCGCGCCGCCGGGGGCGCGCCGGTGCTCGGAGCCGGCGAGGGCTGGGCGCAGGGCCGGTTCCGCGCGCCGTACCTGCGCGACGCGCTGCTCGACGCCGGGGCGCTGGTGGAGACGCTGGAGACCGTCACGTTCTGGTCAGGTCTGCCGCGGCTGTACGCCGCGGTGTCAGCTGCTCTGCGGGCGACGCTGACCGGCCTGGGCTCGCCCCCGGTCATCCTCTGCCACATCTCCCACGTGTACGGCAGCGGCGCGTCGCTGTACTTCACGGTGGCCTGCGCCCAGCTCGAGGATCCGGTGGCCCAGTGGCGGACGGCCAAGGCCGCGGCCGGCACGGCGATCCTGGGCGCGGGCGGCTCGATCACCCATCACCACGGCGTCGGCGCCGACCACCGCGAGCTCTACGCGGAGGAGATCGGGGCCCTGGGCGTCGAGGTCCTGCGCGCGGTCAAGCGCACACTCGACCCCGCCGGAATCCTCAACCCGGGGATCCTGGTCTCCTCGTCCGGGGGCGATGCGTGATCATGTGGTCATGAGCGATTTCGACGCCTACACCACGGCTCTGGCCGATCTCGCGGTCCGCCTGGGCGCCAACGTCCAGCGGGGGCAGATCGTCGCGCTGGCCAGCGAGCCCGGTAAGGAGCCCATGGCCCGCGCGGTCGCCGACGCCGCCTACGCCGCCGGGGCCAAGTACGTCGACCTGACCGTGTTCGACGTCTATTTCAAACGCGCCCGCGCGCTGAACGCCGACCGCGACACGCTCGGCTATGTCCCGCCGTGGATCGGGGAGCGGGTGATCGCGCTGGGCGAAGAGCGCGCGGCCCGGGTCTCGCTGTCGGGACCGGTGGCTCCGCACGCCCTGGACGACGTCGACCCCCAGCTGATCTCGCTGGACCGGCTGCCGCGGGTCAAGGAGTCGATGAAGGTCACCAACGACGCCACCACCAACTGGACGATCATCCCGTGCCCGACCGCCGCCTGGGCGACGCTGGTTCACCCCCGGCTGGAGCCGGCCGCGGCGCTCGAGCGCCTGTGGGGCGAGGTCGCGCACATCTGCCGGCTGGACGAGCCCGACCCGATCGCCGCCTGGGAGTCGCGTCTGAGCGAGCTCGTCCGGGTCAGCGCGGCGCTGGATGAGCTCGAGCTCGACCGGGTCCAATTCGAGGGCCCGGGGACCGACCTGACGATCGGGCTGCTCCCGTCGAGCCGGTGGCAGGCGGCCAAGTTCACGACCGTCGACGGAATCGAGCACCAGCCCAACATCCCCACCGAGGAGGTGTTCACGACGCCGGATCCCGACCGCGTCGAGGGCGTGGTGCGGTCGACCAAGCCGCTGTTCACGTCCGGCACGACGGTGACCGGCCTGACCGTCCGCTTCGAGGGCGGCCGCGCGGTGCAGATCGACGCCGACCAGGGCGCCGAGGTGATGCGGGGCATGATCGCCGCCGATGACGGCGCGGCCCGGTTGGGCGAGGTCGCGCTCGTCGATCGCGAAGGACGAATTGGCCCATTGGAGACCGTCTTCTTCGACACTTTGTTGGACGAGAACGCGGCCAGCCATATCGCGCTCGGCGGGGGCTACCACCTGACGGTCGGCGATGCCGCCGACCGGGAGCGGGTCAACCAGTCCGCGATCCACACCGACTTCATGATCGGCTCCGACGACGTGGCGGTCAACGGGGTGCGACGAAACGGCGAGCAGGTGCCACTGCTACGCAACGGAAACTGGAAGATCTAGCAACGGCAACCGATCTCGCGGCCCAGCGCCCGCGGGGACGGCCACGCTACGCTAACCCGACTTTCCCGGAGAGGTGCCGGAGCGGCTGAACGGGCGCGACTGGAAATCGCGTAACGGGGGTTAACCTCGTTCGGGGGTTCGAATCCCCCCCTCTCCGTTTAAACGAAGGTCTGAGGAATTCGAAGAACTAGTCAAGGATCCTTGCTTTGGACCGATCCCTGGCATAGACTTCCCGTTCGGGAAGGGAGCTTAGGGGAACGGCATCGCCCACTGTCGTTTAGGTACGTCCATGATCCAAAGACCGGCACTCAGACTTGTAGAAGGTGGGCTCGATACCAGTGCCCCATGGCTCTGGTTTTGCGGGCACTGCGCTGCGCCGTCGCCGAACGGCGCCCCACCCCCACCGACCGCGCGTGTCTGTACCTCGTGCGGGCTCGGCCTCCTGCTCGAGGCCCGCGAGGACGCGGTTCCCTCCGCGCGCGACGCCTTCCTGGTCGTCGACTCCTCGCTGCTGGTCCAGGCCATGTCCCGCGAGGCCCAGGGCCTGCTCGGCGTGACCGAGGAGATGGCCATCGACCGACCCGTCGCCGACCTGCTGGTCCCCGCCGACGCCGAGGCCCAGGGCCGGACCGGCTTCGCCGCCGCGATCGCGATGGCCGCCGACGGTCAGGACCCTGAGACGGCCCGCAGCTTCGTACGCCCGTGGAACACCTTCGGCGTGCGGATGCGCGCCAAGATCGCAACGTGTGGGCCGCCCCGGGCGGCCCTCGTCGTCCTGGAGAACGGACGGCCGCCGGCGTTGCGCGCGGTTCCCGTGTAGCCGTTCCCGCCGCCCGGTCACACCGCGGCCCGCCGCCGCGACGGGTCAGCTGCCCGCGAGCCGCCGCGCCCGGTCAGCCGGCCGCGAGCCCCGGCGCGGGTGGCAGCACCTCCGGGGCGCCGAACCGCGCCAGCACGGCGGGCAGGACCACCGACCCGTCGGGCCGCTGGCCGTTCTCCAGCAGCGCGATGATCGTGCGCCCGACGGCCACCGCCGTGCCGTTCAGCGTGGCCAACGTCTCGGGCCGGCCGCCGTCGGGGCGATAGCGGATGTCGAGGCGACGGGCCTGATAGTCCGTGGTGTTCGAGCAGGACGTGAGCTCGCGGTAGCGGCTCTGGCCGGGCAGCCACGCCTCGACGTCGTACTTGGAGGCGGCGGAGGCGCCGAGGTCGTCGACGGCGATGGCCACCACCCGGTAGGGGATCTCCAGGTCGTGCATGATCGACTCCTCGATGGCCAGGATGCGCTGATGCTCGTCGATGCCGGCGTCGGGCTCGACGAAGCAGAACATCTCGACCTTGTCGAACTGGTGCACGCGAAAGATGCCGCGGGTGTCCTTGCCGGCCGCGCCCGCCTCGCGGCGAAAGCAGGAGGAGAAGCCGGCGTAGCGCAGCGGCAGCTCGCCGGCCGCCAGGATCTCGTCGCGGTGCAGTGAGGCCAGAGCGACCTCGGAGGTGCCGACGAGGTAGAGATCGTCGTCAGGCAGGGTGTAGATCTGCTGCTCGGTGTCCGGGAGAAAGCCGGTGCCATAGAGGGCCTGCTCGCGGACCAGGACCGGCGGGATGACCGGCTCGAAGCCCTCGCCCATGAGCTTCTCCATCGCGTAGCGCACCAGGGCGAGCTCGAGCAGCACCAGGTCGCCGCGCAGGTAGGCGAACCGTGAGCCGGAGAGCCGGGCGCCGCGCTCCATGTCGATTCGGGGCCCGGCCAGCTCGAGGTGGTCGCGGCCGGTCGGCTGGCCCTCGCCGACCTCGCGCAGCACGGTGTCCGCGTCGGGCGCGTCGGGGGCGGGGAGGTTGGGCAGCGACATCAGCGCGGCGTCGCGGTCGACGCGCAGCGTCGTCTCCTGATCGGACAGCGCGCGCCCGCGAGCGGCCAGCGCCGCCAGCTGCTCGCGCTGCTCCGGCGTGGGGGCGCCCTTCAGTGCCTTGGAGGCGGCGTTCTGCTCGGAGCGCAGCCGCTCGAGCTCGGTGGTCAGGGCCCGCCAGCGCTCGTCGAGGTCGAGCACCCGGTCGATGGTCGCGGCGGCGTCCGGTCCACGCCGGGACAACGCCGCGCGAAGGGCGTCGGGGTCGCGGCGGATCAGCCTGATATCGAGAACGGGTCCGCCTCGGTCAGGAGGAGTGGGCGGAGCGCTTGCCCTTGGACCGGGGCACCGCCGCCATCGCCGTGGCGGACCTGGCGGGCCTGGCGGATCTGGCCGGCACGCCGGCCGCCGTCGTGGCGGTGGGCCCGCCGGTGGAGGCGGCCGCCTGGCTGAAGCTCGACGGGATGGTGCCGATCGGCTTGCTGACGCACTTCACCACGCCCAACTGGTTCGGCGCCTGACGGCCGGCGTAGGTGGCGACGAACTTGGCCACGTCGATGGCGTCCTGCCCGACGACGACGTTCTGGGGCATGATCGCGCCGGAGAAGCCGCCGTTGATGATCGCGTAGAGGACGCGCTCGACCGGGCGCTCGCAGCGCTGGTTGAAGTTGGGGCCGCTGTTGGCCTGCGCGGTGCGGATGTTCGGCGCAGAGCCGTTGGTGGCGGCATAGGAGAGCGTGTGGCAGCCGGCGCAGCGCTGCGAGAACAGGACCGCCCCGTGATAGAGCTGGGTTTGCGACTTGGGCACGGCGATCTTCTGCGTGCCGCACGCTGCGGTCAGGGCACCCACTGTCGCCGCAGCCGTACACAGCGCCAGGATCTTCGCCAACCGGCTCATCGGGCAGGGATCATAATCGGGTCCCTGTGTGCGTGAGGCGTCCACCCCTCTCCCTGGCGCCGGCGGCGCTGGCGGTGCTGGCGACGCTGGCGGCGCTGGGCGCGGCGGGCTGCGGCACGAGCACGACCGCGGCCAAGGACGCCACCGTGCAGATCGCGCTCAGCGAATACCGCGTCACCCCACAGCACCTGCAGACGACGACCGGGGTGCTGACGCTGGTGGTGCACAACTACGGCCGCCTGACCCACGACCTGGTCATCTCGCTCAACGGCCAGGCGGAGATCACCTCGCCGCCGATCGCCCCCGGTCAGACCGCTGACCTCCAGGCCGGCCTGGTGCCCGGGAAGTACCAGATGGCGTCATCGATCCTCAACGACCAGGCGCTGGGGGCCTACGGGACGCTCGACGTCGGCTCGTGAGCCGGAATCCGAGGCGGAGCCGTGCGCATCGCGCGCGTTGCAGGACCCGGCGCACGAGCGGCGAAGCTAACCCCACCCCGACGCCGGCTATGTGACGCTCGCACCGCAGCACACAACGCGATCGTCCTCCTACGGCGGCAACCAGAGGTGCCGGCGCCGGGGTCCCTTCACCTGACGGCGGCGCCGAAGATCGTGCTGCACGCATAACGGTATAGAAATCGGGCATGACTGCCAAGCCCGATCCGGAACTCTTCCGCGAGGTCTTCGGTCGCTTCGCCACCGGCGTGGCGGTGATCACCAGCTCCGGGCCGGCCGGCCCGGGCGGGATGACCGCCAACGCGCTCTGCTCGCTGTCGCTCGATCCGCTGCTCGCGCTGGTGTGCTTCGAGAACCGCGCGCGCACCCTCCCCATCGTCCGCGAGGCCGGCCTGTTCGCCGTCAACCTGCTCGCCGCCGGCCAGGAGGATCTCGCCGGCGTGTTCGCCTCCAAGCTCCCCGAGTCCGAGAAGCTCGACGGCGTCGCCCACCGCCTCCAGCACGGCGTCCCGATCATCGACGGCTCGCTCGCCTGGGCGGTGTGCGAGCTGCGCGAGCTGATCGCCGGCGGCGACCACACGATCGCCATCGGCGAGGTGCTCGAGCTGGGGCTGGGCGACGGCGCGCCGCTGCTCTGGTACGCCGGGCGCTACCACGAGCTGCCCCCGGGGGCCTGAGGCTCAGGGCGTTTGTGTCGGCGTCTGGGTGGCCGGCGTTGGGCGCGCGCGCCGGGTCGGAGGGCTTGGAAACAGGCGGGCTATCGATTGGGGGCCGGGTGCGGGGCGCCGCCGGCGGTCCCTGGGGCGTGCATTTCGTGACAAATCCGCTGGGCGCTCTCGGGTTTGTCGCCAGATCGCCCTCCAGCGTGGGGAACGTGACAAATCTCGGAGGCCGGTCGAGATTTGTCACGTTTTCCACCCTCGTCGAGCGACCGGAGCGCGGCATGTCTCAGACAACCCGGTGCGGCGTCCGACGTTTCCACCTTGGGTGAGCCGGCCGCAACATCCATGGAAACCCCTGGGGCGGGGGCCTGATCGTTGCGCCGATACCCCGCTCAGCGCCCCGCGGAAGACCAGCGACGCAGAACGCTCGAGCGCCAGCTACCCCGTCCCGGCGGCCCGGATCAGCAGCACCAGGATCACCAGCGCCGCCAGCACCATCACGCCCAGCTCGCGCTGGACGATGGAGACGACGATCACCCGCTGGTCGGACTCGGGGAGCTTGCCGACGGCGGCGGCGTTCTCCAGGCCGCGGGCGTCGAGGATCATCTGGGCCGAGGCGATGCGCAGCTGCTCGGCGACGAATGAGACCGCCAGGGGGAGCAGACCGTAGATCAGGTGGAGGCTGCTCTCCTTCTTGCCCAGCAGGATGAGGACGCCGCCCAGGCAGGCCTCGACGACGATGGCCGCCTGCCCGGCGCGCAGCAGCCGCCAGAACCAGGCGCTCTGCTGGGCGCGGCGCCAGCACCACGCCCCCCACAGGCCGGCCGCGCCGATGCAGCCGATGCAGAGAATGCCGACGATGATGTGGACGAGCTTCATCGAACGCTCAATTGGGTAGGCGCCCTACGACGGCGACTGCGGCGATGGCGGCCGTGGCGTATAACGCACGGAGTAGATAGCCGCATTTGGCACTAAGTAACACTGTGTTACAAGGTTGCTTACGCTGGTGATATAAGAGGTCCTGTGCTTCGAAGCTACCTCCCGGCGATCGTGTTCCTCATACTCGGCGCCGCCGTGGGCGGGCTGTTCGGGTCACTCAATCTGCTGACCGGCAAGCGCAACACGCACCGTAAGCAGACCAAGAACTCGCCGTACGAATGCGGGCTCCCGTCCGAGATCCGCCGCGGATTCCGCTTCGGCATCAGCTTCTACCTGATCGCGATGCTGTTCATCCTGTTCGACATCGAGGTCATCTTCCTGTACCCGATCGCCGTCGAGCTGCGGTCGTTCGGCAAGTTCGCGATGAGCGAGACGGTCGTGTTCGTCGTGCTGCTGATGATCGCGTTCGGATACGTCTGGCGGAGAGGAGCGCTCGAATGGAAATAAAGCGTGAGCCGGTGAGCGATTTGCGGGTGCGCCAGCTGAGGGCCGTCGACATGCTCCGTGGGGATCTCCCCGACGAGGACCTCGAGCGCTACGTCGAGGAGAGAGTGCTCACGACCACGGTCGAGAAGGCGGTCGCCTGGGCGCAGGGCCACTCGCTGTACCCGCTCACGTTCGGCCTTGCCTGCTGCGCGATGGAGCAGATCCACATCGTCGCGGCGCGGGTCGACATCGC
>DATAWL010000001.1:0-45955 GCA_036267215.1 Solirubrobacteraceae bacterium | reverse complement strand
GTGGCGAACGGCGGGTGTCAGACACAAGAACCGCGGCGGCGGGGCGGCTCCAAACGAGCCGCCCCGCTCACCGACGGCTAGACCTCTGCGGGGGCCGGAGCGGTCACCGAGCGGCGGTTGCGCTCGATGAACTCCTCGACGAGCTGGGCGGCGTCGTCGTCCTGGATCTGCTGCGGCGGTGACTTCATCAGGTACGAGCTCGGGCCGTCGAGCTGGCCGGAGATGCCGTTGTCGAGCGCCAGCTTGCAACAGCGCACGGCGTCGGTGACGATCCCCGCCGAGTTCGGCGAGTCCCACACCTCGAGCTTGAGCTCCAGGTTCAGCGGAACGTCGCCGAACGCCTGGCCCTCGAGCCGGATGTGCGCCCACTTGCGGTCGGTCAGCCACGGCACGTAGTCCGAGGGGCCGACGTGGACGTCGTCGGAGGGGAGCTCGTGGCCCATGATCGAGGTCACGGCGTCGGTCTTGGAGATCTTCTTGGACTCCAGGCGCTCGCGCTCGAGCATGTTGTAGAAGTCCATGTTCCCGCCGACGTTGAGCTGCGAGGTCCGCATCAGCTTGACCCCGCGCTCGTGAAACAGGCGAGCCAGCGCGCGGTGCACGATGGTGGCGCCGACCTGGGACTTGATGTCGTCGCCGATGATCGGCAGGCCGGCCTTCTTGAAGCGCTTGTTCCAGTAGTCCTCGCGGGCGATGAACACCGGGATGCAGTTCACGAAGCCGCAGCCGGCCTCGAGGATCTGCTCGACGTACCACTTGGTGGCCTGCTCGGAGCCCACCGGCAGGTAGGAGACGACCACGTCGGTTCGGGTCTCCTTGAGGATCTCGACGATGTCCGCGGTCGGCCCGGGCGCCTTGGTGATCTTCTCCGACAGGTACTTGCCCAGCCCATCATGGGTCATGCCGCGCTGGACCTCGACGCCCAGGTTGGGGATGTCGTCGCCGAGCTTCAGGGTGTTGTTCTGGCCGGCGAAGATCGCCTCCGACAGATCCTTGCCGACCTTGTCGGCGTCGATGTCGAAGGCGGCGGAGAACTCGATGTCGCGCACGTGGTAGCCGCCGAGGTCGGCGTGCATCAGCCCCGGCACCGGCTGGTCCGGGTCGGCGTCGCGGTAGTACTGCACGCCCTGGACAAAGGAGCTGGCGCAGTTGCCGACGCCGATGATGGCGACCCGCACCTTCTCGTGCTGGCGGCGCGAGGTCCCGTTGCGGGAAGCGCTGGTGAGGCTCATGGAGATGTGTATCCCTTCTCGAAGTTGAGGCCGGCACGCGCGACGTGCGGGCGTTCTCCACAATACCCCGCCCGGCGTCCCGGTTACGCCAAATTGTACACCGAGCGGTTTACATAGTCCGAATCGCGCCGGCTCGCTCCGCGCACAAGGGAGACCGATCGGTGTACATCAGTCGATCGCTTCATCCAGGATCTGCGCGGCCATCGCGTGCGCCTCGGCGGCGGCGTCGCCGCTGTCGAAGATCACCGTCTGGGCGGCGGCTCCGTCGTACAGGAGCGCCAGTCGCCGGCCGACGCGGTCGGGGTCGTGTGCGCCCGCCTCGCGGGCGAGGTCCGCGAGCTGTTGCGCGAACTCCTGCTTGTGCTCCGCCGCCGCCCGATGGCCCGGATGGCCCGGCTCGGCGAGCTCGGCCGCGGCGTTGACGAACGGGCAGCCGCGCAGCGGATGGTCGTCGTCGGCGAGGGTGGCGAACAGCTCCAGCAGTCGCGCGCGCGGCGTCAGGTCTGACCGGGCGAGGGCGCGTTCGGGCCCGGCCTGGGGATCGTCGCCGACGGCGCGCAGGTAGGCGGCCACCAGTTCGTCCTTGCCGGCGAAGTGCTGGTACAGCGTGCGTTTGGAGACCTGGGCCGCGGCCGCCAGCTCGGCCACGCCGGTGGCGTTGATCCCGTTCTGGCGGAACAGCACCTGGGCCGCCTGGAGGATCCGGCCACGGGCGCCGCGACCGGATGGATCCTCGCGCCGAGGCAGAGCGGATCGCATGCCTGAGATGGTACCGACCGGTCTACAATGCGCCCGCAGGGCGCCGGGTCACTCGGTCGCGCGCAGCTGTTTGCGGACGTAGAGGATCCGCTGCAGGACGGTGAACGCGCTCAGCGCCGCGAGCACGTAGACGGCGGGCGCCAGGAGCTCGAAATGGCCGATCGAGGCGCCCCGGGCGAACACCAGCCCGATCGACAGGATCACCACGCGAACGGGGCGTGTGGCCAGGCCGACCTTGCAGGCCACGCCCAGCGCCTCCGCCCGCGCGCGCGTGTAGGACACCATCAGCGACGCCAGGACGGCGATGACGACGGCGGCCACCGCCGCCTGGTTGTGGCGCGAGGCGAAATAGGCGGCCACCGCGGTGAGGACGATGCCCTCCTCGAGGCGGTCCAGCGTCGAGTCCAGGAACGCCCCGAACGGGGTCCCCTTGCCGGACATGCGGCTGTAGCGCCCGTCGAGGGTGTCCATGATCGAGCCGACGATGAACGCGACACCGCCGAGGAAGAACATACGATCGACGATCAGGGCGGCGGCGGCCAGGTTGAGCAGGAAGCCGGTGAGCGAGATCGCGTTGGGCGTCAGGCGGCTCTCGATGAGCCGCTCGCGCATCAGCTCCTGGGTCGGGCCGGTCCGCCGGGGTCGCGGCCGGCGCTGCCTGGGCGGGCGGGGTAACGAGGGGGTGGTCGGGGACGCCATCGGCTCAGGACAGGCTAGGCCACTCGTCGCTCGTCCGCTCCCTGGCTGACCGCACGGCGACTACGCCGTAGCCTGCCGAAAGGTCCAGACGTCAGGTCGGGCGCGGGCCAGCAGCTCCTTGGCCATCAGGGCCGACGCGCCGGCGGTGAATGCGCCGAGCACGACGTCGGTGAGGTAGTGGTTGCCGGTGGCGATGACCACGAAGGTGATGAACAGCGGATACAGCCGCCAGGCGATCCGGGCCACCCGGCGCCGCACCAGCTTGGACATCGGCCAGCCGATCATCAGCGAGAAGCACACATGCATCGACGGGATGGCGGCGTAGAAGTTCAGCAGCGCGCTGGTGGGGCCGTGCTCGACGGTGATCCCGGTGAACTGCTGGATCGAGTCGGTGAAGCCCCACTCGGGCATCAGCCGCGGCGGCGCCGTCGGGTAGACGGCGTAGCCGACCAGCGCCAGCGCCATCGCGATCATGAACATGTTGCGCACGAAGTAGAAGGAGTCGTTGCGCCGCAGGTAGATGAACACCAGCGCGGCGATCGTCACCACGTAGTGCGCGTTGAGGTAGGACCAGTCGGCGATGTCCATCAGCCAATGACGATTGAGCGTCCAGTTCTGGATGCTCGGCTCGATGAACACGTGGAGCGTGCGCTCCAGGTTGATCACCTTGGTGGCATCCCACGAGGCCTTGGCGAAGACGTCGCCCTTGTCGACCAGGCCCCGCACCAGCTGGTACACCAGGTAGGCGCCCACGAACAGGAGCAGTTGGCGCAGGACGTCCTTCCAGCCCCGCGGCAGCACCCGCATCTCCATCTCTCGCAGCCGCAATCGCATGAGCGATTCCTCATCCTAGCTGCGGAAATGTCTGTGTCCCGTTAGGGCAGGAGGGGAAATCGGCGCCCGAATCCGGCGAGTGACTGCGCGGGTGTCGGGCGTACGTTGACCGTCAGCTGCAGCGCGGGGAGCGCGCCCCGATCCGGCCCAGCGCGAACCGCGTGGCCAGGCGGACCGGGCCGGCGCGGCGCAGCGTCAGCCGGGTGTATGGGCCCTGCGGTGCGACACATCCGTCGCCCTGCGTAATCGCCCAGTAGGGCGTGAAGCGGACCCGGATCGTGACCGTCCCCGGGGCCCGGGCGGTCAGCGTCAGCCAGTCGCCGCCCAGCGCGCGCAGCCGCGCCGGCCCGGTGGCGATCGGGGTCGGATCGGCGACGGCGTAGACGCGCCAGTGACGCGAGCGCATGACCAGGTGCAGGTAAGGGAGGCCGCGATCGATCAGCCGCCGCTCGGCCGCGGCGGAGTAGTCCACCGCGACGTCGGGGACGGCGACGAACCGGATCGCGTTGCGGTGCAGCCAGGCGTCGTAGGCGCTCGCGGTCAGGTGTGAGCCGTAGAAGAGCGGATTGTCGACGCGGTCCAGCTGGCGCTCCCAGCCCCGGGCGATCGGGAACGAGCGGGCCACGTAGTACGCCTCCCAGTGCGATGCGGTGAATGGGATCTCGATGCGGAACGGCGGGCCGGACTGCTCGCGGAGGTAGGTCAGCAGCGGTTGGTAGTACGCCGCTGTGGTCGACGGGTCGCCCGCGGTCGCCGCCACGTCGGCAACCGCAGCCTGCCAGCCGACGTAGAGCAGCGGCAGGATGGCGGCCGCCAGCAGGGCGCGCCGGCGGGGCCACCACACCAGCGCGGCCAGCGGCGCGGCGACGAACACGCCCAGGCGGGCGATGTTGGAGCCGACCGGCGACGGCACCAGGTACACGGCGATGCACGCCACCGCGTAGATGGCGATCCCCGCCCGGAGCGTGACATGGCGCCGTGGCGTGGCCGGCAGCGCGAGGGCGGCGATGACCAGGATCGGCAGCAGCGTGCCCAGCGCGAACGGCTCGGTGCCGCCCTCGGGGAAGGCGATTGCGAGCGCACCGACCGGGACCAGTGCGGCGGCGGCGACGGCGGCGCCCGGCAGCGCGGGACCGATCCGCCGCCGGGCGATGAGCGCGGCGAGGGCATAGGCGGCGGCCGCGAGCGCGGCGAAGAGCGCGGCCACCGGGCTGCACAGCGCCGCGAGGAACGCCAGCAGGCATGCCGCCGCCGTCGCGCCCGTGTCCAGCGCTGCGACCGCGCCCAGGGCCGGGAGCACCCCGAACGCCAGCGCCAGGCGCCCGGTGTAGAGGTCGGTCGCGGTGGCGGCGCCGAACAGGACCGCGCCCAGCCACGCGCGCGCGCCGAAGTGGCGGCGGGCCAGCGGCTCGAACAGCGCCGCGGTCGCCGTGGCGGCCAGCGCCGCGGCCAGCTGAGGCGTCAGCGCCGCCGAGACGGCCGGAAACACGACGCTGTAGCCGAGGATGTGATGGCCGCCGTACCAGTAGTTGTTCCACAGTCCGAAGCCCTGCTGCGCGAACAGGTGGGCGCGGAACAGGTGGTCGGCGAGGTCGATGCTGGGCGGGTCGGCGATCACATAGCCCGCGGCCAGCGCGGCGGCAATGAGCGTGGGGGCCAGCCGGATCCACGGCCAGTTGGGTGCGCTGGGGGTGGCGGCCGGCTCCGGCTCCACGGCTGTGGTCACGTCGGCGGCGCGCCGGCGGCGAACGTGGCCAGCCTGGCGCTGAGCTCCGGCACGTCCAGCCACGGCCAGTGCCCGGCCCCGGCGACCCGCTCGACCGTGGCCCCGGCCACACGCCGCCCGTAGGCGTCCGCGAACGCCGGATCCAGCCACGGGTCCTGCTCGCCCCAGGCGATCAGGGTGGGCAGGCGCAGCTCGTCCAGGCCGGCGCCCGCCCGGGCCAGGCCCGCCGCGTCGACCGATCGATGCAGCCGCAGGATGGCCCGCTGGGTGCCCTGGTCGAACTGCTCCCAGACGGAGTCGATGCGGGCGTCGGGCCAGGCGTCAGCGGTGACCGCGCCGCCGCGCAGGCGTCGGGCCAGCAGCCACCGGCTGGTCGACCCCATGATCAGCTCACCGATGCCGGGCCGCCGCCACCAGCTCGAGACGCCCGGCCAGCGGAAGCCCTCCAGCAGCGGGATCGCGTCGACGATCGCCAGCCGGCTGACCCGCTCGGGTCGGCGCTGGGCGAATATCAGGGCGATCGCGGCGCCCCATCCGTGGCCCACCAGCGACACCTGGTCGAGCTCGAGCGCATCGAGGAACTGCTCGACGAACTCGGCATAGCCCGGGAGCGTGTAGTCGAGATTGCCCGCCTTTCCCGAGCGGCCGAACCCGGGGAGGTCCGGCGCGATGCCGCCCGCCAGCTCGAGCGGGGCCAGCCAATCCTCCGAACTGGTCGGCACGCTGTGCAGGTAGAGCGCCTCGGCGTCCCCGTCCGGGACGCGACGGTAGTAGACGGGAGCTCCGGCGACTTCGATCGTGTGCTCGTCGACGCCCACGCGTCGCCGAGGATAACGTCCCGCACGATGCGTGCCGCCACCCGATCCCCCGCCGGAATCGGAGCTTGACCCCGATGGGCGGCGCCGCTTCCCTGCTGTGCCTGGGCGAGGCGCTGGTCGACCTGATCGGCGAGGAGCGGGGCGCGTCGCTGCGGGAGGTCTCGCGGTTCACCCCCCACCTGGGCGGGACCGTCGCCAACGTCGCGGTGTTCGTCGCGCGGGCGGGCGCGCGCGTGGAGCTGGCCGGGGCGGCCGGCGGCGACGCATGGGGCCGGTGGGTGCGCGGGCGGCTGGCCGCCGAGGGCGTCGGTCTCGACGGCTTCGTGCTGCTCGACGGGGTGTCGACCCAGCTGGCGTTCGTGGCCGTCGACGCGCACGGCGAGCCGACCTACCGCCTCTACGGCGAGCCGGGCGAGACGGTCGTCGGCGCCGTGGGCGGGCGGGTCGCAGAGCTGGTGGCCGGTGCCCGCGGACTGCTGATCAGCTCCAACACGCTGGCCGGTCCCGGCGAGCGCGTGGTGACGATGCGGGCGCGCGGGGTGGCGCTCGAGCTCGGCCGCCCGGTCGTGTTCGACTGCAACCTCCGGCTGCACCGGTGGTCATCGGTCCAGGACGCGGCGGCCGCGGCGGCCGCCTGCGTTCCGGGGGCGGCGCTCGTGCACGCCAACCGGGCCGAGGCGGAGCTGATGACCGGCGAGGCGGAGGTCGAGCGCGCGGCCGCGGCGCTGGTCGAGATGGGCGCACGGCTGGTGGCGATCACGCTGGGTCCGGGCGGAGCCATCCTGCGCGGCGCGGAGCGGGGCGAGGTCGATGCCGTGCCGGTGGACGTCGTGAGCACGATCGGCGCCGGGGATGCGTTCACCGGGACGCTGGTGGCCCGGCTGGCCTTGCACGATTTGTCGGGTGAGACGGTGGCGGGCGTCCTCCAGGAGGCGGCCGCCGCAGCGGCGCGGGCCTGCTCGCATTGGGGGTCGCTTGACTAGCGGCTCGCATGGCCGTGGCTCCCACGTCCGCGGCTCACACGGCTCGCGCGGCTCGCGCGCGGACTGGTCCCGGCCGGCCGCCCGGCGGGTGCGGGCGATCCGCGACCGGCTGCGGCTCGTCTACGGGATCCCCGGCTGGCGGCCGCATGAGCACCCCATCGCCGAACTGGTGCTGACCGTGCTCTCGCAATCGACCAACGATCGCAACCGCGACGTCGCCTACCTGCGCCTGCGCGAGCGCCTTCCCACCTGGGAGGACGTCCGCGATGCGCCCGTCGACGAGGTCGAGGAGGCGATCCGCCCCGGCGGGATCTCCAAGGTCAAGTCGGCCCGGATCACGTCGATCCTGGAGGCGGTCAGCGAGTCCTCGGGGCACGGGCTGTCGCTCGATTGGCTGCCCGAGCTGTCCGTGCCCGCCGCTCAGGACTACCTGTGCAGCCTCCCCGGCGTCGGGCGCAAGACCGCCGCCTGCGTGCTCCTGTTCGCCCTGGGCATGCGCGACGTCCCGGTCGACACCCACGTCTCGCGGGTGGGGACGCGCCTCGGCCTCTTCCGCCCGGGTGCCCCGTTCGAGGAGATGCACGACGAGATGCTGGCCATCACCCCGCGCGGCCAGGAGCTCGAGTTCCACATCAACCTGCTCCGGCACGGGCGGCGCACCTGTCACGCGCGCCGGCCGGAGTGCGGGGCGTGCGCGCTGGCCCGGATGTGCCCGAGCGCCTTCACGTTCGGGTAGGCGTTTGGGCGTTTGGGCGTTTGGGCGTTTGGGCGTTCGGGCGTTTGGGGGTTGGGCGGTGGCCGTTTGGGCGTTGCCGGCTGGCGCGGCGGGTGGGTGGCCGTGCGGGCGGTCGGTGACGGGTCGAAAAACGGCGGGCTATCGAGTGGGTCGGGACTGTGGTGCCGCCGGCGCGACCTGCACTCTGGACCGCCGCGAACCGCGGTGTCCCTCAAAACGTCGGCAAACGTCCCAACCAACCCGCCCCGCGGGCCGCCTGGGGCGTTTGCCGCCGCCACGGCGGCAAACGCCCCACCCCACTCCCAGCGCGCGCCCGTTGGGACTTTTGCGGACGCCCAGGAACCCCCGGGCACCGTCCGCGCCCCACTCGATAGCCGTCGTTGACGTTGCGCCGATACCCCCCTCACCGCCCCACGGAGGCTAGGGCGATCCTCTCGACACTGTCCGCAGATCTGCTACTCTGAGACTCAGATTTTTGTAACCGCAAGGGAGCAGACAAGAACATGGGAAAGACGATCGGAATCGACCTCGGTACGACCAACAGCTGTATGGCCGTACTGGAGGGTGGCGAGCCGACGGTGATCGAGAACGCCGAAGGTGGGCGCACGACTCCGTCGGTGGTCGCCTTCACCGCGGGCGGTGAGCGACTGGTAGGCACCGTCGCCAAGCGCCAGGCGGTCACCAATCCGCAGAACACGATCTTCTCGATCAAGCGCTTCATGGGCCGCAAGGAGGCCGAGGTGCGCGAGGAGGAGGCGATCGTGCCGTACAAGGTCGTGTCGGGCCCGGGCGGAGACGCCCGCGTCGAGGCGGCTGACAAGCAGTACTCCCCGCCGGAGATCAGCGCGATGATCCTGGGCAAGCTGAAGGCGGACGCCGAGGCGTACCTCGGCGAGACCGTCGACAGCGCCGTCATCACCGTCCCGGCGTACTTCAACGACGATCAGCGCCAGGCGACCAAGGACGCCGGCAAGATCGCCGGTCTTGACGTCAAGCGGATCATCAACGAGCCGACCGCGGCGTCGCTGGCCTACGGGCTGGACAAGGAGACCGACCAGACGATCCTCATCTTCGACCTCGGCGGCGGCACGTTTGACGTGTCCGTGCTGGAGATCGGCGACGGGGTGTTCGAGGTCAAGGCCACCGCGGGTGACAACCACCTGGGCGGCGACAACTTCGACAAGACCATCGTCGACTGGCTGGTGAGCGAGTTCAAGAAGTCCCAGGGCATCGACCTGGCGGCTGACCCGATGGCCCTGCAGCGGCTCTACGAGGCCGCCGAGAAGGCCAAGATCGAGCTGTCCACCACCCAGGAGACGCAGATCAACCTGCCGTTCATCACGGCCGACGCCTCCGGGCCCAAGCACCTGGACATGCGCCTGACCCGGGCCAAGCTCAACGAGCTGACCTCCGCCCTGCTCGACCGCACGGTCGCGCCCGTGCGCCAGGCGCTCGACGACGCCAAGGAGAAGGGCGCCTCGACGATCGACCACGTGGTCCTCGTCGGCGGCATGACCCGCATGCCCGCCGTGCAGGAGAAGGTCAAGGAGCTGACCGGAAAGGAGCCCCACCGGGGCGTGAACCCGGATGAGGTCGTCGCCGTCGGTGCCGCGATCCAGGCCGGCGTGCTCGCCGGCGACGTCAAGGACGTCCTGCTGCTCGACGTGACCCCGCTGACGCTGGGCATCGAGACCAAGGGCGGCGTCATGACCAAGCTGATCGAGCGCAACACGACGATCCCGACGCGCAAGTCCGAGGTGTTCTCCACCGCGGAGGACAACCAGCCGAGCGTGGAGATCCACGTCCTGCAGGGTGAGCGCGAGATGGCGACCTACAACAAGTCGCTGGGCAAGTTCCAGCTGACCGGCATCCCGCCGGCGCCGCGCGGCATTCCGCAGATCGAGGTGGCGTTCGACATCGACGCCAACGGCATCCTCAACGTGTCCGCCAAGGATCTGGGCACCAGCAAGGAGCAGAAGATCGAGATCCGGTCGGGCTCCGGCCTGTCCGAGGACGAGATCAAGCGCATGGTGACCGACGCCGAGTCCCACGCCGAGGACGACAAGCGCCAGCGTGAGCTCGCCGAGGCTCGCAACAACGCCGAGAACGCCGCCTATCAGGCCGAGCGCCAGCTCAAGGACCTGGGCGACACCGTCGACGCCTCGTCCAAGGACGAGATCGAGACCGCGATCAAGGCGGTCCGCGAGTCGCTGACCTCGACCGACGCGGCTGACATCAATGCCAAGACCGAGGCGCTGCAGTCCGCGTTCCACAAGGTCTCCGAGGCGATGTACCAGCGCGCCCAGGAGCAGGCGGCCGCCTCCCCGCCAGAGGACGAGTCCGGTGAGAACGGCTCCTCCGCCAACGGCGCGAGCGCCGAGGAGGACGTGGTCGATGCCGAAGTTGTGGACGAGGGGAAGTAAGCGCACATGAACCCCGATCCCACCAGGGCGCCGAAGGTGGACCCGCAGGCGCCTGAGGCCGAGCTGCCTCAGGCGCCCCCGGGCGCGCCGGAGGGCCACGACGCCGCCCGCCGGGCCCAGGCGATCCGGCCCCAGCCCGATCCCGAGCTGCAGGCCGAGCCCGCCACACCGGCGGGTGAGCCGTCGAACCTCGACGAGCTGACCGCCCGCGCCCAGAAGGCCGACGAGTACCTGGCGCTGGCCCAGCGCACCCAGGCCGACTTCGAGAACTACCGCAAGCGCGCCGTCCGGGAGGCCAAGGCCGCCCAGGAGCGGGGCGCGGTCAAGCTCGCGCTGGAGCTCCTGCCCGCGCTCGACAACCTCGAGCGCGCGCTCGCCCACGTCGACGAGGCCGGCAACGACGGAGGCGGCAACGGCACCGCTTCGCTGGTCGCCGGCATCAAGCACGTCCATTCCGACGTGATCGCCGCCCTGGGACGCGCCGGGATCGAGCGCTACTCGCCCGAGGGCGAGCGCTTCGACCCGCAGTTGCACGAGGCGGTGGCCCAGCAGCCCGTCGAGGGCGCCGAGCCCGGCGTGGTCGTCGAGGTGTTCCAGCGCGGCTACCGGATGGGCGACAACGTCGTGCGTCCGGCGCGCGTCGTGGTCGCCGGCTGAGAGCGCGGTGAGCGACAGTGGCTGACCGCCCGGACTACTACAAGACGCTCGGGGTGGGCAAGAACGCCTCCGACGAGGAGATCAAGAAGGCCTACCGCAAGCTGGCGCGCCAGTACCACCCGGACCGCAACGCCGGGGACAAGAAGGCCGAGGAGCGCTTCAAGGAGATCTCGCAGGCCCACGACGTCCTGTCTGACCCGGACAAGCGCAAGGCGTATGACCGCGGCGGGCTGCTGGGCGGGCTGGGCGGCGCGGGCGGCTTTGACCCGGGCGCGTTCACCGGCAACTTCTCGGACATCCTCTCCAACCTGTTCGGCGGGGGAGGCGGCGGCGCGACCGGTCGCGGGCAGGCGGGCGCCGGTGGCGCTCGCGCCGGACGGGCGCGGCCCCAGCGTGGCCGCGATCTGGAGACCGAGGTGTCGCTGAGCTTCGACCAGGCCGTCAACGGCGCCCAGGTGCCGCTGGCGGTCCCCACGTCACAGGCGTGCCCCACCTGCAACGGCTCCGGCGCCAAGCCCGGCACCTCGCCGCGCGTGTGCCCGGTGTGCAACGGCCGCGGGCTCGAGTCCCAGAGCCAGGGCATCTTCTCGATGTCGCAGCCGTGCTCCAACTGCCACGGCTCCGGCACGGTGATCGACGATCCGTGCCCGACCTGCCAGGGCACCGGCGCCCAGCGCTCGGTCAAGCGGATGCGCGTCAACATCCCCGCCGGGGTGCGCGACGGCAGCCGCATCCGGCTGGCCGGCAAGGGCGAGCCCGGATTCTCGGCCGGTGGCGACACGGGCACGCCCGGCGACCTGTACGTCATCACCCGGGTGTCGGACTCGTCGGTGTTCAACCGCAACGGCGACAACCTCGAGGTCGAGGTCCCGCTGACCATTCCCGAGGCGCTCCAGGGCGCCGTCATCGAGGTGCCCACGCTCAACGGCTCCAAGCGCCTGCGGGTCCCGGCCGGGACCAGGCACGGCACCGTCCAGCGCCTGCGCGGCGAAGGGCCGGCCCGCCTCGGTGGAAAGGGCAAGGGCGACATCCACTACCGGTTCGTCCTCGACGTGCCGGCGAGCCTGTCGCCGGAGCAGTCCGAGGCGGTTGACAGGCTGTCGCAGGTCATGAACGGCAACCCGCGCGAGCGGTTGTTCGCCGCCGAGGCCGGTGAGGGCTCGTGATGGCCTCCTCCTCGCGCCGGATCCGCACCACCACTCGCGTCGAGGTCTCGTCCGAGCGCGGGGTGTTCATGATCTCGGTCGCCGCCGAACTGGCGGAGATGCATCCCCAGACGCTGCGCATGTATGAGGCGCGCGGGCTGATCGAGCCCAAGCGCTCGCCCAAGGGCACGCGGCTGTACTCGCAGAAGGACGTCGAGCGGCTGCGCCGGATCCAGGAGATGACCGCCGAGCTGGGCATGAACCTGGCCGGCGTCGAGCGGGTGTTCGAGCTCGAGCAGCAGCTCGAGTCGATGTCGCGCAAGGTGGCCTCCCTGCAGAAGCGCGCCGACGAGCTCAGCGCCGAGGTGCAGCGCCTCGAGGCGCTTCGCCGCGAGCTGCGAGCCGAGATCGTGCCCTACGCCCGTGGCGGCGAGCTGGTGCGCCACGCCGACCTGCAGGCGTTCAAGCTCGGACCGCGCGCGGGGAACGCGGGCAAGGCCTAGGCGCCGGCCCGGTGGCGCCGAGCGTCCGGCCACCGCACCAAACGGCGGTCGGGCGTGTTGGGTATGCAACGATCCGTCGGCCGGCCGGGTGCGGCGCCGTTGCCGTGCGCCGCCGTAACAACGTCAGGGGAATCGATCAGCTTGATGGCTATCACCAGCAGGGGTTCGCGGTCCGCGCTCGCCCGTGTCGTCGTGGTGCTGGCGGCCGGACTGAGCCTGGTGGCGCTGTGCGGTGTCCCCGGCGCCCGGGCCGCGACCGGACGCTCCGGCGTGAGCTGGGTCGGTGCCGCTCCGTCGGGCCGGGCCGTCTCCCTGGTGCTGCCGCTGAACGCCAACGTCGCGGGCCTGCAGAAGCTCGCCACCGCCGTGGCGACGCCCGGGTCCCCGCGGTACGGTCAGTACGAGTCGATCGCCACCCTGGCCCAGCGGTTCGGGGCCTCGAGCGCCGAGCGCTCCCGGGTGACCGGCTACCTGCACCGGGCCGGTGCCACCGGGGTCAAGATCGACGTCACCGGCCTGTTCGCCGACGCGACGATGAAGGTGTCCGTCGCCCACCGGCTGTTCGGCGCCGCCCTGGGCGACTTCCACAGCGCCCGGGCGGGGCTGTACATGGCGCCGTCGAGCGCGGTGAGCATCCCGGCGGCGCTCCGCTCGTCGGTCACCGGCGTCGTCGGCCTGGACACCCAGCCGGTGTTCGGCGGCTCGCAGGTGCAGCGCTCGACCGACGCGGCCTGGCCCCACAAGGCCGCGATGGCCGCGCCCGCGCGCGAGACCACTGACGACGAGTCCGGCTACCTGCAGCGGACCGGGACCGCCGCCGGCTGCGGCGCGGCCACCTCCCAGACCGGCTTCACGCCCAACCAGTACCTGACCGCCTACAACTACGCGCCGCTCCAGGCGGCCGGGATCGAGGGGCAGGGCGAACGGGTGGCGCTGATCGAGATCGACGGCTTCCGCTTCTCCGACCTGCGCCGCTTCGCCAACTGCTTTGGCCTGGCGACCCCCGAGATCAACGGCTACGGCGTCGGTCTCAAGCACCCGCTGTCGCCCGGCGGCGAGTCGACGCTCGACCTCGAGGTGCTCGACGCGGCCGCGCCCAAGCTCAAGGCGGTCGACGTCTACGAGTCCCGGCCCAGCGCCGTCGACGTGCTCCACTCGCTGACCGCGCCCCTGGGCAACGCCGGCGCCAAGCCGGACGTCATCTCGGCGTCGCTGGGCTCGTGTGAGCCGGCCACCCTGGAGACGATCGGCAACTCGGGGCTGCGCAGCGTCGAGGGGGCGCTGGCGCTCGCCTCGGCCAGCGGGATCTCGGTGCTGGCCTCCTCGGGCGACGACGGGTCGTCGGCCTGCCTGACCCCGGACGGCAAGCCGCTGCCCGGGCTGGCGGTGAGCTACCCGGCGTCCTCCCCGTTCGTGACCGGCGTCGGCGGGACCAACATCTCGCTCAACGCCGCCAATCAGATCACCAGCCAGGACGTGTGGAACGACTCCCCGCTGGTGGTGGCCGCCGGCGGCGGCGGGCTGAGCGGCCTGTTCAACCGCCCCGCCTACCAGACCACGTTCGTGGCCCCCAACCATCGCGCGGTGCCCGACGTGTCGATGCTGGCCGACGTCGCCCCCGGCTATGAGATCTACTGCACCGCCAAGGGCGACTGCATCTCCGGGCAGGACACCAACCCGTGGACGCAGGTGGGCGGGACCAGCGCGGCGGCGCCGCTGCTGGCGGGCGGGCTGGCGCTGATCGACCAGCAGCTGCGGACCACCGGCCATCAAAACCTCGGGCTGGCCAACCCGCTGCTCTACGCGATCGACCACTCGCCGTCGGCGCCCAACGTCATCTCGGACGTCACCGCCAACGACAACGATCTGGGCGACAACATCATCGGCCGTCCGTTCGGTTGCTGCACCGCCCTGCCGGGCTACGACGAGGCCTCGGGCCTGGGCAGCGTCAATCTGGCCGGCCTGGCGTCCGTGGCCCAGGTGCTGGTGCCCAAGATCGTCACCGTCGGCGTGTCGCTGCCCACCCAGGGGCGCCCGGTCGCCGCCGAGCACCTGCTCGCCCGGGTCTCCTGCTCGGGTCAGTGCCTGATGGGCGCCTACGTCCACCTCCAGCTCGGGCGCTCGCGCAACCTGATGACCCAGCAGTCCAACGCCTACGTCCTCCATCACGGCGGGCGCAAGACCATCCGGATCCCGTTCGACAAGACGACGCTGACCAAGCTGCGGGCCGCCGTGGCCAAGGGCCAGCGGATCACGGCGATCGTCTACGGCGTCATCCTCGATCCCAACGGGACGATCGAGTCGCGGACCGCGGGCGCGCGGATGCGCATCCGGCACTGACGCCGGCGCCGGTCGCCGGTCGCCTCCGCCGGCGTGTGTGGTCTCGGCCGCCGGCGTCCGTGGGCGTACCGCGGTCGTTGGCTGGTCGTCCGTGGGGTGCTGAGAGCGGCCTGGGCCAACGTCAACTGCGGCTATCGAGTGGGCACGGACGGTGCCTGAGAGTCCCTGGGCGTCGGCAAACGTCCCAATGGGCGGACGCTGGGAGTCGGGTGGGGTGTTTGCCGTCGTGAGGAAGGCAAACACCCCAGGCGGCGGAGGAGGGGCGTTGCGTGGGACGTTTGCCGACGGCTGGGGCCCACCAGGAGCCCACACGTCCCGAGCCCGCCGTTTTCGAAGATCGGCGGCCGTCCGCGAGGCCGCAAAGCCGCCGCGTCGGCCGGCAACTCAACCACGACGACAAACCCGCTCAAACCCCTTGAACCGGAGCGTCAATCGTGCGATAATCTTAGTGCTACAGACTTAGATTTCTCCCCGAACCGATACCACGGAATCGCCTATGCAACCAGACCGTTTCACCATCAAGTCCCAGGAGGCGCTGCAGGCGGCCCAGCGGCTGGCCGACGAGCGGCGCAACCCGCAGACCATGCCCGAGCACCTGCTCGCCGTCCTGCTCGAGCAGGAGGGCGGGGTGGTCGCGCCGGTGCTGCGCAAGCTGGGCGCTGATCCCGCCACCGTGCGCCAGGCGCTCGGCTCGCGCCTGGAGGCGCTGCCCACGTTGAGCACGGCGGGCGGGCGCGAGGAGCCCGCCGGCGGCTCGAGCGAGCTCGTGCAGATCCTGCGCGACGCCGAGACCGAGATGCGCGACCTGCGCGACGAGTACGTCTCCGCCGAGCATCTGCTGCTGGCGCTGGCCGCCCATCCCGGCGGAGCCGGCGACGCGCTGCGCGCCAACGGCGCCAGCCACGACGAGCTGATCAAGGCGCTGAGCGAGGTGCGCGGGTCCCACCGCGTCACGGACCAGAACCCCGAGGACAAGTTCCAGGCCCTGGAGAAGTACGGCCGCGACCTGACCGAGGCCGCCGCGCTGGGCAAGCTGGACCCGGTCATCGGCCGCGACGACGAGATCCGCCGCGTCATCCAGGTCCTGTCGCGCCGGACCAAGAACAACCCGGTGCTGATCGGCGAGCCCGGCGTCGGCAAGACCGCCATCGCCGAGGGCCTGGCCCAGCGCATCGTCTCGGGCGACGTGCCCGAGGGGCTGCGCGACCGCCGCGTCATCTCGCTGGACGTCGGCGCGCTGATCGCCGGCTCCAAGTACCGGGGCGAGTTCGAGGACCGGCTCAAGGCCGTGCTGAAGGAGATCGCCGATGCCGAGGGCACGATCATCCTGTTCATCGACGAGCTGCACACGATCGTCGGCGCCGGCGCTGCCGAGGGCGCGGTCGATGCCGCCAACCTGCTCAAGCCGATGCTCGCCCGCGGCGAGCTGCGCGCGGTCGGCGCCACCACCCTGGACGAGTACCGCAAGCACATCGAGAAGGACGCCGCCCTGGAGCGCCGCTTCCAGCCGGTGTACGTCGGCGAGCCCAGCGTCGAGGACACCATCGCCATCCTGCGCGGGCTCAAGGAGCGCTACCAGGTCCACCACAAGGTCCGGATCCAGGACTCGGCCCTGGTGGCCGCGGCCACGCTGAGCCAGCGCTACATCGCCGACCGCTTCCTGCCCGACAAGGCGATCGACCTCGTCGACGAGGCCGCCTCGCGCATCCGGATGGAGATCGACTCCAAGCCGACCGAGATCGACGAGGTCGACCGGCACATCATGCAGCTGGAGATCGAGCTGCAGTCGCTCGGTGAGGACGACGATGCCGGCACGACGGCCCGCCGCGAGCAGCTCGAGCGCACGCTGGCCGAGGAGGGCGAGCGCTCCGACGCCATGCACGCCGAGTGGCAGCGCGAGAAGGACTCGCTGGGCGCCGTCGCCGACATCCAGGAGCGCCTGGAGGAGGCCCGGATCGAGCTCGAGCGCGCCCAGCGCGAGTCCGACCTCGGCCGCGCCGCCGAGCTCCAGTACGGGATGATCCCCGAGCTGACCAAGCAGCTGGCCGAGGCCGAGTCCGCCGAGGCGGAGGCCGCGGCGAGCAGCAACGGCGCGCACACCTACCTCAAGGACGTGGTCGACGCCGACGACGTCGCCGAGATCGTCGCCAAGTGGACCGGGGTGCCGGTGTCCCGCCTGCTGGAGGGCGAGATCGAGAAGCTCGTTCACATGGAGGAGCGCCTGCACCAGCGGGTGATCGGCCAGGACGAGGCGGTCACCGCGGTCGCCAGCGCGCTGCGCCGCAGCCGTGCCGGACTGCAGGACCCCAACCGCCCGATCGGGAACTTCCTGTTCCTGGGGCCGACCGGCGTCGGCAAGACCGAGCTGGCGCGGGCCCTGGCCGAGTTCATGTTCGACTCCCAGGACGCGATGGTCCGCATCGACATGTCGGAGTACATGGAGAAGCACGCCGTCAGCCGCCTGGTGGGCGCGCCTCCCGGATACGTCGGCTACGAGGAGGGTGGTCAGCTGACCGAGGCGGTCCGCCGCCGGCCCTACTCGGTGGTGCTGCTCGACGAGATCGAGAAGGCCCACCCCGACGTGTTCAACGCGCTGCTGCAGGTGATGGACGACGGTCGCCTGACCGACGGGCAGGGTCGCACGGTGTCGTTCAAGAACGCCGTGCTGATCATGACCTCGAACATCCCGGGCGGGCGAGCCGGCGCCGAAGGCCACTTCAAGCCCGAGTTCATCAACCGCCTCGACGACATCGTCGAGTTCGAGCCGCTCAGCCGCGAGCAGATCGGCGAGATCGTCGACATCCAGGTGGAGGCGGTCATGGGCCGGCTGCGCGAGCGCGAGATCGAGCTCGAGCTCTCCGACGACGCCCGGACGCTGATCGGCAACCTCGGCTACGACCCCACCTACGGCGCCCGGCCGCTCAAGCGCGTCATCCAGAAGCGGCTGGTCGATCCGCTGGCCCTGGCCATCCTCGAGGGACGGTTCGTCGCCGGCGACACCGTCCGCGTCGGGGCCGCCGAGGGCGAGCTGGTGTTCGAGCGGGCCGGCGTGGACGCCCCCGCGGCGACCGTTTAGCCGCCTGACTCGGGGCAGTGCCTCACGGAGCGTCCGTGAGGCGCTGCCCCCAGGCGAAGACGTTCTTCTCGGTGCGCAGGTGCATGAACGTCTCGGTCTCGCGCACGCCCTCGATGGAGCGGATCTCGTCGTTGATCACGCCGAGCAGCTCCTCCTCGGTGGCGCACACCACCTCGACGATCACGTCGTAGGACCCGGCGGTGATGACGACGTACTCGATCGCGCCGATCTCCGCCAGGGCCGTGGCGGCGGCGCGGGTGTCGCCGCTGACCCGCAGGCCGATCGTGGCCACGACGCCCCGGCCCAGGGCGACCGGGTCGGTGACGGCGACGATCCGCATCACCCCTGACTCGCGCAGGCGATTGACCCGCTGACGCGTGGCCGCCTCTGACAGGCCGACCGCCTCGCCGATCTCACCGTAGGAGCGCCGGCCGTCCTCCTGGAGCACGGAGATGATCGCCTCGTCGACGCCGTCGAGCTTGTTGGTGGGGCGGGAAGGGGGCATCAGAGCACGTGCGACGAAATTAGTTGCACAACAAGTTGATAACGACTATATTCGCGCTCACGACGACTGAATGAGTGAGAGGAGCGCAGTATGGCGACGACTGTAGCGCCGGCCGCCGAACCGGCGACGGAATCAGTGGCGGCATCCCCGCCGGCGGCCACGGCAAGCGGTGCGCCGGGCCTCAGGGCCGGGGCGATCGGCTTCGCCTCCAACGTGGCGATCGGCGTGGCCTCGACCGCGCCCGCCTACTCGCTGGCGGCGACGCTCGGACTGCTGGTCGCGGTGGCCGGGATCGGCACCCACGCCCCGGCGGTACTGCTCGTGTCGTTCGTGCCGATGTTCTGCATCTCCGTCGCCTACCGGGCGCTGAACCGGGTCGACCCCGACTGCGGCACGAGCTTCGCCTGGGTCACGCGCGCGCTCGGACCGCGGCTGGGGTGGACGACCGGCTTTGCCATCTTCGCCGCCGACGTCATCGTGATGGCGACGCTGTCGGAGATCGCGGGCAAGTATTTGTTCATCCTCGTCGGCTGGCAGAGCGCGGCCAGCTCGACGCTGGCGCTCGCGCTGGCGGCCACCGGCTTCATCGCGCTGATGACCTGGGTGGCCTACCGCGGAGTCGAGCTCAGCGCACGCCTGCAGCAGGCCCTGCTCGGGCTCGAGCTGCTGATCCTCGCGGTGTTCGCCGTGGTGGCGCTGGTCAAGGTCTACGCCAGCCCGACCGCCGCCTCGATCCATCCGTCGCTGGACTGGCTGAACCCGTTCTCGCTCTCGCTGGGCGCGCTGGTCGACGGCGTGCTGCTCGGCGTGTTCGTCTACTGGGGCTGGGACGCCTGCGTGACGGTCAACGAGGAGTCCCAGGACGCCCGCCGGGGGCCGGGGAAGGCCGCCGTGGTCTCGACGCTGATCCTGCTGGTCACGTTCGTGCTGGTGGCGACCGCCGGCCAGGCCACGGCCGGCCCCGGCTTCCTGTCAGCTCACTCGACCGACGTGCTCGGCGCGCTCGGCGCCCGGGTGTTGGGCACCCCGTGGGACAAGCTGCTGATCCTCGTCGTGCTGACCTCGACCGCGGCGTCGACGCAGACGACGATCATGCCCACCGCCCGCACCATGCTCTCGATGGCGCGCTGGGGCGCGCTGCCCGCGTCACTGGGCCGGATCCATCCCCGGTTCGCGACCCCGTCGGTGTCGACGCTGGTGATGGGCGGCGTCTCCGCGGTGTGGACGATCGCGCTGCTGGTGGCCAACCCGGCTCAGAGCGTGCTCGGCGACTCGATCACCGCGCTCGGGTTCCTGATCGCCTTCTACTACGGGCTGACTGGTCTGGCCTGCGCGGTCTATTACCGGGCGCGGCTGCGCTCGGGCCTGCGCGCGATCGTCGGCTTCGGCGTTGTGCCGCTGGCCGGCGCGCTGCTGCTGGCCGGGATCTTCGTCAAGGCCTTCACCCACTACTCGCAGCACGAGATCGGCGGGCTGCTCGTCAACTACGCCCACCCCGTCGCCGGGATCGAGGTGCCGATCGTGATCGGCATCGGCTCGCTGGTGCTCGGCCTGATCCTGGCGCTCGTCCTGCGGCGCGTATTCCCTGACTACTTCGGCCGCGGGCGTGAGGTGCTCGGGCCGCTGACCCTGGAGGACACCGATGCTTGACCCCCAACGCCGCTGGGCCCACGTGGGCGAGAAGCCCGACTACGCCGGCCTGCTGAGCTTCTCCGGCGTGCCGTACACCGAGGATCCGGCCGAGCTGCCGGGCGCGGACGTCGTCATCGTCGGCGCGCCGCTGGACGAGCTCGTCTCCGAGCGGCCCGGCACGCGCCTGGGCCCGCGGGCGATCCGCGCCGCCAGCGCCATCCCCGGACCGCATCTGGAGGCGCGCGTGGACCCGATGCAGGCGCTCCGGGTGGTGGACTTCGGCGACGCCGCGGTCCTGCCCGCCGACCCGACGAGCTCGCATGCCGCCATCGAGGCGATCGTGGGCGAGGTGCTGGCCGCGGGCGCGATCCCGATCGTGCTCGGCGGCGACCATTCGATCGCCGAGCCCGACATCCGCGCCTGCGCGGCGGTGCACGGGCCGGTGGGGCTGGTGCACTTCGACGCCCACACCGACACCGCGTCGCACTGCTTCGGCGTCTCGCTCTCGCACGGGACGCCGATGTACAACCTGGTGCGGTCGGGCCACATCGACCCGACGCGCTACGTCCAGATCGGGTTGCGGGGCTACTGGCCGGGCGAGGAGGTGTTCGCCTGGCAGCGCGACCAGGGGATCAGCGCGATCTTCATGCACGATGTCGCCGAGCGCGGGATCGCGGCGGTCGTCGACGAGGCGCTGGGGCTGATCGGCCCGGGACCGGTGTTCCTGACCATCGACGTCGACGTGCTCGACCCGGCGTTCGCGCCCGGGACCGGCACCCCGGAGCCGGGCGGGATGACCTCGGCCGACCTGCTGTGGGCGTGCCGCCGGATGGCGGCGGAGTGCGAGGTCATCGGGGCCGACGTCGTCGAGGTGTGCCCCTCCGCGATCGGGGCCGCCGACATCACCGCGCTGGTCGGATCGCGCATCGTGCACGAGGTGCTGACCGGGCTGGCGGTGCGCCGGCGCCTCGCCGCGGGCTCGCAGCACGTCGGGGCCGGTGATCCGGTACAAGTGCCCTAACGGAGCGCCGGGCCGCGCCGCCGGCGTCTCCGCCCGACACCGTCAACGCGTCAGGAGGGAGCCCGGATGCCCACATACATCATGCTCACCACGCTCACCCCGGAAGGGGTGCAGACGATCAAGAACAACCCGGGCCGGATCCGCGAGGTCAATCGCGAGGTGGAGCAGCTGGGCGCCACGGTCAAGGCACAGTGGGCGACGCTGGGTCAGTTCGACTTCGTCAACGTGATCGAGGCGCCGGACGAGCAGACGATCGCCCGGGTGTCGATGGAGCTGGGCTCGCGCGGCTCGGGTCGCTACGAGACGCTGACCGCGATCCCCATCGACGACTTCATCGGCCTGATCTAGTGGTGGTGCGCCCCGCTTCGCCCTGCCCTCACGGCAACCCCCCGCCGCGCCGGTGAGCCCCAGCGTCCTGGTCCTGGGCGGCGGCGCCCGTGAGCACGCGATCGTGCAGGCGCTGCGGCGCTCGCCCGGCGCGCCGGAGGTGACCTGCGCGCCGGGCAACGTCGGCATCGCCGCCGAGGCGGCCATCCGGCCCATCGATGCCACCGACGTCGGCTCGGTCGTCGGCGCCGCCAGGGAGATGAACGCGGACCTGGTGGTCGTGGGTCCCGAGGCGCCGCTGGTGGCGGGCATCGTCGACGCGCTGGCCGACGCGGGCATCCGCAGCTTCGGGCCCAACGAGGCCGCCGCGCGGCTGGAGGGCTCCAAGGCGTTCTGCAAAGAGGTGATGGAGGCGGCGGGGATCCCGACCGCGGCCTACCAGGTCGTCACCACGCCCGCCGAGGGCATGGCCGCGATCAGCCGCTACCCGGTCGTCATCAAGGCCGACGGGCTGGCCGCCGGCAAGGGGGTGATCATCGCCGAGGACCAGTCACAGGCGCGCGCCGCGCTCGACGATCTGCTGGTCGACCACAAGTTCGACACCGAGCGCGTCGTGGTCGAGGAGCACCTCGTCGGCGACGAGGTCTCGCTGCTGGCGGTGTGCGACGGTGAGACCGCGCTGCCGCTGGCGTCCGCCCAGGATTACAAGCGCATCTTCAACGGCGACCAGGGGCCCAACACCGGCGGCATGGGGTCCTACTCGCCGGTGCCCGGGATCGACGACCAGCGCGCCCGGGAGATCTGCGCGGCGGTGCATCAGCCGGTGCTCGAGGAGATGGCGCGGCGCGGAAGCCCCTTCCTGGGGGTGCTGTACGCCGGACTGATGATGACCGCCGACGGCCCCAGGGTGCTCGAGTTCAACGTCCGTTTCGGCGATCCCGAGACCCAGGCCATCCTGCCGCGCCTGGAGAGTGACCTGCTCGCATTGCTGATGGCCGCCTCCGAGCCCGGCGGGCTGGCCGGTCACGCGCCGCTGCAGTGGCGTCCGGAGATCGCGGTGACGGTCGTGCTGGCCAGCGCCGGCTATCCGGAGACGTTCTCGGCCGGCGACAGGATCACCGGCCTGGGCGACGTGCCCAAGGACGTGTTCGTCACCCACGCCGGGACCGGGCGGACCCGCTTCGGTGAGATCGTCACCGCCGGTGGCCGAGTGCTGAGCGTGACCGCGCTGGGCCGCGACGCGGCGGCGGCACGCGCGTCCGCATATGCTGCAGCGGACATGATCCGATTCGACGGCCGCCAGCTGCGCCGGGACATCGCCCTGAAGCTGGTCAGATGAGCTCCGGCGACGCATTTCAGAGCGAGGGTGAGCCGGGCATGGTCCCCTCTCCCGGCGAGGGCAAGCGCGAGCTGGCCGCCGCTCCGGACCCGGGCGCCGAGCCGGGTCTACCGCCGATGGCCGAGACCGCGGCCGACATCGAGGAGCTCGACGTCGACACGCCCCAGGTGGCGATCCTGATGGGCTCCAAGAGCGACCTGCCCGCGATGGAGAAGGCCGAGGCCGAGCTGACCGAGCGCGGGATCCGCTCCGAGACCCGGGTGATGTCGGCGCACCGCCAACCGGACACGGTCGCCGATTACGCGCGCAACGCGCACCTGCGCGGAATCAAGGTGATCATCGCCGGGGCGGGATTGTCCGCGGCGCTCCCGGGCGTCGTCGCCGCTCACACCGACCTCCCGGTCATCGGCGTCCCGCTGACCAGCCGCACGTCGGTGGCCGGCGGGCTCGACGCCCTGCTGTCGATCTCGCAGATGCCGCCGGGCGTCCCGGTGGCCTGCGTCGGCGTCGACAACGCGCGCAATGCCGCAGTGCTGGCTGCGCGCATCCTGTCCGTCTGACAGGCGGTCGCGGGGCCCCTTCGCGCTCCGGCCTGCGGCGCGCCCGCCCCGTTGGGCGAGCGCGGAAGCGCCGTCTACGACGCCCGGCTGAGGTCCTGGATGTACTGCGCGATCACGGCGTCGTCGGTGCGCCGTCGCCGCGGGGACTTCCTGGTCTCCGCAACCGGAGGAGCAGAATTCTGCGTTCTCATATGCTTCCTCACTGGTGATGTCTTGTACGATACGTGTCGTACGATAGCACTTGTACGATGGATGTCGTACTAACTCTGCCAGGGTTCGTACAATGGAAGGGGCAATGTCCATACAAGCCACTGAATCGATCGCCCACCCGTCTCGCGCCGAGCTCGAGTTGGGGGCCGTGCTGCACGCGCTCAGCGATCCGGTCCGCCTGCTGATCGTGGCCGAGCTGGCCCGCAGTGAGAGCGAGTACACCTGCGGGAGCTTTGCTCTGCCGGTCACCAAGTCGACCTGCACCCACCATTTCAAGGTTCTGCGCGAGGCCGGTGTGATCCATCAGCGCCCGCAGGGCACGACGCGCATGAACAAGCTGCGCCGCGAAGACCTCGAGGCTCGCTTCCCGGGCCTGCTGCAGACGATCCTGAAGGCCGCCGAGTCCGCCGCCCAGCCGCCGGTCCCGGCCGCCATCGCCGTCGCCGCCGTGACGACCACGCCGGGGTCGACGGGCGGCCGCGCCGTCGCGTAGCCTGACTGGCCGTTGATCGCACGCTACACACGCCGGGAACTGGCCGACGCCTGGTCTGACCACGCGCGCTTCGACGCCATGCGCGAGGTCGAGGTGGCCGCCTGCGAGGAGATGGACGGCCCCACCGAGGCCGAGTTGGAGGCGATCCACGGCGCCACCTTCACCGTCGCCGCCATCGACGAGCGCGAGAAGGTCACCGACCACGACACCGCCGCCTTCGTCGATGTCCTGAGCGAGTCCGCCGGGCCGGCCGGTCGCTGGATCCACTACGGGCTCACCTCGTCCGACGTGCTCGACACGGCTCTGGCGCTGCAGATCAAGCGCGTGGCCGAGATTGTCCTGCCCGATGCGCGGCGGCTGGTGGACGCGCTGGCGGCCAAGGCGCGCGAGCACGTCGACACGCTGTGCGTCGGGCGCACCCACGGCATCCACGCCGAGCCGACCACGTTCGGGATCAAGTTGGCCGGCTTCGCCTTCGAGGCCGATCGCAACGCGCGGCGGCTCGAGCGCGCGTTCGCCCAGGCCGAGGTCGGGGCGGTCTCCGGGGCGGTGGGCACCTATTCCGCGACCTCGCCCGACTTCGAGGCCCGGCTGCTCGATCGTCTCGGCCTGGAGCGCGAGCCGGTCTCCACCCAGGTGGTCGCCCGCGATCGCCACGCCGAGCTGCTCCAGGCGATCGCCCTGGCCGGCGCCGGCCTGGAGCGGTTCGCCACCGAGCTGCGCCACCTGGCCCGCACGGAGGTCGGCGAGGTCCGCGAGCCGTTCGGGCGCGGCCAGAAGGGCTCGAGTTCGATGCCCCACAAGCGCAACCCGATCAAGTCAGAGCAGGTCGCCGGGCTGGCCCGCGTGCTCCGCGGCAACGCCGCCGCCGCGGTCGAGGACGTCGTCCTGTGGCACGAGCGCGACATCTCCCACTCGTCGGTCGAGCGGATCATCCTGCCCGACTCGACCATCCTGCTCGACCACATGCAGCGCCGGGTCCTCGCGCTGGTGGACGGGATGGTCGTCGATGCCGCGCGGATGCGCGAGAACCTCGAGCTGACCCACGGAGCCCTGTTCTCTCAGCGCGTGCTGCTGGCCCTGGTGGCCAACGGCAGCACCCGCGACGATGCCTACCGCATCGTCCAGCGCGTCGCCCAACAGGCCCTCGACGAGCGCACCCCGATGCGCGCGCTGCTCGCCGCCGACGCGACCGGCGCCGGTCTGGACCTCGACGCGATCTTCGACTACGCGCCGTTCGTCCGGCACGCCGGGGAGATCGTGGGGCGGTTGGACGCGATCACGGTCGCGGTTCCGGTCGCCTGAGTCCCGGCTTTTGTCGTTTGCTGGGCTCCCGGGGGCCGTCAGATGGGTATGCGGCGAACGTCAACTGCGGCTTTCGAAGGTGGGACGGGCGGTGGCCGGTGGCCCCTCGGCGTCGGCAAACGTCCCACGCAACCCGCGGCCGAAACCGCGACGGACGTTTGCCGCCGTGTGGAAAGCAAACGTCGCACGCGGCCTCCAGAAGCCGTCGCTTGGGACGTTTGCCGACGATTTCGGGGCACCGTCGCGTGAACTTCACCGCAGCCCCAGCCGCTAGTCGATCTCCCACCCACGATCATCCCCCGCCCGCGCCGCCGCCAGCGCGGTGTCGAGCTGACGCAGCGCCGCGGGCAGTCGCGTGGCCAGCACGCGCCCGGCGTCGGTCAGGGCCACCCGCCGGCTGGTGCGCTCGAACAGGCCGACGCCCAGGGTCCGCTCGAGCGTGGCGATGCGACGGCTGAGGGTCGATGCGGTCACGCCCAGGCGCTCGGCGGCGCGGCCGAAGTGCATCTCGTCCACGAGGGCGCCGAACGACCGGAGATCGCGCAGCTCGATCATCGCCGCGACGGTACATCATTGCGCGAGACGCAATGCAAGCTTCCGCGTTGCCGTCTTGATCGCGGCCGCCCCGGCGGGTTAGCGTCCGGGCCGTCTCAAGGAGGAAGAGGATGACCAACATCGCCATCGTCGGATCCGGGGTCTCGGGCCTGCATCTCGCGCTGTTCCTGCAGCAGCACGACGTCCCGGTGACCATCTACACCGACAAGACGGGAGACGAGATCGCCGCCGGCCGGCTGCTCAACACCGTCGCCCACCACCACCACACCCTCGAGCGCGAGCGGGCGCTGGGCGTGCACCACTGGGACGCCGCCGAGTGCGGCTACGTCTGCCACCAGCACAGCATCGTCGGGACGCCCGAGCCGATTCGGTTCCGCGGCGACTTTGCTCACCCGTCGTCGATCATCGACTACCGGCTGTATCTGCCGCGGTTGCTGCAGGACTACCAGCAGCGCGGCGGCGAGGTCGTCGTGGGGGAGATCGACGCCGACGGGATCGAGCGGATCAGCTCCGATCACGATCTGGTCGTGGTCGCCGCCGGCCGGGGCGCGGGCGCGATGTTCGCTGCGCGCCGCGACAAGAACCCCTACGACAAGCCGCAGCGCCGGCTGGCGGTGGGGATCTTCCACGGGATCGCGTACACCGAGCCCAAGGGCGTCGGCGTGCACATGTCGCTGGGCCACGGCGAGCTGCTCGAGCTGCCGATCACCTCGCGCGACGGGTTCGCCACCGCGCTGCTGTTCGAGAACATCCCGGGCGGCGACCTGGAGATGCTGGCCGACCTCAGCTACGACGACGATCCGGCCGGCTTCGAGCGGACGGTCCTGGCCAAGCTGCGCGACCACTATCCGATGTGCTTTGAGCGCGTCGACCACGACAGCTTCGGATTGCAGGGTCCGCGCGACGTCCTCCAGGGGTCCGTGACCCCGGTGGTGCGCGAGGACTACGTGCGTCTGGGCAGCGGGAAGTTCGCCCTGGCGATGGGCGACGCCCACTGCGTCGTGGACCCGGTCAACGGCCAGGGGGCGAACTCGGCGTCGTACTCCGCCTGGGTGATCGGCCACGCGATCCTCGAGGACCTGGCCTGCGACGAGCAGTTCTGCCGGCGGGTGGCGCGCGAGCGCGAGGCGTTCGTCCATGGCGTCTCGGACTGGACCAACATGATCCTCAACCCCGAGCCCCACGTGGTCGGGCTGCTCATGGCCATGTCGCAGAACAAGGCCCTGTGCGATGCCTACACCCAGAACTTCAACCGCCCCGACCGCCAATGGGACGCGGTGGCCAGCGCCGAGCGGACGGCGCAGTTCATCGCGCGTCACACTGCTCCCCAGCCCGCGGTCGCCGCCTGACCACGGCGGCGGTCGGTTCATCCCAACTCGAGAGGACACGATGCACAAGCTCGTCGTGCTGTACCCGCCGCCGCCCGATCCCGACGCGTTCAAGTCCTACTACACCTCGACCCATATCCCGCTGGCGGCCAAGCTGCCGGGCCTGCGCGCCTATCGCTACTCATTTGACGTGGGCTCTCCGGCGGGCGACTGCCCGTACTTCTGCATCTTCGAGGCCGACTACGACTCCGCCGCCGCGCTGGGCGAGTCGATGGGCTCCGAGCAGGGCCAGATCGTCGCCGCCGACGTGCCCAACTACGCCCCTCCGGGCGTGGTGATGATCCACTACGAGGTGACCGACGGCGCCTGAGCCGCGGGCGACGGGGGCGGCCGCCGGGCCGTCGTGAGCAGCCGCTAGCATCGCGGCCATGGCTGCCGCCCTCTCCGATCTCTCCCTGCTCGCGTCCGGCAAGGTTCGCGAGATCTATGACCTCGGCGACGAGCTGCTCATCGTCGCCTCGGATCGCATCTCCACCTACGACGTCGTGCACCCGACGCCGATCCCCGACAAGGGCAACGTCCTCACCGGGCTGTCGACGTTCTGGTTTGCGCGCACCGCGGACATCGTCCCCAACCACGTGATCTCGGTCACCGACGGCGTCCCCGACGAGGCTCGGGGTCGCGGCATGGTCGTGCGCAAGCTCGAGATGCTGACCGTCGAGTGCGTCGTGCGCGGCTACATCACAGGCTCGGGGTGGAAGGACTATCAGGCCACCGGAAAGGTCTCCGGCCACGTGCTGCCCGAGGGGCTGCGCGAGTCAGACCGCCTCCCCGAGCCGCTGTTCACCCCCAGCACCAAGGCCGAGGTCGGCCACGACGAGGCCATCGACTTCGAGGGCGCGGTGGCCCTGATCGGCGACCGGACGCTGGCCGACCGGGTTCGCGACGTGTCGCTGGCGCTCTACGAGTCGGCCGCCGAGCATGCTCGCAACAACGGGATCATCCTCGCGGACACCAAGTTCGAGCTCGGCCTCGACGCCGACGGCGAGCTGACCATCGGCGACGAGATGTGCACGCCGGACTCCTCGCGGTTCTGGCCGGCCGACCAGTACGAGCCCGGCCGCGGCCAGCCCAGCTTCGACAAGCAGTTCGTCCGCGACTGGGCCTCCTCGACGGGGTGGGACCGCAACCCGCCCGCCCCGCCGATTCCCGACGATGTCGTCGCGCGCACGCGCGAGAAGTACATCGACGCCTACGAGCGGATCACCGGCGAGTCGTTCTCAGCCTGGCTGCAGCGCACGAGGGCCTGACGGCGGTGCGCGCCCGCGTCCTGGTCAAGCCCAAGGCCGGCATCCTCGATCCGCAGGGCCAGGCCGTCGAGCGGGCGCTGCCCGCGCTCGGGTTCACCGGCGTGCGCAATGTGCACGTCGGCCGCCTGATCGAGCTCGACGTGGAGGACCCCGACCGGCTGCCGGAGATGTGCGAGCGGCTGCTGACCAACCCCCTGATCGAGGACTACGAAATCGTTGAGACGGAGCCGGTGACGTCGTGAAGCGGGTACCGCGCGTCTTCTCGGCGGGGGGTTGTTGAGGGGTGTCCCCCCAACTGTGAGGTTTGGGGTCATCCGCTTCCCCGGCTCGTGCGACGAGGTCGACGCGCAGCTGGCCTGCCAGCGATTCGGCGAAGCGGTGATCCTGTGGCACCGCGATCGCGACCTGAAGGGGGTCGACGCGGTGGTCGTTCCGGGCGGCTTCTCCTACGGGGACTACCTACGGGTCGGCGCCATCGCGCGCTTTGCCCCGGTGATGGAGGAGGTGGCCGAGTTCGCTGCCGCCGGCGGGATCGTGCTGGGCATCTGCAATGGCTTCCAGGTGCTGTGCGAGGCCGGCCTGCTGCCCGGGGCGCTGCTGCCCAACACCTCGCTGCGCTTCATCTTCCGCCAGGTGGAGTTGGAGATCGTCTCCGTCGATTCGCCGTTCACCGGCGCCGGCGAGTCCGGCCAGCGGCTGTCGATCCCGGTCAAGCACACGACCGGCCGCTACTACGCCCCCGACGCCGAGCTGGCCCGCCTGGAGGCGGCCGACCAGGTGCTGCTGCGCTACGCGCCCGGCGAGAACCCAAACGGCTCGCTCAACGACATCGCCGGCGTATGCAACGAGGCCCGCAACGTGTTCGGGCTGATGCCCCATCCGGAGCACGCGGTCGATCCGCTGACCGGTCCCACCGGCGGGCTGAGGATCTTCGAGTCGATCCGTGCCCACATCGCCGACCGAACCGGCGCGCCCGCGTGATGGCCGCCGCCGGGGCCGCCGCGACTCCCGGAGGTTCGCCCATCGCGCGAACTTCCGACGGTATCGGCGTCAGCCGCTACCGCGAGCTCGGGCTCACCGACCACGAGTACGACCTCATCGTCAGCCATCTCGGTCGCGAGCCGGGCGACACCGAGTTGGCGATGCTCTCGCTGATGTGGTCCGAGCACTGCGCGTACAAGCACTCCAAGAAGCTCCTGCGCCGCCTGCCCACCGAGGGGCGCCATGTGCTGATGGGCCCGGGCGAGAACGCCGGCGTCGTCGACGTCGGCGGCGGACTGGGCGTCGCCTTCAAGGTGGAGTCCCACAACCACCCCAGCGCGGTCGAGCCCTTCCAGGGCGCCGCCACCGGCGTGGGCGGCATCCTGCGCGACGTGTTCGCGGTCGGCGCGCGGCCGATCGCGGTGCTCGACTCGCTGCGCTTCGGCGAGGTGGCGACCTCGCAGCGGTCACGCTATCTGCTCGACCGCGCGGTCGGCGGGATCGGCCACTACGGCAACTCGATCGGCGTGCCCACCGTCGGCGGTGAGATCTACTTCGAGTCGAGCTACGAGCAGAACTGCCTGGTCAACGCAATGTGCCTGGGCCTGGCCCCCCATGACCGGCTGATCCGCGCCGCCGCCGCCGGGCCGGGCAACGTGTTGGTCCTGCTGGGCGCGCTGACCGGACGGGACGGGATCGGCGGCGCGTCGGTGCTGGCCTCGGCGGAGCTGGGCGAGGGCGACGAGGCCAAGCGGCCATCGGTTCAGATCGGCGATCCGTTCGCGGAGAAGAAGCTCATGGAGTGCTGTCTGGAGCTGCTGGACTCCGAGCTGCTGGTGTCGCTCCAGGACCTGGGCGCCGCCGGGCTGACGTCGTCCTCGTCGGAGATGGCGGCGAAGGGAGGCGTCGGGCTGGACATCGACTGCGCCCGCGTGCCGCTGCGCGAGGCCGGCATGGAGCCGTTCGAGATCATGGTCTCCGAGTCCCAGGAGCGGATGCTGTGCGTCGTCGAGCCCGCTCGGGTCGACGCGGTGATCGCGGTGTGCGAGCGCTGGGAGACGCTGGCGACGCCGATCGGCGAGGTCAACGACTCCGGCCGCCTGCGGATCCTGTCCGGCGGCGACGTGGTCGCCGATCTGCCGGTGGAGATCCTGGTCGACGACTGCCCGCTGTACGACCTCGAGCCGGCCGAGCCGGTCGGTGTGGACATGTATGCCCCGGCGCCGGCGGTGCTGCGCGGCGACGAGCCGCCGGCGGCCACGCTGCTGGCGCTGCTGGGGTCGGCCAACCTCGCCTCGCGCCTGCCGGTGTTCGAGCAGTACGACCCCGTTGTCCAGTCGCGCACGGTGCGCCGGCCCGACGACGCCGACGCGGCCGTGCTGGCCCTGCCGACGGGTGAGGCGATCGCGGTCTCGATCGACGGCAACGGTCGGCGGGTGGCCTGCGATCCGCGGCGCGGGGCCGCCGAGGCGGTGTACGAGTGCGCCGCCAACCTGGCGTGCGTGGGTGCCGAGCCGCTGGGGCTGACCAACTGCCTGAACTTCGGTAACCCGGAGAAGCCCCACGTGGCGTGGCAGCTGACCGAGGCCGTCGACGGCATCACCGAGGCGTGCCACGCGTTGGAGGTGCCCGTCGTGGGGGGCAACGTCTCGCTCTACAACGAGGCTCCGACCGGACCGATCTTCCCGACGCCGGTGATCGGGATGGTCGGCCGGCTGCCCGACCCGGCGCGCGCCGGCCGGCTGGCGTTCGCCCAGGAGGGCGACGCGATCGCCCTCGTCGGCGGCTTTGAGCCGTCGTCGCGCGGGTCCGAGCTGGCCAAGCTGCGCGGCGAGGCGGTCGCCGGGCCCCTGCCCGAATGCGACCCGGCGGCCGTGCGCGAGGCCCACCGGACCGTGCGGGTGATGGTCAACTCCGGGGCGTTGCACAGCGCCCACGACATCGCCGAGGGCGGCATCGCGGTCGCGCTGGCGGAGTGCTGCGTCGCCGGCGGGATCGGCGCCACGGTGACGCTCCCGAACGGGCTGGACCCGTTCGCCGAAGCACCCGGCCGTGCGTTCATCGTCTCCGGTCCGCAGTCGGCGCTGACCGGCCTGCAGATCATCGGGCGCGTCGGCGGCGAGGCGCTGGTGATCGGCGACGCGCTGGACATCGCCGTGGCCGAGCTGCACCGGACCCGGCGCGGCGGCCTGGCCAAGCTGCTCCAGTGAACGCTCAAATAGCGCGTTAATCGTGGCGAGGCGCATGAGCGGTGAAAACGTCGCTGCTAGCCTCTGAATTCCTTCCGGCCGATGCCTCCGGCATGCTTGGCCCGATACATGGCTCTTGAGAACGATCACCGCGACGGTCCTCGCGACGAGTGCGGAGTCTTCGGGATCTACGCTCCCGATCACGACGTCGCCCGTCTCGCCTACTTCGCGCTGTTCGCGCTCCAGCACCGCGGCCAGGAGTCGGCCGGGATCGCCACCGCGGGCCAGGGCGACAATATCCTGGCCATCCGCGACCAGGGTCTGGTCTCGCAGGTGTTCAAGGACCACACGCTGCGCTCGATGGTCGGCGACATGGCCATCGGCCACGTGCGCTACTCGACCACCGGCTCCTCGGATTGGGAGAACACCCAGCCGATCGTCCGCGACGATCACCGCACCCTGGCGCTGGCCCACAACGGCAACCTGATCAACGCCGTCGAGCTGCACTCCGAGCTGCGCGGGCGCGACGTCCCGTTCCGCTCCACCTCGGACTCGGAGATCATCGCCGCGCTGCTGGCCACCCATCCGGCCGATCGCATCGAGGATGCCGTGGCCGACGTGCTGCCGCGGCTGAAGGGCGCCTTCTCGACCGTCGTCATGACCGAGGAGTCGGTGCTGGCCTTCCGCGATCCCCACGGCCTGCGCCCGCTGTCGATCGGGCGCATCGACGATCCGGAGGGCGGTCCGTCCGTGTACTGCGTGGCCAGCGAGTCGTGCGCGTTCGACCTCATCGGCGCCGAGTTCGTCCGCGACGTCCAGCCCGGCGAGGTCGTCACCCTCAACGCCTCCGGGGTGACCTCGCGCCAGGTGACTCAGGGCGAGCGCCGGGCCTTCTGCGTGTTCGAGTACATCTACTTCGCCCGTCCCGACTCGCGCATGGCCGGCACCGTGCTCCAGGTGGCCCGGGCCCGCATGGGGGAGATCCTGTGGCACGAGGCGCCGGTCGACGCTGACCTGGTCATCGCGGTGCCCGACTCCGGCAATGCCGCCGCCCGCGGGCTGGCCCGGGCCGCCGGCCTGCCCCAGGATGACGGCTTCATCAAGAACCGCTATGTCGCCCGCACGTTCATCCAGCCCGGCCAGGAGCTGCGCCGGCACGGGCTGCGACTGAAGTTCAACCCGCTGCGCGAGGTCGTCGAGGGCCAGCGCCTGGTCGTCGTCGACGACTCGATCGTCCGTGGCAACACCACCCGGCAGATCGTCCAGATGCTGCGCGACGCCGGGGCCGCCGAGGTCCACCTGCGGATCTCCGCCCCGCCGATCAAGCACCCCTGCCACTACGGGATCGACATGTCCACGCGCGAGGAGATGGTCGCCCACGGCCGCACGGTCGAGGAGGTCTGCGCCGAGATCGGCGCGGACTCGCTGCACTATCTCTCGCTCGAGGGCGTCTACAAGGCGGTCGGGGTCCGTCGGGCCGACCACTGCGACGCCTGCTTCAGCGGCGAGTATCCGCTGGCCGGGACCGAGGACGCCAACGGCAAGTTCGCATTCGAGCGCGAGCTCCCGCTGGTGCGCGCCTAGGCCGGAAGGGGCTCCGCCGGGGGCGGTCGGATGAGCGGCAGCGGACATGACGCGCCGCCGCTGGAGCGCGGCCGCGAACTCGAGGCGCTGCGCACCGCGATGGCCGCGGCCATCGCCGGCGAGGGGTCGCTGGTCCTGGTCGAAGGCATGGCCGGTATCGGCAAGTCGACGCTGCTTGATGCCGGCGCGATCGAGGCCGAGCGCCTCGGAGCCGACGTGCTGCGGGTCCGCGGCGACGAGCTGGTCATGGAGTCCTCCTTCGCCGGCGTGCGCGAGCTGTTCTGGGGACGGCTGCGCTCGATGGGCACGGGGTGGCTGGAGGGGGCCTCAGCGCTGGCCGCACCCGTGTTCGCAGCCGAGACCTGGGACGGCGCCGATCGCGACCGTGCCTCGTCGGTGCTCCACGGGCTGTACTGGCTGACCGCCGATCTGGCCGACCGGCGCCCGCTGGCGCTCATCGTCGACGACGCCCAATGGCTGGACGTCGCCTCGGCGCGGTATCTGGTCTATCTCGCCCGGCGGATCGATTCGCTGCCCGTGCTGCTGGTCGCCGCCGTGCGCACCGGCGAGCCGTCCGCGCAGGCCGATCTGCCCGCCGCCCTGGCCGCGCGGGCCGCCGGCGTGCTGCGCCCCGAGCCGCTCAGCGAGCCCGCCAGCGGCGAGGTGATCCGCGGCGTGCTCGGTCCCCGGGCCGACGACGAGCTGTGCCGCTTCTGTCATGCGGCGACGCGCGGCAACCCGTTCTACCTGCGCGAGCTGGGCGCGGCGCTGGCGCTGGAGGGGGGCCGACCGACCGTCGAGCTGGCCGCCCGCGTGAGCACGCTTGGCGTGGAGGCGATCAGCGCCAATGTGCTGGTGCGCCTGGCCCACCTCGGGGACAACTGCCAGCGCCTGGCCGAGGCGCTCGCCGTGCTCGGCGCCGACACGTCGTTGCGCCACGCCGCGACCCTGGCCGGGCTGTCGCGCGATCGGGCGGGCGTGGCCGCTGACCGGCTGCACGAGGCCGAGCTGGTGCTCGCGGGCGCCGGGCTGTCCTTCGCGCATCCCATCGTCGGCGAGTCGATCTCCTCGCAGCTGCCGCCCGCGCGCCGGGCGACGCTGCACGGTCAGGCCGCGCGCATGCTCGAGGCCGACGATGCGTCCGCCGATCGCGTCGCCGCCCACCTGCTGTCCGCGCAGCCCTACGGGGACGAATGGGTCGTCGCCGTCCTGCGTCGCGCCGCGGGCGAGGCGCTGGCCCGCGGCGCTCCGGAGGCGGCGGTCTCCTGCCTGCGGCGGGCGCAGCAGGAGCCGCCCTCAACCGACGTACGAATCGCGGTGCTGGTCGAGCTGGGACGCGCCGAGGCGCTGCTGCCGACCGCCCAGGACTACGCGACGCTGCGCCAGGCGCTGGCCCGAGCCCGGACTCCGCTGGAGCGCGCCGAGATCGCCTACGAGCTGGCGCTGGCGCTGTTCGGAGTCATGCGCAACGGCGATGCGATCCTGGTCCTCGAGGACGCGCTGGACGCCGACGGCGCGCTGGACGCCGCGACGGTCGCCCGCCTGGAGGCGGCGCTGATCGGGGGCGGCATCGGCGACCTGGTCCACTCGCCGCACCTGCTCGACCGCGCCCGGCCCCATTTCGATCGCGCGCGCCGGGGCGAGATCGACGACCCGTTGATCATCTCCACGCTGGCCCAGACCGCGGCGGTGACCGGCTCGTCGGCTCAGGAGGCGGTGGCGCTCGCCCGGCGCTCCCTGGCTGACGAGCGTCTGCTCACCCAGTGGCTGAACGCGGGCTACATGAGTCCGGTCGTTGCCCTCGGCTACAGCGACGAGTCACGTGCGGCCCTGGCCGCCATCGAGGCCGGCATGGGCGAGGCCCAACGGCGCGGCTGGGCCCCGATGCTGTTCCAGTTCGCCTACTTCGGCGCCAACGCCGCCCTGCGGCTGGGCGATCTCGACCTCGCCGAGGACCACGCCCAGCGCATGTTCGAGCTCGGTGCCGAGTTGGGTGCAGAGCCCCTGTCGCGGACCTGGCTGCCGCTCGTGCTCGTGGAGCGGGGCCGGATCGCCGAGGCGGTGACCCTGCTCGACGAGGTCGAGATCCCCGCCACCAACGATTTGCAGGAGCTCGAGCTGCTCTGTCATCGCGGCCGGGTGCGGATCGCCGATGGCCGCGACGAGTCCGGCGTGGCCGATCTGCTGTCGGCCGGCCGGCGCACGATCGGAGCGGGGATCAGCCTCAGCGCGGCGACCGACTGGGTTCCAGCGACGGTGGCGGCCCTTTCGCGGCTGGGCCGGTTCGACGAGGCGCTGGCGCTGGCGGACCAGGAGCTCGCGGAGGCGACCGCCTTCGGGGCGGGGCGCCGCCGCGCCCTCGCCCAGGCCACGTGCGCCACGCTTGACGCCTCCGACGCGGGCCTGGAGCGGTTGCGCGAGTCCGTCGGCCTGCTGGAGGGCTGCGGCGCCCGGCTCGAGCAGGCGCGTGCCGCCGTCGAGCTGGGGGTCCGCCTGGACCGGCGCGGCCACCGCGGAGATGCCCGCGCGGCCCTGTGGGACGGGTTCGAGCTCGCCCACGACTGCGGCGGCTGGGCGCTGGCCGAGCGGGCGCGGGCCGCGCTGGTGGCCGCCGGTGCGCGGCCCCGGCGGACGGCCCGGACCGGCCCCGGCGCGCTCACCCCCGCCGAGCAGCGGGTGGCGCGGATGGCCGCCGACGGGCTGAGCAACCGGCAGATCGCCCAGGCGCTGTTTCTCTCGACCAAGACGATCGAGGGGCAGCTGTCGCAGGCCTACGCCAAGCTGGGGATCCGTTCGCGGGCCGGTCTGGCCACCGCGTTGCACGGGTCCGGTCGCGGGACGCCCTGAAAACACGAGGGTCGTGCGGCGATAAGAGCAGGGGTTCCCCTGATGCGCGGGGGAGGTGGCCAGGTCACAGTGCTCGAGGTGAGCACGAGTCGGGGCAGGCGTGTGATCGTCGACATCGAGCGAACCGCCACGACGATCAGTGGCCAGATCGCGGTGAGCGACGGCGCGCCGGTCGATTTCTTCGGCTGGCTCGATCTCATCGACCGGCTCGAGCGCGCCGCGGGCCTTCCGGGGGCGGGCCCGGGCGCGCCACGGGCCGGCCTGCATCCGTCGGAGACCGAATGACCGGAGGCGATGCCCATGTCGTATGAGGACAAGATCAAGCATCAGGCCGAGCCGTTTCTGGAGCCGGGTGAGCGGGTGCTGGCCGCGATCATCGCCCAGCCGCGCGGCGTGACCACGGCGCGCGCCGGCGGCCTGGCGCCGTCGGCGATCGGCGGCCGGAAGGTCAAGCAGCAGCGGGCGGCCGCCGAGTCCGCGGGATTGGAGCTGACCAGCCCGATGGCGCTGGCGGTGACCGAGAGCCGGCTGGTGGTGCTCAGCATCAGCGCGCCGATCGCGATGGGCAAGGGCGGCGACGTCAAGGGGTTCGTCAGCGCCGTCTCGCTGACCGACGTCGACTCGATCGAGATCAAGCGACTGCTGGTGGGCAAGGTGGTGATCGTGTCGGTCGGTGGCGTGGCGATGAAGCTGGAGGCGGGCGCGGGAGCCGACGCCAAGGGGTTGGCGGCGGCCTTCGCACACGCCACCGCCGCGGTGTGACAGACAAAGGGGGCAGACGATGAGCGTGGGGCAACCGCAGGGGTGGCGCCGTGGGGTGATGGGTCTGTTGGCGGGGTTGGCGGCGATGGGGGCGATCCTCGTCTTCTCGCCGGCGGCATGGGCGATCGCGATCAATCCCACCGAGGGCGCGTCGTTCTCGGGACAGATCGCGTCGTTCGTCGATCCGTGCCCGAAGGACCCGGAGACCCACGACTTCGAGTGCGATGTCCAGCACCCGACGGTCACGATCGACTGGGGCGACGGGACCGCCACCACCGGCGGGGTCACCACCATCAGCGGGTCCTGCGCCAACGGCGACGCCGTGTGCATCTACAACGTCTCCGGCACCCACACCTACGCCTTCGCCGGGACCTACGAGGGCACCGTGGACTGGAGCGACAGCGGCAGCGACGGAAACGGCGCCCTGGACTTCGAGGCCGATGTCGCCGACGCGCCGATCTCACTGTCGAACGGGTCGATCACGCGCTCGGGCCAGAACGCGACGCTGACCGCCACCCTCACTGACGATAACCCGGATGCCAGTCCCTGCAGTTACTCGGTCGGCATCCAGTGGGGCGACGGCGTCGCCAATCAGACCGGTTTCGTCCAGGGGTGCGACCTGCAGATCAGGCACGCCCGGTCAGACGCCGCCCACGACGCGACGCCTGACGCGGCGACCGCGACGTTCACGATCGGCGGGATCCATACCTACGCCGCCGGCCAGCCGACCGACGACGAGGCGACGCTGACGGTCACCGACAGCGGGGGGTCGATCGCCACCGAGCAGATCGCCATCCCGTTCCCGCCGGAGACGCAGACGCTGGCGGCGAGCCTGATCAGCTTCGATTCCGCCACCCTGAACGCATCGATCGACACGTCGGGCGGGACGCTTGAAAGCTGCGAGTTCGAGTGGGGCACGACGATCGCCTACGGGAACATGGCGCCCTGCTCGAGCATCACCCAGGAGCAGCAGACCGTGAGCGCACCGCTCACCGGGCTGGCCGCCGCGACCACGTACCACTACCAGGTGATCGTCGCGACGAACGCGGCCACCGTGGACGGCGGGGACATGAGCTTTACCACCCTGTCGTCGGTCGCCGCCGGGGCGCCCGTGGTGGTGACCGGCGCCGCCGGCGGGGTCACGGCCGCCGCGGCGACGATCGGCGGGACGGTCGACCCGCGCGGGTTCACGCTCAGCGATTGCCACTTCGAGTGGGGGACGAGCACCGCCTACGGGCACACCGCCGCGTGCGCGTCCGCATCGCCGCTGTCGGGCAGCGGCGCGATCCCGGTCGATGCCGCTATCAGCGGTCTCAGCGCCGACACGGTCTACCACTACCGGCTCCTCGCCACCAATCCCAACGCGCCGACCAGCGACGGGGCCGACGCCACCTTCACCACGTTGCCCGACTGCAACGTGACCGCGACGTTCGGCTATGTCGACGCCACCGGATGTCTGTCACACACGGGCGCGCAGTACGTGAGCACCCCGGGCAGCGCGCTGTCACTCAACGGCCTGACGCTGACGCCGGACTACGACTTCGTCACCATGACCATCGACTCGTCGACCGGGCGGATCTCGAGCTCCGGGCCGGTCACCGTGAGCGCCACCGGGCCGGGGCTGGGCAAGGTCGTCGTCTACAACGGTCAATTCTCCTGGATCGAGCCCGACCCGCATGACGGCAACACGGTGTCGATCGGGACGGTCACCCCGCCGCCGTTGACCAAGGTGGCCGGGATCGCGCTCGACGGCGACTTCTCGCTGAGCTTCGACAAGCAGGACGGCGCCGATCTGAGCGGCAACGCCACGCTGCCGTTCGGCCCGCTGTCCGGGACCAGCCTGCTCGACGGGACGCTGGTGCTACACACCGTGCCGGGGTCCGGCCTGGTCACCAACGCGCTCCAGATCACCTCCAGCGGCCTGGAGCTCAAGGGCATCGGGGTCAAGAACCTCAAGATCACCTACCAGCCGGTGAACGACACGTGGTCGGGCGGGGCCACGATCGACCTGCCCACGCCCAACCAGCTGTCGATCGCCGCCAATCTGGCGTTCCAGCACGGCAGCTTCCAGGAGTTCTCGGGCGCGGTCGACAACATCAACTTCCCGCTGTGGGCGGGAGTCGAGCTGCAGCGCATCTCGGTCGTGTTCGGCGTCAACCCGACGGTGATCGGCGGCGGGCTCGGCCTGTCGTGGGGGCCGCAGGTCGCCGGCAAGCAGCTGGCGCGGATCGATGGGGACTTCGTCTACCAGGCGGCCACCTCGACCGCCGCCGGGTTCATCGACGTCGACGGCACGCTGACGCTGGCCTCGTTCAAGATCGCCAACGCCTACTTCGACTACTACACCACCGGCTTGGTCGCGTTCGGCGGCGGGGTGCAGGTGGGCCTGCCCAACCCGAGCGCGCCCGACCCGTCCAAGCAGCCCGTGTACTTCTCCGCGATGCTCAACGGCGCGATCCAGGGCTCGGCGTTCGACGTCGACGTCAATACCACCGTCGCCCTGAACTTCATCGACACCACCGTCGGCGCCGAGGTCCTGCTGTCCGACAAGGGCCTGGCCGCCTGCGCCAAGCTCAGCGCCTTCGGGTTCGGTTGGAGCCCGGGCTTCGGGTACACCTGGGGCTCGGGGGATCTCGACCTGATGTGGACCGGCTGCTCGGTCGGGCCATGGGAGACGCTGAACGTCGGGCAGGCACAGCCGTCGGCGGTGGTTCGCGACCTTCACCTCCCGTCCGGCGGGGCGCTGGTGGCTCTTCACGGTGTCGGCGCGCAGCCGAGGGTCACCCTGCACGGGCCCGGCGACCGACGGGTCAGCGTGCCGCTGAACTCCGTCGCGCCGCTCAAGGTGCCGGGCTTCATGGTGCTCCAGGATCCGGCCGGCCACATCACCTGGATCGCCATCCAGCACAGCTCGGGCACCTGGCGGGTCACGCCGGAGGCCGGCTCGGTCGTCGCGTCGGTGCGGGTCGCTCCGCTGCTGCCCGAGCCGGCGGTGCACGGACGGGTCGGCGGCCGCGGCCGCCGGCGGACATTCAGCTGGAGCCTGCGGCCGATCCCCGGCCAGCGGGTCGTGTTCTGGGAGCGCGGGCACGACGTCGGTCACATCATCGGCTCGACCACTGCCGCCCATGGGGCGCTGCACTTCACCGCGGGGTCGGGCTACAGCCGCCGGCGCACCATCCAGGCCCAGGTCTACAGCTACGGTCATCCCCGCACGGTGCTGACCGTCGCCCGCTACACCGCCCCGCCGGCCCCGCGGCCGGCCAAGGTGGGCGAGCTGACGGTCGTCGCGGTCCCGGGCGGCGCGGTCCGCGTCTCGTGGCGCGCGGCGGCGTTCGCGGTGCGCTACCGGGTGTACGTGGTGACCAACGGCTCGCACATCACCGAGCTGGCCCTCGGCGGCAGGCGCAGCCTGGTCATCCATGACGTGGTGCCGATCAAGGCCGCCACCGTCACGGTGACCGGCGAGCTCAGCGACGGAGTGGCCGGGCCCGGCGCGCGGGTCAAGTTCACGACGCCCGGGCCCAAGAAGCCCAAGAAGCCCAGGAAGCCCAAGAAGCCCAGGAAGCCCAAGAAGCCCACGAAGCCGAAGAAGCCCAAGGGCAAGTGATCACGGCCGCGCGCCGGCGTGGCGGAGCGAGTCCGCGGCGGCGCGCGTCGCCTGATCGATCGCGTCGCCGAGGGTCCGTCGCGCGGCCAGCGCCGCGGCCAGCGCGCCCGCGAAGGCGTCTCCGGCGCCGACGGAGTCGCGGACCTCGTCCACCGGTGCCGCCGGGTGATGGGTGACGCGCGGTCCGTCGGCGATCACGCACCCGTCGGCGCCGACGGTCACGATCGCCGGGCGCTGGGTCAGCGCCGCCAGCTTCGTGGCCGCGCGCTCCGGCGCGGACTCGCCGGTGAGCGTCGCCGCCTCGGCTTCGTTGGGGGTGACGATCGGGTGCAGGTTCAGCAGCGCGAGCAGGCTGGAACGCGCGGGGGCGGGGTCGAGCACGGCGCTGATCCCGCGATCGGCGGCGATCGCGAGCGCGGCGGCGATCGCGGCGTCGGGGATCTCGGCGCTGACCATGAGCACGTCGGGGGCGCTGGCGTGACGGAGTGCCTGCTCCACGTGCGCCGGGCTCAGCCGCGCGTTGGCCCCGGCCGCCACCGCGATCAGGTTGGCCCCGGCGGGGTCGGTCACGATCAGCGCCGTGCCGGTCGACTCACCGGCGACGATCTCGATGCTGCCGACGTCGACGCCCTCCGACTGCGACACGGCGATCGCGCGCGCGCCGTCGGGGTCGTCGCCGACGGCGGCGATGAGCGTCGTCCGCGCCCCGGCGCCGGCCGCGGCCGCCGCCGCGTTGGCGCCCTTGCCGCCGGCGCTGACCCGCAGCCCGCCGCCGAGCGCGGTCTCGCCGGCGACCGGCAGGCGGTCGACCGTGACCGTGCGGTCGATGTTCGCCGAGCCGACGACGTACACGCGGGCTGACATCTCACGGCATGATCGCGCCCGGCGCGGTGGCACGCGCCCCGCCCGCTGCCCTCCGGAGCCGGCGCTATCGTCGGCCGCCCGCCATGGACCCGCGCGACGCCCTGCACCGCCTGTTCGGCTTTGAAGACTTCCGTCCCGGACAGTCCGAGGCCGTTGACGCGGCGCTGGCCGACCGCGACGCGCTGGTGGTCATGCCCACCGGCTCGGGCAAGTCGCTGTGCTACCAGCTGCCGGCGCTGATGCGCGACGACCTGACGGTCGTCGTCTCGCCCCTGGTGGCGCTGATGCGCGACCAGGCTTTCGCGGTCCACCGCGTCGCCCCGGGCGCGGTGACGATGATCAACTCCCAGCGCAGCCACAACGGCAACGCCCAGGCGATGGCCCGGGTGCGCAACGGCGAGGTCCGCCTGCTCTACATCGCTCCCGAGCGCTTTGCCTCGCCGGCCTTCGCCCGCACGCTGGCCACCGCCAACGTCGGGCTGTTCGTCGTCGACGAGGCCCACTGCGTCTCCCAATGGGGGCACGACTTCCGTCCGGACTATTTCGTCCTCGCCGACGCCGCCGAGAGCGTCGGCGCCCGCGCCACGGTGGCGTTGACCGCCACCGCCACCCCCCAGGTGGCCAAGGACATCGCCGCCCGGCTGCGCCTGCGCGACCCGGTGCGCGTCACCACCGGCTTTGACCGCCCCAACCTCAGCTTCGCGGTCGTGCGCTGCGGCGGGGCCCGCGACAAGGAGCAGCGGCTGGTGACGGCGCTCTCGCAGCCGGGCGCCCGGCCGGCGATCGTCTACGCCGGCACCCGGTCGGCCACTGAGAAGCTTGCCGCCACGCTGCGCCACACGCTGGACGGCGGGGTCGTTGCCTACCACGCGGGCATGGCGGCCGAGGCCCGGGGCGATGCGCAGGAGGCGTTCATGAGCGGCCGGGTCCAGGTGATCGTCGCCACCAACGCGTTCGGGATGGGCATCGACAAGGCCGACGTGCGCACCGTCTGCCATGCCGCCGTGCCCAGCTCGCTGGAGGGCTACTACCAGGAGGCCGGCCGCGCCGGGCGCGATGGCGAGCCCGCGCGTTGCCTGCTGTTCGCCGAGTCCCGCGACAAGGGCCTGCACGTGTTCTTCATCCAGCGCTCGCGGCTGAACGCCGAGGCGTTCGAGCGCGTCGGCGAACGGCTCACCTGGGCCGGGTGCGACGGCAGCTACGACGTTCCGATGTCAGAGCTGGCCGGCCTGGCCGGCGAGCGGGGCCGCGGCGACGAGGATGCTGTGCGGGCGCTGCTCGGTCACCTGGCCCGGGCGGGGGTGCTCGCCCCGGCGCCGGCCCCGCCCGACCGTGCCGTCGGCCGGCTCACCGGCGGCTGGGATCGGCGGGCCGCCGGAATATGCCTGTCCTCGGCTCGGGAGGCCGAGCGGGTGCGCTGGGCGCAGTACCGGTCGGTATGGGCCTACGTCGAGGGTGAGGAGTGTCGGCGCGGGGCCCTGCTGTCGCACTTCGGCGACGCGTCGGCGGGAGCTCCCGAGGTGCCGTGCTGCGACGTGTGCGACTCGTCGCTCGTGCCGGCGCCGCCGGTGCGGGTATCGCGTGCGGTCGGCGCCGCGTCCGGCGGAGCCCCGGCCGGTGGCGGGCGCGGTGCGGGTGGCGGCTCGGCCGACGAGCTCGACACCGCCATCGTGCAGGTGGTCGTGTCGGCGCGGCCGCCGGTGGGCCGGACCCGCGCGGTCGAGATCCTCCGCGGTGGGCGCTCCAAGGTCGTGGCCCAGCACGCCTACGACGGCCTCAACGGCTACGGCGCGTTCGCGCACCTGCGCTCCGAGGAGGTGCTGGGGCGCGTCGACGAGCTGCTGGCGACCGGGCGGCTGCGCTCGACCGGGGGCCGCTTTCCCAAGCTCGCCGCGGCATGAACGTCGGGGTGCTCGCCTCGGGCACGGGGACCAACCTGCAGGCGCTGATCGACCGTGCCCACGGCGTCGATGGCGTCCGGATCGCGGGGGTGGCGTCTGACCGGGTCGATGCCCCGGCGCTGGAGCGCGCTGCGGCCGCCGGCATCGACGCGCGCGTGTTCCCGGCCGCGGAGTTCGCCGGGCGCGAGGCGCGCGATGGGGCCATCGCCGGCTGGCTGGGCGCGCACCAGGTCGAGCTGGTGGTGCTGGCCGGATACATGCAGCTGCTCAGCGAGTTGTTCGTCGATGCCTTCCCCAACCGGGTGATCAACGTGCATCCGGCGCTGCTGCCGGCCTTCCCGGGCCTGCACGCGGTGCAACAGGCGCTGGACTACGGCGTCACGGTGTTCGGCGTCACGGTGCACTTCGTCGACGCCGGCATGGACAGTGGGCCGGTCATCTTCCAGCGGGCGATCGAGCTGCCCGACGCCCGCGACGTCGATGCCGTGCTCGAGCGACTGCATCCCATCGAGCACGATCTGCTGGTGGAGGCGGTCCGGCTGATCGCCCGCGGAGCGGTTGATTTCGCTCCGGGGAACCCTCGCCGCGTCGTCATCTCCCGGTAGAGTCGGGCCTGTGGACGTGAGTGCACAGCCCATGAGTGTGCTGGCGGCGGCGTCTGAAGGACCCAGCATCCGCCGGGCGCTGCTCTCAGTGTCCGACAAGACCGGCATCGTCGAGTTCGCCCGCGGTCTGTCCGAGCTGGGCGTCGAGATCATCTCCACCGGCGGAACCGCCCGTGCGCTCGCGGAGAATGGGATCCACGTGCGGTCGATCTCCGACCTCACCGGCTTCCCGGAGATCATGGACGGCCGGGTCAAGACCCTGCACCCCAAGCTCTACGCCGGGCTGCTGGCCGTGCGCGACAACCCCGAGCATGCCCAGGCGGCCAAGGACCACGACGTCGAGTACGTCGACCTGGTGTGCGTCAACCTCTATCCGTTCGAGCGCACGGCCGCCCGTCGCGGCGCCACGGACGAGGAGGTCACCGAGAACATCGACATCGGCGGCCCGACGATGATCCGCGCGGCCGCCAAGAACCACCTCTACGCCGCGCCGGTCGTCAGCCCGGCAGCCTATGACGCGGTCCTGGCCGAGCTGCGCGAGTCCGACGGCCACCTGTCGCCGTCCACCCGCGAGAGCCTCGCCGCCGAGGCCTTCGCCTACACCGCGCGCTACGACACCGCGATCGCCCGCTGGTTCCAGGAGAAGCGCGAGGACTTCCCGCCCCTGTTCGTCCGCGCGTTCGAGAAGGTGCTCGAGCTGCCCTACGGCGAGAACCCCCACCAGCGCGCCGCCTACTACGCGCAGGTCGGCGCGCGCACCCACGTGCTGTCGATGGTCTCACAGCTCGGCGGCAAGGAGCTGTCGTTCAACAACCTGCTGGACCTCGATGCGGCGCGGCTGTTGCTCGGCGAGTTCCTGATTCCCGCGTGCGTGATCGTCAAGCACAACAACCCATGCGGGGTCGCGGTCGGCTCGACTGCCGTCGAGGCCTACCGGCGGGCGTTCGCGTGTGACCCGATGTCGGCCTTCGGCGGCGTCATCTGCCTGAACCGGCGCGTCGACCGTGAGCTGGCCGAGGCGCTGCTCGAGCAGTTCGTCGAGGTTCTGTTCGCGCCCGGCTACGACGACGACGCGCTGGAGCTGCTCGCCACCAAGCCGAACATGCGGATCCTCGACGACCGCGAGCGCCGCACCCCGAACCTGATCGACCCGGCGCTCCGCCAGGTCGTCGGCGGGATGCTCGTGCAGGACCGCGACCACGACCTCGAGGAGCGCGGCGACATGCAGGTCGTGTCCGAGCGCCGCCCAAGCGAGGCCGAGTGGAACGAGCTGGGGTTTGCGTGGAAGGTGTGCAAGCACGTCCGCTCGAATGCGATCGTGCTGTCGAAGGACGACGCCACCATCGGTATCGGCGCCGGCCAGATGAGCCGCGTCGATTCGGTCCGGCTCGCGGTCGAGAAGTCGCGCTCGCCGGTGCAGGGCTCGGTGATGGCGTCCGACGCGTACTTCCCGTTCCCCGACGCCGCCTTGGTCGCGATCGAGGCCGGCGTCACCGCGATCATCCAGCCCGGCGGCTCGATGCGCGACCCGCTCGTGGTCGAGGCGATCGACAAGGCGGGCGTGGCGATGGTGTTCACCGGCCGGCGCCACTTCCGGCATTGAGCTCTGGCCCGGTTCGCCTCGGCGGCGATCCGCCGTCGCCGTATGAAGGCCAGATCGGCTTCAGCCGGGTCGTTGCGACGGACGGCGCCGTGTTCATCGGCGGAACGACGTCGGTGACCGAGGACGGCGCCGTCCTCGGCGAAACGCCGTACGAGCAGACCGTGGAGATCCTGCGCAAGCTCGCCCACGAGCTCGTTCGCGGCGGCGCCGCGATCAGCGACGTCGTGCAGGCGCGAATCTATGTGACCGACATCTCGCGCGCCAAGGAGGTCGGCCGCGCCCTCGGCGAGACGTTCGCTGACGTCCGGCCGGTGATGACAATGGTCGAGGTATCGGGCCTGATCGACCCCCGGATGCTGGTCGAGATCGAGGCCGTCGCGATCGTCGATCGCGGGCGCTTGCCATGATCAACTGAGCGCTCCGCCCGCGGAGCGCCACGCCGCCGTAGCTCAGTTGGTAGAGCAGCGGACTTTTAATCCGAAGGTCCTGGGTT